>JANNAQ010000075.1:0-144652 GCA_031384515.1 Bacteroidia bacterium
TGCACCTAAAACAGGCGATTTTGCTAAAGAGGCAACACTTTACCCTGTATTCCCTAAGCCGGGAATAAAATGGGGTATGAGTATAGACCTTAATACCTGCACAGGTTGTAATGCTTGTGTGGTAGCCTGTACAGCCGAAAACAATGTGGCAGTAGTAGGTAAGAATGAAGTAGCAAGGGCACATGATATGCATTGGATAAGAATTGACCGTTATTTCAGTGGCGATCTTGAAAATCCTGATGTGGTTTTCCAACCAATGCTTTGTCAGCATTGTGATAATGCACCTTGCGAAAATGTATGTCCTGTAACTGCCACCAATCACAGCAGCGAAGGGCTTAATCAAATGATTTACAATCGTTGTATTGGTACTAGATATTGTGCCAACAACTGTCCTTATAAAGTACGTCGTTTTAACTGGGCCGATTATATGGGTGCCGATAGCTTTGGCAACAATCAGGTGGGTATTGTTGAGGATGCTTCTATGATGATGAATGAAGACCTTACCAGAATGGTATTAAACCCCGATGTTACAGTCCGTGGACGTGGAGTTATTGAAAAATGTTCATTCTGTGCACAACGTTTACAGGAAGGAAAGTTAAAAGCTAAAAAAGAAAGCCGTCCGTTTAAATCAGGCGAAAATGGTGAGTATGATGTAAAAACTGCTTGTCAGCAGGCTTGCCCAACTAACGCAATCATGTTTGGTAATGTAAATGATAAAAAGAGTACCATTACACAAACACGTGAAGAAAACGAAGAGCGTTTATTTTACTCTTTGGAAATGCTTCATGCTTTGCCGAATGTAAATTATCTGGCTAAGGTTAGAAATTCTGATAAAGTAATAAAAGAAGCTAAAGCTGAAAAAACAGAAGCGGCCAAAGCGTAAATACAGAAAGTAGGGAGACCTGGAAGTTGCTACTGAAATTGAAAAGAAAGAAAAGACTGGCAATAAAAGAAATATAATTTATTTGACTCCCAATCTTGACAGATTGAGATGAAAAACAAAAAATAACATGCATTTAAAGTACGAATCACAAATCCGCGAACCGTTAGTTGATGGTGACAAAAATTACCATCAGGTAACAGAAGACATTATTCGTCCGATAGAGATGAAGCCTTCTAAATTATGGTACATCGGATTTTATATTTCAGTAGCATTACTCATGTTTGGGGTGTACAGCGTTTACCGTGAGGTTACTTACGGCATCGGGCAGTGGAACCTGAATAAAACAATCGGATGGGGTTGGGACATTACCAACTTCGTTTGGTGGGTTGGTATTGGTCATGCTGGAACATTGATTTCAGCCATCCTTTTATTGTTTCGTCAAAAGTGGAGAATGTCAATTAACCGTGCGGCAGAGGCCATGACAATTTTTGCCGTTATCTGTGCTGCAACATTTCCATTTGCACACATGGGCCGCCTTTGGTTAGGTTTCTATTGGGTGTTTCCTTTACCAAATACCTGGGGGTCTTTGTGGGCTAACTTTAATTCACCTCTTCTTTGGGACGTTTTTGCCATCTCAACATACTTCTCAGTATCCTTAGTATTCTGGTACATGGGTCTTATCCCTGATTTTGCTGTAATACGCGATCGGGCAGTTCGTTCTGGAAACAAGTTAAGAGCTACTATTTATAACTCACTTAGTTTTGGATGGAGTGGTGGTGCCAGAACTTGGAGCCGTTATGAGTCAGTTGCTCTGATCCTGGCAGGTCTCTCTACCCCACTTGTACTTTCAGTGCATACAATCGTATCAATGGACTTCGCTACTTCGGTGATCCCAGGCTGGCACACAACTATCTTTCCTCCATACTTTGTTGCAGGTGCAATTTTCTCAGGCTTTGCCATGGTACTTACCCTGCTTATTGTAACAAGAAAAGTATTTAAGTTGGAGGACTACATTACGATTTATCATATTGAGTTGATGAACATCGTAATTATTATAACAGGATCGATTGTCGGTATCGCTTACATCACTGAATTTTTCATTGCCTGGTATGGTGGGGTTCCTGCCGAATATTATGCGTTCTATAACCGGGCAACTGGTCCATACTGGTGGGCGTATTGGTCAATGATGACATGTAACGTAATCTCTCCTCAACTTTTCTGGTCGAAGAAATTGCGTACCAATATTGTTGCAACCTTCGTTCTTTCAATAATTGTAAACATTGGAATGTGGTTCGAGCGTTTTGTGATTATTGTCACGTCACTTCATCGCGACTATTTGCCATCAAGTTGGACGATGTTTCACCCAACGTTATATGATATGGGTGAATACCTATTTACGTTCGGCTTCTTTTTCTGCGCCTTTTTGTTATTCGCAAAATTCTTCCCTGTGGTTAACATGGCTGAAATGAAAAGTATTATAAAGTCATCATCTGAAAAGAAACATTGATCATGGAGAAAAATAAAAACTTTATAGTAGGAATTTTTGACGATGAAGATATTCTTCTTCATGCAGTTGAGCACATTCGTGAAAAAGGAGTTAAAATCCAGGAAGTTTTTTCACCCTTTCCCGTTCATGGATTAGACGAAGCATTAGGCTATACTCGTTCTCGATTGCCTATTGCGGCTTTTCTTTTCGGCATGACAGGAACAGCGTTGGCCCTATTCACCCAAATCTGGATGCTGGGCTTTGACTGGCCAATGATAATAGGCGGAAAGAACCATGCTTCTTTGCCTCCATTTATTCCGGTAACCTTTGAATTCACCGTCTTATTGTCTGCATTTGGCATGGTGGGCACATTTTTTATTGTGAACGATATGAAACCATATGGATGGCCTCGCCAATTTGATTTAAGAAGTACGGATGATAAGCACGTAATGGCTATTGACCTTGCTTCTAATAAGTTGAGTAAGGATGAGATTAGCCGGATTCTAAAAGATAACGGTGCTTCCGAAATTAATGAGAAGAACTTTTAATACTAATTCGAATGCAATTGATTAAGACATTTTTCTTAGGAGCTTCTGCCTCAATCATCTTGGCAGGTTGTACTGCAAGTGGTGATAATCCGGGTAAGGAGTTTGCACCTAACATGTACCACTCGGTGGCATATGAGCCTCTTTCCCAAATTACTGACGAGAGCGCAGGTAACATTGTAAACTCTTTGGATAGCCGGTCAGGGGAATACTACAATTCGAATAAGTACAATCCGTATCGCATGTCTATGCGTGAGCCAGCACCTCATACCGTAAAGAGAAATGCGTATGGGTTTCTCCCTTATCGATTACCAAACGACACGATTGGATTGAGAAAGTCAGATAATTTAGTAAGCCCCTTTGAGAATACCAAAGAGGTTGTTCTTCAAGGCAAAGCCCTTTATGAGTATTATTGTCAGCATTGTCATGGAGCAAAAGCCGGTGGTGATGGTAAGGTTTCAGAGAAATATGCAGGCATTGCAAACTTGCAAGGTGATGCTTACAAGAATATAACAGAGGGTCATATTTTCCATGTGATTACATACGGGAAAGGCTTAATGGGCTCGCATGGTTCGCAAGTAAGTCAGGAGGATCGATGGAGAATTGCCAAGTATGTTAAGGACCTACAAAAGAATTGATATTTATCTATAAGAATATTCATACACATGATAGCTGACGAAAAATATATCTTCAAACCAGAAACAAAGCGAAAGTTATTTATTCTGGGAGCCGTTGGGCTCGTACTTTTTGCCCTTGGAGTTTTCATGGCCATGTCTGGCGGAGGCCATGAAGCAGAAGGTGGTCATGCGTCTGTTGAACTATCAAAAAATTTAGTTGCCATAGCAGATCACTCAGCAGCCTCAGAAGGCCATGAAGCAGCCGCCTCCGAGCATCATGGTAGCCCAATCTGGTTGAAGCGAATCTATACTTCACTTTGGCACAACAATACATTTTTTGCTGGTATTGGAATAATTGGTTTGTTTTTTATTGCCATTCAATATGCTGCCCAAGCGGGATGGTCGGCACCAATCAAAAGAATTCCGTTAGCAATTGGCCACTGGATTCCGTTCGCTGGAATTTTGATGCTTGTGTTGTGGTTTGTGGTGAAGGCAGATGTATTCCATTGGACTCACCATGATCTCTATGTGAAAGGTGGCCCCGATTATGATTCCATTATTGATGGTAAGGGTGGATACTTTTTTTGGCCACTACCGGACGGAGGTTTCCCAGTGTTCTACATCTTTAGAATGGTTGCCTTTTTTGGATTGTGGTATTTGTTCTTCACTTGGATAAAGAAAGAAATGCTTGCGGAAGACGTTGATGGCTCCACTGCCCACTGGTATACATCGCGCAAGCTGTCAGCCATTTTTCTTGTTATTTTTGGATATAGTTCATCAATAGCTGCATGGGATTGGGTGATGAGTATTGATACACATTGGTTTAGCACGATGATGGGTTGGTATGTCTTTGCAAGCTGGTGGGTAACCGGTTTGGCCACAATAACACTTATTGTTGCGGGTTTAAAAAGTGCAGGGTATCTAAAAATGGTTACCTCCAACCACCTCCACGATTTAGGGAAGTTCGTGTTTGCTTTCAGCGTATTTTGGACCTACATCTGGTTTAGTCAATTTATGTTGATCTACTACGCGAACATTCCGGAAGAGACTGTTTACTTCATAGCACGGCTTCAAAACAATCCATATAGTTGGATATTTTATGCTAATCTTATTTTAAACTTTGTACTTCCGTTTTTGTTATTAATGACAAGAGATGCAAAGAGACACATGTCAATGTTAAAAGTAGTTTGCCCGATCGTTATCACTGGACACTGGTTTGATTTTTATAATATGATTACCCCTGGGGTTATGAAGGGGCAAGGCGGGGTTGGCTTCCTTGAAATTGGACTTGGTTTGATTTTTATGGCGGCATTTCTATTCGTTGTTTTGAATGCTCTTTCTAAAATTCAATTGGTGGCCAAACACCATCCTTTTATGGAAGAGAGTTTGAACCATCACATTTAGTAGTTTGATTACAGACATTAAAAAAGTAATTGTATGATGAGTTTGATAATTGGGTTAGGGCTGGTACTGGTACTAGGGATCCTGTATATGATATTTAGGATTAGTAACCTGGTTGGCTTAGTGAAGAATGAAGAAGAGGATATAGAATCGGGCAATAATATACATGGCTATTTATTTATGGCATTTATTATCCTTGGGCTTGGATTATTTTTCTGGTATTCTTTTACTCATTTTAAGAGTTACACCCTTCCGGTAGCTTCAGAACATGGTGTAGTTACTGATAACTTATTTTGGGTGACCATGGTAGTTATTGTGGTTGCATTTGTCATTATCTCATTGGCTATGTTTTGGTTCATCTTTAAATACCGCTACAACAAAAACAGAAGAGCAGAGTATATAGCTGATAACCACGTTCTGGAGATTGTATGGACAGTGATTCCAGCTATCGTTTTAGCATTGTTAATATTTAGTGGTCTAAGGGCCTGGAATGATATTACTGGACCTGCCTCCAAGGAAGCTGAAGTTGTTGAACTGGTAGGCCAACAATGGTATTGGACTGTGCGCTACCCAGGTGTAAAAGATAATCAGCTTGGTCATCACAATTATAAATTGATTGACGCATCGAATGAATTCGGACTTGATTTGACAGATAAAAACTCGTTTGACGACTTCAAAGCCTCTGAACTTCATTTTCCTAAAGGGAAAGAAATTCTTCTGAAGATCAGAGCCAAGGATGTGTTGCACAGTGTTTTTCTTCCACACTTTCGAGTAAAGATGGATGCTGTACCAGGTATGCAGACCACGTTCAAATTTATTGCAACGAAAACAACTGATGAAATGCGTGAAGAAACGGGTAATTCTAAATTTAATTATGAAATGGCTTGTACCGAAATTTGTGGGAAGGGCCATTTCTCTATGAGATTTCTAGTGGTAGTTGATGAACCTGAGGCTTATGAGAAGTGGAAGGTTTCTCAAGAAACTTGGTTAAAACTCAACCCTGATTATATGAAGTATGTGCCAGATGGTCTAAAGGAAGCTGCAATGATTAATTCAGGCATGGATAATATTTCCAATACAGCAACTCAGGCAACTGCAACAACTGTTTCAATAGCTAATTAAGATATTTATATATGGCAACAATAGACATACACCCACAGACCGAAGTTCATCATGACGATCACGAGCATGATCACGAACACCACGGTAATTTCTGGACTAATTATATCTTTTGTCAAGATCACAAAGTAATTGCAAAGCAATTCCTCATAACCGGAATATTCTGGGCTCTCCTTGGGGGAATGCTTTCCGTAATCTTCAGGCTTCAATTGGGCTTTCCTGATGCCAATTTGGAATGGCTAAGACCAATTTTAGGGGGATGGATTACTGGGGACGGAAAGATTGATACTGAATTCTATCTGGCATTAGTTACCATGCATGGAACAATCATGGTCTTCTTTGTTCTGACCGCAGGTTTAAGTGGAACCTTTAGCAACTTCCTAATTCCTCTTCAGATTGGCGCGCGCGACATGGCTTCTGGTTTTATGAACATGTTGTCCTATTGGTTTTTCTTTTTATCTAGTGTGATTATGTTCACATCACTCTTCCTTTCCACTGGCCCTGCTGGCGGAGGTTGGACCATTTACCCCCCTCTAAGTGCACTACCTCAAGCCATAAGCGGTTCAGGTCTTGGTATGACTTTATGGTTAGTAGCAATGGCTCTGTTCATCGTGAGCAGTCTCTTAGGTGGCATCAATTATATCACAACTGTTATTAACATGCGGACCAAGGGAATGTCATTCACAAAAATGCCACTAACGATTTGGGCGTTTTTCTTTACTGCCATAATTGGAGTGCTTTCATTTCCTGTGCTTTTTTCGGCTGCATTGCTTCTCATTTTCGACCGTAGTTTCGGAACGAGCTTTTTCTTGTCTGACATCTATATTGGTGGTGAGGCTTTGCCTAATCAAGGTGGTAGCCCTGTATTGTTCCAACACTTATTTTGGTTCTTAGGACACCCTGAAGTTTATATTGTGTTGTTGCCTGCATTAGGTCTTTCATCTGAAATCATTGCGACTAATTCGCGCAAGCCGATTTTTGGGTACAAGGCGATGGTTGGCTCTATGTTATTTATTGCTATCCTTTCATTTGTTGTGTGGGCACACCATATGTTTGTCACGGGTATGAATCCGTTTTTAGGATCAATATTTACACTTCTTACACTTATTATTGCAGTGCCTTCAGCCGTTAAGATTTTTAACTATGTGGCAACCTTGTGGAAGGGTAACATTATTTTTACCCCTGCCATGTTGTTTTCAATTGGCCTTGTTTCTTTCTTTTTGACCGGAGGTATTACTGGAATTTTCTTAGGCAATTCAGCTGTGGATATTCAACTCCATGACACCTATTTTGTGGTTGCTCATTTTCACCTTGTAATGGGTAGTGCATCTTTCTTTGGTATGATGGCAGGTGTATATCATTGGTTCCCAAAAATGTTTGGCCGGATGATGGACTATAAATTGGGTCAACTTCATTTTTGGATAACTTTTGTTGGCGTATATCTAGTATTCTTTCCTATGCATTATATAGGCATTGCTGGTTTCCCTCGCAGATATTACTCATGGACTAATTTTGAAACGTTTAATTCTTTTGCTGACTTAAATATGTTAGTAAGCGCTGCGGCCATTCTCACCATGGTAGCTCAGTTTATATTCCTGTTTAACTTCTTCTATAGCATTTTCCGTGGTAAACCTGCTCCTGCTAATCCTTGGAACTCGAATACACTGGAATGGACTACACCACGCAATCCAGGTCACGGGAACTGGGTAGGTGAGATACCTACTGTTTATCGTTGGCCATATGATTATAGCAAGCCTGGATCAAAAGATGATTTCATCCCTCAGCATATTCCATATTCAGAAACTCCCGAGTCTAATCTTCCACACGAGAACGAATTGATCAAGTTGGAGATGGGTAATGAGGCAATCGTAGTAGAAAACAAGAAGCACTAAGTTTAGACATTTCGTCCATTGGACTCAACAGCGATCAAGAGATTTAACAAGCTTTGCTTGTGGACTCTGATCGCTGTTTATTTTTTAATTATGGTTGGTGGAGTCGTTAGGAGCACAGGTTCAGGCATGGGCTGTCCCGACTGGCCTAAGTGTTTTGGTCAATGGGTTCCTCCAACCTCGATTGAGCAACTACCTGACAACTATAAGGAGGTCTACTCTTCTATTCGTGAGAAAAAGAACCTAAAATTTGCTAGCTATCTCAGTTTTATAGGATTGGAGGAGACTGCGTCTAAGATATTAATAGATAAAGCTATTCTGCAGGAGGCAGATTTCAATCCGATAAAAACATGGGTAGAGTATATTAATCGACTTATAGGCGTGGTAATAGGTGGATTTATCATACTGTTGTTCTGGAAGTCTCGCAAGTTCAGGAAGATTAGACCGGCTCTTTTTGCATATTCTACCATGACCTTAATTGCCGTGATTATTCAAGGTTGGTTTGGATCAATAGTCGTTTCCACCAATCTTACTACTTGGACAATTACAATTCATATGATGGTTGCGCTTCTGATAGTTACTTTTCTGGTGTATCTATTTCACAAAAGCAGCCAGGAGTCGGTTGAAGATCAGGAAAAAATTGAGGTTCCAATACGATTAAAAATGCTGTTGATAGTCAGTTTGAGTGTTCTAGTCATTCAGATTGTTTTGGGTACGAAAGTGAGGGAAGGTATTGACATTGTTGCCTCAGTTTTGGCTGACAGGAAAGATTGGATCGAAGGGCTGGGGCTTGAGTTTTTGATACACCGATCATTTTCTTGGGTGGTTCTTATTGTCAACCTTTTATTGGTGTTGAAATTAAGGAAAACTAGTTACCATAAAACTTTATCACGAAACCTAATAATCTTAATTTTGTGCACATTATTGACTGGGGCCGGATTGGGGTATTTGGGTGTATTGCCGATTCTTCAACCTGTTCATCTTTTGTTGGCCACTATCACTTTTGGCCTGCAACTTTTTATGATTTTTGACCTGAACAGTAGGAGTAAAGTGGTGTTAAGCATTTAGGAATTATGATATCTCAACACGTTGAACCTATATCTGCAGGAACTCTGGCAATTGCCAAAGTCAGAGCTTTTATTGAGTTGCTGAAAGTAAGGTTATCTATGTTGGTTGCTTTCTCTTGTGCTTTTGGATATGGGTTGGCAACACAAGGCAGAATTGATTGGATCGTGCTAAGCATGATCACCGTTGGAGGTTTTTTATTATCAGGAGCATCCGTTACGATCAATCAGATTATTGAAAAAGATTTAGACAAGCTGATGGTACGGACCATGGGGCGTCCACTACCTACCTCGAGGTTGACAGTTCATGAGTCTTTGATCTTTTCCATGGTCTGTATGTCCGTTAGCATTTGTATTCTCTGGATATATACAAATCCTTTGACAGTCACCTTGTCTCTGGTATCGATGGTGCTTTATAGTTTCGTGTATACACCGTTAAAGCGGGTAGGGCCAATTGCAGTTTTCGTTGGCGCAATACCTGGAGCATTACCTCCTTTGTTGGGTTGGGTGGCAGCCACTGGTTCTATCACCCACGAAGCGATGATTATTTTTGGCATACAATTCATTTGGCAGTTTCCTCATTTCTGGGCGATTGCATGGGTAGCTGATGATGATTATAAGAAAGCAGGGTTCAAACTGCTGCCCTCTGGTGGAGGCAAAGATCTGAATACCTGTATTCAGATCATGGTGTATACGATGTGTTTAATCCCCTTAGGGCTATTGCCAGCTTTTTTTGGAATTTCAGGAATTAACTCAGCTGTTGTGGCAACTGTATGTGGGATAGCTTTTTTTGCCCAAACTTTTTCATTGATGAAAACAGGAAGCCGTCAGTCAGCACTGCGTATTATGTTTGGCTCATTTTTGTATTTACCTATAGTTCAGATTGCTTATTTGTTGGATAAAGTGAATTGATATGACTACTGATTTTAAAATTGTTGAGGAGCCTAAAAAGCCCATCTCCATGCATCCCAAAAAATTTGCGATGTGGATATTTATTGCTAGTGTGGTGATGGTATTTGCCTCACTAACATCCGCTTATATTGTTAGGCAGGCGGAAGGGAATTGGCTTTACTTTGATTTGCCGAATCTGTTTTATTCGACCTCAGTGGTAATTATTCTCAGCAGTATTTCGATGCAATTGGCCTATGGGGCCGCTAAAAAGGATAACCTCGAAAGAGTAAAGATTTATATCACTATCACTGCTCTTTTGGGAGCAATTTTTTGTGTGGGCCAGGTGCTCGCCTGGGGAGACTTGGTGAGGAACAGTGTATATTTAGTAGGAAATCCATCTGGCTCGTTTTTGTACATACTTACAGGCCTACATGCCGTCCACCTGATTTCGGCTATCATATTTGTTCTGATTGTTTTAATAGCAACTTTTCAGCATAAAGTCCATTCCAGGAATCTACCTCAGATAGAAATGTGCACAACTTATTGGCATTTTTTGGGCGGACTTTGGCTATATTTGTTTGTCTTCTTAATATTGAACCGGTAATCAAATTTAAACTATGTCACACAGCACAGCTGCAGTAAACGCAGCAACCTCAGACAACAGCGAATGGGATGGTGGAGTCTCCCCAATGGGCGTAAGCTATGGCAAGCTCATGATGTGGTTTTTTCTGCTTTCAGATGCTTTTACATTTTCAGGGTTATTAATTACCTATGGGCTCGTTCGTTCATCTCATCATGCCTATACCGGCTCTCCAGCTGATTATGTTTTTTCGACTGAGTATTGGCCGATCCCAGAGAAAGTGTTTGATGCCGTGCCTTTTTTGCATGGGGTGGAGTTGCCTCTAGTGTTTGTTGGTATTATGACCTTCGTTCTAATCATGAGCAGCGTTACCATGGTATTAGCAGTGGAAGCTGGTCACCGTATGGATCGTAAAGCGGTAGAAAAATGGATGTTATGGACGTTACTTGGTGGAATTGCGTTCTTAAGCTGCCAGGCTTGGGAGTGGACACACTTTATTGTTGGATCTGATACGCCAACGCTAGTTAAGGATTTTGTTAATGGGCAATGGATAACAAAAGAGGTTGTGGGGGCAAGCCTGACTATCAATCAATATGGTCCTGCTGATTTTGCGGACTTCTTTTTCTTTATTACCGGCTTTCACGGCTTTCACGTCTTTAGCGGAGTTTTATTTAACTTCTTGATTTACTACAATACTGTAACTGGCGTTTATGAACGAAGAGGTCATTACGAAATGGTTGAAAAAGTTGGGTTGTACTGGCACTTTGTAGACCTGGTTTGGGTATTTGTATTCACTTTCTTTTATTTGGTATAACTATTAATCATTAAAAAAATGGCGCATCATTCCCACGAATCACAAGTAACTGTTCTTCCTCCCGACAAGGAAAAGATTAAAAAACTATGGACAGTTGCAGGAATTTTAGGAGCTATAACTGCAGTTGAATTCATTGTAGCTTTTACGATGAGCCATGGTTCAGTTAAAACGTCTATATTCGTAGTGATGACTATTGTAAAGGCTGCTTACATTGTGGGCGAGTTTATGCACTTGAGATATGAGTCAAAGGTATTACTGTGGTCGATTCTAATCCCATTAGGCTTTGTGGTATGGATGTTAGTGGCGTTCGTGTATGAAGGTATGAAAATTGCTCACTTTTGAAGTAATCGCTCAATACTTGGAATTCTTAAAGGGCTAAAGTTTTAACGAACTTTAGCCTTCTTTTTATGTTATTATTCTAATGAATAGAAAATCTTTATTCTTGCTTATTGCACTACTGCTTCCTGTTTTAGTATTCATTTTTTTGAAGTTTTTTGGAAAAAATGAGTTTGCTGTGGTGCCTCTCTTTCAAACTTCTGAATCAAAAGTGCCTGCTGGTTGTGAATCTGTAACTATTCCCTACTTCCTTTCTGATAGTTCTTATCTCAATTTTAATCAAGGACATGAATCAGACAGCCTGCTTATTATTTTTTATGAAGCAATGTCTGAGGAATTGGCAAAATCAGATATGCAACTTTCACGCTTGACTGAATACTTGCAAGTAGACGAAGCAGTAGGTTTTAAGCGTATAACTGAAACAAGTAAATCAATTGAATGCGCGTTGCTTCTAAAGCCCTCTTTAGATATGGCGCTTTTAGACAGTAAGAAAAGAATTCGTGGCCAGTATAATTCAAACGACCGTGATGAAGTAGATCGTTTGATGACCGAGCTCGATATTATTTTAAAGCGATATTGAATGGAAAGTAAAGATCCCTACCGAAGACTTATTATAGCCTTATCGATTGTAATTCCGGTGTTAGTTGCCGTTTTATTTAAAGTGCAAATAAAAGGTTTTGATTTTACTTTTCTGCCACCTATTTATGCTTCCATCAATGGAGTTACCGCTGTGTTATTGATAGCAGCAGTTTTTGCTATAAAAAACGGGAATCGCAACTTGCATGAGAAAATTATGAAAGTATGTATTGGGCTTTCAGCCTCTTTTTTGGTCATGTATGTACTTTATCATATGACTACTGAATCTACTTCATTCGGTGGGATCGGGGTGATTCGTTATTTTTATTTTATCATTTTAGTAAGCCATATTTTACTTTCAATTGTTGTTATTCCAATGGTTCTGTTTACCTTTTCTAGGGCACTATCAGGTAATTTTGAAAGGCACAAAACCTTGGCTAGATTTACCTTTCCGGTGTGGTTGTACGTGGCAGTAACTGGAGTCATAGTTTATGTGATGATTAGTCCGTATTACAAATAAATGATTTCTATGAGAGCTTTTTTGGTTCTGTTATTCGTTTGTATCGTTTCATTGACCGAGGTTTCTGCTCAGTGCGCAATGTGTAGGGCTACGCTGGAGAACAATGTTAGCAATGGTAACCCTGGGATTGCACTCGGGATTAATTTTGGTATTATGTATCTCTTCTTTGCCCCTTACCTTGCTGTGGGTGTGATTGCCTATCTTTGGTACAGAACGAGTAAATCGAATGCAACAAAAGAGTCGGGGAAGCGCACTGCTTTCAGGTAAATGTCCAGCTTGCAGAGAGGGTGATATTTTTAAGTATCACTTAAGGAAGATCACTCATTTTGCAGAGATGAACAAGAATTGCCCCCACTGTAAGTCTACCTTAGAGCCCGAGCCTGGATTCTACTTTGGTGCCATGTTCGTAAGCTACGCACTAAGTGTGGTTTTATTTGTTACGATGTGGACTGTCTTATATCTTTTCTGGAATCCTTCTGATCTGGCCTATGTGGTTATCATTGGCATAGGGGCTATACTGTTTACACCTATCTCCTTTCGTGTTTCTCGGGTATTATTTCTGTATTGGTTTGGTGGCCTTTTGTACAAGCCATCCAAATAGTCAAGTTGATTTTAGTATTTTTAGTAATTGATTTCCAAGAGAATGTTCAATAGGAAGGCAATAATATTTTTTCTTTTGGCGGGAGCTTCATTGCTGATAGGCTTCCTTGCCAATCTTTATCTGGACAAATTACATTCACCGATTGCAATTGCTGACGTTATCTCAAACCGACTTTCTAATGAAATAGAAAAGGCTGAAGCTGAAGGTGAATTATTAGTTTCTACTGGTTCGGAATCAGGTTGGGAAAATCTGAAATACTCTTTTTTTCTATATGATAGCTCTTCAGTAGTACGATGGAATAAGAACGACTATCTGCCTGATATCAGATTAGTACAAGAGGACTTTAAGATTAAATTTTTCCAATCTTCCCGGGGAAGCTTTGTGGTTAGGAAGTGGAAATTAAAGGATTCAACTCTTGTTTCGTGTATTCCTTTATTTGAAAAGTATAGTATATCTAATCGATATCTAGTTCCATTTCGGAACGCTCAGGTCTTTTCTAGTGATGGATTTGAATTGGTTGAGGCTGGTTCAAATGAAGGTTACCCCATAACATTTGATGGCGATATTTTATTTAAAGTAAAATTCCTTTCTTCTGTAGAAGGCCAATATCAAGATACAATCTCTCTGCTATGTGGTTGGCTTGCATTTGTATTTACCGCATTTGGGCTTTGGCTCCTAGGTTTCGATTTTCACAGACGCAGGAATTTTGCGTTGGCCTTTTTTACACTATTAGTGGGTTTGGTGTTGATGAGATATCTCATGATCAGCTTTAATTTTCCGCGTGACTATAGTAAGCTATATATTTTTGACCCTTTGCAGTTTGCTTCCTCTTCTTTAAATCCATCTATTGCTGATCTTTTTTTTAATACGGTTTCGGCCCTTCTTTTAGGACTATATTTTTTTTATACATATTTCCAATGGTCTTTCATTACAGGAATTAATAAGCTGAACGCATTTTATAGGTTTTTACTAACTGTTGCCTTATTGCTTATTTGTTTTTACGCTATTCTTTTTCCCTTTTTATTTTTTGAAACCATCTCCCATAACTCCAGCATCTCCCTTGATATTTCTCAAACTATCAATTTTGATTTAATGCGGAGCTTGGCTTTTCTCTCTATTGTATTAGGTAGTGTTTGTGCGTTTCTCTTTTGTCATGCATTTTTTAGAATAGCTACTCTGGCGGTTAGCCATTCAAGAGTACAGTTTTACTTAGCGCTATTGTTGGCAGCGTTCATTTTTCTCTTGTTATACGAAATTTCTGAAAGGAATTATTTGATTACTTTGATTTGTGGCCTTGCCTATTTTTCAACACTTTTTTTAGTGAACTGGAGATCTTCATTGAAACAATTTTCATTTCCTACTTTTCTATATTTCTTTTTAGCAATTATTGTGCTTTCAATACAGGGCTCCATCAGTATTAGACGATTTGCCCAGGAGAAAACAATCGAAGATCAAGCTAGATATGGAAGTAATTTTCTTGTTGGGCGCGATAATCTTGGGGAATATTTGTTAAGTGAAGCATCGAAGCGCATTTCAAGTGATCCCTTTATTCAATCCAGGATGGCAACACCATTCCTTGCTAAATCTGGTGTAAGACAGAAGGTTTACCAGGTGTATTTAAATGCCTATTTTGATAAGTATGATGTGCAAGTCTATTTATATAATGCAAGTGGCGAACCCCATGACAATATTGCTCGATTGAATTTTGCGAGTCTTATAAGTGAATTTCAAATGGAGGCAAACAAGACAAACTATGAAAGGGTTTATTTTATTGAAAGTACAAACCTGGAATCGGCAAAGCGATATTTGGTTATTGTCCCAACAGACCAGTATGGTGCTCATCCCATTCAAAAATCGGATGGGTATGGAGGCAAGGCTGGTTTTGTAGTGCTGGATCTTTCCCTGAAGAAATTAATTCCTCAGAATGTATTTCCTGAGTTGCTGGTTGACAATCAATTTTTTAATTATTACAGAAATACTGATTTTAGTTATGCTTTTTTCTTGAAAGGAAGATTAATTAGTAGCGCTGGCTTCTATAACTATGAACGGGATTTCAGTCTTGAATTATTAGGTAAAGTGGGCCTTTACAAAAATAGCATAGAGGAAAATGGATTTACCCATTTTGGACTTGAGGATGACTTAGGGCGAGTAGCCGTGGTGTCTGCACTTAACTACACTTGGTTTAATGTGCTTGCCAATTTTTCTTTCTTGTTTATGCTCGGCCTATGCTTTGTTTTATTCCTCTTACTTTTCTTTGGTATTTTGTCATGGCAGAAGGGTGAGCGTCTTAATTATGCTGCCCGCATTCAGGTCTATGTTTACCTTGCATTTCTATTGCCGTTAATTGCGGTTAGTATCACTACGTTGAGTTTAATTAGTAGATCCGAGGAATTAGAGCTAAAGAAAGAATTTTTAAATAGATCTAAGATTATTGGAGATAGGTTGAGTATTGATTTAAATTCTTATATCAATATGGCCGAAGACAGTAGAGCTGATTTTGATAGCCAACTTCTTAACTTGGCCAAGCTCGCGAATCTTGATGCTTCCGTTTTTTCTAAACAGGGCAAGTTAATTTCTTCAAGCCAGCCACTTATTTATCAAAACCAATTAGTGTCTGGTTTAATAGATAGTAAGGCCTTGAGGAGAATTGTGATCGGAAAAGAAAGCTCCTTTGTTGAAAATGACGCAATTGGTAAGCTAAGTTTTAATACCTCGTACTCTGCCTTGAAATCTCCCGACTCTGGAGAGCTAATAGGGATTCTGAGTATACCATTCTTTGATTCTGCTCATTCCTTGGAGAAGACACAAATAAGCGTGTTGATCAACGTTTTAGTCGTTTTTGTTATTGTCTTCCTTCTTTTTTCGTGGCTTTCTTTTTTAGTTGTCAATTGGTTGACATTCCCATTACGGTTTATTACCCGATCACTAGGCAAGACTAGTTTCTCAGGTGACAATAAGCCACTTGCCTGGAGATCGAATGATGAGATTGGTTTACTAGTGAGTGGATATAATCGCATGATTGAGAATCTTGCCCTAAGTAAGATTGAATTAAGGCGCACTGAAAAAGAAAGTGCGTGGAGAGAAATTGCCAAGCAGATTGCCCACGAGATCAATAATCCGCTTACTCCAATGAAACTTACCCTTCAGCGTATGGAGCTTGCGTTTCTAAATGGCAATTTGGACAAGGCAGAGACTGATAAATCTCTTAAGACCTTGCTGGTTCAAGTTGACATTCTAAATCAGATTGCTTCATCCTTCAGCACGTTCGCTCGAATGCCTGCTCCCATTTTACAAAAGATGGATCTTTGTAAGGTATTAAAAAGAGTGGCAGACCTTCATTCATCTAATTCTTCTCATACTATTAAACAGGATTTGACTGAAGAGATTTACATTCTCGGTGATGAACAATTGCTTACCCGGGTATTTTCAAATATTATGTTGAATGCGCAGCAATCTATTAAGGAAGGAAACCATGGTGTAATTAATGTGATTAGTAGAGTTAATGATGGATTTTGTATGATATCAATTTCTGATAACGGAAGTGGGATTGATGAGGAGCTGATTGAAAAGGTTTTCTTGCCGCATTTCAGCACAAAGAAGTCTGGCTCTGGCATAGGTCTGGCTATTGCGAAGCAGGGAATTGAACGAAGTGGAGGAGAGATTTGGTTTGAATCAAAAGTAGGCCTTGGCACTACTTTTTATATAAAACTACCCTTGTATCCTGATTAGAATAACAAGATTTCCTGGATCAACATTTCCCGGAACTAAAGTGAAAAGCAGAAGGACTATTTCCCTCTTAATGAGTTCATAACTTTATTAGCAAAAACAAAATCATCGAACTCCTTCACGCCAGAGTGGGTAAGATCATCCTTGCTACCTTCCCATAGTTTACTTCCTTTATAGAGGAACATTATTTTTTCACCTATTCCCATCACGGAGTTCATATCATGAGTCACTACGACCGTTGTAATGTCAAACTCCAGAGTGATTTCCTGGATAAGTTCATCTATAAGAATCGAGGTCTGGGGGTCGAGCCCAGAGTTTGGTTCATCGCAAAAAAGATAGTTAGGGTTGTTTACGATCGCACGTGCAATGCCAACCCGTTTCTTCATACCTCCTGAAATTTCTGATGGCATCTTTTTATTTACTGTGTCAAGGCCAACGCGTTTCAAGCAAAAGTTTACACGGTCAAGTTTCTCTCCAGGATGCATTTTTGTTAAAATGTCCAATGGAAACATCACATTTTGCTCAACATTTTTAGAATCAAACAATGCCCCACCTTGAAAAAGCATTCCAATTTCCCTTCTAATCTCCGTTTTAATTTCTTTGTCGGCTTCTGTAAAATCGCGGCCATCATATAAAACAGAGCCGGTATCCGGAGGTACCAGACCCACAATGCATTTTAATAAAACGCTTTTACCAGTTCCGCTAGCGCCTATGATTAAATTGGTTTTTCCTTTTTCAAAGACACCGTTGATGTTTGTGATGACGGCTTTGTCTGCGAATGATTTTGAGATATTCTGTATTTCAATCATTATTTGAGAAGTAATTCAGCTAAGAGATAATCACCAATCAATACAGCTATTACGCTGCTGGTTACGGCAGCGGTGCTGGCAATTCCTACCTCTAAGGCTCCACCCTGTGTATAATATCCTTTAAACGAAGATATTGATGAAATCATGAAAGCAAATACAACTGATTTAATGAGGGCAAACGTGATAGTGAATTCATTAAAGGAGGATCGTATGCCATATACGTAATCGTAAGGCGTAATAATATTGCCAATAGAGCCCACTAAGTATCCACCAAGCAGCCCGCAAAATCCGGCCACAATAACCAATAGGGGGTACATAAGGATTGAAGCAATGATTTTTGGCAGAACCAGATAAGAGGCTGAATTTATACCCATGACTTCGAGTGCATCGATCTGTTCCGTAATGCGCATAGTGCCTAGCCCACCTGCCATACTTGAACCAACTTTGCCAGCATAGATGATGGCCATAATAGTTGGTGCTAATTCAAGAATGATCATTTCGCGAACCACCTGTGAAATCACAAACTTAGGAACGAAAGGGCTAACTAAGTTAAATGCTGTTTGAACAGTAGTAACTGCACCCATAAATGCAGAGACCAACGCGATCAATAATATTGATTTTACACCAATTTGCAGGCTCTCTTCTAGTACCAGCTTATAGTAGGTTTTGAAAGATTCCCTGCGTACAAACAGAGAACCAATAAACATGACGTAACGTCCAAATTCCTTCATTTTTTTTATTTCGATGATTGATATCCAAGGCCTTATGCCTTAGTCACACAGCCATTTTATTATATTGCTCAAAGATAAAAAAACTATCATGAATAAGTTAATTGCCGTCACAGGTGGAACGAAAGGTATAGGCAGAGCAATCCTTGAGAAATTTGCTTCTCACCGCTTTGATGTAATCACGTGTTCCCGAAATAAGAGTGAACTTGATGAGTTAAAGAAGCATTTTGAGAAGTTGGGTGTCAAAGCCTACACAGCAGTTGCTGACATGTCTGATAAAGCGCAGGTAAAAACATTTACTGATTTCGTGAACTCCTTAAATCGCCCACTTGATGTGCTGGTAAATAACGCTGGTTTTTTTATTCCGGGGTTAGTTACGGAAGAGCCCGAAGGTGCACTGGAAAGTATGATCAATAGCAATGTGTATAGTGCCTATTACACTACGCGAGGATTGGTTGGCCTTATGAAAGCTAATAGGGCAGGGCACATCTTTAACATGTGTTCGATTGCCAGTATAAAAGCATATCCTAATGGAGGCTCTTATGCGATATCTAAATTTGCTTTGCTGGGATTTTCTAAAGTTTTGCGCGAGGAATTGATGACTCAAAATATTCGCGTAACTGCCATCTTGCCTGGTGCTACCAAGACGTCAAGCTGGGACGGAGTTGACCTTCCTGACGATCGATTTATGAAAGTAGAGGACGTTGCTGATGCCGTGTATGCTGCCTATGCCTTATCCGGAAGAAGTGTGGTAGAGGAAATGGTTATCCGACCGCAGTTGGGGGACATCTAAACTAGGCGAGTTGAGAACAATTATTTTGAAAACTTGCTTAATTGGTAAAAAAACTCCCTAAATCCGATTGTTCTGGTGAATAACCCGAATTTATCAATCCAACTAATCACCTTACTTTTATTCACCATAACCGCAAACAAAATCACCTGAATTAGGGTTATTTTTGTGCTAAACAAATCTTTTGTGAACAACACTGTTGCCGCTCTAAAACTATATTGCAATAGCCTGGTAAAATACAGTCGCAGGCAAACAATTGAAGTCAAAATTGGCGATTTACCGATGGGTGCACATCATCCCATCAGAGTGCAATCCATGACTACTATTGATACCATGGATACTCTTGGTTCGGTAGAACAAACTATTCGAATGGTAGATGCTGGTTGCGAGTACGTACGTATCACCGCCCCGAGTATAAAAGAAGCTCAGAACCTGGAGGAGATAAAAAAAGAGCTCCGTAAAAGAGGTTATAATGTTCCGTTAATAGCTGACATTCATTTCACACCTAACGCGGCTGAACTAGCTGCAAGAATAGTAGAGAAGGTGAGGGTTAATCCAGGTAACTATGCAGACAAGAAACGATTTGAAACAATTGAGTATACAGAAGATTCTTATCAATCAGAGTTAGATAGGATCCGCAAGAAGTTCGTTCCGCTTGTTAAAATTTGCAAAGAGTATGGAACAGCAATGCGGATTGGAACCAATCATGGTTCGTTGTCAGATCGTATTTTGAGTAGATATGGTGACACTCCACTTGGGATGGTTGAATCTGCATTAGAATTTCTTCGTATTTGTGAAGACGAGGATTACTTCAATATTGTTCTTTCCATGAAGTCAAGTAATCCACAAGTGATGGTACAGGCTTATCGCTTACTGGTTCAAAAAATTGATGAGGAAGGATTTAAACCCTACCCGCTACATCTTGGTGTTACGGAAGCTGGCGATAGCGAAGACGGCAGAATCAAATCTTCTGTTGGAATAGGCACACTGTTAGAAGATGGACTTGGGGATACAATTCGAGTTTCCCTAACTGAAGAGCCTGAAGCCGAGATTCCGGTGGCGTTTACACTCGCCAGAAGATACGATAATCGGTCATCGCATGAACCAATCCAACAAATTAAGGATTATCCGATCACCCCTTTTGAATATAACAGACGAATAACCCGCACGGTAGGTAACATTGGTGGAAGTCATCATGTGCCAAGGGTGATCGCTGATTTATCAGCTCGAGAAAAAATTATACCGGCATCCTTCTTTTCTTTGGGATACCATTATTCTGTTCCACTTGACAAGTGGAACCTTTCTGATATGGCCTGCGATTATATCTTCCTTGGGGATCAGATGGCAGAATTTGAAATTCCTGGTACACTAGGCCTTATCTATAACCATAGTACATGGCTTACAATGAAGCACAAAGATCGAGTCTATCCATCGATTACATCAGAAATGTATGTGGCAGGAATAGAATTATCACCTTCAATTAATTTTATCTTTTCAGGTATAAAGGATTTATCCGATCTGTTAATTAACAAACTAAATTCTGACCCCACAGCTGTATTGGTAATAGATACTAGCAACAACCATGGTCTCGCGGAGCAAAGGAGATTATTTGTAGAATTGATAAATGGTAATTGCGATGTGCCCGTTATTATAGCAAGGTCATATAGAAACCTTACACCAGAGCAATTGCAATTATATTCAGCTACAGATATTGGTGGATTATTAATTGATGGGCTGGGGGATGGAATATTTATTGAGGCAGTGAATTGTGGGCCTGACAAGATGGTGAATGAGACTGCTTTCAATATTCTTCAAGCTACCCGCACGCGCATTTCGAAGACTGAATATATTTCGTGTCCTTCATGCGGAAGAACTTTATTTGACTTGCAGGAGACCACCGCAAAGATTCGGGCTCGCACAAGTCATTTAAAGGGAATGAAGATTGGAATTATGGGTTGCATTGTAAATGGACCTGGCGAGATGGCCGATGCGGATTACGGTTATGTGGGCTCGGGCCCGGGAAGAATTATACTATATAAGGGCAAAGAGGTGGTGAGAAGAAACATACCCACCGCTCAAGCTGTTGATGAATTGATTGCATTAATTCAGGAGGGTGGGGATTGGATTGAACCCGAAAAGTTAATTCATGAAGGTTAGGGAAATCATTAGACTTATTGAAGCTGATGGATGGTACCTTGCAAGGCAGAAAGGCAGTCATAAGCAGTATAAACATAGGTTTAAGAAAGGTCTGGTTACTATCTCAGGCCATAAGTTGTCAGATGAAGTTAAAATGGGAACTTTAAATAGTATTTTAAAACAAGCAGAAATCTCGAAATCATGAAAAAATATCTAGTCGTGTTTGAAAAAACAAAAACAGGCTTTAGTGCCTATTCGCCAGACATACCAGGATGTATTTCCACTGGCAGGACAAAGCTTGAAGTTGAGAGAAGTATGTATGAAGCAATTCAGTTTCATTTAGAAGGAATGAAGGAAGACGGTCTGAAAATTCCTAAACAAACAACAGCAGCAGAAGTTTATGTTTTTAATTAAAACTTTTGAAAATTATGGGTGTAAAAAATCAAAGTGAAAGGAACAGCTTCAAAGAGTTTTTTAAAATGGGAGAGGTGGGTGAGTACTTCTTTCGTAAAAAGGACCCTTCACGTCCAAACAATATTAACCTCAAAATGATGCACGGTGTAAATAAGTTGTCGATCGCAATTTTTTTAATTGCTGTCATTTACCTGATTGTAAAGCGTTTTGTTTAGGTGGATATAGAGAAGTATCGAACGTATTGCCTTGACAAAAAAGGTGTGACAGAAGAGTTTCCGTTCGATGCTAATATCCTTGTTTTTAAAGTCATGGGTAAAATATTTGCCCTGACAGACGTGACAACGTTTTCCAGTATCAATTTAAAGTGCGACCCAGCCGAAGCCGTTGAGTTGCGCGAGACCCATCAAGCCGTCATTCCAGGCTATCACATGAACAAAAAGCATTGGAATACTGTGCTCATGGATAATTCTTTGCCAGACAAGCTAATTCTTTCATGGATAGACAAATCATACGAATTAGTGGCCTCTTCCCTTACTAAAAGAGATAAATTAGCACTTGGTATCTTATGAATTGATTGTCAATATCTTATGAATTACAAACAATTCTTGTACCCCTTGTATTACGTGAGCTTATTTGCTTATTTTTGTTAGTTGTGCAAATAATGCGTGTCTAGAATATTATTATTCATTATTGGCTTTAGTCTTATGCTGGGTTCTTGTACCCAGCGATTAATATGTCCTGCCTATCAAAGTGCTTTTATTTACGATAAGGACGCATTGAAACAGAAATTTAGCTATCTAAAAGAAGATTCAACTCCCAAAATTTTTACAGCGAGTAGCAGCAAGAGTAGATACCTTGTGGCAGTACCAGAGTCATACAGGAAAAAGCTTCGTGCCTTGCAAACTGTGGAGATGAAGCCCATCTATCCTGAGATTCCAGACTCCTTAAAAATTAACGTAGAGGGAGATTTATTATTGGCCGAACGCGATGTACCAGATAGTGTTGCAGGGCAGCCATCAAGTGGACTAGACCCAGTTGATTCGGCTTATGCCATCACGAAAGCAAAAGAAAAATTTAATGTAGAGCAAGACAACTACATGTGGTACTTCCGTAATGTTCTCGTGCTGCCGGATGTACGCGCTGCCATGGAAACCAAAGATAAAAAGGAAGAAACTTCTGATCCTGCTACAGCTACGGAAAAGAAGAAGGGGCCTTTTGGATTTATAAAAAACCTATTCAGGAAGAAGGATAAAGATTCAACTGCAATGCTTGCTCCATCTCTCAGTGAAGCAAATCCAACGGATAGCACTCCAAAGAGTGAGGCTAAAAACAAAAAACAAAAAAAGGAGAAGAAGGAAGTAAAGAAAGAGCCATCAAAAAAAGATGAAGATGATGGCTTCTGATTTTTTTGGTTAAGCCTTAATCGAATAGGGTAAGGTTCCCAAATTGGTCGGAGGGTGGTGTTGGTAAGATTAGTGACGGACCATCATTTGTTGTTAGAAAAATTCGTGATGAAATGGTGTAGCTATCCAATGCATCATTGGCAATTGGTACTAGAAGTTCTAGTAGCTCGGTTTCACTACTATTTTTATCTAGCCATATTTTTTCTGCTTCGTTTTCGAAAATGACTGGCATTGTTTCTGAGGTCACTTTCACCATGTCATTCGCTGGCAACGTGATAATTGAAAAAGTATGATAAAAATTACCTTCATCATCATCGTATTCCTCCCAGATACCTGCAAATGAAAAGAGTTTCTTGGACCTTAAAATAAAGCGATAAGGGATTGTTGTTTTTTTTCCTACCTTTTTAAAACCGTAAAATCCATCAGACGGAATTATACATCTTCTCTTCCGTAGGTTTCTTAATGCAATTGGTCGTTCAGTGATCTGGTCTGCCCTTAGGTTAATAATACGTTCGCTAATCGATTTATTTTTTGCCCAGGCTGGCGCAATACCCCAATAGAAAAATGAAATCCCTTCTGGGCTGGCACTTGTTATGATGGGTAGAAGTTGTGAGGGAACAGCGTTATATCTCTGTTCATACCCCTTCGGAACATCTACTGAAAAGCGCTCGGCCAGTTTCTCTGAGGTGGCTGTTATAGAGTACCGATCAAGCATTATATTTTGATTGAATAAAGTTCAACGCTTCGAGTTCAGACCAATATAGACCATTTTCACTAAAAAGTGCGAAGCCAACATGGCCTCCAAAGTTGGGATATTTTATTTTTAGATTTCTATTTTGAATAGCATCCTTTTCGGGATAACATTCTACCGACAGGAATGGATCATTTTTAGCATTCACCAGAAGCGTAGGTATTTCAATTTTTTTTAGAAAGTGAACGGAGCTATTCTGAGTGTAGTAGTCTATTGCATTTTCAAACCCATGAATAGGAGCTGTGAATTTATCGTCAAATTCGAGTAGTGTCTTTATGGATTCTATTCCTCGTATGTCTAATTCCGAATGTACCTTTGATTTTTGGATTACTTTTTTCTTGAGACTACGTAAAAAGCGATTAGAATAAATCCAATTAGATGGTGACGAAATCTTAATGCAACTGGTGTGTAAGTTCATCGGAACAGAGAAAACCACAGCTTTCTTTATGATTTCCTGAAGTTGATTTCCTTTTTCTCCAAGGTATTTAAGTGTGAGATTTCCACCAAGGCTAAAACCGATTAATGATATTTCTTTATAAAGTTTATTGCCTGCATGCTGAACTACCCAATCCAGATCATCAGTTGCTCCACTGTGATAAAACCGAAGTGTACGATTTACTTCATTGCTACAACCCCGATAGTTCCATGTGAGCACATCAAAACCTGATTGAAAAAATGCTTTAGCCATTCCACGTATATAGGCTCTTGAGGTGTTGCCTTCGAGGCCATGAGAGATAATAACTAGCTGAGAAGATCCTTGCCGTAGCCAATCCAGATCAAGAAAGTCGTTGTCTGGTGTGGTGATTCGTTCTCTCTCGTAGGCTCTGAGGTTTACTTTTCTTAAAAGGGCCGGGTAGATCGTTTCGATATGAGGGTTGAATAGCAGGGCAGGAGGTGAGTACATTTTTTGATCCTTGATTCAGGATGCAAAGTTAATCGAACAAAAACGTTATTCGGGGAGAGTCGCAGGTTGATATTTACCAGCTGCTTCTGGCTTTTAGTGCTACAATTTGAGCCAGATGGTGCTCGCCATGCCAGGCATATAAACCAATAAGGTTATCCAGACGAACATTTTTTTTAGTTTCAGGATGGATGAATTCCCTTTTCAGATCTGAGGGTATAAGCCCTTTTAGCAGGACCACCCATTTTATATGCAACGCTTTTATAAGGGCAATGGATAGATTAGGATCACCTTTCACTTCTGGTGTCTCTGCCCACAGTTTTTCGAAGTAGGCTTTAATCATTGGAGTATCCTCTGTCAACGTCCATTTAAAACGGATATATGCGTTCATGTGACTATCTGCTATGTGATGAACCACCTGGCGAACAGTCCATCCACCTTCACGATAAGGGGTATTAAGTTGGGAGGTTGTTAACTGACTAACTTCTTTTTCGAGCTTTGAGGGAAGTAATTCAATTCGACTAATAAAATGATCAATTTCATTAGTAACGTATTCGTCTTTTGGTGAGAATCTGCCAATAGGATAGCGTAAAATATCTTCCATTTATAGAATTGATTTGAGTGATTAGGGTCGGGAAGGATTACTTCAAGTCTTCGTTTACAACTTCATTGAGTTGTTCTTCGGTAAACGACTTATTTAATTTCACCACTTTGCCTTTTTTACTTCGTTTTTTCCTAACACGTATGTTGAAAAACTCTATCAGCAGTGAAAAGGCAACCGCAAAATAGACGTATCCTTTCGGTATCACTTCGTGTAGCGCCTCAAGGAATAACATAAAGCCAATCAGGATCAAAAACCCCAATGCAAGTACCTCCATAGAGGGGTGTTGTTGAATAAATCTGCTGATGTGGCCTGAGAAGAACATCATGACTCCAATGGAAACAATTACGGCTATAATCATTAAGATCACTTGATCAACAATGCCAATGGCAGTTAGGATAGAGTCGAAGGAAAAAATAATATCTAAGAGAATAATCTGAAGGATCGTCCCAGTCATGGTAACTGCCGAGGGTTTTTTGCCTGTACTATCTTCATCATCTTCGGGATCGCCCTCCATTTCGTGATTAATCTCCATTGTACTTTTAGCAATCAGGAAAAGTCCACCAAATCCGAGGATCAGATCGCGACCGCTAAAGGCCATAGCATGACTCATTATAAAGTTTGCAGGGATTGTGAATAGCGGCTCTGTGAAAGTGATAATCCAGGTAATGCCAAGCAAGAAAACTATTCGCACCCCCATGGCAAGTGCCAGACCTATGTTGCGTGCCTGTTTCCGGTTTTCTTCGGGAAGCTTATTCGATACAATGGAAATGAAAATAATGTTATCGATCCCTAAAACTATTTCCAGAAAACATAGTGTTAAAAGTGCTAACCAGGTGTCTGCTTGGAGAAACAATTCCATTATTGGGATGTAAGTTTTGCCTTTAAATAATCGTTCAAATTAAACAAAGCTGTCAATATTAAAAATATATAACTCCAAATTTTAGCCCTTTTAATCTTCTAAATACTTGTTTTTGGTTGTTTCGGCTATTTTCAAGTCGTACGTATTTTTAAGCTTGCCAAACATTGAAGAGATGTAATATTTTTATTTTATTCTCAGTATTCCTTTGATGATACTTTTAGCTATTCACCCCCAAGAAGCTACTAGTAACTACTACTTGGGGGTAAACTGCTAATATTTTTTAATCGTTAGTCTTGATGCACAATCAATATCTTCTTCCTGACCACACCGGATTTACCTGCCCCTATCTGAAGGATGTAAATACCAGCAGCCAGATCTTGTGAATTGATTGTCTTACGTGATGTGCCCTCCTTTATCGAATCTTTGGTAACCACCTTTCCGACTTGGTCAACCAATTGAACTTCCATAGATTGTTTGGCAACTCCCGGTAATTGAATGGTGAACTCGTTATTCGCAGGGTTAGGATACACTTCCATGTTCGCTAGTAATTCTGCGTTCTCAAGCCCGGTAACAAGCGCAGGATCAAGAATACCAGTGACCAACTCTGTTTGATAGATATTCTGCTTCATCCCTTTCCGATATTCATTTTGTAAGAATACAATGATGGCCAGGTCATCCTTATTAGCATATAGCTTGGTAGCATCTGGATAGTATTCAAAGCCGGTAAATGTTCTGCTTTGATCTTTCGCCAGCGCGTTACCAAACTTTGTACCTGAAGCATTCGGTAACATTTTCTTCAATACATAGTCCAGCGTAGTCTCTCCGGTTTTTATCTGTTCCTGTTTAGCCTGCGCAAGTGATGACTTAATTATGGATTGTTCGATCACGGCAACATGAAGCACTGTGCTATCAGGAAGATTATATAGCGCTTTAACCTGTACATTAAACTTGATACTTCCATCGGCAGCAACGGTTGGCGTTGGCACTGTAATATCAGCCTGACCAAGTTGAAGAGTTTGTGTATCGTATGTTTTTTGACCCCACGAAGAGAATGCTGGGTTTATGAGAGCATCTTCAGCACGACCTCCGTCCAAGAAAGCGTAGGGAACTTTTTCCACATTGTAATAAAGCGCTCTTGCACTTGGGTCAGCAGGATTATCCAGGTTAAATGGATCGGTGCCTGTAAATCCAATATGATAATTGAGTTTTACAACGGTTGTTCCCAGACCACCTTTTACAAAACCACTGACAAATACATTTTCAGTTTTGACAGTGGCGTTCTGTGCAGCATCTTTTCCATCAGTTGTAGTGAAGTTCTCGAGCAAAATAGTTCGGGTGCGTTCACCTATTCTAAAATTATCAAAGGCAAAACCATCTGGTGCAATTGATGATTTTGCGCTGGCCAGTGCAAAACGGAAGACCACACGCGATACCTTCACTATAGCATCCTTACCGGTGACATTTTCCAATGCATGTTTGGATTCCACCCATTTATTTTTTTCAATGGTGCTCCATCCATAATCCTTATCAGGCTGATTTCCAGGCTTAGCTGTAATTCCCTGGGCGTTAAACCATTCAACCCCTTCATCCTGTTGCCCAACAGTCCACCATACTTTCAAAGGATCTGCAACATTCTTATTATCTGTAGAATATTGCAACACTACACCATCACTTATTTCCATCTGTGTAAAGCTGTTGAAGGTAACCATTGGCCGCTCCAATTGACTAATGTCAAAGCTTGGCGAATACCACGCAGACCTTTCCAAAGGATTATAAGTTCCTGTAAGGCTGGTCTTCACCACTTTGCTTCCAAATGTTGGGGAGTTGATCTTGATCACAGAAGTGGTAGGAGTGCCAACTGCCCATGAGGAAGGATTCTTTAAATACGAACTGGTTGGCAAGGAAGAAGCTTGCCACATACCATTAGCCGTTTCAAAATTCTCGATGTAAGGCACAGAGTTTGTAGGGGTGGAGCGTGAAAGCACAACTATTCTCAATGTAGAGTCTTTAACACATCCTATAGTAGAAGTTACCTTCAAATTAACATCATAGAATTTGGGCTGTGTGTAAGTATGCGGTGTTGGTGTTGTCACAATGCCCGTTGTTACGACTTGTGTTGTACCATCACCAAAGGTCCAGTCCAATTTTGCAAAACTATCATTTGTTGAAACAGCGGAGGTATTTGTAAAATTAATTGGATCGGCAGTAGACACTCCATTAAAAGTGAAATTTACTGTAGGGGTACCACCTATTTCCAAATCAACTGTTTTAGGAGTAACAGAGGCGCAAGCGTAGTTTGTTTTCACTCTCAAATTAACATTTGCGTACAGGCCGGTTGCCGAGTAAACGTGTTTTGGATTTTTAATTATCGCAGAATTTTGAGTTGAACTAGCATCTCCGAAACTCCATAGCCATTCTGAAATCTTAACATCTCCTGGAATTGGATCTAATGTGGTATCGGTAAAAAGGACATCGATATCCTCACAACGTGTTGAGGTTATAAAGTTGACCACAGGGTTTGGTGTAACTCTGATGTAAAATGAACCTGTTCCAACAGCAGGTGAATTGTTTTGCTGGAACGTATATTCGATTTTAATAGTCTTATAACCATTCTTAAGGGTGGTCTTAGTAGGATCGAATGTAGCACTGCCGTTGCCATTATCATTAAATCCAGGATCAACAATTACATTATTGTTCAAAGAATCCCTTAGAGTAAAGAAACCCTTTACATCACTGGTATTTGCCAATGGGTAACCGTTAACGCTAAAAGGTAAACCACTTTCGCAGAATATGGCAGTTTTGCCTGCTTTGGAACTTTGACCACTTACTTCTACAATGGGAACTGCTGGAATGAAGAGTTCTATCTCTTGGCGGAATGGAACAAATACGCTAAAGTCTGCAGTGCTCTGATAGACACCCGTAAACTCTATTACTCCTAAGGATCCGGCTTCAAAGTATGTTCGGCCATTTCCAGTTCCTGTGCTTCGGATAATGCGGGCAAAACGGCCTGTTGGATCATAGGGATATTGAACACCTGCCGCGGTTGTGGAAGTTTTATTTATCAACTTACTATACTCCCAGTTAAAGGACTTAAAGTCTTGTCCAAGGTTAAAATCTGGATAAGTGGTATTAAGTATCTTAATAGAATTGACCAAACCTTGCCAACCTGGGGTGGCATAATCTAAGACCTGACCTTTTAGGGGATCACTGGTAAGATTTTTTACCCGTACAGGGATATCGACAAATAAATCTATGAGTTGATAACCAGCCAATCCAAGATGACTTACTAAATCATTCACGTTAATTGTTGGAGTTGGCAATCCCGGAACGTTAGTCACTGGATCAGGAGTACCTGGAATAAGACCAATTTTAGTTTCTTTAATGTTATAACTAATACCAGGTTTTTCCACTTCTAACAATTCAGGTATTGCGCTAGTGTGGTCATACACTTGATATTGCTCAACTGTGGTAGTTGCGCATCCGTTTTGGTCAGTATGGGTTAAGGTAATGTTGAAAGATGCATCCAACGTAGCCGCAGACAAAGTTAACTCATCATTGGTAAGACCGGATCCTGAGAAGAAACTCGAACCAAAGTCACCGGCAGGAGGTTGTGGAATAACCCTAACAATAGAAGCAAAGTTATCTGGTATGTAGGTAACGGGCTTGTAAGGAGCGGCATCGCGTATTTGTTTATAAGGCCAAGGGAAAAACGCTTTGTCGTAGCTGCTTGTGAAAGGAATAGAAGCAGCAGCTCCGGAAACTACATTAGCAAGAGCCTCATCCTCATTTACAGTTGTAAGCCCTGCTCCACCCAACCTAATAATGTCGCCACCTGAAGCTGTTGAGCCGGCAATCAAATATAAATTTGAAATAATAATATTATCAAAACTTAAGCCTCCGGTGTTTACAAAATTAATTTCAAGTAGTGTTGAACTCCTGAAACTGAAAGTAGGAAGCACGTTGCCAAAATCAGAACCATTTAAGGTAATAGTTGGAGACTTTAGAACATCAAACTGAAATCCTGGGGGTAATAAAATACGAAATGCCTGGGGTGTTCCAACAGGTGACTCACCCGAGCCTCCATTAAACCCGGTCGAAAAATCGAATTTATTTCCTCCCGATTCAGAAATAATAATGGGTTCTTCCATTTTTACTGAACTGTTGGGGCAAATCTCAAACCTTGGATTGCTATACGGATTTGTGTTTGCACCTGTTTTTCTGATTTTAAGAGTAGGGCCTGCAGTATTTTGGGCAAAACTATTCGCAGCGGAACCATATGGGAAATCAGTTTCTTTCCGCACTGGTTGAGCATCATTTTCGGCAAAGACATAAACATAGTAGTCTACATTGTTTTCCAGCTCTGCATAGATGGTTGAGAATTGCAGGTTAGGTGACAGCTGGTCAATGATGGTTGTACCTCTTGCAATAATATTTGTATCGTTATAGGGAGCGGCACCGCGTATCTGATCTTTCGTTACTGTGGTTGGAGCAGTGGCCGGATTTGTGCCAAGTTTTGAAGAGTGTACCACCATATAATACACCTTGCCTGCATTGTCGAACGTATAGTTGAAACTGGCAGAGGTTGGCGTGAAGTAATATTTGGTTGCATCTGTACCCACCAAAACCGGAGCCTTTGAACTTGAACCTTTGAAATAGAAGGTACCATTATAGGAAATTCCGCCAAAGAGGTTAAATCCTTCATCCGAAATACCTTTCCTTTGAGTCAAGTCAGTGTTGCTGAAAACACCTTTTTCAACCGTGACATAGTAAACGGTGTCCTGTTTAAAGTCAAAGCCGGCAGGTGCTACAAAATTTAATATTGGCACTACCTGACCTGCTAATGCAGGTCCATCTACATATTTTCCATTCGTAGAGGTAAAGACAGCTCGCAAGGTGCCGGTCGCGCGATTGTAGACCTTAAGTTCACCATCAAAAGTAACTACGGGTACATCAAACTTTAAGGAGATGGTATTTAAAGCCGGATCAACATTAAGCGTTCCGCTAACTGGGCTGGTAGTTACCAGAAGTGGGGGTTTAGTTGATGCAAATTTTCTGGTTGTACCTTGCACATAATTAACTGGTGGTGTTGCTTGACCTTTAGTTGATGAACTTCCAACAGAGGTTACAATATGGTTATTTGTTGCTCCGTTGCTGTATCCTAAATCGATCAAGATTGGAGTGATCGCAGCCGTGCCCACACTCACGCTTACATCAATATCTACATTCAGATAGAATTTGTAATTCGATAGGTATAATGGCACTGGATTAAGTAGAACAAATGTTAATTTATCCTTCCAATCACTGGTAAAACCAACTTCGTTAGTTAAGGCATTAGTCTGCTGCATCGCTAACGTGTAGTCACCGGACCCCGCCCCAACTTTTTCAGTCAAAGCGACAGGTGCCCCATTTCCTAATGCTACAAATAGTTTGAAATTTTTGAAGATATTTCCAGTGCTTCCTTTGGTAAACGGATAAGGCTTGTCATTAGCAACATCTTTAAAAATAATGGAGAACCCAGATAACGTTGGCTGAGTGGTTGTAGCATGCTCAGCAGAGAAATTCAAACCAAAAATACGCTTGTTGGTTGTACCTCCTTTTAAGCTGGTTTGTTGTTCCACCGTGTTCTGATCATCAACAGCTGTGACGTGAATGACATCTACCGTTGTACTTGGTGTAGATTTTCCAGTATTTCCTACTCCAGCAATATCGCTATTCAATCCGGCAGATGTAACATTCAATGTGCCAACTCCGGCCTTATCATATTGCATCCCTACTAAATCAAGTTTGCCATTAATGAACACGTTCGGATAAAGTATTGGTGTTGCCGGAGCGCTAACTATAGCAGAATTGTTAAAGTCAGTATCAATTATTCCAAACTTATCACGGGCATAGACAATACCCGCATTATCGCCAGCATAGGTTCCTGCCGTGCCATCAATTGGCTCTTGCTTACCCGCCAATGCACTTGGCTGGGTAGGTGCAAAGGTATCATCTTGAAAGTCAAGGCTGGTTGCTGTAACCTGAAGTTTATTCAAATATCCTTTTGTTCCCACAGTAGCTGCAGCTGTGGCCTCAGGTAAGGTGAAGGAGGACTTTACAACGCCACCAATGGTATTAGTTTGATTAACATCAGGAGCAAATTTACTTCCTGGATTTAGGGTAGCACCTAAAACTGCAACCTTAATATCATCGCGGTCTTTAATGGTTGTTGGGGTATCCTGAAATGTAGCAAGAACTAGAATCTGCATGTAACTATTATCGGCAGCTGTAATATTCAGATCGGTAAAAGTGATTTTTCTATAGCCGTTCTCGTTAATTGGGCTTAGGGCGGCATCGGTGATGAGATAATCTTTCACCTCTGCCACGTTGCCACTTTGGTCTTTTGTGTAGATGGCTATTCTTCTTATACTTTGGTGATTGCTAAGGCCTAAAGTCAAATCATCCAAAATAGTTGGAGCCCCATCAGCATCAATTAGACTATTATTGGTGCCATTGAAACCTCCATCAAAAAGAGTTAGGAGATCTAATGTAAATCCATTGGTGGTGGTAGCGGACGTAGTAAGAATGTCTGGAGCCTGATAATTAATGAAATCTATATCCTGAGTTAATCCAGCACCTGAATTAATGATGCTGTTGTCACTAATCAGTTGAGAAGCAAAAGATGAAATGATACTTATAGAAGCTGATTCTCCTATAATTGGTCCTGCATTTTCGGTTGCTAATGATCCGGCACCTGAACTGATGGTCAGTTTTACGCTGCCATCGCCAACATCAAATTGGAAGTTGCCAGGATAAGTGAATTTGCCAGCGATGAAATCACCTGTAGGGGAACTGGTAGAAGGGTTATTGATGGTGCGAAAAAGTAGATCACTTGGAGGATTAGTTTCAATAGCTGAAATAGTACCGTTATAATTCAAATCCAAATTAGCATTTGCGTCTCTTGCTGAAACCTGAACAGCAAGGGTAATACTGATACTCGTGCTGAGAGGCGTTATAAAATCAATCTGGGTAGCTACAACAGTAACGCGCCCTTTACTAAGGCCTGAGTTTTCATTTTCTGTACCAATGATAGAGGTGCTAGTTGCTAATGTTGTAATACCTGTGGAGGCAATCACGTTAAATCCAAATCTTAAATTATCTATTGTTGCGGGCAAAGAGCCGCCTAAAGCACTCTTTAAATAAATAATTAAGTTATAAGTTTTGGGGGCATCATCGCCTATATATCCTAATTGATTAATTCCTGTAAGAATGGGTAAAGTAGTGGTACCGAACGTTATTTCAGTAGCCGTTACCGCACCCACCAAATCATTAGCAGAATTCCCATCGCTTAAGATAGCCATTGCAATAGCATCTGACCAATTCGATATGGTGTTGGCACCAACGGCCAAGTTTTGTGTGATTATTATCTTTGAAATTTCAGTCGGGTTACCATCATTCTCAGTACTTACTCCCGAACCATCATCATTGATAGTAAAGTCAAAGATTTCTATTTTTTCAGGATCGGTATCTACGAGAGAAGATATGGTTGCTATTTCTGTAGTAGCACCAACGGTAATAGTTCCGGACACCCCAACCCTAACAATAGATGTTGTAGGGCTTGTCTTTGGAGTGCCTACGGTTGGTGCAGCAAACGCACCGGACTGTGTGATGGTAATAGTTCCATTTCCAATCTGATCAAATTGAAAAGTATTGGCAAAAGTTAACAACCCTGTTCCACCTGTGAAGGCTGTCGGTGCATTTGTCATAGGCAAAATGCCTGCGTTTGTTACCGTAACGGGTCTGTCATATTCTAAGTCGCGGTTTCCATTTATATCAGTTGCCTCAAGTTGAGGAACTGTTTGTTGTAAGTTGATGTCTTTATTAACCAACAAATCTGCTGCCGGTTCAGTAATGAAACGGAATTCTGTTGCGTGCACTTCGATTTCGTTTTTCAAAGTTCCAGAATTTATGTCTGAGGCTGCAATGCGACTGCTTTGTGATGTTAAGACAACACTTGCGTTGGTGTCTATCATTCTAAACACCAGATTTTGCATGTCAATTGTAGCAGGAGAAGTAGTGGATGGTTTTAGGTATATTCTTAATCTATACGTTTTAGTTTCACTGTCTTTAACATAACCTGCACCACCAGCAATAGTGGAAAGCGTGCCACCGCTACCAAATGTGATAGAGGAACTGGCAACAGTACCAGTCACCGTCTGAGAGCCATCCGTACCAGCAGCGATCAATTCTGCCCCTTGAATAACGTCCGTCCAGGTGCCAATTTCATTTCCGGATGAACCCTGCGCAATTACAATTTGGGTAATGCGCGTAGGCGATCCGTCAGTACCTATAGTTACGAGGTTGTCTTCGTTTATATTGAAATCAAAAACATCTAATGCACCGGCTAAAGTTGTTGTTGTGGATGGAATAAAATCAGGTTCTATAAGTGCGCCACCCGTTATGCTGGTAGTTGAGGTATAGGTTACTGTTACATTGCCAGTTGTAACATCAACGTCAAAGCCCAGCGTATTATCTGTAAGTGTTAAAGTTCCATTATTAGCAGCACCGGTACCATCATCCGTATATTGGAAGGTGGAAGGGAAGGTATATACACCACCATTTGGAAAAGCACCTGCTGCCGCTAAAGTACTTTGTGACATTGGTAAACCTGTAGCGTTTGTGATAGCCAGCGCAGTAGTATAGTTGCGGTCAAGGTTACCATTTCCATCAAGTGCTCTTATAACAGGAGAAGTGGTAAGGTTGGTTAGAACAAGCGCAGTTGTTGCGGGTTGAGTGGCAACAGCCAAACGGTCTGCCAAAACGGCAATGGTATTTGAAGCTCCGCTGCTAAAGCTTTGGATAGGGGCTATTCCTCTGATGGTTGAAGATTGTACGGTTGCCGTATTCACATAGGTGAATGAAGAAAAGTTAACAAGGAAATCGAAAGACTGTCCATCGGCAGTTAAGTTGGCTCCGCCTGTCATGGAAGGCTTTAGTGCAATTCTTAATTCATAATTTTTCTCTTCATTGTCATCCAGTTCACCGGGAGCATCATCAGTGGTAGCCAATGTAAAATCGATATAATTAGTACCTATACTGCCTGTGTGAGGTATAAGTGTAACTGCTTCTGTGGTTGCATTCAATTGTGCACTAGCAATTACATCCGCCCAGTTCGTTACAGAATTAGATCCACCGGCAAAAATGCGGATGACATTAAATTTTGTCCTGGCGTTATCCCCTGTTACAGTCAGATCCAACCCATCATCTCTTACTTTAAAGGAATAATTAGCTGTGCCTGCGCCAACAGGAAGTGTTGTTGTAAGAGAAGATAAAGTAGTCGGAGCTGTAGTGGCACCTGCCGTTATCGATCCTTGATTAGCCACATTAGGAGTTCCTTGAATAGTTGGTATAGTGACCGTGGTTTTGTAATCAATATTATCTGCGCTGTTGTTGGCGGAAAGTGCATATGGAATGATTTCAAAATCATATTTTTTTCCCGATAGCAATGTATTGAAGGTATAGGAAGTTGCCGCTGTACTAATGCCATACACAATTCCAAGGCCATCCGAGAAATCGGTATCGTTTGTAAGCGTTAAAGGAGCTCCATCGGCTACTGGTGTAAATGCACCTGGTATAACATCAGCGGTGTTTGGTCCTTTGGCGCGAATGGCATAAGCAGTTGCAGGGTTGCCACCTGTTGGGTTTGTCCAGGTTAACATAACGCTGTAATTGTCGGTAACCGGCAATGCGCTGACTATGGTAACATGGTTGGTTGGTTCGGGCATTACAATACTAAATGTTTGCCCGGTAAAGTCTCCGTCAGCATTGATGGTTGATGTTATCATTCCATTGCCCGAAGGATCCTGTACGTCAGTTATTGGATTGTTGCTGTCAACAAAGTTTAATCCCAGCGTTCCTGATCCGGTATACCCGGACACAGTAATGTCGTATTCGGAAGTACCTGTGGTTGCGGCAGGAACACCAATAACAGCACCGGTTATGCTTCCTCCGGGAGAAATTGCAAGCCCAAAGTCTAGCGCGCTTATGGTGGCTGCATTAATATTTTGGTCGAAGATGATATGAAAGGTTACGCTGCTTGCCGATGTTCCAAAGCTGGTAGACCATACGTTTGGAGTTGGTGCTCCGGCTTTTCTATTAAGTGAAACTACTTTAGGTGAGTTGGCATCAATCGCATCGGCAGACCCTGCGGGGGTAATGTTAGGTGAGAAAGCAGGATTGGAATTGGTAAGGCTATTGGTAAGAACCAAGTTTGCTACGGGTATTTGACTGCCTGCCGCAATATTTGCCGATATTAAAGATTCTGGAACTGTAAATGTTGCTGTATAAGTGGTAGAGTTTGTGCGAGCCAGGCTGGCTGGAGTAATACTAAAGCCCGCGACAGTACCTGATGCCAGGATAGTTGGAGTTAATCCGGCATCATCATCAACGTTAATGGTGACCGTAACGAGATCATTCACCTTCATAGGTGCATCGGTGCTGGGCACACCGTTAATCTGGGTGATAGCAACAGAGTTGATTTTTGGTCGAATGACATAATTTAACCCACCTGTAAAACTTGTCCAAACTGCAGGGGCGGGGGCACCAGGAAGATCAACAGCATCCGGTTCGTTATCAACGTCCCAATTGCCTACGCTGCTAAACAATGCTCTTAATTCAGTAGTGGAGCCTGTGAAAGAAGTGGCGGTTCCAGTTCTCCTATAAGCGCCATCATCTTTGTCGCCAGCCAAAAGATAATGTGTGGATAATAGCCCTGTGGGCAAAGCGGATTCTTGGTCATTATCAGGAACACCATCTCCTTCCCAATTTTGATTATCGCCATATTTTATAGCGGCAAGAAAAGTTATAGTAGTGCCATCTGTCTGGTAGGCCAATATCTCATCACCAGCCGTATTCATTTTCAATTTACTGGCATCGTTCAAAACGCCACTGCCTGGACTGACTGAAAAATTATTACCACTACCATCGCCACTACTCGTAAACTTAAATTCAGTGCCTGCAATATAGGCAGTTGGAGCCGTCCAGGTAAAAAGACCATCATTAGCTTCGACCCTAAATGAGCTTGTTGAAGAATTCCAGCCCTTGTCAGTGAAAACTATCTGTGCACCGGCCGCAATACTTCGCAACAAGACTATTGAGAATTGATCAGCATCGGAGTTGAATGATGTAAAGGCCATATCCCCTGCACCCAATGAGACCACAAGCTCAATAACAGCGTGCGCAGTGATATCTGCAAGGAAGAGACCCCTAAGGTCAACATATGCACCAGTTGCCTGGTCGTATGACACAGTTGTGGAGGTTGTCCATTGGCCATTTAATGCACTCGTGAGGGTAATAGTATTATTGATTCCCTTACTAGAGTACACAGCAGAACCAAAAGTTGGCAGGCCTGCACTTGTGCTAAAGCCCAGAAGCAATCCGGCCGCAGTATTCAATTCTTCACTAAGGTTAAAGGTGATTGTTTCAGGCGAGAGGCCATTATCCCTAAATACCATCTGGTCTGGCGACAAGGCAGGAGCAATATTGTCAACCATGTATTGATCATCAAGAGTAACAGTACCTAGGAAGGCATTCCCCGCTAAATCAACTATACCATGTCCAGATGCAATAATGTCTAGATTAAAGTTACCGAAATTTGCAGTAACAGGATTTACCGTAACATTAAATTCCAGGTTGGTAGTTGCTGTTGCGAATCCATTAGGTGTTCCAACGGCTCCATTACCTGGGTTTGGTTCAAAATCTGTGAGGTCAGTGTTAAGAACCTCCTCATCAAACGTAACCCTAAAAGTTATTGAAGTTCCAGTTGTTGTTGGGGTTGCAGGAACTAGTCTTGTAATAGCAACAGTAGGTGCGGTATTGTCAACTGTGTAAAATAAAGTTCCGTTAACATCTGCCGTAGCGGCTGTGTTAGGGTTACCAGCTCTATCATTTGCAATAATCGTTACCGCCTGATTCAAAAAGTTTCCAGATGGCACATTCCAACTAAAGGTCCAAATGAGTGGATTACCAGTTGCATTCATTGCAATGGCAGAAAGTGCAGTACCTATGGCAATGGTGGGTGCTGCCAACAGTGGTTGATTGGCTTCCACAAATGTTGCCGTGATCAGTACAAGATCAGCATCGAGCACAATGGCATCAGGATGATTATCCGTTATTTCAACCGTTGGAGCGATATTGTCAATGGTGTATTCTTGTTCAGTGCCAGTAATAGTACCGACAAACGGATTGCCAGCAACGTCTGTGAAGTCCTGCGTTCCTGCAATATCCAGATTGATATTACCATTGCCACTCACAGATGCTATTTGTACGTCATACTGTTGTGTTGTATTGGGCGTAACTGTGCCAAGCGTTCCTGCTGCGGTTCCCGTTTTTAAAAAGTCAACGGCCGCTCCAGTCACAACTGGTTCATTAAAGGTGACATCGAATAAAACGGTGGTAGCATTGGTAAATAAAGTGCTTGGTGTTTTCCTTGTAATGGTAGCCGTAGGTGCAGTGTTATCAACGGTGAAAATAATACGAGTACCGGTTACGCCAGCATTAGCATTGCCTGCTATATCGGTCAGGCCTGTGATCGTTACAGATTGATTGATATGATCTCCTGTTGGTACGACCCACGCGTACGTCCACACAAGCGGCCCACCAATCATAGGAGTAGCAGTGAGGGCAGTTCCAATAGCTATCGTGGGTGTTCCAACTACGCCATTTAAAGTGGTGGCATTAACTTCCGTAAAGGTGGCGGTAAAATTAACAGTTTCTCCATTGCGCACCCTGGCATCGGTTTGATCATCGGTAAGAGCCACTGTAGGCACAACGTTATCGATGTTATAAGATGTAGTTCCCCCTCCACCTGCAGTTGCTGCCGAGTTTGCGTTTCCTGCATTGTCAACAGCAGATATTGTCACTAACTGATCGCCATTATTACCAGCGGGTACATCCCATGTGTACGTATAGGTTGGATAAGATCCGAGCATTGCCGTAGCGCCTAAGGCAGTTCCGATAGAGATGGTGGGTTGACCAGTAATAGTTGCTGTTCCTGTGCTTCCGTTGGTTTCAGCAAAAGTGGCAGTGATGGTGAAGTTTGTATCGCCATCGCGCACAACGGCATCCGGATGAGGATCGGTTAGTACAACAGAAGGAGCAAGGTTATCAAAAGCCACTGAGTTATCTGTAATGGTAGCAGCAGCGTTGAAATTAGTAGAACCCGCATTGGCAACGGCATCTGCTGCAATGTTTATCACTACTGTTCCTGCAACGGGTGTGCTCAAAGTAATGGGCACATTCCATGTAATACCATCTGATGTGGTGGGGGTGCCCACGCCAATAGTTGTGGCTGTGCTGCCAGCCGTATTAATGTCACCAGCAGTAAAATCTCCAAGGAGCATTGCTTCGGCAAAGACAACTTTAAAGTTAATCGTTGGCGAATTAGTGGGGTCATTTTGAACAGGAGCAGTAGCCAGGCTAATAGTGGTTTGAATTTTTGGATTGAATGTAACCGAATTATCAACGCTGGTTGAAATCGTGTTTGAGTTGCCGCCTGTTAATGCTTTGTCAAAAACTCCACCCGCTGGTATTGATGCTGTTATGGTGCCACCCCCAGTTGCCGTAACATTAATCGTCCAATTTTGATCATCTCCGGTGTTGGTAAGAAGTCCAAAAGCTTTACCGCCAGCAGTACCGCCCAAAGTAATATCGGCAGTAGTAAATTGAGATGGATCAATTGGTTCACTAAAGGCAATGTCAAAAGTTACTGATCCAACAAAAGTTGGATCAGGCTGGGAGGGGCCGTCTTCAACAGTTACACTTGGTTTAGTATTATCCACAGTAAGCCAGCCAGCGGTTGGTGTTTGGTCAATATTGCCAGCGGCATCTACGGCTACAATTTTATAGAGACCATCTACTAAGGGACCCACGGCACCCAATGCAGGCACCGGCACCGTTCTTGGGGTTGACGCGGTAACAGCAAGTGAAAAAGCTTTATCTGTAGCTATGGCAGTGACTAGATCAGCGGTTAAAGCTGCTGCTTCAGTCGATAGCACCAGGTAAACAGAGCCTGTTTCGGTCGATTGAATAGTAGAAGATGATGTTGAACCACCCTTAATTCTTTGCGCAGTAGGGCTCGGAGCACTTCCATTTGGGGCTGTAACATCGATTGTATATGTTGGATCTGATGTGGGTATTATAGAAATTACGTTACCAGTTGCAACACTGGAGATATTTTTTAAATCAACTAGGTTAAGATTGACCGTAAGACCATCAGTTAATGTGATACCAGTTACAGTAACATCAATTACGGTTCCTGTAGCTGCACTTACGTTGGTAACCGATCCCGTTCCCGTAATGGAAAAATCATCTGTTGAAACGTTGGCAACCGATTCGCTAAATGTTACTCTAAACACAACTGGACTCGAATTTGTGGTAGATGTTAATGGTGTTAGATAAGCGATAGATGCAGTAGGCCTGGTATAAGAAATAATCACTAGACCACCGCCCCCTGAACCTCCAGTATTTGCACTGTTATCCTGTGAGCCACCTCCAGCACCACCAGGAAAACGACCTGAAGGAGCTACGCCAGTATCTCCATCACTTTGTCCGTCTCTCCCTGCACCGCCACCAATTACGGCTGCGCCACCCAAACCGCCAACATCTGATCCAGCCGTTGCCAAACCATCATTACCATTAATTCCAAGACCTGTCGAGTTAGGACCTGCAGATCCACCGCCACCACCACCATTCTTGTTTGCTCCTGGTCCTCCTTTGCCTCCTTTATTGAGTATTCCTCCTGTACTAGGTAAGCCGCCAGCTGTAGGCCCACCGTTATCCGCAGTAGAAGTTGATCCATCGACACCGGCTCCACCGCCATTGGCTAAAACCCATGCACCTGCTAAATTGGGTCCAACCCATGAAGCTAGCCCTGCCTCTGTCGTTTGGGCCGTAGCTGCAGTTTTACCTCCTAGGCCTCCTGTTCCTACTGTTACGGTTGGTGTTCCAGAAACAGCTACTCCTCCTTTACTATAAGCTCCACCACCACCACCTTTTCCTCCGGTGCCAGTGCCACCACCACCGCCACCACCACCACCCCAAGCTTGTACAACTGCCGTAGCTACAGTTGCGGGCCGATTCCATGTGTTTGAAGCAGAAGTATAGAAATTAAAAGTAATCGGATTGGTTGCATTGGTAGAGAACCTATAGACCGTACTAGTACCGGAGTTATTGTACTCATAAATCTGAATAGTATAGGGTACTTGCAGAGCTGTTATTGAGGCAATAAGACCAGTTGCTGTTACAGTTGTTCCTGCACCATCAACAGCCGAGTTAAAAATACAGACCGCAATTTCACCGCTGCCGTCTAAATCTCCAGGGCCGGCATCTGCTGGAAAAGCACTTATCAGTGAGCTGGCAATTGAAGTGGGTGCTGCAACCAGGTTAGATGGAGCGTATGTACTGCCTTCAGTTTTGAGTATAACAATCCTATTCGTGCCATTACCGGATGTCCAATCAAACCGCATTGAGGTTGTTGCTGTAGCCGAGGAGACTGGGGAAATTTGAATACTTGTTGCTTGTGTAGTAGGCGCCTGCGCCTGACTCATCCATGAAAAAAAAGTCAACGAAACAAAAAGAGTAAAAATTCTCTTCATAATGGTAGTATAATTAAAGTCCAAAAAAGCTCTTACAAAATTCTATAAACTTAGGGCGTCTTTAAATCCTCAGTGTTTAACCCTGTCTTCAATCCTTCGGCAGGATAAAAAGGTAAGCTGAGTTAGTAGAGATCGCTCTTATTTAATTCAATTATTCAATATTTCCTTCGCTATTCGCCTTCATTAGCATAATGGTTCTAACACCTCCAAATACGGTTGTGCCCAGTACAAGTAACGATCCGTCAGCCATCTGGCGCACGCTTGCACCTATGTCTCTACTTTGGCTGCCAAAAACACGAGGCGCTGGCCACACCTCATTTCCAAAGGCATCCACTTTAATAAGAAAATAATCTTCTTCACCGCGCCCTCCAAATTCTTCGGCCACGGCAGCTGAGGTACCTAATATAATTAAACCTCCACGCGCGGTGGTGATGGAATTGCCAACATCCGTATCGGCATCAAAGCCATAGGGCTTACTAAATAAGACAGAGCCATCCTCTGCGAGTATTTTAAAAAGAATGTCCTGTTTTGCAGGATCTTTTTCATTGGTAGTTCCTACCACGGCAAAGCCATACCCGTATCGGCAGATGTCATTGCCAGATTCCTCCAACAAGGGTGAGCCGATAGGAAGATCAAAGACGGTATTCAAAGAGTTTTGTGTTGTTTTCACCAGGCGAACATCTGACGAGCTTCGTGTTACTGTGCCCGACCAAAAGACATTATTAGAGGCATCGAGGAATATTTTATTGGATAGGGTAGAGGTTCCGGCACCATACTTTTTTACCCACTTGATGGAAAGATTAGATTTATCCAACTCCGCCAACAGCATGTTATCCGTAGGACTGTCAATGGCACCAAGCACCAGATAATTGCCGCTGGTAAGTTGTAGTGTTGCCTGCCCCTGAATAGAAAGTAAAGGGCTTAGAAAAGTGCTAAAGTCAATCGCTTTTGATGTGGCGGCAACCGGTTTAAGGTCTGCACCCACCTCTAAGATATACATCTTGGCAAAGCCACTCACCGCGTCAATAATTGTTTCTCCGGTAACCAAAAATCCGCCAGAAGGTAGTTGGAGTAATGCCTTAGCCCTTATGCTTTCGGCTGAACCAAATTCTGCAGGATAGACACTTTGCTGTAACACATTACCATACTCATCTGTTTTAATAAGTTTGATTCTGTATTTCAAGGTTAAATCGGGGTTGGTAATTTCTGTTGTCGCCAGTATGATGATTCCTTTATCTGAAGTCTCTTCTGCTACTTGAGCAAAGTCATTATTTCCACCATTAAAGTAACGCACAAAGGTAACGGGCTTGCCAGGGTCGGCATTTTTTTCGGTAAGGCAAGAGGAGAGTAGCGCAAAAACGGCTAGGTAAAGAATTTTTTTCATCGGCTTAAAATTCAATTCGATATGATGTTATTTACTGGTGTTACTTTACATTTTTCTTTGTGCCTTTGAGTCTCCGTGGCAACATGATGTGAGCCACAAAGACACCAGGTCACTAAGTTTTGATTCGGTGTAATTCTAATTTCATACTAACACTAATTGACCAATTTCTTTGGGCTAAAATATGGAATCACTAAGCCTAGGTTAATTGTTAAATTGTTTTGGCGATAATTAGGTGGCACATATCCGTAATCAAAAAGAGCTATTGGATTGCTACGGCTTGATGTATTCACCACATTGTTTAGTCCGTATTGATACCGCAGATCACCTGTAAGGTAAAAGCCTCCAAGTCGAATTTTTGAGCCCACTGAAATAATAGCTGAATAGGCCAGTGGATTATAAGATGTTTTGGTATCAATGGCCTTACCCGTGATTGCACCCTGGTTTACAACCTGAGTGGCAATATTATTTGAAGAAGTTAATAAATAGCTTATTCCTGGCCCTATGCTTACGTAGGGATTGAACTTGCTTTCGCTTAGTTTATATTGCACAAGAAGATTGAGATCAAGCCAGCTTTGCTTTAACAGGTTCGCATTTTGCGAGAATACTTCAGGAGTAGGCGCATTTTCATTATCATTTATAGTCAAGGTTGGATTTGAATACGAGTAACTCCTTGTGACAAACACTATTTCCGGTGCGATTGAGAAATTCTTGATAAAGCCAGGAAAGTCTTTTTCAAAAGCTAGACCTAATGAGAAGCCTACTTTAGGAGCAAATTTTCCATTGCCTTGTGCGCTGCTTCCCACGTAAAATGTTTCCTGGATGGCAGGCATGGTGGCAGTCGGGCCGATTTTAAAACCATACCTGAACAAAGGATTAACCCTGAATTTGCGATAGAGGGCAATAAACTCAGCAGGATCTACGGCATCATTAGGCTTAAAGAAGTGATCAGAATTTAATAAATCTAACATGGCAGCATCGGCTTTTTCCGGCTCTTCAAGATAAATATAGGCGAGTGTGAGGTAGCGGTATGCTTGTACTTTTTGCTGATCATCAAACCCACTCTTAAGGCATGCGCTCATTAAAGTCTCCAGTTCATGTAATCTTCCTTGTTCATAGGTAGACTGCACAAGCCGTAGCGTTTGTGTGCAGGTGGAGGCCTGCCCGAATACCTGACAAGAAAGTGTTACAAGTGAAAGGAAAGTAATGCCAACTACAATTTTCATCATTTACACATTTATTAATTATCGAACTAAAATTGGTAATCAGTAATCAGTTCTTACTACCGATTACCGATCACCGTTTTCTGCTTACCGTTTATTTATTATTCACTTGAAAATTATCACATGTTTTTTCATACTTCAGATCTGGACTCACATAAACGTCCCACTCATCTTTTGTGAGATTACGTTTAACGTACGTGCACAACAACTCCGACATACTTTCAATGGCTGTAGGCCAGGCATGTATGGTTTCGTTCGACTTCGCACTGTTGCTACTGCTACTATTAACACCAACCAGTAATTGTTCATCGTTGGGTGAAAAGGTCGAGCTCCATACCCAGTCTGCGTGGTCACTTAGAACGATAGGCTGCTCATTTAACTTTTCCCAATTCCATAGCCGTACCGTTTTATCGCGGCTGGTAGTAGCCATAAATTTACCGGCATGGTTAAAGTGAATGTGTTCAATATGCGCAGTATGCCCAGAGAGAATACGAGGTTGCATAACAATATCCTCTCTCACTATCCGGATAAGGCCAAGGTTGTCGCCAATAATTATACTTCTGCTGTTGTCAGGCGCATAGGCAAGGGTAGTCAGTTCAACTCCGCCTGCGTTTTTGAATACTTCTTTAACAGTATAATTGTTTTTCAGATCCCATGTATAAAGTATTCCATTGCTACTGGTTCCTGCAAGTCTGTTTCCATCGGGGCTAAGAGCAATGTCCGTGATCTTCTGTTTCGTAGAAATAACTTCATTGGCGGTGGAAAGGTCGGAGTACTTGATGCTTCGGCCGGCATTGTCACGTGCATAAAAACCTTTGCTATCTAACGTGAAGTCGATATCGTCTACGTTTAGACTAAATCCTGCTATTTTTTTCGGAGGTGTACTCAGGTTCTGCAGGTCATAAAGTTCAACATAGTTTAGCTTAGCATCTCCCGCGGCAAGGCCCCCGGCTGCAAGCCATCTACCATCAGGGCTTACATCCATGGCAAAGACCTGGAAGACATCGCCTCTGAAAGGAACCAATTCTTTTGGGGTCCACTTATTGCTAACCAAACTCCATTGGATGATCCTTCCATCACTTCCACCACTATAAATGTTATTTGCCTTTTCGTGTGCTACCAATGCTCGGGCCGCTCCTTTGTCATGGCCTTCCAGATTTTGAGTAAGCGGATCTTTGTTTTGACTTAGCGCCTTCGATAGTCCATTGTAAATATCATTATCGAAGGGATAACCTGCATAAGCAATATTAAACTTATAGGCCTGCTGCGCTATCAAAGATTCTTGCTCAACATCATTTGTAAGTTCCTTTGATTTTAATGCCATACCCTTGGCAGTAGATAAATACTGTTGACGAAGCGCCCTGGCTGCAGCCTCATTGGCACGTTTTGATTCTGCTTCAGCACGTCTTGTTTGCTCTTGAGCCGTCTTTTCATTTTTGACTGCTTTAGCTTCTGAAATTAATGCCAGCTTCCTTTGTTCTTCGGCTGCTAGCTGTGCTTTCTTTGCTTCTTCAGCACTGGCAACCGCTTGTTTCCTGGCATCCTCGGCAGCAAGTCGTTGTTTATCTGCTTCTGCTTTTTCTAGAAGAGCCTTCTTTTCGTTTTCTGTTGCTAATGCAGATTGTTCCTGAGCTACTTTCGCGTTCTTATCCGCCAATTCTCGCTGCCGGTTTGCCTCTGTTTGTTGAACAAATGCATACACAACCGCTACAAGCGCCAAGACTAAGAATCCTCCCAACACCAATGCTGTGGTTCGGGCGCGTTGCAGTTTTCTTTTCTGCTCCAGTTCCTTTATCCGTTGCTCGGTCTCGAACTCCTTCTTGGAGTATTCGAGGAAGATCATCGTTCGTTCAAATGCAGGTTGGTAACGTTGCCCCCAAACCAAAGTTGGTTTGTGCTTCACCTGCCAGTTGAGTGCAAGTTGTAAATCTGGTGGTCTCCATAAGCTAGCCTTGCCTACCTGATACATAGAGGCGGCTTCCGCCAGACGCAAATACATTTGCACAGCATCGGCTTCGTCATCTACCCAGTTCTTTAATCGCACCCATATCCGCATCAAGCTTTCATGCGAGATATCGATCATGGATTTGGAACCTAATGTTGTTCCGTAGGCGGGAGTGAGGAGTGATCTTCCTGGTTCGCGGAATTTCTCAAGTACTTCGATAACATCGGCTTCCGATACATCGGCAATGGAAGCAATTTCATTTAGGCGTGTCGGCCTGCGTATACCAAAGTTCTCACCTCGTTTTTCAGTGATGGCTTTAAAGATGATTTCGCAAATGCGCTTTTGGTCTTCCTCCAATTCGTCATAGGCTTCGTTCGCGTGCTGAGACAACGCTTCCGCCATCGTGCCTATGGCTTCGTAATGTTTAAGGTCTACGTTTTCCTCATCGTAATCTTTGTAGTTGGCCCAATAACTCCATGTGCGCATTAGAGCGTGCTGAAGAATTGGCAATTGATCTGGATTATCTCCTAAGTCATTCAGTAATTGTTGAACAAGGCGCGAAGAAATAGTAGCCCCACCAACGGCAACAGGTCCTTCAATGGCTCTGCGCTTTTGTTCGCGGGTCATTTGAGGAATCAGGTAGTGACTATCGTTGATCTTGCGGGTTAATTCAGGAAACTGTGCACAATCACCAATAAAATCCGAACGCATGGTGATGGCAACGTAAATCGGATTATCGGTATAGTTAATGGCCTCCATCAACAGGTTGACGAACGCAAGCGTCTCATTTACTGAGTTGGGATCGGTACTGTCTTTGAAGCGGAATAATTCTTCAAACTGGTCAACAAGAATTAAGTAGTTGATGTCTTCAGACCTTCTTAATTGCTGAATGGCTTCCACCAAGCCAAGTGAACTACTCCGTAACAAAGTGGAAACAATAGTTCGCTTTATCTTACGGTCATCAGGATCAGCATTGTTGTATTCCTTCGAGCTCTTGAGTAATGACTCTGCCAGGTTATCGATAGGACCTGCACCGGGGCGGGTAACAACCACTTCCCAATTCGGGCTGGTATCAGTAAGAAAGCCTCCGTATAAAATGGGTAGTACACCACAATAAATGAACGAAGACTTACCACTTCCTGAGGGTCCGATTACACCTACAAACCGGCTCTTGGAAAGCTTTAGTAACACTTCGTCACTCTGTCCCTCTCGTCCGAAAAAAAGGTGACTTTCCTCAATTTTAAAAGGACGAAGACCGGGGAACGGGTTATCCACCCCAACATGGGTAGAAGCACCTTTCGTTTCTTCAGTTGACTGGCTCATATTTTTTATGCATTAAATTCTTGTAAAAACATTTTTAGGGATTCCATCCGTTTATTCTGATCACCGGAAATAACAGTCATGTTTTGACTTTTAAAGGTTTCCAAATCGGTATTCGTTGACGAAGATGAAACAATAGCCTTTCCTAGTATTGGTTTTTTTCTTCCAAAACCAGGAGCCTTCAATAAATCAAGTGCCTTCATGCGCACCCACTGGTCATTTACTTTGCCTTTAAAAATGATAGCTCCATCAAAATTTTTGAGATTGTCGATATGATTTTTTCTTACATCTAATAGTTCACCTTCAAAAGCAGGCGTTAATATTCTAAACCCAGACTTTTCTATCGCTTCTTTAAATGGCTTTACTTCCTGGTCGTCCATGCGATCGTGAACGACATAAATTGATTTTCCTGTGTAGCCGTCTGGTTCCTTTCTTTCCAAGGATTCCAGTAACTCTTCACGCATAATGTTTTTAAAATCCTCCAGTGGATTTTGAAGGATCTCTGCACCTTCTTGTGCTTCTACATCGCGTCTGATTGTGTCGATAAATGATTTTTGCTTATCGCTTGCATTTTTAAGATTTGGGGCAATCCATATCAGGCGATTGAATTCTTCTTTATTTTCTTTTTTGCGATGGCTCTGCTCGGCTGAAAGTTGATTTTGGATGTCGATCACTGAACGGTCAGATCCCTCAGGGATTTCTCCATATGAACTTCCAATTAAGTGTATCGAAAAGCTACATTCTTCTAAATCTTTTTTTACGCTATTTTCCAACTCTGTGAAGTTTTGCGGCAATGTATGCTGTGGTAATACAATATAGCCATGACGCAATAGTTCTCGCTTAATGATATTTCTCTGTACCGCGATGTCATGTCCTGTTTCTGCCAGGTAAATGCTTTTTCTTTTGAAGATATTTTTCACTTCTGATTTTGTTTCTCCCTGCCGGAGTAGCAGAAGTGATTCATGTATATCATAAGCAAGGTCAACCATTTTCATCCAATACTGTTTTTCAGCTTCGAGGCTGAAAAAGTCAGTGTATTCCTTCATGGCACCAGTCTCGTTATCTAATTGAAACATGTCATAACCTATCAACTCGCGAAGGCGAGGAGGGTGCTCCTGAATTGAAAGTGGAGACTTTAATACCTTGAAGACGCGGTTAACCTTTGAAGCGGAAGTTGCTTTATAGAAGCCTTCTACAGTGTCCAAACATCTTCCGGATTGTACAAATTCTTTCGAAATAACGGTCACCAAAACTGCTGCATTGTCCAAAGTGGAGGCTGTGACGGAATCATATTCTCCTTTCAACAATATATTTGGTTTTTCGCCAAGTACCTGATAGAGCATCAACTCTAAAAATTTCTTGAATTGCGATACCCAACCCGCCTCACTTTTCTTTGCGGTTTCATTGTCTTTGTCCGCAAACGTGATGAGAACATCTATTTCAAAAGCCATTGTTATGAAAGTTTAAAGTCTTTACAAATTCTAATAATTCTGATTCTTAACTTCTAAAATCACTTATGCGTTTTGTTTTACAAGTTTTCTGGTAACATTTTTAATAAGCCCTTGCACCAAGTCATGGTGGTTGGCAAGCACAAAATAGAAATCAACCATGTTGATTTTGAATATTACTGTTCTTTCTAAGGCCTCAGCTTCTGTAATTTTCTGTGAAGATCCTTCCTGAAATAAGTCGCCAAATACATCGCCCTGCTTTAAGGTACCTATTTCGTTTGTACCACTTTTTATTTTGGCGGCTCCGTGGGCAATAATCAATATAGGTTGGTTATCTTCTTCTTCATTCAGTACAAGTTTGTCTTTAGGGTTTAAGGTCACAGGGATAATCTTGTCTGCCAAATCGCTGACTAGGTTTCCTGAAATGCCCTTGAATACGGGTAACTGCTTAATGAACAACACCATTTCAAATCCCAGGAAAAATCCATCATCAAGCCCGTCTAGTAGTTGATTGTTTTCAATGGCCGAATCCAGAAACTTTTTATCCTTTAACGGTAATCTTTCGGCTATCACAGGATAGATAGCTTTGTCTTTATTATAAATCACCCAAGCCGATGTTTCCTGAAGTAGTTTATCTGGGTTAAACATTTGGCTAATAAGTCCACGGCTAACCCGGAAATCTTTTATATATGCAGAGGCATGGACTGCACATAGCTTCGTCCATCGATTGTTATAATTAAAGTCACGGTTAAGGATGTAATTAATTACCTGTACCGGCCCATAACTTTCCCTTGGAAAATAGGTTTGAAGTTTTTCGAGTTTATCGCTTAGTTTCGAGTCATCCAGCAGTGGAATAAGTTTTGGCTTTAAATCCTGATCAACGAATAAATCCAACAGCTCAAGTGCATATGAAATAGAGTCAGGCGTTCCTGCTTCTATATTCTCTTTTACCAATTGAACGGACTCTGAATCATATAATAAGGACAACAGAAGAGTAAGGTGATCGTAATTATCACGTATCTCCTCCTTCAAAGCTTCCCTCAAGAACTCAAAATGCTGCTCTTCAGCCGGTAGTTCATCTAAAGCGGCAAGGTTCCAAAGCGTTTTGCCCATTTCAATATCCAGCAAATCTTTAACGGCTAGAACTTCTCTTCCCCTTGCTTTATAATTGATATACCTAAGTGAATACAAGATTTGTTTAACAATACGCTTATCCGGGTAATCCGCTTTTTTCCAAAGTAGCTCCATACCTTCTTTGCCACCGATATGGCCAATGATGGAAACTATTTTAAGCATGACCAAGTCGCTCTGGCCAGATTTATGAAACGCGGTTTCTAAGTGCTGCAATGCGGGGGCACCAGCTTCTTTTAGTGCAGCAGCTGCAGCGTGTGAGTAAGCAGGAGAGCCAAGTAATTCAATCAAAACGTTCCAGGTTTCAGGACGCTTCACCTTCCTGGCAGTGAGTAATGCTTCACCTCTAACTTTTGGGTCCGCATCCCTCATCATTTCCAACAGAATGAAAATGGTTTTGGGGCTTATCAGTTTTCGTAAAAGCTTAGCAGCTAATAATCGGTCAGATTGTTTTACCGATTTACTTAACTTCATTAATTTCTCTGGTGAGATAGAAAGCAAATCGCTGTCTTCCAGATCGCCAGCCGCACGTTTGGCCAGACCTTGCATTTCTGATTCAGGATTCAAACCAATTTGTTGAATTTTGTCTAATGCAAATTGCTTTACCTTCTTTAATTTACTTTCAGCAAGAGTAATAATGGAGCTTTCAAATAAGGCTGGCTCGAGTTTCTCCATGAGGCGGAGTCCGTAAATTGCTTTTTCTTCGGCTGTGCTTCTTACTTCTTTTTCCAGGATGCTGTCCATGGTGTATTCCCTTACGTGGTCTTTATCTACACTGCCTTTATTTTTTACCAGAGAATTTTGTAAGGTGCTTCGATAGCCGCTATACATTTTGTTAGTCACTAAATACCAGATGACAAGAACCGGTATCGTAAACATGGTAATAGATAGAAGATCAAAAAAATTGAATTGGTTAATCAACAAAATCAAACCACCGGCAATTGTACTACCAAGGGCGGTGATAAATCCATCGAGCTTGGTTTGTGCATCTAGTTTGATGGCTCTATCAATAGGTACGTAATAGGATTTAAACACAGGGCTATCCAAGGCATCTCTTAGTGAGCTAATGAATAGTTTACTCATAGCCACCATAATAAAGAAGAAGACCACATTTCCATCTGCCCCAGCATCAAATCCAAAGGCAATACCCAGGGCAAATGCTCCACCTGTAAATATGATTAGCAACAAGGGGGTGATCAACAACGAAATCCTTAGGCCGTAATCTTGAAGTATCCGGTCTGTGCCGAACGTTGTAAAAAGAAAACTAAAAATTACGATAGTTGCTTCAAATAAGGATAAGAAATAAGGAAGTCGCTCGGAATCGAATCGTGCGCCCGAAACGTTAAAGAAGGAATAGTCGATAAACCGAGTTGCGACCAACGAGACAATGATAAACAAGGACATCCAGACGAGATACTTATTCTTGAAAAACTGTATTGCACTAATCTTTTGATGGTCAGCTTCTGATGTAACCGACATTCCTTTGCGAAGGTATCGGTTTGACAATACGATGAATAAAAGAAGATATCCGCTGATACTAAATAGACCAATTGTAAAAAGTGTAGCTATCGGTACTCCGAATTGTAACAGAACGGGAATAGTGAAGAAGGCTAGAATCTGTGCCGCCATCGTACCAAGGTCAACGCTTCCTATTATTCGCTTAGATTGCCGGAGGTTAAACATCCGTTCAAAAGCTCCCCAAAATACGAGCATACTTAGGAACGTGAATGGAAGAATCAGGGTGAAGCCATAATAATAGAGGAGGTTGTCATCGGCAACAAGACCTTCACCGAATTCAATAAATGCAGTAAGACCCAAAAGAGCCGTAAGGCTGCCAATGGCCAGATAAGTAAAAGGTATCCGGCCTTGAAGGAAATTGTAAATGGCTGTTGCGGTCAAACCAAGTAATCCTGAAATAACTAAAGCCCTTGGCAGATCTTTTGTTTCGCTAAAATGAGTGAGGAATAGTGTTTGAGAGCCAACAGTTACGGTTGCTAAAAACAACCCTAACATGAAACTTATGGCCAGCAGTAGAAACACCGGACCAGATTCTTCGGGTTCAACGTCAAGGAATTTTAGTATTCGTTGCTTCATACTATTCAAGGCTTAGACTTTAAATTTGAAAATTTTTGGTGAAAAATCCTACCAAAATCTAATTCCTTTATGTTTGAGGCCGTAAATTATTGACAGTCAAAATTTAATCCTTGTATTAATTTAGTAAGGTTTAACTCCAAAATAACTAAAACGAATGCGCCACTACCTAGCTAATTGCAATTCTTTTGGCCTCTTAATGTAACACTTTAATAGATTGTTGAGTATGGTTATTGAATGCAGTAACTATGCGTTAAATGTCGATCTTGGAAGGAGGAAAGAGCTATCACCATAACTTAAGAATCGGTAGTTGTTATCCAAAGCGTCTTGGTACACCTTGCGCCAGTCTTCACCTATAAATGCAGCAACTAGTAACATCAGGGTAGACCCGGGCTGATGAAAATTTGTTATCAAGGCCTCACACACTTTAAAGGAGTACCCAGGAAATAGAAAAATGGAAGTTTTACCGGTGATAGTTTCGTTCTTTTCGGCTTCCATTTTTTTAGAAACAGCAGTAAATGCTTCTTTTTTGGAATAGTGTGTCGACAGCTGGTAAGGATCGAATTGGCTTATCTCAAATTCCGCAGTTGAATCCTGGATGAGTTTGACTCCATACCAATACAAGCTTTCCAGTGTACGCATAGAGGTGGTGCCAACAGCAATTATCATTTTATCGGAAAGCAGGTTTTCAAGATTTCTTGAATTGACCACTATCTGTTCAGAATGCATGTCATGATCAATGGCATTAGCCGCCTTGACTGGCTGAAAGGTCCCCGCACTTACATGCAGCGTAAGAAAATCTGTACGGAATCCTTTTTGATTAAGATCCCCAAGTACCTTTTTAGTAAAGTGAAGCCCTGCTGTTGGTGCTGCTACGGCTCCTTCATAATGGGAGTATATTGTTTGGTAATTTTCACGATCAGCTAAACTTGCTTCACGTTTTATATAAGGGGGCAAGGGTGTAATTCCGAAAGCATTAACAATTTCAGCAAATGAAATTGATGGGGGAGACCAAGTGAAATTAATTATCCCTTCCTGCCTATCCAGGAGTCTGGCTTGTAACTCTATACTATCTGATCTTCTGGTAAGAATCATTCCATCTGACCATCGTTTTAAATTCCCAATAGTGCACTTCCATGATGTGCTGGTTGTTGCCTCCATTGCCATTTGAAGTAAGGTGGAAGGTTCGATAGGATTAAGTAGAAATAATTCGATTTTAGATCCACTATCTTTTTGAAAGAGAAGCCTTGCAGGGATAACCTTTGTATCGTTAAAAAAAAGTAATGAGCTCCCGGGCAAGTGCTCAACTAATGAAGAGAATTGGCTATGCTTGATTTCGCCATCCTTGTAAACCAATAATTTTGATTGGTCTCGTTCTTGAAGAGGATGTATGGCAATCTTGCTTTGCGGCAAGTCATACGTATAGTCTCGGATATCAATAGATTTTATCATCGGCCGTAAATTTAATTGCCTTCTTTGTAATTCCGCTGAAAGGCAGCCATATTAGCAGAATGTCACTAAGGGCAAGCTTCTTTAAAAAGACATTTCACTTTCGTTTTGATGCCCGCACCTCGCGGGGCACAATTAAAGAAAGACATTCCTGGTTTATCAAAGTATGGGAAGAATCTAACCCTGAATGCTTTGGCATGGGTGAATGTGGTCCCTTGCCTGGGCTGAGCCTGGAGGCGGACACTGAGGTGATGGTTAAAAAGATCATTGATCAGATAAATGAGCGAAAAATTGGAATACCTATTTCCCATGATCTTAAATCGCTTTCTGCCTTCATTCTTGGAAACTTTGAATCATTAGAAAATCATCCCGCGATCTTTTTTTCACTAGAAACAGCCCTTTTGGATTTGCTGAATGGTGGTAACCGAACTCTTTTTCAAAACGATTTCATAAAAGGCCAGGCTATTCCAATCAATGGACTTATCTGGATGGGAGGTATGGATTTCATGTTGCAGCAGGTTGAGATAAAAATTCAAGATGGGTTCCGCTGCATAAAACTTAAAGTAGGCGGCCTCGATTTTGAAAAAGAATGCGATATCCTGCAGTACATTAGGAGAAAGTATTTTCGCCTGGATATAACGATAAGGTTAGACGCCAATGGTGCTTTTAAGCAGGATGATGTCTTGTATAAGCTTAAGGAACTTTCCAAGTTTACGATTCATTCCATTGAACAGCCCATTAAGACCAAATCAGATTACTTGCCCGAACTTTGTCGGATATCGCCAATACCGGTGGCTCTTGATGAAGAACTGATAGGGGTATCCAACCGAGTATCGAAAGAACAACTTCTTGATCACTGTAAGCCTACCTATATCATTCTTAAACCCACTTTACATGGTGGCCTTCAATCTTGTTCTGAATGGATTGAAATCGCTGAGTCCAGGAATATTGGCTGGTGGCTTACTTCAGCACTGGAGTCGAATGTTGGGCTTAATGCCATTGCCCAGTTCGCTTCTAATTATTCAATTAAAATACCTCAGGGATTGGGTACAGGTGCCATTTATGATGATAATTTTGATGCTCCACTCAAAGTAGACAAGGGTCTACTTATGCATTATCCCCGCCAGGATTGGCAAATAATAGAATAAACTAAATTATTTAGTCATTTTATTTGCTTTAAATGAAATAAGCCTCTTTATTAGCTAAAATATTTAGCCAATGGAGGATTTAGACTATAGACTCAAACTTAAAAGCAAGAGGCTGGATTCGGGTCGTTTTCAGGTCAAATTTGCAACACAGGGATTCAATCAAGAGTGTTACGGCTATTTGTTAGCTGAGCCTAAGACCTCGCTTCGTGAGGTGGTTGAGAAGATAAGCAGGCATATTGGTGCCATGCAGTTTTCGGATAGGTACTATCAACGAAATCTGTTTTCATTAAGAAATCGGGAAATCAATTCTGGAAAGATTTTAGTATTTAAAACAATAGGATTAAACTCTTAAACTATGCATAAGTTAAATGAGAACGTACGTTTTGTACGAAAGCAACTAAATCTTACCCAAGATCAGTTTGCCCAGAAATTAGGGATCAAGCGATCTCTGGTTGGCGCCTATGAAGAGGGCAGAGCGGAGCCTCGTCTTGATCTTTTGCAAAAAATGGCTGAGCTAGTTGGTATTTCCGTGGACACGTTTATCGGGGCTGACATTACTCAGGGAGATTCCATACCTGGTAAAACAGAAAAATACTTAAGAGGTAAAGACGTATTAGTGGTCACAGTTGATGAGTTTAAGAAGGACAATATTGAGTTGGTTCCGTACAAGGCAGCGGCTGGATATCTCAATGGCTATGCCGACTCAGAATATGTCAAAGAACTTCCAAAGTTTAAGCTCCCAATATTAGGACAGGGAACCTATCGTGCCTTTGAAATTAGTGGGGATTCGATGTTGCCATTAATGCCTGGAACGATCGTTATTGGTGAATATGTGGATGATTTGCGCGAATTGAAAAATGGCAAAACGTATGTTCTAGTAACGAATCGCGAAGGCATTGTTTACAAGCGAGCGTTTAACTACATCGCAGATACCGGTAAGCTCTTTCTTGTATCGGACAATAGACACTATGCTCCCTTTCAAATTGATGCAGACGATGTAGTGGAGGCTTGGGCAGCAAAGGCTTATATCAGTGTTCAGTTCCCCGATGTGGATAGTAAAAATGAAGTGTCAGTCGATCAGCTCGCCAGTATGGTTCTTGACCTTCAAAAGGAGATTGTTCATTTAAAAGGTAAGAAGCAATAAGAAATTAACTTAGCGGTTAGTCGAAACTCATCAGGACTCAATTCATTGGGCTCTGATGGGGATTAGATTTGCAGTTTCTGACCGTTTTACTTTGCCATTCTCTGTTTCTTTGAAGTTAGGAATAAATCTTAATTCCTTCGGCCTATGATAGTGGTCCAATTTTTCCTCGAGTTTCATTTCGATTTTTGCTTGAGTTTCATTGGCAAAGGCGGATCCCTCAATAAGTAAAACTACCTTCTGGTGTAACCGATCATCAGGGAAACCGAACACGAAAAAGCGATTCTTTAGATTTAGATCTTCAAAAATTTTCTGTACCTCTAGTTCAACTTTTTCGGGCACTACTTTTATACCTCCTGAATTGATAATATTATCCCATCGGCCAAGCCACCTGAATTTCTTTGGACTAATAAGTTCAACAAGATCATTGGTAATTATTTTTTCGGGACCCAGATAGTTTGCGTGTATAGTCAAGCATCCTCGCGCGTCTTTACCAATTGTGATTTTATCTAGTGCTTCAAAATAGTCTTGGGATTGTTCTCCATTCAGTTGCTGCAATGCAATATGTGAAAGTGTTTCAGTCATTCCATAGGTCGCATAAAACTTACAAGCCATTGAATGCAATGCTTCTCTTGTCTTCAGGTCAAGTGGGGCTCCTCCAATTATTGAATGTTTTAGGTTTCCAAGTCGAATGCTGTGGGTAGAGTTAAGAATTGTTTCTAGTTGGTAGGGGACGAATGCCGCAAAGTCAACAGAAAGGGATAAAGGAATGCTTTCAAAAGGATTGGACGAAGGATCTACAACCACAATATTCATTCTGTGGGTTAGGCTTCTCACCAACATCATTTGTCCGGCAATGTATTTTGTGTCAAGGCAAACCAATGAAGTATCGTTAGATTTTAGCTGTAAGGCTTCTATCGTAAGACGTGCGCTTGCCTCCATCTGCTGGCGTGAAACCGTAATAATTTTACGTGAGCCTGTTGAACCTGAAGTTTGCAGTTTAAACTCCTGCTTACCAGTTAACCAATCCTGACAAAAACCCAACGTACTTTCCTCAAATGGGTTGTTACCTGATTTGAACGAACCGGATTTCAGTTGATCAAAAGTATAGATTACTCCATTTAAGTTAACCCAATGGATTGCCGATGTCATTTTGTTAATTAATTCTCTCGGGTAGTTTAGTTAGCTTTTAATTTATAGCCTTTGGCTATGGGAATTTTGGAAACTTGGAAAAGTCAGGTTCACGTTTTTCAAGGAATGCATTCTTTCCTTCTTTTGCTTCATCACTTAGATAGTATAGTAGCGTAGCGTTACCAGCGAGCTCCTGAATACCTGCTTGTCCATCCAATTCGGCATTGAACGAACATTTCAACATTCGAATGGCTAATGGACTTTTCTTTAAAATCTTTTTGGCCCACTGCACATAGGTTTCTTCTAATTTTTCAAGAGGAACAACTTTATTTACTAATCCCATATCAAGAGCTTCCTGTGCATCATACTGATCGCATAAGTACCATATCTCACGAGCTTTCTTCTGGCCCACAATCCTAGCCAGGTAGGAGGCACCAAATCCTCCATCAAAACTTCCTACCATTGGGCCTGTTTGTCCGAATCGAGCATTTTCTGCAGCAATACTTAAATCACAAACAACATGTAACACATGACCTCCACCGATTGCCCATCCTGCCACAGCGGCAATCACAGGTTTTGAAATGGATCGGATTAATTTTTGCAAATCAAGTACATTCAACCGGGGTACTGTATCCGTACCAACGTAACCGCCATGACCCCTCACACTTTGATCACCTCCACTGCAAAAGGCCTTTCCTCCTTCACCAGTTAAAATGATAACTCCTATTTCTGAATCTTCGCGGCAGATGTACATCGCATCGATCATCTCCTTTACTGTTAAAGGAGTGAACGCATTATGCACCTTTGGTCTGTTGATGCTGATTCGAGCAATACCTTCGTATTTGTGAAAAAGTATTTCGCTGTACTCTTTAACAGGTTTCCAATCGTAGTTAAGCTTCATACACTTTTTTAATGGTAGTAATAAAATCGTTAAATATTTTTTTTGTGAGTTCCTTATCTGTTTCAATTTCAAGGATCTTTGTACGACCATTGAATTCAAAAAAATCCTGAATTGAGTTTTTCACTTTCCGAAGGTTATCCATCTTCAAATAGTCAAAGTCAAATTCTGTTGATAAATTCTTTGCGGTGAGTTTTTGATTCGTAACAAAGTATTCCGCAGACTCAGATGAGTTTCCAGGCCCATCTATCATACTAAAAATAATTCCGCCATGATTATTTAGCACTACTATACGAAGATTAGGTAATGAGTAGTTATGCCAAAATGCATTGCGGTCATAAAAGAAAGCGACATCGCCTGTTATTAGAATGTTTGGTATTTCACTGGTTAATGAATGGCCAACAGAAGTGCTGGTACAACCATCGATTCCGCTAGTACCACGGTTACTAAAAACATGGATGCCTTTGTTGTTTGCCGCAAGGCCAATGATGTTAGCATAACGCACAGACATGCTATTGGCCAGATGAAGGTTGCAGCGAACCGGAAGCGATCGAATTAATTCACGTACGAGGTGTAATTCACTTAGACTGGGAGTTAAAAAGAAATCTTCCATGGGACGATCAATGCGATGCTCTTCAACTTCCCACAATTTTAAATAGTTCTTCTTTTTTTGAGTTTCAAAATCCGAATAACTTTTTACTGTACTAAACTCATCGAAGAAAAACTGTGGTTCGAGTGGAACTATATGTGTAAGTTTTTGAAAAGTGTCTGGAACGTATCCATTAGATTGAATGTGCCAATGTTCTTTCGGGTTGTATTTTCTGAGGAATTGTTTAAGCTGTTTTGAAATAACAGATTTGCCAAAGGTGATGAGCAAATCGGGTTGAAGTGTTTTTTTTATGGAATCACTTGCCTGACCAATAAAAACATCGGCATGTCGAAGGGCAGACTTGATAGAATGAAGATTTGAAATAATATCTCCAATTAATGGGGAGTTTTGGTTCTTACAAAATTTATCTATCGATTTTAACAATCTTTCATCGTGGTCATTTTGCCCTCCAACAACAATTACTTTATTATAAGCAGCCAGTTTTTTCTGAAACCTATTAATTGAATCTTCTGAAAGTGTATGTATTGCCGCTGTTGAATCTATTACTCGTACTTCCTTACTGAAATTAATAGTTTCTCCTTTTGATGGGTATAACGGTTCTCGAAATGGTGCGTTGATGTGAACGGGACCTTTTGGAAATTCTTGAGCCAGATTAATGGATTCATTTATCATCCTGTTAATTTGCCATTGGCTGTCGGGATGGTCATACTCTTGAGGTAGATCAAATGATTTTTTTACATGTTTACCATAGATATTAGTTTGTCTTATTGTTTGGCCATCCAATTGGTCTACCCATTCAGATGGACGATCCGCTGTAAATACAATCAGTGGTACTTGTTGAAAAAATGCTTCTGCAATAGCAGGAGCAAAATTATAAGCCGCACTACCAGAAGTACAAACCAGCACTGCGGGCATGGTAGTTTGCTGTGAAATACCCAAGGCAACAAAAGCTGCACTTCTCTCATCACTAATGGTTCGGGCAGTAATCTTTGGATGTTGGGCAAAAGCTAATGTAAGAGGAGCTGAACGTGAACCAGGGCATAGTATAGCTTGTTGAATTCCTTTTAGGGAGCAAAGTTGTGCAATGTCATAGATAGGCTGCCAATGTTTCATCTAAACTAGTTGTTAAGCACATTCATTAGCGTATTCATTTTCATTTCGGTCTCTAGCCACTCTTGCTCGGGAACTGAATCAATTGTTACTCCTGCACCAGCATAGCACCAACCTTTTGTCTTTTGCACCTGCATGCACCGTAGGTTAACAAAAATATTGCTTTCGTTTTTGAAATTAACAGGCCCAAGATAACCACTGTAGTATTCTCTATCATATCCTTCGTTCTCCTTAATAAACTGAGCTGTAGCATCCAATGGCATACCACAAACAGCAGAGGTTGGATGGAGTAGTTTAAGCATAACTGATCCTAACTGCGGAAATCTTGTTGCAAGCATATCAACTTCATAATCTGTTTTTAAGTGGATGAGGTTTCCTGCAATGGCGGTTCTGGGTCCATGCTCTATGTATTCTCGAAGCCGGATTTTTTTAAAACAATTGATAATATATCGTGAGACCATGGCCTGCTCTTCTATATCCTTTTGTGTCCACGCAACTGATTTTAGATCACTACCTTCTTCAAATATTTTTGTTCCAGCCAAAGCTACTGTTTTGAACTTCATCTTCGAATCAATGCTAACCAACAGCTCTGGTGTTGCACCAATCCAAGTTCCGGTTTCAGAAGTCGATACAAGGGAAACAAATGCAGACGGGTACGTTTCGCAGAGCTTATTAAAAGTGGCTAGTGGATCAAAATCTTCCTGAAGCGGGAAATCTTGGCTCCTGGATGGTACTACTTTTTCGAACTCCTTATTGGTAATTCCTTCAAGGCATTTATTAACTAGTTTTAAATAATGGTTCTTTTCGATGGATTGAATGGAGCTGTCGGAGGCAAAGTAATAGCCAGGTTTTTTTGAATCGGTTTTCTGTTCACTCCTAATGTCGGATAGATCAAAAGAAGATATATTCTCTTTTGAGAGCTCACCATTTTTGAATGAAAAAATCTGATCACCTCTTAGAAAAAGTTTTTGCTTGGTGTTGTCAAATGGACTGAATATGAAGCCCATTGAGGATTCTTCAAGTACAATATCATCTAAAGCGGTAACGCCATCAAGGCTTACTAATAAGTGTTTTTCATCTGAATTTGGAAGGCGCCACAAACTAACGGCACCGCCCGTTGCTAAGTGCTTTTTAAGCAGATATGGGAGTAGTACTCGTTCTGTTGTTGCTTGAGCGGATACTGTTTCAGATTCTTGCATGAAAAGATGATTAACGTCTGTCTATTACTGCCATGGTAATGCGGCTTATACAGATCAGTTCCTTTTGTTCATTTGTAATTTTTATTTCCCAAACTTGTGTTTTCTTACCAATATGTATAGGCCGTGCGGTACCTATTACAAATCCGCTTTTGATGCTCTTAATATGATTAGCATTGATTTCAAGACCAACACAGTATTGCGTTTTATTGTCGAGACTGCAAAAGGCACCAATGCTGCCTAGTGTTTCAGCAAGCGCAACAGAAGCACCTCCATGTAACATACCAAGTGGCTGATGTGTTCGGTGATCCACTGGCATTTTTGCTGAAATAAAGTCATCACCAATCTCAACCATTTCAATACCTAGACTATTTGCTAATGTATTAGCCGACAATTTGTTGAGTTGATCGATGGTTATTCCCTTTTGGATAAAAGACATAGCTAAGTTTGGTAATACAGTTATATCAGGTTGTTTTTATTACTTTTGCCGCCAAATTAGAGGAAATTGAGCAGCAAAAAAATATACCTTATTCGCCATGGTCAAACGGATTACAACCTTCGGGGGATTGTGCAGGGCAGTGGAGTAGACTCCTCCCTTAACGACAATGGACGTGCACAGGCCGATGCTTTTTTTAAAGGTTATGGTCATGTGCCATTTGATACGATTTATACCTCAAGTTTGAAGAGAAGCATTGAGTCGGTACAACAATTTATTGACCTTGGAATTCCACATGAAAAACACTCTGGTTTAAATGAAATCAGTTGGGGAAAGAAAGAAGGTCAGACCATAACTCCAGACGAAGATGCGTATTACCATGATATGTTGCGACAGTGGCAGCAAGGGAAAACCAGTCTGCGGATAGAAGGCGGAGAAAGCCCTGATGAAGTGGCAATTCGCCAGCTGGCCGTGATTAAATCTATTAGTGACAGTCCGGCAAAAACGATTTTAATCTGCATGCATGGCCGGGCTATGAGAATATTACTATGTCAGCTTTCTCAGCTCCCGCTAAAGAACATGGATTCGTTTGAGCATACCAATTTGTGCCTTTACCAAATCAATTATTCTGGCACTTTATTCTCTATTGAAAAGCATAATGACACGTCTCATCTGGAAGTGTTAAAGAAAAGAATTCCAATTCCAATAGCTTAATTCTTCAGGGTTTCTAAGGCAGATTTAGCCTTACCATCAATACTGCTTTTGTATTCATGATGGCGGTAGGTGAGGGCCATTTCGAAATATTTTTTTGCTGCTGGATAGTCTTTCTGAGATTGGGCTATATAGCCGAGCTGCAAGGCTGAGTTGGGTGCAAAGTACCAGGGATTCTCCCCAGTCATATCGATGGTTTGTTTGTAAAAAAGTTTGGCGGATGGAAGTTCACCTATTTTGTGAGATAATCTGGCTTTTCGATAATAGAACTCAATTTGGTCTTTAGAAGAAGCCAAATCGTTTGGAACTATGCTAGCTAGTGCCTCTTTGGCCTCCTTGTAATATCCACCATCTGTATAAAATCTTACTTTCAATATTTTAGGATTCGGGAATTTGTCTTCCTTCAGTTGTGTAGAAGCAGCCTTATCAGGTTCAGCGATATCTTTACCTGTCTTTTTTGCCAGATCAAAATTCTGCTGCGCCAGTTCTCGCTTGTTTTGAAGAAAGTAACAGAGCGATATTTTGTAGTAGGAGTCTTTCTTAAAACTTTGACTTTTATAACCTCTAATGAATTTCTGATACGCTTGTATTGCGTGTGGATAATCTCCTTTTTGTAGCAGAATCTCTCCCCTGAGGTAATCTATGTAATACAAAGGAAGCCCCAATGTATGTCGGTCGAGCGAATGTACTAATCCTAATGCTTCTTCACTTTGAGAATTTTTCATCAACATATTTACACCCAGGAAAAGAAGCAGCCTATTACCCGGGTCGGTCTTTAGGCACTCTACAATTCCTTTTGAGGCTTCTTCAAACTGTTGATTAATCAATCCCTTAATGGTAAAGTATAAAACAGTAGCCTCAAGGCTAAGGGACGATTTGGATTCCCTCAATTCTTCCAATTGCTTTTGTCCTACTTTTACAGAGCCTTTCATACCCAATAGGCTCATAAACCAATGAAATTTATCAGGTATTGATCCTACCATGACCTGGATTACTCCGCTTGTCTTCCTTATTGGAATGAAATCAGGATATTTTTTTAAGCATTCCTGTACAGCATTATAGGCTGCTTTTATAGCAAACACTGCACTGAGTTCCTGATTAAGGTTGATCAAACTAAAGCCTCTTTGAAGATTTAACTCCGCCTCTAAGAAAAGTGTCTCAGCGCTAGTTGGGAGGCTTTGGATGTACCGTAATCGTTCTTTAAAATTCTCGTCTATTTTTTCAAATTTTTTGGCATCCTCAGTGATAAGAACGTCAACTGTTTCGCAGAGACTTATCACATAGAGCTTATGGAGTTCGCTTCGCTTTGAATTGATTTTGTTTAATTCTGAATAGGCCTGGTCCGTTTGCAGGTTTAACACAAGCTGATATGCCTTTAGTATGTCAGGGTCGAAAACCCAGATCTTGTCAACACCAAAGGATGAAAACGAAAACAAAAAAAAGCAGGCGAAAATGCCTGCTTTCTTAATATCATATGTTTGGCGGTTAGCCAACTTTCTTTCTTTTAACAGGGGCAGCTTTCTTAGGCTTTACCTCTTCCTCCATGGATTGCATATCAACATCTGCTAGAATTCTTCCAGAGTGTTCATCAATTACAATTTTCTTTTTCTCACGGATTTCAGCAATTTTTTGAGGTGGAATAATGATGTTACATCCTTCAGCAGCTCCTCTTACAACGCGCACTACGGCTAAACCATTGGATAGACTTCCGCGAAGACGATCGTAGTATTTTAAAAGTTTATCTTCAATTTTTTTGGATGCCTTTTCACGTTCAACAAGAAGTTTTCTTTCTTCCTCCTGGCTCTCACCCAAAATATCGCTTAGCTCATTTTTCTTATTGTCAAGGTCTTCCATTCTTTCCTTGATCAATTTTTCGATTCCTGCGATCTCAACTTTCTTGGCTTCTGATTTCTCCTTTGCCTCCTTTATTTTCTTCTCGCAGATCTGAACCTCAAGTTCTTGAAGTTCAACTTCCTTGGTGATGGCATCAAACTCACGGTTATTTTTTACGTTCTTCTGCTGCTCATTGTATTTCTTAACCAACTTCTCTGCTTCCTTTATCCCTTCCTTATTTTTCTTAACCGAGTCTTCAAGCTCCTTTTGATCTTCTTCAAAACGGCTTAAACGGGTCTTATACCCTTCCATTTCATCTTCAAGGTCCTGAACTTCGTCTGGCAGATCGCCTCTGAGCTTCTTTAACTGGTCAAGCTTGCTATCAACAGACTGTAACTTTACAAGCGCTTCTAATTTTTGTGCAACTGTGTGATTTTCCATTGCTTATAGATAACTGATTGGGTTTGTTTTAGTTTTTGAAAAAATGATCGCAAAAGTATTGAATTTTTCCCTAATAACCTCCTCTAAAAGTTCTTTCGTAAATTGCTCGCTCTCGAAGTGGCCGATGTCGGCAATCATTATTTTTCCATCCGAATCGAAGAATTCGTGGTACTTAAAGTCAGCGGAAACATAAATGTCCGCCCCTTCTGCTATCGCTTGAGGCAGTAAAAAACTGCCTGAGCCACCGCAGACAGCTATTTTCTTCACTTTTTTTGAAAGGGGAGTAGTATAGCGCACTAATTCAGCATTCATCCTGGTTTTCAAACATTCCAGGAACTCCAATGGTTCCAGCTCCATTTCCAGTTCTCCAATCATACCCGCCCCCACTTCCTGATTTTCATTTTCCAGACGCGTAATGTAGTAAGCCACCTCTTCGTAAGGGTGTGATTCTTTCAGCGCGCTAATAACTTTGGACTCAATATGGTTGGGAAAAAGTAATTCAATCCTGATTTCTTCCACTTTTGTGAATTCCTTGGGCTTGCCGATGTAGGGTGTCGAACCTTGTTTGGGAGTAAACATTCCACGACCCTCGACACTGAAACTACAATTTTCATATTGCCCAATATTTCCAGCTCCGGCCCGGTGTAATGCTGCGAGTACTGTCTCAGATTTTTCGGTGGGGATGAAAGTAACTAGCTTGGAAAGCGTTTCTTTTTTTGGGGCCAGTATTTTCAGATTTTTTAGCCCTATTATTTCGCAAATCTTCCTGTTCACACCGCTAAACACATTGTCAAGATTGGTATGAATGGCATAAATCGCAATGTCATTCTTGATTGCTTTGATGATCGTGCGCTCAATGTAATTCTGACCCGTAAGCTTTTTTATTCCTTTGAACAGAATAGGATGATGTGCTACAATGAGATTGCAGTTTTGATTAATAGCCTCGGCTACAACAGCTTCCGTACAATCAAGAGTTACCAATACTCCGATAATGTCCCAATTGGAATCACCTGTGAGCAGACCACTATTGTCATAACTCTCCTGAAATGATCTTGGTGCAAGTGATTCAAGATAGGTTGTTACATCTTTTATCTTTGTCATTTCCTTTGATTCCTTAGTTTTAAGCAAAATTACATAAAGAATAGCGCCTGAAGATATGATGCTTTTGAGGATACTCTTATTTCCTTTAACTCTATTGTATGATGCGATCACCCGATTTCGTAATCATCTGTATGATATTGGATACAAACATTCTTTCCGATTTGAGGTTCCGCTCATTGGAGTTGGAAATCTTAACCTCGGTGGATCGGGTAAGACTCCGATGATTGAATATTTAATACGGCTATTGATGACTGAAAACAATATTGCAATTTTGAGTAGGGGTTATGGTAGGGTAACACGTGGGTTGAGATTTGCAAATGAAAAGGAATCCGCAAGAACAATTGGAGATGAGCCTTTGCAGTATTTTCGCTCTTTCAAGCACAAAGTAAATGTTGTGGTCTGCGAAGATCGGGCATTTGCGATCCCTAATATTTTGCAAGAGTTTCCGGAGACTAATCTGGTATTGATGGATGACTCTTTTCAACACCGTGCCGTCAATCCTAAGCTGAATATTCTATTGACGGAGTATGCTGTTCCGTTCTATAAGGATTATGTAATACCATTTGGAAAACTAAGAGAAGCAAGGGTAGGGGTATGCCGCGCGGATGTAATTGTTGTTACGAAATGCGAAGCAAAAATTTCAAAAGCAGAGATGGGAGAAATTACCTTGGCTATAAATAAAATTTGTGTGGATAAACCAGTTTTCTTTACTACTATCCAGTATGGGAATCCAATTTTCATTTCTAAGAATTTTATGACAATTACATCGGATGTCATTCTGGTTTCTGGCATTGCGAATCATGCTAGCTTTGAAGCCTATGCAAGAACTAAATTTAACGTGATTAAACACTTCCCGTATCGAGATCACCATCGTTATACAAAAGATGAGCTGTTAGGTATCAAGAATTACCTAAAAACTATTGGGAAATCAGTTTCAATTTTAACCACTGAAAAGGATATGGTTAGGTTACTTGATCCTGAGTTCTCAGAAATAGTTTCAGATTTACCATGGTTTTATATGCCCATCCAGACCGTGTTCTTAAAAGATGGTTCGGAATTTGATAACCTTGTTACTAAGGCTATCAAAGCTTACGCATAAGTTTATTTATGGAGTAAGGTCTTTCATTATCTTTGCGGGTGTTTTTGAGAAAACTATTAACTTTTTTAGCTATTGTCTTGCCTTTAGCGCAAGCGCTATCCCAAAATACAGGGGGTAAATCGCGTGTGGGCTCAAAAATAATAGACGACTCGACTAAGCAAATCTATGGTCCTAAGACAGCAACCTGGGTTAATGAGAAGGAACTTTTTGAAAACAAAGTCACTTACCATCCAATTGATACGTCAATATTCAACTATCACCGATGGACGTATGTTCAACGCTTCAATAATTTTTATAAAGACTTGGGTTTTGTAGGCACTGCCTTAAATTCAATTTTTCCATTAGCCCCTTCCTCCATTGGCGTTTCAACGGGTTATTCAGTCTATGAGCCGTATTTTAATAGCGAAGAAGTAAAGTATTTTGATACCAAATCCCCTTACACAAGAATGCAGATTATCTGGGGTGGAAAAGGGCGCGCTTCAACACGAGTTGAATTCAGCAGAAACATAACTCCCAAATGGAATTTTGGATTTAACTATCGCCCGCTTTTAATCGATAAGCAGATTCAACGGAGGGGTAAAGGAGATAGACAAACCATTAGTCATTATATGGATTTTTATATGGCTTATAAAACCAAGAATGACAAGTACTCCGCCCTGGTGAATTATAGACGCATCCGGCATACTGTGAATGAGAATGGTGGAGTTAATGTAACGGTCCCACCTGATTCGACCTATGCCTCATTATTTTTAAAAAACACGAAGCCTAAACTGGCTGCTGCCAAAAGTGTTGAACAACGTAATAATTTTCACTACTTCCAACAATTTAAAGTTGGCAAGGGATTGCAAATTTATCATAAGGGTGATATCGGTAAGCAATACAATCTATATAAGGATGACTTGTCGCAGGAGCCTGATTATTATGATAATTTTGAGAAGAAACTTGGCAAGGATTCCATTAAAATAAAGGACAGCGTTAAATATGCCTACTTGCAAAACGAGTTTGGATTTAAGGGAAATGCTAAGAAGCTGTATTACAATTTATACTACAGGATAAAATCTTACGAATTCAGTTACAAATACCTGCGCCCTGACTCCCTGAAGTTTAGCCCTAAGGGAAAGGAAAATTATGCGGGTGCCAAAATTATCTATTCATTTGATTCTCTAAATTCGGTCAGTGGGTGGGTAGAGTATTTATTGGATGGTAACTACCGAGTGGAAGGAGAGCTGAGTAGCAAATGGATAGATGCATCAGCCAGAAGATTGGTATCCAAACCTGGCTTTGTTCAAAATGCTTATCGCGGAAGTTTTGATTATTGGAGTAATGACTTTTCAAACATTCAGACTGATCAGGCTATTGTATTCTTAAAAGGTAAACTTGGACCTTTGTTTGTATCACCAGGAGTAAATTATGCCGCCTATAAAAATTACATTTATTATCAGAAGAGAGACACCTTTCCGAATACCACCCAAAAGGTGTTACCTGTTCAGTCAAAAGGTTCACAAATATTGGTAGCTCCTGAGATTCGAATGGACTTCCGGTTCTTTAGAAGTTTTCATTTCCGTCCTCAAGCAATTTATACAAAGCTTATTAAGAATGACGATAAGGCGTTACGCATTCCTGAATTATTTATCAATAGCCAGTTGGCATTTGAGGACCATCTTTTTAAGAGGAATATTGAGGTGCAGATTGGTGTGGATATTCATTGGCATTCGGCTTATACTGCCCTCGGATATGATCCTGCTATACAGCAATTTTATGTTCAAAATAATGTGATATCACCGGCATTTCCTTTGATGGATATTTTTTTTAATGGGAAAATAAAGACTGGGAAGTTTTTTGTAAAGTATCATAATTTTATTCAACTCCTTACGAAATCCGGGCACCTGCCCACCCCGGATTACCCTGCGCAGGGCAATGTCCTCGATTTTGGTTTTGAATTATTATTGTTTGATTAAATGGAAAAGCATGTACTGGGTCTGGTGCTGCCAACAGATCCAAGATGGACAAATATTGCCAATAAGAATATCCATGAAATATTGGTGGATCATGCCTATTGCGAACAGAAGGCAGCCTCTTCAGGCATCTCTATTATCGTTCAATATCCAGAAAAGGAAAGACTAGTAGAGGTGCTTACAGCTATTGTCGCAGAAGAATGGTCGCACTTTGAACGTGTTCTTCAAGAGTTAAGAAAGAGAGGCATGGCCTTAGGGCCTCAGCGCAAAGACGAATATGTTATAAAATTATATGCGCTCATTATTCAAGGTGGCAGCCGAGAACACCAAGTAGTGGAGAAGCTTTTGATTAATGCGTTGATTGAAGCTCGTAGTTGTGAACGTTTTCGATTATTGTCAAAAGAGATATCCGACCCCGGCCTAAGTGAGTTCTATCATGAATTGATGGTTTCAGAAGCTGGTCATTATAAAACATTTCTTTCCTTAGCCAAAGAGTTTATGGAGCCAGAAGTTGTTGAAGCTCGTTGGCGGCAAATACTTCTGGAGGAAGCTGAAATTGTAAAACACCTGGAAGTGAGAGGGGATAGAATGCACTAAATAAAGGCATAAGGACTTGGGCATTGTGACATTAAGAATCAAATGCCTAAGACCTAAAGCCCAATTCCTTCATTATGTCTTCTGCTTCTTTTTCTTAGCAGCGGGAAATAGGATATTATTCAAGATCAATCTATAGCCTGCAGAGTTTGGATGAAGGTTTAGATCGGTAGGCTCTTCACCAACTTGATGCTGATAGTCCTCCGGATCATGCCCGCCATAAAATGTCCAAAAGCCTTTACCGAAAACACCGTGCAAGTATTTGGCTTCTCTGATGTCTTTGTTTTCACCCATTATGGTTACATCAGATTTGATCAGGTGTTTTTTAAAACCAGTTGTTTGTCCGTAAAACCCTTTGATCACACGTGTATGATTTTGAGTAAGCATAGAAGGGATGGGATCCCACTTGGCGGAGAATTCAAAAATGGTGAAGTAGTCATTGTCCTGGCGCAAGCCACGCTCAGGGAAGTTATTATCAATGTCAGAGAATTCGTATTGGTACGGATCACGTGAAAGACGGAAGTCTGTAAAGGCAAAGGTATTGGAGAAATTTAATTTCTCCTGGGCTTGAGGGTCTGCCGCATCTCCATCATACATACGTTCACAAATATCGATACCTTCTGCAGCAAGGGCGATGTCATACGAATCAGTAGCCGAACACATAGCAAACAAGAATCCACCACCCGCTACAAACTCTTTTATTCTTTTCCCAACAGCCAGTTTCATTTGAGAAACTTTGTGAAACCCGTTGCTACGGGCTGTTGCTTCCGATTCCTTTTGTTGCTCGATGTACCAGGGCATGTTGGCGTAGTTGCCAAAAAATTTTCCGTATTGGCCAGTGAAATCTTCATGGTGAAGATGAAGCCAATCATATTTTGGGAGGTTCCCTTGTAATACCTCATCGTCAAAAATAACATCATATGGGATCTCTGCATAGGTGAGTACCAGAGTAACAGCATCATCCCAAGGTTGCTTCGTTTTAGGCGAGTAAACCGCAATTTTTGGAAACTTCTCCAACTTCATCAAATCATAATTGACTGCTGGACTGGCAATCTCTGTAATAATAGAATTAGCCTGGGCATCTGAAATGACCTCAAAACTTATTCCTCGCACCACTAACTCGTTCTGAATTTTTGGGTGGTATTTGCACATAAAACTGCCCCCACGATAATTAAGCAGCCAATCGACCTCATTATCGGACTTTAAAATCCAGTACGCTAAGCCATAGGCCTTTAGGTGATTCATCTGCTTTTCATCCATTGGGATGAAAATATAATTGGCTGAGGATAACCGAGCCATGGTGATAAAGCAGAACAAAATGAGAATTCGCATCGTTATAGCATTCAGCCGATTGAACGGTGTAACAAAATATTCGAATAAAAGTCTCATTACATAACGATCCACATCATATTTTTGATTCTTCTGGTAAACGGAAATTATGAACTTGGTAGAAAATTTTAAAGAAGGCTTGCGATCTATTCAGGCTAACCTTCTTAGATCTGTATTAACAGCACTTATAGTGGCTATCGGGATAACTTCCCTGGTTGGCATTCTTACCGCAATTGACGGTATTGAGTATTCCGTTTCTGAAAGCCTTTCTTCTTTAGGGGTCAATGTTTTTGACATTTCGTCTAAACGAAACCGGGGAGGAAATCAACAGGGTATTAAGGAGAAAGTGTATCAGCCTATGCAATTGAGCGAAGCTCAAAAATTTATTGACAGGTTCACCTTTCCGGCAGCAATAAGTCTTTCTGCTGATCTTACTCAAATAGCAGAAGTACGGCATTTTTCAAAAAAGACAAATCCGAACATTAGTGTGAATGGTGTTAACGAAGAGTATTTGGCAATCAAGGGATTGAATATCGACAAGGGAAGAAATTTTTCACCGATTGAAATTCAATACGGATCGAAGGTTGTGATTCTTGGAAAGAAAGTTGTAGATGCTATCTATGATGAAAATGAAGAACCTATAGGTTCAGAAGTGTCTTTCAAGGGAACTCAGTTTAAGGTTATAGGTGTTATTAAAGAGAAAGGGCAGTTGGCTGAAGATAATTATGATAATATGGCGATTGTGCCAATAATCGTAGCTAATCAGATGGCCGGAGGACGAGGATTAGATTATTGGTTAACGGTTGGTGTAACGGATATTACCCAAATGGATTTAGCAATGGGTGAAGCTACCGGACTAATGAGGGCTATCCGCCAAGATAGGGTAGGACAGCCAAATTCCTTTGAGTTGGCAAAAAGTGAAACCCTAGCCGAAGAAATGAAAAGTATTACTGGGGCATTGCGCATTGGAGGTTTTGGTGTTGGTTTTATAACCTTGTTAGGAGCAGCTATTGCGTTGATGAACATCATGCTTGTTTCTGTGACTGAACGTACCCGTGAGGTGGGAGTAAGGAAAGCATTAGGAGCAACACCACTTCGCATTCGTCAGCAATTTATCATTGAAGCAATTGTGGTTTGTATTTTAGGTGGTGTTGCTGGAATTATTTTGGGGATTCTAATAGGAAACCTTATCTCTAAGGCAATAGGGATTGATGCCTTTGTAGTACCATGGGTTTGGATGCTAATGGGCTTAGTCGTGTGTGTGTCAGTTGGTTTGCTTTCTGGATATTATCCTGCATATAAGGCATCTAAACTTGATCCGATAGAGTCGTTACGCTTCGAATAATTGTGACTACAAAACTCACCTTAGTAATTTTTCAGCTTACTTATTTTTTTATTACCCGTAAGTACAACTAATTTTCCTTTTCTGGCTTTTCTTACCACGTGAAAACCTTTTTCATCGGATAGTTGTTGCCAGTCAACTCCTCTGTTATTGGAGATATCTGAACCAGTTGGTCCGGTAGCAATAACAACTTTGTCTGTAAGAAATTCTACACACTCGCGTAAGCCTCTAGTAGGTGTAGACGGCACTTGCCAGGTTTTACCTTCGTCTTGCGTGAGAAGAATGTGCTGAGTTCTTAAAGAGTCGCGCAAATAATCTCCACCAACTAATACGCCCATCTTTTTATCCCGAAAGGCCAGCGAAAAAATTCCTGTACTACTTTCTCCTTGCAAAATCGGAGGTGAGATTACTTTCCAAGTAGTTCCAAGGTTTTCAGATATAAAAAGTCTGGAGACTTTACCACCAGTTGAGATCATAACTTTTGATTTGTCGTAACACCGAATGCCCGTTCCGCTTGCAGCGAAAGAACCTTCACCTTCATTCAATATCGGGCGCTGGTTTTTAGGTAGTTCATTCCACGTATTGCCACCATCCTTTGTTAGAAGTAGAAGCATGCGTCCTTGAATGGCATCACCATAAATAATACCTTCTTTGTCATTCCAGAAATCAATACCATCGAAGAAGAAATCTGGATGGTTGTTTTGATAAACTATTGCCCATGTATGGCCACCATTGGTTGTTTGAAGAATGTGTGCGGGCGAACCTGCGTTTGCAATGATTGCTCGTTGCTCATTGAATGCATATAAAGACCGAAAATCTAATTTTTCAAACCCCTTTACTTGAGTGAAATTCCAACTTGCAGCCCCATCTGTGCTTCTGCCAACCCAACCTTTGCTGCCACTTGCCCAGACTATGTGATCATCAACAACTGATAATCCCCGGAAGGAAGACTCAGCAGATACCTCACAATTTTGTAATGAGTAAATTTGACCAGTTGCGTTGAAAAAAAGCAGAAGAGCCAGTGGAACTAAGCACTTAATTAGAGTTAATTTCATAGGCATTTAATTTGAAATAATATTACCAACATTATTTGAAATAATTTCATGAATACAAAACCATTTCTTTTATCTTCACTTGTCCAACACACTACTGACTGAATGAGTAAGCTAGCTGGAATTTTAGTTTTACTGGTTGCTATGAAGATAAATGTATTTGCTCAAAAAGAAGTAAAATTTTTGGCCTTGGGTGATTCTTATACCATTGGAGAAAGCGTTGCGGAAGGTGAACGCTGGCCTGTTTTGTTATCTAAAGCTTTAAACGCAAAAGGCAAATCGGTTAGTAAACCTACTATTATAGCTACCACGGGTTGGCGGACAGATAACCTTAAGGATGCGATTGACAAGGCAAAGCTTAAGAATGAGTATGGCATAGTCACTCTACTTATTGGAGTAAATAATCAATACCAAGGTAAGTTGGTTGAACAATATTCAAAGGAGTTTGAAGATTTATTGCTTACTGCTATCCGATTGGCTAAAGGGAAAAAAGATAATGTGCTAGTGGTTTCTATACCCGACTATGGTTACACACCTTTTGGAACGGCCAAGCAAGTTGACATAACAAAAGCAATAGATAGCTTCAATAATGCCAATAAGAGCATTACTGAAAAGGTTGGAGTAAAATATGTGAACATCACAGATATCTCGCGTAAGGGACTGGAGCAACCAGAACTTGTAGCCGCTGATGGATTACATCCTTCCGGAAAAATGTACCGGCTTTGGGTGGACCGTATTATGTTGTCGATGTCAAACTAAATCAGAGGCCCCAAAATTTTTGAGATATTTCGGGCAACGATTTTATGCCCTTCCACATTAGGATGAATGCCATCAGGCTGATTTAGTTTCTCGATTCCACCCACATCCTCTAAAAGAAAAGGAATTAATGTTGCGTTGTTTTTCTTAGCCAGATCGGGATAAATTTTCTTGAAATCGTTCGCGTATTCCTTTCCCATGTTTGGTGGTACCATCATACCTGCCAGAACAAATTTTACGTTCGGATATTTTGCTTTTACTTTATCAATGATTGCCTGAAGATTTTTTCGGGTTTGATCCAATGGCAAACCTCGAAGGCCATCGTTAGCGCCAAGTTCCAGCACAAAAATATCAATAGGTTGACGGAGGATCCAGTCGATTCGGCTAAGGCCTCCCGCTGAGGTTTCGCCACTTAACCCAGCGTTAACAGCTTTTACACTCTTGCCTGATTTGTTGAGATTCTTTTCTGTAAGCGCTGGAAAAGCCTCCTCGGTAGATAATCCGTAGCCTGCAGTTAAACTATCTCCAAAAAACAAGATTACCTTCTTCTGCGTGATCTGAAGGTTAAGTAGAAATGCAATAATCAGAAGGTATTTCGCGACCATCATAAAAGTAGCTCAGCTAAAAGGTATATTTTGAAACAATTTTAGGTTAATTAACGATTTATTTCAGTGCGAGTTAAATAAAAAATATATGGCCGAAATTGTACTTCAGGCGGAAGGCCTGACAAAAGTATATACATCAGCAGAACGGGAACTCACTGTTCTTGACCAAGTTAGTTTCACAATTGAGCAGGGAACAAGTCTTTCCATTATTGGGCCATCTGGAAGTGGTAAAACCACCTTGCTAGGCCTTTGTGCCGGGCTAGACGTTCCTACGAAGGGAACTATTTCACTAATGAATTTTAAACTTAATGCAATGGATGAAGACGACCGAGCTTATATGCGAAATCAGTTCGTTGGATTCGTCTTCCAAAATTTTCAATTACTTTCTACCCTTACTGCACTTGAGAATGTCATGGTTCCCCTTGAACTTAGAGGGGAGCGAAATGTTGCCGGTAAAGCAAGAGAGTTGCTTGGTCGGGTTGGTTTAGGAGACCGCCTTAATCATTACCCTTCTCAATTATCTGGTGGAGAACAACAGCGAGTTGCTATGGCACGAGCCTTTATTACTTCACCTAAAATTCTGTTTGCAGATGAACCCACAGGAAATCTGGACGAAGAAAATGCAGGGCACATCACCGATTTGTTATTTGGTATGAATCGTGAAGAGAAGACAACACTTATTTTGGTAACTCATAATTTGGAATTAGCCCAACGCACAGAAAGGATTATTCAAATGAAGGGTGGCAAAGTGATTGGCGATAAAGTATTAAGCCTTGTATGATAGAATACTTTATTAAAATAAAACGAGAAACCCGTTCTATTTTTAAGGATAGATGGGTGTGGCGCATGGCGTGGCGTGATGCGCGCCATAATTTTTCTAGACTTTTTCTTTTCACAGCATCTTTAATAACTGGGATAGCAGCAGTTGTTGCCATTGGCTCGCTCAATAATTCCTTACAGCAAGATTTGGATCGAAATGCGAAAGAGCTTTTAGGGGCCGACCTCGTTGCAAATGGCAATAAGAAATTTGAGCTTGAGGTGTTGGCTGAATTTGATTCGCTAAAATTGGAGCAAGCCTCCCAGGCCGAAATGGCTTCCATGGTGATGTTTATGAATACACGGCAATCTCGGTTGGTTCGTGTTGTTTCGCTCGAAGGCAACTTTCCTTTTTATGGAAAGTTAGAGACACAACCAATGGATGCGTATGCCAAGATGAAGTCTGGCAGATATGTAATGCTTGACGATGCTTTGGCCAGACAATTTGAGGTTAGTTCTGATGATTCTGTAAAAGTTGGGAATACGATTTTCAAAATTGCCGGTGTGGTATTAAAGATCCCAGGGGGGGGAGGTATTACGGCAACATTCACACCTTCTGTTTATATCGCTCAAAGTGAGCTCGATTCAACAGGGCTTGTGCAGTTTGGAAGCAGGGTAACCTATCATCAATTTTTCAAAAGTAAAACTGATAAGGAAGCTGAGCAGGCTGCGAAAAAGTTAGAGCCGATTCTAAAAAAGTTTGGGCATTGGTATGAAACAGTTGAAAAGAGGAGGGAGGGTTTAGGTGAGGCGTTCAAATCTGTTTATCGGTTCTTCTCTCTGCTGGCTTTTGTGGCCTTAATACTTGGTTGCATAGGCGTTGCTAGTTCTGTTCACATATATGCTCGTGAAAAGCGCGAGGAGGTTGCTGTCTTGCGTTGCGTTGGTTCTTCGGGATGGCAAGCGTTTAATATTTATTTTATTCAGGTTTTTATTTTAGGGATAGTCGGTAGCATATTAGGGTCAGCTCTTGGTGTGGGCATTCAACAAATTATACCGCTGTTTATTAAGAATCTTATTCCAGTAGAACTTCAGTTTTCTATTTCATGGCAGGCAGTCTTGGAAGGATTATTTTTGGGAACTATTGTCTCGATTTTGTTTACAATTCTTCCTCTCGTCTCTGTTCGATTTGTTCCACCGTTGACCGTCTTAAGAGCAGATTTTGAACCTGGAAGGATTTTATCAAAGACAAAGATTGTAACGATAATTCTCATTGTGCTTTTTCCCATTCTAGCGGCTTCCTATCAAACAGGTAGTATTCTATTGGGGGCAGCCTTTGCCACAGGTTTAGGAATTGCTCTTGGTTGCCTTACGCTGGTCGCTATGACGTTACTCTATTTGGTAAGAAGGTTCTTCCCTAAAAACTCAGGTTTTATTTTCCGTCATGCTTTATCAAATTTGTACAGGCCTAATAATCAGACGCGGGTTTTGCTTGTGTCAATAGGGCTAGGTGCATTTATAATATCTACGCTGAATATCATCCAAAGTAGCCTTCTTAGCCAGGTTGAATTTACGGGTAGTGAAAATCAATCCAATACTATTTTGTTTGATATCCAACCCACTCAACGAGATGGAGTAGTTAAGCTTATCGAAGACAATAAGCTTCCTGTTAACCAGGTCGTACCGATCATCACGTGCAGGCTAAGTGAAGTGAAAGGTAAAACTATTGAATTTTTACAAGGAGATGAACAAGATGAAATCCCCAATTGGGCACTTACCCGAGAATATAGAGTCACCTATCGCGATAGCCTTCATCAGTCAGAAGAATTAATAAAAGGAGAATTACAGAAAAAAGTTTCCGGCAACAAAGATTCTGTTTGGGTAAGTATCTCCGAAGGATTTCAGGAAACCTTGCAGGTCGATATTGGAGATTCATTAACTTTTGATGTACAAGGTGTTCCTATTAAGGTGCGTATTAGTGGTGTTCGGAAAGTAGATTGGCCCAAAGATCCTCCGAATTTCATTTTTGTCTTCCCAACTGGAGTATTAGAAAACGCCCCGCAAATCTGGGTAGCAGCAACTCGTGCTGACGACAACATAGTTGCGAATAAATTTCAGCAAGAGCTAGTAGTAAGCTATCCAAATGTTTCATTAATTGATTTAAGATTAGTGCTGAGTACAGTAAATGATCTGTTTAGTAAGATTGGATTAGTCATTCGTTTTCTTGCCATGTTTAGTATTATCACTGGATTGGTAGTTCTGGCTGGGGCTGTTCTTAATAGTAAGTTTGTGCGAATTAAAGAAAATGTATTATTAAGAACGATAGGAGCACGGACAAGTCAACTTACAAAAATAACGCTGATCGAGTATGCGTATTTAGGTGTCTTCTCTGCTTTAACAGGAATAATATTGTCTCTTGGCTCGGGTTGGGTTCTCGCTAAATTTTTCTTTGAAATTACTTTTTCATTTGATGGCAAGGAATTGGCTCTTATTGGTTTTGGAGTAGTGGTGCTTACCGTTCTAATTGGATATTTTAATTCTCGCGAAGTGATTACCACTCCACCTTTGCAAGTACTTCGAAAGGAGGGGTAGTTTGTAGTATCCAACGATTTACTTGATTGATCAAATCACATCCTCGGGTTTAAGCTGAATTCCGTGCGGCATTTATTATACCGAACATACACCTTAGTGCGAGTGTCTTAAATTGTTTTTCAGATGCCTTACTCTCCTCTGTTGGATTTCTAAGTTGCTGCAACGCATATTGCTGGATGGTGATTAATGGAAGAACAATTTTTTCCCTCAGTTTTATTGAGTCGCGAATGGATTTGTTGTTGTCCATTAATTCCTGAAGGTTACTGGCTTCCAAAATACCAGACTTTGACAGATTGAATTCGGCAAACATTTTATTCCAGATTTCACCAAACTCTACGTCTTTAGAAAGGTGTTTAGTTGCTGGGTAAAATGATTTTGTCAGCGACATCATGCTATTGCCCAACAGTGTTCTAAAAAACAGTGATTTCTTATAGAGTTCTCGGAGATCCTTAAGTTGATTCTTATTTGTAAGAGTTTCTATTGCCGAGCCAACCCCAAAAAAGCCTGGAATGTTTTGCTTCATTTGAGCCCATGAGCCAACAAAGGGTATTGCCCTAAGATCTTCTAGCCTTAACTCTTGGGTTTGACTTCGCTTGACAGGGCGCGAGCCTATATTGGTGTCGCCAAAAAAGGGAAGAGGCGTGACTTTTTCTAAATACGGAACAAACTTGGGGTCATGTTTAAGCTTGAGATAAGCCTCGTAGCCTGCTGTCGCAAGATCCTCTAACAATGTTTTTTCGTCTTGTGAAAATGAATGTACTCTTTCAGGGAAGACACTGCTTTCTACACCCGCAGAGATCAATTGTTCAAGGTTATAACGGCAGGATACTTCCTTGCCATAGTTGGAGCTAATTGTTTGCCCTTGAATAGTAATTTGTACCTCCTCATTTTCAATGGTGTTACCAAGGGAAGCGTAAAAGTCATGTGTATTGCCACCGCCTCTCGCAGGTGGGCCACCGCGTCCGTCAAAGAACAAGGCAATGATGCCAAACTCTCTTGACACTCTTGTCAGTTCTTCTTTAGCCCGGAAGATTGACCAGTTTGCGCGGAGGTAACCACCATCTTTAGTACCATCAGAAAATCCAAGCATGATCGTTTGCTTATTACCCCTTGATGTAAGATGGTCTCGATACTCCGGAATTGAATAAAGCTTTTGCATAACTTCGTCTGCGTTGCCTAAGTCTTCAATGCTTTCGAAAAGAGGGACGATGTCAAGGGGAAGGTGATTGTTGTTTCCAACAAGGAGTTGGGCAAGTTTAAATACTTCAATCACGCTAAGAGCGGTTCCGCAATTACTGATTACATAGCGATGGCAGCCTAGTTCGCCATTCAGTTGCTGAATGGTTTGAATGGCCTTAAAGCTCTTTATCATTTCCTCCATTAAAAGATCTTCCACATCCAGAAAAACAGGATTAATGGAGATTTTCAGGAGATGCTGGATTTGACCATTTTCATCTAGAGCATTAAATTCAGATTCTGAGATGCCTTGATTTTTTCCGTTCAGCATCCTTACGATGTATTGACAAAGTTGATGATGCTTTTTGCTTTCTTGGCGTACATCCAGACTTGTAAAGTAAAATCCGAATGCTCTGAGCTTAATAATAAAGCTATCTAGTAAGTCGAGAAACAATCCATCATGATCATTTACAAGAATCTCACGTGCTTGCAAGAGTTGTTGCTCAAGGTCACTTGCTTGCAGGTAAGGATTTTTTCCACCGACCAGCGTTTGATAAATTCGTTGCTCGGCATCTGCCATTAGTACATCAACGCCTTTGAATGTCAGCCTTCGTTTTAAGAAACGAAGCTCACGATGATAGCACCTGAGAATAGTTTCCCTTAGGCGTTGGGCAACTTTAATGGTAATGTCATGGGTTACAAACGGGTTGCCATCGCGGTCACCGCCAGGCCAGAAACCAATTCTTACCAATTGATTATTTTTCCAGTCAATAATGGGAATATTTAATCCCTCGGCAAGTTGTTTAGTGATAGCAGGAATAGCCTGATAAAACACGAATTCAAGGTACCAGCAAAGACTGATGGCCTCATCGTAAGGAGTTGGTTTTTCTCTTTTGAAAAAAGCAGTTTTCCCTAGTTGTTGAAGTAAGAGATTGATGTGATCAACATTGTTCTCCTTGATAGCGTCTTCCAGATCGTTGATTATGGCAAGAACGGGGCCTGGATAAAATTGTGTGGGGTGAGCTGTAAGAACAATTCGCACGCTAAACTTTTCCAATTTTTCCTTTAGATTTGTCCTTGCCTCAGTAGATGATGCTTGTAGAAGTAGTGCGGAGATAGTTCCTTTCCCTGTCAGGTCATTGATTTGATCAAATGAAGCATCTTCTAAAGAATCAAACAACACTACTTGCCGTTCTACATATTGGATAAAGTGGAAGAGCATTTCAAATCTCACCTCCTTGGATGTTTCGGGCACATAATCATTAAAGAAGTTAGTAATGATCTGTGTGGGATTTTTCCCCTCTTCAAATCCATCTACACAATCCTGTTGTAGCAAAGGCAATAAAGTTCCAGTGCGGTATATTTCTCGGAAGGGTAGATTTAAGAAAAGACTGTTGTAAATGTGGTAACGTGTAGTAACGGCCTGATCGTATCGTGTTGTCATCTCTGAATATTAGTCTAAACAAATCTATTCAATTCTTAAGACTAATTCAGAAGCGAGTTTGATAATGCGATTTTAACAAAATGCAATCGTTTGCTTATGGTTAATGCTATTAGATAAAGGTTGCCTGGTTGCCCTTAGATAACATAGAAAAATACTAGTATGGTTAAATATAGCCTGAAGCCCAATAGGCGGTGTATCCTACCCATTCCCTTATGAGAGTTGTCCAGGTACTTAATGCTTCTAGCTTAGGTACTAGGAGTACATCTAATGTGTATGCCCGTTTATGCGATAGAAAATCGGTAGAAAACGAATCGAAATCTAATCCAATTTTTTTGAAACAGGCTATTGACCTGCGCATATGATAACCTGACGTAATAAGAAGGCAATCTTTAGAATCAAGCTGTTCAGCCAGAATTTTCTTTACAGCAACTGCAGATTCATGTGTATTTTTAGATAGGTTTTCAATCACAATATTTTCAGCAGGCACACCCATCAGAATCAACGCTTTGGCAATATCATCAGCCTCACGCTCATCTATTGATATAAGTCGTCCGCTGCCACCAGACACCAGAATTTTCTTGATAATGCCCAGTTTATATAATTGCACGCTATGAGTCACCCGGTCAGCACCACGAGTAAAGTATACCCGGTCCTTAGGCTCTTGTTCAGATTTTGTTACGCCAGTTAGTAATACCCCATAGTCATATTGCCTATTGATGAATGCGTATGGAGTGGGCTTTATTTCCCACAAGGAAATTATTTCGTTTGCTATAAAATCGTTCGAAAGGAAAAGCAGCAACCCAATTCCTGTTCTCAAAAGTAAGTTTCTGGCCAAACTTTTTTTAATAAATACAGATACAACCAAAAGTATGCAGATAATTACTAACGGCTGGGTGAGGTAACTTAAGGTTTTGGAAAGGAAAAAGAACATGATAAGGTTCTTACATTCGTTTAGGTATTGGGTTTGAAAGATTTCCCAGTCCATCCACTATTTTTCGCAAAACTTCGAAATATAAAGTGATCACAAGAATAATCGTCATAAACCAAATCACACCTATATTAAAGAAATAAGTATCAATGTTTCGATTTAGAAAATGCTTAAACGGCATATAGAACTGAGCATCGAAATCAACCATGTGTTCAGGATCTGGATCTTTATAGATAGGGTAAATTTTCTGGACAAATTTTCCTTCTTGTTCAATGATGCGATGAGCCTCCGATGTGTTTTTGACGAGTTCAGTAATAGCTTCGTTTTGATACGCATTACGGAGTGATTCAAATTCCTTTTCTTTTTCTTGTGTGCTCGTCATGCTCTCTATTTTTTTGTCCTTTAGCATATCAGCCTTGTTGTATTTTCTAACATAATATGCCTTCAACCGATCCATAAACTGAGTCGTTTGTTTATACAGCGTAGAGTCGTATTTTTCAATGGTAAGGTTTCCAGCATTTTTAAAGTTTTCCGCTCCAACCTCAGAAAGTTCATTGTAGACTTCGTTTTGCACTAGCTTAAGAGCCTTTGTTACTTCGTCACGAATAGATGGCTCTTGATTGTTGAAATTGAGATTGATAAAGGCAAGCTTGCTTTCTAATTGGGGAATGTAATAGATCTTTTTATAGTCAGACTCAGACATTATCTTGTCAAACGGATAAAATTCCCGTTCAAAAGCATTGTCTTTATATTGAGAAACCATAGACGCTTCGAACGCCCAACGTGAGGCCATTAAATCCCCTACTAATGGAACAGTAGCAGTGTTTCCTATTACTGGATTGAGCTTATCAAATTTAACAACCACACCACTTAAAATAAGCTGTGGTATAAGTAAGATCGGAATTAGAATGTAGATTGTTACTGCCGAGTTAAATGCTGATGAGATGTTTAAGCCCAATAGGTTGGCGAAGCATGAAGCCGTACATAATATTCCCCAATGGATAAAAAACATCCCCTCAATCTTTAAAATATAGTGGGCAACTAAAACAAACAGGAAAGTTTGTATTAGTGAAATCATAAATAGGATTGATATTTTGGAAAAGATATAACTACTTCTACTAAGATGTAAGAAGGCCTCGCGCTTTAATATTTTTCGGTCGCGGATGATTTCCTCAGCACTTACCGATAACCCCATAAACAAAGCAACAATAACACTCATAAAAAAATATGCGGGCATATTCAGGTTTTTACTGAATATATAGGTGTTGTTAAAGAGATCGTCAGGATTGTGAAAGCGGACGATGAAAGCCAGAATGAAAGCCAGTAAGGGTGCCTCTAACAGGTTGATAATTAAATATTGTTTGTTACTCAGTTTCGATAGCAAATCTCGAAGGGAAAAAAGATGGGTCTGCTTAAACCATCCTGGAATCCTTAATGTTGAATGGGGTACTTCAGACGAAGGAGCGATAGGAGCAGGTTTAATCTTTTCAAGATAAATCTTATTCCATTGTTCGGGGGTGAACTTTCGTTCATTTGTAAAATTTCCGTAGTCATTGATTATTTTCGTTTCAATGATATTAAATATTTGTTCAGGATTAACGTTCCCGCAAGCGTGGCACTCTCCTTCTTCGCTGTTAACGAGGTTGGTGTTTCGTTTAAAATAATTAATTCCTTCAACTGGATTTCCGTAATAAATCTGAAATCCGCCAGTGTCAAGTATGACTAGTTTATCAAACATTTTGAAAATGTCAGATGAGGGTTGATGAATTACGGCAAACACTAACTTGCCCTTTAGAGAAAGCTCCTTTAATAGGTCGATAATGTTTTCTGAATCCCGTGACGATAACCCCGAGGTTGGCTCGTCACAGAAAAGTACTGCTGGTTCGCGTAGAAGTTCAAGTCCAATATTTAATCTTTTTCGCTGGCCTCCACTTATGGTTTTTCTTAGCGGTGACCCTACCGTCAGATGTTTGGTTTCAACGAGGCCCAAATCTTCCAGGGTTTGATTGACAAGCGTGTCAATTTCTTTTTCATTAAGATGATTGAAACAAAGTTTGGCAGCAAAGTAAAGATTTTGATAAACCGTAAGATCCTCGATTAAAAGATCGTCTTGAGGAACAAATCCAATAATGCCTTCTATTTTATCTGGCGATTTATGGATATCAATCCCATTAATAAGGACTTGACCGTTGGAAGGTTTTTCTGTGCCGTTAAGTACATGCAAGAGAGTTGATTTACCCGCACCGCTTGCCCCCATCAATGCAACTAACTTTCCTGATTCTTCAGAGATGTTAATATCACGAAGACCTAACCTGCCATTTTTAAATTGATACGAAATATTTTTGGCTTCAAAACTAGTACGAGGCGTGTCACCCATTTTTTTGAATTGGCGCAATACATCTCCATAGTAAACTGGATCGACATCCGCCCAGCGCATGGCACTACCGGTACCAAGAACGTTTATGTTGCCTGGTTTTCTGGGCACACCATTTAAAAATACATCGATGTTACCAACATACTTAATAAAGTAAATGTCTGTGCTCTTAATGAATACAATGGCAATCAGTCCATCTAGGTCTTCTCTAAAAATGTGCTTATGCTTCCCAACTTGGTTAGCTGCAGAATTGATGATGAGGATATTTTCACTATTAAATTGAGCTTCTGAAATACCCAGAACAAACTGTTTTATGACCTCAATGTCTTCGGAACTAATATTGAATGCTGTACCTATTGCTTTTGCTAGAATATCTTCCCGGGCAGAAATAGATCCATCTGCCAGGATGATATCCATGAGCTCGATCATAATGACCATTTTCTGCTTTTGCGTTACCTCCTCATTGATATTTCTACAAATGTCAGTGATGACTTCATTTTCTTGTTGTGGCGTGAGATTCGCGCTTAGCTGTGCTGAAAACTGGTCGAATAAGCTCAATTGAGTCTCAACCGCTTTTTGGCTGAGATGATCTTCAAGGAATCTGCGAATGTGTTCTCGCTCTTGGCTAGAGATTAGGTCTTCTTTTGCTACAAGTGCAAACAGATGCATGATTGCTTTGAGTACCGGCTCGCTCATATGAAGGATTTAGTCTAGGAAATAAAGATAATGGTTTAAAGAAAAAAAAAGGATTGGTAGTTGAACCAATCCTTTTTATGATGAATAATTTTGAATTAGTCAGTAATAAGCTTTCTCATTTTTTCAACGATGGCTGTAATTTCCACCAGGTTTTTATCTGAAAGTACGAGACTAGCCTTGTTATTTTTAATTTGTTCTTCAATATCGAGAGCCCGATAACTTGCCTGAAGAGAAGTCAAATCAGCTGAGAGGGTTGTGATAGGGTCAACTTGCTCAACAGTTGCCAACATTTTCACCAATTCATCTACTGATTTTTCCTGCTCAAGAATAACACGGATAAGTGGTGTAAGAACCAAGTTTCGTGAATCATCAGGTAGAAGATTTTTTGGGTACGACTTAATCAAACCAGTAGATATATATAAGCCTTCAATAAAGCTTCCGGTAAGAACAAGAGCAGCTAATTTATCACGGCTGTCGTCCTTTAAGTAATCTTTTGTTTTCTTAACAGAATTGTCAAGGATAGATGTCAGGGAGTCTTTGTTGGCAATATTGCTTTCAAATCGATCCATTTCACTCATATCATAGGAACCGATTACACCAAGCTTATCTGCCAAGGTTTTAACTGTCGCCATATAAGTAATGGACTCCTGTGTTTTTTCATAAGAGCTTAAATAGCCGATGTCTGCTGCATAAACCCCTAAGTTCAAAGCGGCTTTGTCGTTTTTGAGTGTATACTGATCAACTTTTTTGGAATCGTTTACAAGACTCTGGTTAAATTCAGCACCTGTAGCCTGAAGTAAATAAGGGATTTCAGACGGTGATGGAAGGTTGTCCATTATATCTGAAATTTGATCCTTGAGGGTATCTTCAGATTGGAAATCTTCAGTGTTTGTATTTTCCTCCTTTGAGGCCGAGCCACACGACCAAATGCCAAAGGCTGTGAGTGTTGTGAATAAAAGAACACGAAGGCTAGTAAATTTCATGGGTTTATTGGTTTTGCCCCAATTTTAACACATTTTTTACTTCCATTTTAGGGATCCTAAATTATTATTTTTAAAAAGCAGTGGATAGCAGGATTAAAGAGCCCGCCTCCGGAGATGTCAAATGTCGATTTGAGCACTTGGATAATGATTGCCGACATAGGTCACCTGCACTTATAAGTTTGGAGATAAACTTTAAGCTTAATTAACAATTGATTTCCAATAAGTTGGGAGTTAGGCCGTTACTGCAACAACTAAATTGTAGTTTTAGAAATATGCTTAAACAAAACCAAACTAAAATTGAAGGGCTGTTAATGAATTCTACTTTCTCCCTGTTTAGCTTGAGATATGTATCGGTGTTGGTCTTTGTTTGGTTTTGTTTAATGACCAGCCAGGCTTTAGGCCAAGGATCACTTGACGCCTCGGATCCAGTGACTACCAAAACGCGAGCGTCTCTTGATGCGGATTCTTATTTCTTTTTTGGAAACTATCAATTTTATTCATTAAGGCCTGGGTATTATTATGGTTTAAAAGGTGGTCGTCACCTGTTGGGAATGTCGGTACCTTTTGTTCATACCATCTTTGATGCCGACTATGGAGGGTTTGAAAACACAACGGGTATTGGTGATATAAAAATGTCCTATTTGACAGTTCCCTATTTCGAGAAAAACAACATTGGCTTAGAGCGCGTTTCGTTTGCGTTTGATGTAACTGCCCCAACTGGGGAATATCGGCTAGGTAGGGGAGCGGGCACCTGGCTATATAAACCTGGGGTTATTCTTACGTTAAGATCTTCCTCGGAAATAGTGTTCTATCCAGAGGCGAGATTTCAAATGTCTGGTGGTGACGCCAATAGCCAGGGGGGTAGTGATGGTTTGCCAGACCCCGATGATCCTGATAAGGAAAAGAGGCTACAAAACTTATCAATGTCTATTCCAGTTGTTGTGCAGGTCAAAGATTGGGACGGGTGGTTTTCTTTAAATCTTTTGTATGCTTACTCGTTTACTGAGCAAACGAGCTTCTTGTTTCTTCGGACAGATTTTGGGGCTATGGTTGCAAGGAATACCTCAGCTTCTTTACGGATTACGAAATTCATTGCAGGACAGCCAAGATTGAACGTGGCAGTGCAGGCGAATCTTTCTTTTTTCTTACGATGATTATTCGCTCTTTATAGATTGTGATGGATTAATTGTTGCTGCTTTCCAAGCTTGGCTGGTAACTGCAAAGCGCGATATTCAAATAGTTGCGAATCATTTTAATGTTCATTAGTCAGTACAAATGCCAAAAAATTTGCAGATCATACTAGGTTACTCGCTTCTTAAACAGTTCACAGGATTACTTAGGGCTGCTTTGATTGCCTGCGAGCTCACTGTGATTAGCGCAATCAAGACAGCAATTGCACCGGCAATTCCAAAAATCCACCAAGTGATTTCAATACGATAAGCAAAGTCTTGTAGCCATTTATTCATAGCATACCAGGCAAGAGGAGTGGCAATAAGAATAGCAACAGTAACTAATACAAGAAAGTCCTTTGAAAGCAAGGAGGTGATTTTATAAATACTTGCACCCAATACCTTGCGGATACCTATCTCCTTTGTGCGTTGCTCAACAGTAAATATGGCCAGTCCGAACAAGCCGAGGCAAGCAATGAAAATGGCAAGGCAAGATGCAATCGAAAATAACGTACCGTACTGCTGCTCAGTTTGATATTGTTGGTTGTAGTTATCGTCAAGGAAAGAATACTCAAAAGGATTACCAGGAAAATATTTTTTGAACAGCTTGTTTAAACTTGCCACATGAGCCTGAATATTTTCAGTTGATAATTTAAGGGTGTAAAATCCTCCACTATTTCGAGGAAAGAAAATAATAGGATCAATAGCCTGATGAAGCGATAGGTGATGATAATCTTTCACCACCCCAATTACTTCATAGGCCTTACTTTCCATAATAACCTTTTGGCCTACGGCCTCTTCGCTGGTGGCAAAGCCCAATTGTTTAGCCGCCTTTTCATTCACCATAATCTTATCCCTCTCACCATACGGGCGGTTGCCCAACTCTTCTGTAAATTCTTGTCCGGCTGCTAATTTTATCGAATAGGTATTTAGGAAACGAAAATCTGTTTCAAGTATTGAATAGACTAGTTTCTCATCACCTGGCAACGGGTTTTGTTTTGTGATGCCTGGAGTAGCATAATTATACCCTTCAACCGGTACGCCTCCAGTTCGGCAAAAGCTTTCTATAAAACCAAGTTGTGCGAGTTCATTTTCAAATCCTGTACTTCTGCTCTTAAAGGTTTCATCTTTTCCTACCTCCGCTCCATTTATTACAAATAGCTGACCAATCTCCATACCCAGGTTTTCATTTTGTACGTAATGAAGCTGACGTTGAAGTATAAGTGTTGAAGCAATCAAGACGATGGAGGTAGTGAACTGAAAAACAACTAAAGTTTTACGCATCCAAATGCCGCTGATAGACTTGCCATAGATACCTTTTAGGGTTTTTGAAGGGCTGAATGATGATAGCGCAAATGCCGTATAGCCCCCGGAGGCAAGTGATCCAATTATGATAAACCCCAATCCAATTACCCAGAAATTGTTTTGCTCCAACACTTTAAAGGAAAGATCTTTTTGAATAAAATAGTTATAGCTGCCTTGCAATACGTTGACTATTGCAAGCGCTATTATGAAAGCCAATAAGTTCATCATCAACGATTCGCCCAAAAACTGCCAGATTAACTGTTGCTTGCTTGCACCTGCAACTTTGCGGATACCTACTTCTTTGGCACGCTTTAACGAACCGGCAGTAGAAAGATTAATGTAATTGAACCACGCAATCGCTAAAATAAAAACGGAAATCCCGCTCAGAAGATAAATGAAACCCAAACTTCCTGTTGTTGGAAAGTTTTCGTTTAGTGAACTCGCCAGATGCTGTTGTGCCATTGGTTGAAGCCTAATCATTTCTGTTCCCTCAGGGTTGGCCTTCTTTTTTACTTCTGTAATTTTTGTTTCAACTAAATTCAAATTTACTATAGGGTGCACAAGCAAATAAGCCTTCATCCATTGCGATCCGAGGCCATCCAAACTTGCCCAAGCCTCGTTGCCATTAAGGTTGGCTTTGTTGGCTAGTGTTTCAATTGAGAAGATAAGATCATACTGAAAATCTGAATTCTGCGGCATGTTATCATAGACAGCTGTTATTGTATAGAATGTTTTACCGAATTGGTTGTTGAGAATGAGTACGTTGCCTACTGCATTCTTTTCGCCAAAATATTTTTTTGCAGTTGAGTGCGAAAGAGCAACAGTGTTTGGCTGTTTTAATGAGCTAGCAACACCTTTGGTAATGTGAAAAGTAAAGAGCTCGAAAAAGTTACCATCAGCGTAAGCAAATTTTTTTTCGCGAAACGACTTCTCAGTGAAGGATGAATCCCCTAATGTCACCACACCATTTCCCAATGAACTACCTTCTGCAATGCGGCAGTATTCATTTATTTCTGTTAACTCCTGTTTTCCAATGGGCATTAATCCGGGGGCTACGCCATCCCACACTTCACCACTCTTATTTTGCATAAGTACGCGATAGAGGTTGGGCAGATTCTTGTGAAAACCATTAACACTCTTTTCAAAATTGACATATTGAAAAATCAAGATGAAAGCAGAAAGGCCTAATGATAGTCCTACAAGATTGATGAATGTAAAAACTGGATTCTTTTGGAGATTACGAAAGGCGGTCGTGAAGTAGTTTTGTAGCATGTTGTATTTAACACCGTTAAAATTCTAATGTTATTTAACTCGATTTCAGAGTTTGATTGCCAATATCAATGCCAATCTTAAAAGCTCGTATTTGAAGTAAAATCAATATAAAAAGCCTTAAATCATTCAAAATACGGGCGTATTTGAACGGATATGTCCGATTACGGTCAAGACAGAAAACGCTTATTAGGTGTGGATTAATAGTTGATAAGCAGAACTTCCGCTCAATTCTTAATCTGGCTTAGGGTGATCATCATCCCTTTTTCAGAATCCCAAAGTTTGAGGCGGAAGCATCTAATCATTTCGAGTAAATTCCATGAAGTAGTAGGGGCGTTGCCTAGTTCTGGCATACTTTCAAGTGCTTCTTCCAACCGATAAAAAGGAATTCGTGAATTCAGATGGTGAACATGATGGAATCCAATATTTCCAGTGAACCAATGCATAACAGGATTCATCGTCATGCAACTTGTGGATGCCAAGGCAGCATAGTCATAAGCCCAATCATGATTCTCACGGAACTTGGCTCCTGGAAAGTTGTGTTGACAATAAAATAAATACGAGCCCATTGCAAATGCAAGGAAGAATGGGAAAAACCAGCTAATGAGAAAAGTAGTGGCACCGAAAAAATACCAAATAGCTGTAGCGCCTGCGATATGGAAAAACAAAGCAAGTAAGGAATCAATATGTCTCCCTGGACTTTGAACAAAAGATTTAAGATTGAGCCAATAAATAAATAAGGTGAAGTAACCGAAGATGACTGTGAGCGGATGCCTGTTGAGTAAGTAGATGCGTTGCTCTTTCTTACTTAAACTTAAGAATCGTTCTTTTGTAATGGTAGGGTACGATCCTATTCCGGTGATGGTTAATTTTGAATTATTGTTATGGTGATGCTCATGCGATCGTTTCCAAATAGTTTGAGGTGCCAGTAAATAAATGCCTATTGCTTTCATTAGCCATTCAGCAACGTTTGATTTTTGCAGAATAGCTCGGTGCTGATAGTCATGATAAATCACAAAAAGTCGGACGTATAGAAGGCCGCATGATATGCTAAAGAGGAATCGGAGTGGATTTGGAATGGTATCAAATAGAGTAAAACCAAAAGCCACCATTGTTAAAAAGATTGTTATAAGGATTTCTAACCAGCTCCTAACTCGATTTTCACCTGTAAATTCTTTACTTGCTGCAATTAACTCTTTTCCTGTTCGCATGCTTTCTAAGTTCCGTTATTGAAATATCCGTAAAGGTATGGAAAACAGACAAGACGGTAAGAGAATATTCAGTCTACCGGACGTTCGTGCTTCCACCTGCGGTGAGACCAGAGCCATATCGATGGGTCTTGAATGATTTCCTTTTCAAGGCGTTTCATAAAAGTTTCGGAAATTTCATTCTCAGAAGTTTCCTTTGGTTTTGAAAACAGAAGTTCTGGTGTAACCTCATAGAGTCCTCTTCGGACGCGTTTGGTATTCATGAAAACGACAGGGTAATCAAACTTAGTTGCTAACTTTTCTGGCCCGGTGAAGACTATCGTGTCTTGATTCAAGAAGCTTGTCCAATAACCTTTATCATGAGGTGCTGTTTGATCGGCAATAAATGCCGTTGCAGTTACCTGCTTCCTATTAGCAACCATGTCCCTCAACGTAAGGTTAACGGGTGTAATTCGCGTGCCAAATCTTGTTCGCATCCCAACCATCATTTTTTCAAAGTAAGTATTGGTCAATGGCCTGTAAATTACCACTAATTGAAAGTTGGTGTTTAAGGTAAAACTTGGGCCAGCCCACTCCCAATTGCCATAATGACCCATCACGATAATGAAGCTTCTTTTCTCTTCATATAGCTTGTCTAACCATGGCTGATTGTGGAATACGCAATGCTCTTTTGACTCTTTTTCAGTCATCTTCAGCGTTTTTAGTGTTTCCAAAATAAGGTCACACAGATACCTGTAATAGGTGCTGCACAAGGTTTCAATCTCTAAAGGTGTTTTATCTGGAAAAGAGTTTTGTAAATTTTTGATTACTACCTTCTTCCTATACCCGGTAAGCCTGAATAAATAATAGAGTATATCAGAAACTTTATATAGTGCACCAAAAGGTAAAGAAGCTATCAAGAAGATGAATGGGTAGGTTATATAAAAAGAAATGACATTCATCAGATGCAATAATGCGATACAGGTATAATCAAGTTTTTAATACAATTATTGTATGCGGCTATGGTCATGAACATTTAAGAAACACCATAGTTTCTGAATTGTTAATTGAGGATATCATGATTTTCCAGATTTGTAAGGAATTCGGGGTTGAGCAGTGTTTTGGAGCATGCCTCCGCATGTGGTAGTTCGTATCGGAAGAAAAATTTCATGGTGAGTATTTTCCCTTCGTAAAATTCATGAGATTGAGCTGAATAATCCTTTTTTGAAATTGCCGTTTGTGCAACGACTGCTTGTTTTAACCATTGCCACGCGATAACGACATAACCTGCCATTTCCATAAAAATTGTGGCGTCTGCTAAATAGCGTTCAAGATCTTTGTTAGTTAAGTGCTTGCTTAACTCCTGGATGGTGTTGGTGAGGCGCACCATTTCTTCTTTTAAGGTAACGCTGTAAGCGGTTAAAGAATTATGCAAGGCAGCTTGATGGATTGTTTTGCCTATGGCGTCCTCCAACATTTGATAGGCTTTTCCATTTTGCATCGTTACTTTTCTCCCTAGTAAGTCAAGCGATTGAATGCCTGTTGTGCCTTCGTAGATTGCCATGATTCTCATGTCTCGATAGTATTGTTCAACAGGAAAATCAACAGTGTAACCGTAGCCACCAAAGATTTGAATAGCAAGAGCTGTTGACCGATTACCTTGCTCTGATGCATAGGTCTTTATGATGGGAGTTAGAATTTCTAGCAAGAGTGTAGTTCGGTCTTTCTCATCTCCTTCTGTAACTAGGCAAAGATCCACCAACCGATTGCATTCCATGGCCAGGGAAAGCGAACCTTCTGCAATTGCTTTTTGAGTAAGGAGCATTCGCTGAACATCAGCGTGTTTTATAATATGAATCGGAGCCTTGTTGGGATCTTTTTCATCTGGCCTTCTTCCTTGGGGTCTTTCTTTGGCGTATTGTAAGGATGCCTGGTACGCTGCCATCGCTACTGAAGCAGCTGTTTGCCCAACACCAATGCGTGCTTCATTCATCATTTGGAACATATACGATAACCCTTTATTAGGTTCACCAACAAGCCAACCCATACATCCATTATTGTCACCAAATACTAAATGTGTGGTGGCATAACCGCGTTGACCAAGCTTTTGAAAATCACCCGCACAAAAAACATCGTTGGTAATTAATGTCCCATCCGGCTGAGGAATAAATTTTGGAATAATAAATAATGAAATGCCTTTTACACCAGCAGGAGCACCTTGAATACGAGCAAGAGTTAAGTGAACAAAATTTTCAGTAGCCTGATGTTGCCCGGCAGAAATAAAGATCTTCTGTCCCTTAATTTTATAGAATCCTTCATTAGCGGTTGGGGTAGCTAAGGTTGTAATATCGGTCAAGGCACTTCCCGCCTGTGGTTCGGTGAGCGCCATTGTACCTTGCCATTTTCCGGTATAAATAGGAGGTACGTAAGTATCGATCTGTTCTTGGCTACCAAAACTGGTGATCAATGCGGAAGCTCCTGTGGAGAGACCAAGATAACCTTGCGCTCCATTATTTGCTGCAGCAAAAATATGATGCGCTGCATTGTACACCATGATGGGGAGTTGCATTCCACCATGCTCAAATTTCGCTGTGCCACTGATCCAGCCCTGGGCCGCCCCATTCCGAATAATGTTTTGTAATTGAGGATGAGTTTCTACTCCACCTTTGCCGTCATACTGTACCGGTTGTTGATCCATCTCACGGAAAAAGGGGTATAGATCACGATCAGCGAAGTCTTTAGCCGATTGGATAAGCATGTCAACCTGTTCCTTTTCCAAATGTGAAAATCTGGGATACTTAAATAAATCAGTAATCGTATGAACTTCGTGAAGAAGGAAACGCAAATGTTCCATGCTGGTGTAACGACTCATATCAATTTAACTTATAGATTGAATGTTAAAGATAAATCAAATCACACCATTTTCAACAGCGGAATTTGTTCGTTTGGATAGACTTTTAATCACAAACCAAAGTTGACCAAAGCGTGGGTCTTTCGTGAGTCCTTGCTTCCATCGAGCATATATTTGCTGGGCAATCACAGCATTTTTATATAATCCAAACACATAGTAAAAGAGTATGTTGGATACATTTCGGCCACTCTTTAAAGCGTAGCGCTCAATAACCTCCCTTCTTGTTAGATTCCCCGGAAGCCAGGTTAGATTAAATTGTTTAATAGCATCATCATCTCCAGCCTCTGCCCAATATGCTAACGAGGCGCCAAGATCCATCAAGGGATCACCCACGGTGGACATCTCCCAATCCAACACGGCTACTATTCTACTTAAGTTTGTTGAGTGGAGAACTACATTGTCATGTTTATAATCATTATGAAGAAAAGTAGCAGGTTGTTCAAGTGGGATATTTCTCTTTAGCCAGTCGGCTGTTTCATCCATTTGGATTAACTTGTCCGTCTCTGAATTATAATAACGCTTTATCCATCCTTCCACTTGTCTCGTTACATATCCTTCTGGTTTACCAAGTTGAATCAAATCAGTTTTATGAATATCAATGGCATGGAGCCCAACCAGGTTGTCTATTATTGATTCTGAAATCGATGTGTGCAATTCAGGCGCAAGGTTAAGCTTCACTGCATTAGTTGTCCGTAAGATGATACCGGCTACTTTCTCCATGATGTAGAACGGAGAGCCAATCACTTCACTGGAATCACAATAAATGATAGGTTGCGGTACAAGTTTATAGTGATCTTTCAGCAATGACAAGACACGAAATTCTCTTCCCATATCATGGGCGGATTTTATGTTAGCGCCATGGGGTGGGCATCGCAGTACAAAATCTTTTGTGCTTGTACTAATACAATAGGTAAGGTTTGAATATCCGCCTGGGAACTGACTGATTTCGATGATTTGTCCTATTTCAGTTGTCTTGTCTCTTAAATAATCGTTGAGCCTTGCAGCATCTAGTGCCTCTCCAGGGCGAGCGGCAACAGTTTTGTCCGAGTTTGGTTGATTCATTTAGCAACAACGTTTCCTATGCTTACTGTTTTCTTTTGGATGTAAGGTCCAAGCCATATTTTTTTAAAATACTTCTTGCGAGAGTTTGTTTATGAACCTCATCCGCTCCGTCCCAAATTCTGGCACCTCGCTCATGTCGGTAAATGGCTGATAAAATAATGTCATCGGTTACACCCAATGCTCCATGGACTTGAATAGCACGATCCAAAACCCGCAACACCATATTGGCAACATAGTATTTAATGCCTGAAATCTGATCTCTCACTGCAGCTGCTCCCTGCTGATCAATTTCGTGAGCTGTTCGGAGCACCAGTAATCTGGAGGCATCTATTTCCACTCTGCTTTCTGCAATGAATCCCTGGATGAATTGTTTTTCTCCCAGCATTGTATTTTCGTCAATCGCACGAGTAGCAGCATAGTTGCACATCATGTGAAATGCCTTTTCAGCAATGCCTACCCAACGCATACAATGATGGATTCTGCCAGGCCCTAATCTTTCTTGTGCGAGACGGAATCCTTGGCCTTCTTGTCCAATAAGATTTGCTATAGGGACTCTACAGTTTTGATATTCGATTTCGGAGTGACTAAACCAGCCTTCACCGGGCTCTCCAAATACAGAAATGTTTCTGATCAATTTAAATCCTGGATTGTCAGTTGGCACAATTATCATACTGGCACGCTCGTGCTTTGCTGCCTTTGGATTTGTGACTGCCATTACAACAGCAAAAGCTGCTCCATCAGCCGAGGAAGTAAACCATTTGTGGCCGTTGATTACAAATTCATTTCCATCTCGTACAGCTGTTGTGGCCATGAGCGTTGGATTTGATCCCGCAAATTCAGGCTCTGTCATCGAGAAACAACTTCTAATCTTACCTTCCATTAATGGTTTTAAGAACTTGCGCTTAATTTCTTCTGAACCGAACTTGTGTATTAACTCAGTATTTCCAATGTCTGGAGCTTGTGTGTTAAATACATAGTGGCCAAAGAATGGTGCGTAAGAGAGCGCCTCACTCAATTGTCCAAATTCACAAAGGGTAAGGCCAAGGCCGCCTTCTTTTTCAGGAAGGTGTAATCCCCATAACCCCTCTGCTTTTACCAGCTCGCGTTTCTGATTCAGAAGTTTTATAGTCTCCGTTAATCGGTGGTGTGAAAATCCTTTTTCTAATGGAATTAATTCACGTTCAACAAAGTCCTTTACTCTTGGTAAGAGACTCTTTAGTTTTTCAGTTGCAAAAATTGATTCCATAGGCAATCTTATTTTTCTGGTTCTTAGCGTGAACCGCCACCATCAATTACAAGACAAATTCCATTCACATACGAGCCTTCGTCTGAGGACAAGTATAAGAAACCATTGGCAATATCCGATGGCTTACCCCAAAATCCCAATGGAATGAGTGAAGTTATTTGCTTCTTTACGTCCGATGGAATGGCATCGGTCATTGATGTTTCAATAAACCCAGGTGCAATACAATTACTTGTAATGCCGAATTTTGAAAGTTCTAGTGCCCATACTTTGGTCATGCCAATGATGGCAGATTTTGTGGCAACATAATTCGTCTGACCATAATTTCCCCGAAGCCCGACATTGGAAGAAGCGGAAACAATTCTACCATAGTTTTGATTCCTCATATGAGATACTACTGCCTGTGTACAAATAAAAACTCCCGTGAGGTTTATGTTAATCACTTTATCCCATTCTTCCATTGACATTTTTAGCAGCGTGCGATCTTGAGTGATGCCAGCGTTGTTAATAAGAATGTCAATACGGCTGAACTTTTTAATGATTTCTGCCACCGCATGTTCAACTTCCATCTTATCTGCCACTGAGACTTTCATAAAGGTTGCCGATAATCCTTTTTGAGTGAGTTGTTGCGCTAGTGTCATCCCCTGATAGGAGACATCCCAAATAATTACTTTAGCCCCTTCTTTCGCAAACAATTCCACTGTGGCACGGCCTATTCCGCTGGCGCCACCGGTTACAATGGCAACTCTGTCTTGTAATCTCATATTCTTTTTAATTATAGATGGCGGTAATTACTTCTGCTACGCATGCGGGCTTATCTGAACCTTCTAGTTCTATCTGGCAATCAAAGAATAGTATTAATCCAGCCGGACTCAATGATTCAACATTTTTAAGTTTTGCCTTCATACGGATTCTACTATCGACTTTAACAGTAGAAGGAAAACGAACTTTATTCACCCCGTAGTTAATGGCCATTGCCGGGCCTTGAAGGGTAACAAGTTCATAAAAAAACTTGGCCACTAATGAAAGCGTCAAATATCCATGGGCAATGGTTTTACCTTCTGGTAGATTTACTTTTGCTTTTTCTACGTCAACATGAATCCATTGATGGTCATCAGTGGCGTTAGCAAAGTCATTGATCATTTGTTGTGTTACGATCGCCCAGTCGGAAGGACCATATTCTTTTCCTATCAGGTCTTTTATATTGTTAAGATCGTTAAGGATGAGTTTAGACGATACAGGCGGCTGAACGCCAGCTTTTGAAATCTTAAGTTTGGAATTGACATCTTCATTTTTCCAATCGCCAACTTTAATGACAGCCTTTCCTTTTACTTTTCGCTCGATTAAATCGGTAAGGGCTTGTGCTGCATCATCCAATGCATACGTTTTGTGAATGTGTTGCTTTATTTTTCCTTCTTTTAACATAGTCAGTAATACACCAAAATTCTTCAAGCTGTTCTGAGGTTCTCGTTCCGCAAAACTTCCCCAGAAAACTCCAACAATAGCGCACCCTTTTAATAAGGCGAGATTGCTAGGAAATTTAGGAATATCTCCTGCAGCAAAACCCACTATTAAATAGCGACCTTTCCAGGCAATTGATCTTAAAGCAGTTTCCGCTAAACTACCCCCAACTGGATCATACACTACATCTACACCTTTTTCATTCGTAATTTCTTTCACTCTGGCTTTTACATCTTCGGTGGAATAATTGATAGTAAAGTCAGCACCTTTCTCTTTGCAGATAGTGAGTTTTTCATCTGTTGAAGCAGCAGCAATAACAGTGGCTCCCATCACTTTACCTAGTTCAACAGCTGCAAGCCCCACACCACCGGCTGCTCCTAATACCAAAAGTGTTTCACCTGCATTTAGTGTAGCACGGTCTTTTAAGGCGTGATAGGAGGTTCCATAGGTATATAAAGTAGTTGCCGCTGTGATGAAATCCATCTCATCTGGCATTGGAAATACCCGCTTAGAACTGACAGCAACTTCTTCTGCAAAGCCTCCCCATCCGCAAAGAGCCAAGACGCGATCTCCCTTTTTCAGATGTTTTACTTTTCCTCCAACTTCAAGAATTACCCCGGACACCTCTCCACCTGGTGAGAATGGTAGAGTAGGTTTAAATTGATATTTGTTTTGAATGATTAGTACATCCGGAAAGTTTACACCGCACGCCTTCACTTTAATGAGTACCTCTCCATCTTCAATTTTGGGAGACGGTACATCTGATAACTGTAGTGTTTCAGGCAATCCAAATGACGTGCACATTACGGCTTTCATGTAGCGTTTTTTTTACTTTTATTAAGAAGTGATTAAATGCGACTGATACTTCTTCCAACTAGTTAGGAAAATAAAAACTAGGGTCAAAAAGTATTGAATAAAAAAAGTACCTTTCAGTTCATAAAATTTAAGGAACGAATTTAGACATGCGTTTCAAAGACAAAGTAGTAATTATTACGGGTGGTAACTCAGGAATAGGTAAAGCAACTGCGCTGGCTTTTGCCAAAGAAGGTGCACAAGTTGTGGTCGCGGATCTTGCTGAAAATCTTGAATCAACAATTCAAGAATCGTATCCAAATCAGGTTGTATATATCAAAGTGGATGTTTCAAAATGGATGGAGGTAAAAAAAATGATCGATACTACTATTCAAGAGAAAGGTAGACTTGATGTGCTTGTGAATAATGCGGGTATCGGTGGGCCAAGGCTAAGAACAGATGAATATACAGACGAAGCTTTTGATCAGGTAATGAATGTTAATGTTAAAGGTGTATGGTATGGCATGAAAGCCTCTTTAACTTACTTCAAAGAAAAAAAGGCAGGAAGTATCATCAACATTGCCTCTCTTGCAGGGCATGTTGTAATGGGTGGGTATTTGGCGTACGCTGCAAGCAAGCATGCAGTTCTTGGTATGACTAAGGTTGCAGCGGTAGAATTTGCGAAATATGGTGTTCGGATAAACGCAGTCTGTCCTGGATTTACTCTTACACCCATGTTCGAGGAGGTAGAAGGTCATGAAAAATTTAAAGACAATTTGCAACAGGCCATTCCTATGAAGCGATTTGGGCAACCGGAAGAGATAGCAAAAACCATTTTATTTTTGGCTTCTGATGATGCCTCGTTTACAACTGGTCAGGGCTTAATAGTGGATGGCGGTTTGGCGTTGCAGTAATAACTTTTACTATGATTTATAAAGAAGCATTTAACCTAACCGGAAAAGTTGCACTTATTACAGGTGCCAGTAAAGGAATTGGAGAAGCTATTGCTCGTTTTTATGCGGCCTTCGGAGCTAAGGTTGTAATTAACTCCCGTAAGCAAGAAGAACTTGATACAGTAGCTTCTAGTATTCGTGAAGCAGGAGGTGAGTGCACTGGTATAGCTGCCAATGCAGGTGATATCAAGGCATGTCAGTTGTTGATCGAGAAGGTAATTTCTGTATATGGAGGGCTTGATATTTTGGTTAACAATGCGGCCACCAATCCTACATATGGCCCGCTGCTAACTTCAGAAGAATGGGCATTTGATAAAATTATGAATGTAAATGTGAAGGCCCCTTTTGCCTTGGCAAATCTTGCTCACCCACACATGAAGAATAGCGGTGGAGGAAGTGTAATAAATATTAGCTCAATTGCTGGGCTGACACCAGATCCAGGTTTGGGCCTTTACTCTGTTTCAAAAGCAGCGTTGAACATGCTCACAAAAGTTCAGGCGAAGGAGTGGGGGAGAGATGGCATTCGCGTGAACACCATTTGCCCAGGATTGATTAAAACAAAATTCTCTGAAGCGCTTTGGTCGAATGAAGAAATTCTAAATCGGTTCGTAAAGAAATTACCGATTGCAAGAATGGGCACGGTGGAGGAGATTGCTGGACTTGCGTTGTACTTGGCATCTCCTGCCTCTGGGTATTGCACAGGATCAGTCTTTACTGCGGATGGTGGCACTGTTATATGATCTAAGAAAGTTGACAGATTTGGAGCTATGATCCCACTAATTGTCATTGCAATAGTTTTGTTTCTACTTGGGTTTAGATTCAAGTGTGTTAAGGATTTCCTTTTCATCACCTAGATTTCTATTTTATTAACCTTGTTGGGTATAGAATAACGAACACCAATTTCTTCAATGTTTATGTGTATCCCGAATCATTCGCGCTTGGAGATTTTGAGGCGAATGATTATGCCTCTTAAAAATTACGCCCTGAAAGTCCATTGGACAAAAGGATAGTGCATGATAATATAGGTAATCTGAGCCGGGGAGATACAGCAAGACATATAAAAATCATTAGCAAGCTCAAGTGCTAATCAGATAAAATACACAATCTAATAAATAGCAGTGGAAGTGTCCGACAGAAATTGAAATTCTAAAATAGATTTCGGAAACAAAAAACCCGATTTTTATGAAAAAAAATCGGGTTTTAAGTGGGCCCTGCTGGGAACGATCCAGCGACCCTCAGATTATGAGTCTGATGCTCTAACCAGCTGAGCTAAGGGCCCCTAAAAAGAATGCAAGTTTAGAGATTAAAGATTGATTTCACAATGTGAGTTTGAGGGTTTCAGACAAATGTTTTGAGCCAATCGTTTTAATTCTTGATTTAGTGGTCCATATCTGGAACCTTTGAATATTTTCTGTTTTCTTTGCCCGTTCGCATAACGTCAATATTGTGATTAACCCTGAAATAGAAAATATCATCTTCGACCTTGGAGGAGTGATCATTAACCTTTCCACTCAAACTACAGCACGTGAGTTTGCAAAGCTGGGCGGCATTTCTGAGGAAGATGTGCATCATAGAATGATTCAATCTCGGGAGTTTCATGATTACGAAAAAGGCTTAATTTCTGATGCCAGTTTCAGGGAGCATGTACGTGAAATACTCGGAATTAATGCACCAGATGTTGAAATAGACAGGTGCTGGAATGCTATGTTGCTGGATATCCCAATTAATCGTATTCAATTGCTGGAGCGTTTAAAAACCAAATACAGAATCTTTCTTCTGAGTAACACGAACGAAATTCACCTGAAATGTTTTAGTGGTATTGTTAGTCGGTTAACAGGCAAAACTTCCTTAGATCACTATTTTGAAAAGGCGTATTACTCACATCGTATGAAATTGAGAAAGCCAGATATGGAAATTTATGACGTTGTACTCACGGAAAATAAATTGATCCCGTCTCAAACTATTTTCCTGGACGATAATCTTGCTAACCTGAAAGGAGCAGAACTATGTGGTATAAAAACTTTTCATGTTCAGCATCCTGATTTACTATTTACCCTCTTTCCATGATTAAGAACTTCAAACAACCATTAATTCACCTCTCCTTATTTATTGTAACGTTTATTACCACCACGCTTGCCGGTGCCGAGTGGACGTATGGAAAGTCGGTGTTTATGCCAGACTTTTCATGGCAGGATTTTGTAAGCGGTATGTCATACTCCATTCCTTTTCTGTTGATCCTGACCGCCCACGAATTTGGGCATTACTTTACCGCTATCTACAACAATGTAAAGACAACCTTACCGTACTACATTCCATTACCGCCATTAGGTTTTATGTTTGGTACGCTCGGTGCAATTATCCGAATCAAAAGCCATGTGCAGTCCAAACAACAACATTTTGATATTGGAATAGCCGGTCCATTGGCGGGATTCATCGTTACCATTGGCGTGCTTGTGTATGGCTTCACTCATTTGCCACCACCCGAGTACATTTTTCAATTCCATCCGGAGTATGAACAGTATGGCCTTGATTATGCCAATCATGTTTATCAGGATGGAAATCTTTTGCCTGGCACGGCTGATGTCATTCTTGGAAAGAATTTACTGTTCATCTTCTTTGAAAAATTTGTTGGCGATCCTGCACGAGTGCCAAACGTTCATGAGATGATGCATTATCCTTTTTTGTTTGCAGCATTTCTTTCGCTGATTTTCACCAGCATAAATTTATTACCCATTGGCCAACTAGATGGAGGCCATGTACTATATGGGTTACTTGGTTACAAGGGCCATAAGCAAGTAGCAACCATTGTATTTTTGATTTTTCTTTTCTATGCGGGTCTGGGCTATGTAAATCCAACTCAATCGAATGAAGATTTGATGTGGCATATCCCTTTGTTTCTTGGATTCATGTATCTGGCGCTAACAGGTTTAAAGTTGCCTTGGAAGGATACACTTATGTATGCCGTCATTATTTTTTCTGTTCAATATTTGTTATCCACTTTCTTTTCAATGCAGGGATACTCAGGTTGGTTGCTCTTTGCCTTCGTTATCGGCAGATTCATTGGAATATCGCATCCACTTTCGGAAATCGAAGAGCCATTAAGTGACGAACGAAAAATTTTAGGGTGGATTGCCTTGGTAATATTTGTTATTTCATTTACACCAAATCCAATTGAAATTCTTGTTGTGCCAACTAACGCACCATAATTCTTTGCGTGTACAGGTCATCATGTCTGAAGATTTTTAATAGGTAGATTCCACGTGCTGGAGATTTTATTTCAATCCGTTTTAGATCTCCTTCAGTTGTTTCCTCAAAATCAACTGCGCGGCCGGTAATGTCAAACATATGAATGAGCTCGGATGAAGTCGGAACGAAGAATATTCCAGCGCTGGGATTAGGGTAAGCTCTCTGAGCCGTTTCTCTTGGCTCATGAATAGCAGTAGTAACACTTTCACCTTTTCCAAAAGCTGGCCTAATCATCAAGCTACCCTTTACATTTACATTCTTAGACCATGTACCATTAGAATTAAAAAACATTTTGTCACCCGAGTCGGTATTTTTATCAAGGCCAATGGCAATAATGGCAGAAGAGTTTTGCTTTAGTGAAATATAAAAGCTCTTGTTAACTCCGATGGGTCTTGAAAGCGTGTGCCTCCAGATTTTGTTTTGCTGCGAGCGCTGAATGGTTATGTTTTCTGTATAAAGAAGTGATCCCGGAGAGTTTGTCAAGTCACGAAGAACTTGCAGTTGCATGACCTGACTGGACTCATCACCGAATTTGGGAAAATAAAAATCAACTCTAACAAGGGTATCAAGTTTATTGGTATTGAGATCAAATAAATATGCTAACCTTGATCCGGGCTGAACAAGGGAAGCTCCATATTCTGCAGTACCATCATCGTATGCATAGTAGTCCGATAAAATATAGTTAGCGCGGATAGTATCATTGTAACGAAAATCGATAGGCTGATATTTGGATGTATTATAATCACCGTCTTGTGCTGGTGTTTGGTTGTCTTTAGTAGATAGCCCAAGCTTAAACATCACATGAATGGAGTCTGCAGTGGCACTAAATAAAGAAGGGTCAGGTATTGTTTTAACAGTAAGTACTTGTACGGTAGTCGGACTGATGTTAAATCCAGGTTCTTGCTTGGTATCTAGCTTAACCAGTATTGAATCGGTGACCTTCTTACTATTAACGGTAGTTATTGTTGCTGTTGTGGTATAGTTGAAAGGCTGCTCATCTGGCGGACTGCCTGGAGCAACATCATTTTTAGATTTAAGATTAAAGACAGGTACCGAAGGCTTTATCATACTTGCAGTCGGATTAATTGAGAAATGCTTAAGCGGCATGGAATAGTATGTTTTGAAAAGCGAGGTGAGGGTAGAGGTTATCGTTCTGTCTGGGTAAGAGGTATCATCAGATGAGCGACCTTGATTAATGTATACATAATCTAAGTTCCATGTGTCGTATGGACCAGACAACCTGCCGAAGCTTTCAAAACGAAACTGAAAAGAGTTGTGAAAGTATTGATCCCCTGTTATCGGTATTATTACTGGATAAAACGTACTCTCTACAAAAGTCCCGTCATTTTCAATCCTCCTGAGGATATCCCATTTGCCCTTATCGTTTTTAATCGAAACGATAAGCTGATCGCCAGCATCTGGCGGTTCTCCATTGCCACGAAACTGGAAATAGAAGCTTAAATAAACAGAAGCACGATTGGCAACATCAACCAGATCCATCCGGAGTGGCCTTGATACAAGACGATCTCCAATTCCCTTGGCGAGAATATCATTCACACTGTAAGGTTTCCCCACAGAATCAATTCCGTCAAATGTCGCCACACCTATAGAAGGTGAGTTAACACCTCTTCCATTATTTACCCAAACTGATTTTCCTGTTTCCCAGATGGTGTCATACGGTTGAAACAGTGATTCAGATGCATAGGAAAAATCATCCCATAGCGGCAGGGCAATTGCGCTGAGGGTCTTTGTTCGTGAATTAAATTTAGTTGACTTGCTAGTTGGCTCCTCTTTATTTCCCACTGGAATTGAATATTCTCGAAGCTGTGCGATGGCACTATTCGCTATCGCCATCAAAATAAGTAAGGAAACTATCCGTTGCACGTTATCGGTATATAAAGGAAAGCCGTATTCTGTTCTAGTAAATAGTTATGCTGAAAATTGATCACTGTTTTTAGTGATTACTGTTCTGCTTGTTATTCGTTATTTTCATCAATCTCTTCTCCAGGTTCTTTATACCCTTTGGGGGCGAGCCAAAGCGTTACAGGATCTCCAACACGCACCGAATCTCCAGACAGGGGCATTTGTTTGTAAACGAATTGAACAACACCCGTAGTATCAATTCCTTCGGCAATTTCCACATCGCCTAGATGGAGGTTCCAGCCACTGATTTTGTACAAAGCCTGTTCGTAGGCATCTCCAACAAGATTGCCTATAGTAAAATCGGCAGAACCGTTTCCGTCACCTATCACTAAATCAATAACCGAACCTTTTGGAACACGAACGCCAACTTCAATTTTTTTTCCTTGGTAACGAAGTTCTTTCACCAGATGTAGGAAGGGACTTGGCTCATATAAAATTCTCCCTCGTTTCAGTTCATTGCTTTTCAAAACTACCTCCGCGTTTATGCGCGATCGATCCACAAGATCTGGAATAGGAACTGTGGGTGGAGAAACCCGATTGATGGAGATGTAGATCTTACGACCTTCTTTTACAAGTGCGCCTTGTTTAGGAAATTGCCTCACAACTGCGAGTGGTGGAAATTCATCAGAATAGGCAGAGTCATTCAACTCATAGCGAAGCTTGTGTTCCAATAAAAAATGTTCAAGATCATCAATTTTCTTTCCCATCAAGTCAGGTACCATTACACTTTCACCATGGTTAGTAATGTTTGGCAGGTAAACAAAGAAATAGGAAATACCTATCAGCAGCAGGATACCCAATACGATTCCAACGTGAATGAGCATGAAACGCAACGTGCTATCTTTAAAGAAAGATTTCTTAGCCATGCGATCAGAATTTTAATGCGGATTGAAAATCTTTTTGAATTCGTGCAGCCCGTTTTGTCCGCTCTAATGCCAGGTCAATTAGTTGGGTGATTAGATCTGTAAACGAAATGCCTCTTTCTTTCCACATCATTGGGAACATGCTGGAATTCGTAAATCCAGGAATGGTATTGATTTCGTTAACAAAGACTCGTCCATCATCGGCAAGAAATAAATCTACACGTGAAAAGTCCTCACATAGTAAGGCTTGATAGGCCGTTAGTGAATGTTGTCGAATAGCTTCGCTTGTTTTTTCGTCAAGCTTAGCCGGCACCTCAATTTTTACTGCCGCTCCATCAACATACTTCGCATCAAATGTATAGAACTCATACTTACTGCTAATAATAATTTCGCCAGGTAGTGAGGCTTGTGCTGGGGTGTTACCAAGAATGGCACATTCAATCTCTCTTCCTTTGATAAACTCTTCTACCAACAGGCAATTGTCATAGGTGAATGCTTCGTCCACTGCTTTTTTAAGATCTGCCTCATTTTTTACTTTCGATACACCTACAGAAGATCCAAGGCTGGCCGATTTAATCATGAAGGGGAGTCCTAACACAGAGCTGAGGTGCTTGAAATTTATTTGATCCTTGTCCGCAAAATAGTAGTAGAGAAACTTAGCAACCGGTAGTCCAGCCTCTTGTAAAATCTTTTTCGCCACCAGTTTATTCATAGACATGGAAGAACCTAATACACCAGTGCCAACCATCGATAGGCTCATCGCTTGAAGTAAGCCTTGAATGCTTCCGTCCTCTCCATCAGTGCCATGTAAGACAGGAAAGACCACATCAGGTTTGTACACGAGTCCGGTATCCGTGATGAAGCCTGGGTTTTTTGGACTAAGGAGAAGATTTATTTTTTTCCCAATTTCGATTTCTTTGCTAACCGTGGTGGTTAAATGCCATTCGCCACTGGTGGATATACCAATCAGGATAGGCTCAAATTTACTTTTGTCCAAAAACTCAGCAATATTTCGTGCCGAGTTGATAGAGACCCCATGCTCCACTGAGCGCCCGCCATAGAGAATGGCTACTTTAATTTTTGTCATTCAAGAATAATTAGCAACCTCAAATATAGCCGTTAATCCGTTATTCGTTATCCGGTAATAGGTAAAAGTTAATCGTTAATTGAGAAACATAAGGACTTAGGATTGATGCTAATGTGTTACCAACACTTTGGTGGTTGTGACCTGTGAGTCAATCTCCATTCTTACAATATATAAGCCGCTTGCTTGCGAAGAGAGATCAACTGTATATGTCTGATTTAGTGTTTCAAGTAGCATATTGTCAATTACAACCTGACCAATCATGTTGTAGATCAATAAATGAACATTGTAAGTTTGAGGCATTGTTGGTTCCTTTTCAGGTAGGTTGAAAGTTATCTCTAATGAAGATGTTGAATTTTCAGACGGGTAAACTTTAGTGGCTGAACTAATTTTCACAGGGCTGGGATCATCATCAATAAAAAATTCAATGTTATCAAGGTATAAATTATTTCCATTGTCGTTGGTTACGATAAACGCAAGGCGCCCATTTTGTTCACCTACAAGTTCATCTAAATAAAGAAATTGATTTTTCCAATCCGCTGTAACTGTGGGTGCACCGGAATAGGTTGTGGAAAAGGAATCACCAGACTGATCGAATAAAATAGTTGGAAAAGTAACGCCACAATCACTCGAAGAAAGCACCCGTAGATGTTCGTTGCCTTGAGATAATTTATTATAGCTGACATCAAAAAATACACTGGCCTTGGACGTTCTTGAAAAATCAAGTACGGGACTCACCAACCAAGCTTCTTCTCCTTTTACAGGGTTGGTTGCTCCCGGATACAAGATAGATGTTGAAAAATTAGTGTTTGCGACTGCGTATTTTTTTTGATCTCCTTGGCTTACCATAATCCATGCTGACTCAAAATTGGTTTCAAAATTCTGACGTAATGGAATCCCGCTTGTAACGGTGTTAACTACGCAATTTAATTCAAGCATATCATTGTCGGTGCGAGCATCGATTGAGCTATTGGGCTCTGATAATTCGAATCGAACCGTATTGGCTCCACTGGTTAGGGATAGCTTGTTCAATTTAACTGTCAACTCATCGCCAGGTGAGATGGACACATTGCTGATTGTTTGACTCTTTACTATACCTCCTGCTGTTGACGTTACTTTGAATGTGGTAACAGTTTTGCTGCCAAAATTTCTCACGGTGACCGATGGTGAGGGATCAAGAATGCAAATGACAGGCGAGGGGTCATTGATCTTAATTAACGCAAGATCAACCAACTCTTCAGTTAGTATTTGCACGTTATCGAGAAATAAATTGTTACCATAACCATTCTTCACTTCAAAAATAAGTTGCACATTTTGCTGACCCAGAAATGGGGTAAGTGAAATTGTTTCTTGGGCCCATTGCGATTGTGTGGAGGGTTTGAATGAGTTTGAGGTGCTTGCCGAGGTGGCCAACGTACTTCCTGAATTGGTGTACACTTCAAATGCACCACTTAGATTGGAGGCGCAATCGGTACTTACAAGAACTCGTAATACGTCAGTTGTGACACCAGGAAATAGGGCGTAAGCTCTATCAAATTTTAAGAGCGCATTTGTGAGATTCGCAAAATCCATATTGGGAGTGATTAAGCGATCAATAGCTCCTTCTTCTTCGTAACTATGAAGATTGATAGCTATTGCTTTATTTGAAACTCCATCAATGGGTACACTTGCCTCTTGCCAGGTAAGTAAGTCGTCAGGATTTTGAATTATCCAACCAGCAGGTGCTCCAGCAGGAAGCACGCTTGAGAAAGTTTCCAGTAGTGGTAAGGTAGTATTTTGGGATACCGTGAAGTTGATTGATTTTAGATTGTTGTTTAAGTTTTCATCAGTCTGCCCATTGACTTGAATAATTTCAACAGTCACTTGATTTGAGGTGCCTGCGGCAACCGCTATAGCATTGAAGGATAAGGAAGTTTCTTGGAGGTTACTAAGATTGAGTGTAAAGTCCTTAGTTTCGGCAATAACCAAGTTAAGCTTCAACTGAATTTTAGCGGTGATAATCTGATTCGTTCCGTAATTGCGAATCAAAACATATGGGATATTCGATCCAGCACAAGTAGTCAATCCCGGTGAAGTAATGGTTTTTATTCCCAAGTCAATGGCAACACTTATTGGGGGTATGGCCCCTTTTGATATAGTAAGTGAGGCTCTTCTCGGACTATTTTGAAGTACAGTGGTCATCCGGCTTGCCTGACCAGCGGTGAAAATATTCATGCAGTCGTCATTCGTATAGTCCATGTAATTTTGAAACATATCATTTGTTGTGCAAGAAACCTTCGGATGAACCGGGCATTGCGCATTATAATTGTTTCCTTGATTTGGAGTGTCGGCTACATAGTCAGTACCCGAACACGATCCATTATCATCACCCCAAATATGATATAGGCCAAAGAAATGACCAACTTCATGAGTGGTTGTTCTGCCTTTATTAAATTTGGGGTCGAGATTAAATGCACCATCATCAGATGAGCCAAAGGCATCATAGTGAATGACCACTCCATCTGTTAACGGGTCATTGGGTGAAGATGAAAGATCAGGCAATGTAGAAATTGGAAATTTCGCATAGCCTACAAAACCATTTGGGTCATCGATATTGGTTACCCAAATGTTTAAATAGTCGTCTGCATTCCAATAGCTGAGTGATTTCAATTTAACATCATCTGCCATTGCCCAACTTGCTTGAGTTCCCTTTAGTCTTACGATTCCAGTTGTGGGTAAACCTTCAGGGTCTTGTTTGGCCAGCACAAACTGAACATTTAACATGCCGGCCACCAGTTGAAACTCCGGTGGAGTAAGGCTTGCGTCTGAATTCAATCGCTGATAGTCTTTATTGAGAACATTGATCTGTGACAAGATCTGCGCGTCTGAAATATTTATTCCGGTTCCTGTTGGCTCACCATTATGAATGATATGAACCACAACAGGAATAATACTTGGAGAGGAATTGACTTTTTCTGTAGAGCTTTTTTTTCTTTGATCAAATGTTTTCCGTTGAATCCACTGTTCGAATTGTTCCCTGCTATCTGCTTTTGAATTCTCTTCCTGAATCTTTTGATAGGCCACAGCAGCGCAGCGCTCTTGAGCTGATAGTTTCAGAGAGCCTGAAATAATGAGGAGCAATGCTGCAATTTTTCTCATGAGCGCATAATGACTATAACTGCAATTTAGAAAGGAAATTGCTTTGTAAGAGTAAGAAATAGACACTCCGGTGGATTGGGTAGCTCAGAGGGCCAATAGATAAACTAATAAAAGTAAGTGACAACCTTAAAGGTGCATCAGGTTTACAACCTCAATTGATTTTAACTCTGGAACACTTCTGAGAATTGCTTCTTCTACCCCAGCTTTAAAGGTCATGGTAGACATGCGGCAACTTCCGCAGTTTCCCATAAATTCAAGCTTTAAAACATTGCCTTTGGTTACTTCAAGAATTCGAACATTACCACCATCGGCCTCGAGATAGGGTCGGATAGTATTTAAAGCCGCTTCGATGCGATCAATTAATTCCCCAGATTTTGTTACTGTCGTCATTAAGCCTTTAATTCTACGCGTTTTGTTTGGGCAAATGTAGCATTTCTTATGGCAACTTGACGAGCCATGGCTTCAGCAAGATCGGTAAAGGCTTTGGCAGTTGCGCCTTCTTTCAACACGGCAGGTAAGCCACTGTCTCCGCTTTCGCGAATACTTTGCACTAACGGAATTTGACCCAGGAAAGGAACACTATATTTTTCAGCTAAGTTCTTACCTCCGTCTTTCCCGAAGATGTAGTATTTGTTGTCAGGCAGTTCTTCTGGAGTAAAGTAGGCCATGTTCTCTACTATGCCCAGTATTGGCACATTGATTTGAGGTTGCTTAAACATGGCCAGCCCCTTTGTAGCATCAGCCAAGGCAACTTTTTGTGGAGTAGTAACAATTATGGCTCCCGTCACTGGCACAGTTTGTACTAAAGTGAGATGGATATCACTTGTTCCCGGAGGCATGTCAATCAGAAGATAATCCAATTCACCCCACTCCGCATCTGCTATAAACTGCTTTAGTGCTGAGCTTGCCATCGGCCCACGCCACACCACAGCACTATCTGTTGGCGCTAAGAAACCAATAGAGATCAGTTTTACACCGTATTGAACCAGGGGCACTATCAGGTTTTTACCGTTTACCTGTTTCACTTCAGGTTGTTCATGCTCACAATTGAACATAACCGGAATGGAAGGCCCTGAAATATCTGCATCGATAAGCCCAACTTTTGCGCCCATCTTTGCAAGTGCAACGGCAAGGTTAGAGGAAACAGTAGATTTACCTACACCACCCTTGCCAGATGCAATAGCGATAATATTTTTTACGCCTGGCAATAAAGGCGTATTATCTCTGATAGTAGTAACGGTGGAAGTCATATGGATGGCAATCTCCACGTTTTCGCCAACTACCTTTTCAACCGCTTCTTCACAATCGTTCTTAATCTTTTCTTTTAACGGACATGCCGGGGTAGTAAGTACAACCGTGAAACTCACCTTGCTATCAGAAACTGAAATGTCTTTGATCATATTAAGACTGACTAGGTCTTTTTTCAGATCAGGATCATTTACAGTGCTAAGTGCTTGAATAATATCGGATTGGGTAATAACTGCCATTATGGTCAAAAATTAAGCCGCAATTTAGGACTTAGGACTTAGGCATTAGTCATTTGCTAGGTTCTTTTTTTATAGTGAAACTGAAACTAACACTCAATTAGCTTACTGATTTCTGTTTCCCTAAATCCAAGTGTCTAAGCCCTTATTCAAGCCCTAATTTTACAATACCTGATTAGGAACAAACAACTATCTTTGTGCCTCATCTTTTAACACCGTAGTGATCTCCCGCGACACCATAGAAGAAATTAGAAACCGAGCTGACATTGTAGATGTGATCAGTGATTTTGTGTCGCTCAAAAAATCAGGCCAGAACTACAAAGCACTTAGCCCATTCGCTAACGAAAAGACACCATCGTTCTTTGTTGTGCCAGCGAAAGGCATTTTCAAAGACTTTAGTAGTGGTAAAGGAGGTGATGCCTTCACTTTTGTCATGGAGCATGAGAAGCTTAGTTATGCGGAAGCCATCCGCTATCTGGCTAAGAAGTACGGTGTTGAAATAAAAGAAGATAGAATTAGTGATGAAAATAGAGCAGAGCAAAGTGAACGGGAAGGCCTTTATATACTAATGAATTTTGCAAAGGATTTTTATAAGAATCTTTTGATGAACACGGAAGAAGGCAGAGGAGTTGGATTAAGTTATTTTAGAGAACGAGGATTCAATGACCGTACAATTGAGAAGTTTGAATTAGGGTATGCTCTGGAGGGCTGGGAAAATTTTAGTACCGAAGCGGTAGCCAAAGGCTATAATAAGGACTTGCTTGAAAAAGCAGGCTTGGTTGTGAAAAGGGATGATGCTTCCCTACCGTCCGGCAAGGGAGGATCATATGATCGCTTTCGCGGGAGGGTGATTTTCCCTATCCATAGCATGTCGGGTAAAGTGATTGCCTTCGGTGCTCGTATGTTGGGCAAGGATAAGAACCAGCCCAAGTACATTAACTCACCTGAAACCGATATTTACCACAAGAGCGATGTGCTCTATGGTTTATATCAGGCTAAGAACGCCATCCGTCAGCACGATACCTGTTATTTGGTAGAAGGTTATACCGATGTCATCTCTCTTCATCAGGCCGATGTGGAAAATGTTGTTTCTTCATCTGGCACCGCGCTGACGGAAGGACAAATCAAACTCATCCGCAGGTTTACTGAAAATGTAACGGTATTGTTTGATGGTGACGCTGCAGGAATTAAAGCGGCACTGCGCGGCATCGATTTGATTCTTAAAGGCGGCCTTAATGTTCGCGTAGTTCTCTTTCCCGATAACGAAGATCCAGACAGCTATTCAAGAAAATTAGGAACAACAGCTTTTCAGAAATTCTTAAAAGAAAATACAAAGGATTTTGTTTCCTTTAAAGCTGGGCTCTTTGCGTCTGAAGCCGCAGGGGACCCTATTCGCAAAGCGGAATCCATAAAAGAAATAGTTACCAGCATCTCTTTAATCCCTGATCCTGTAAAGAGATCGGTATATATTCAAGAGACAAGCAACCTACTGAGGATAAGCGAATCTGTTTTATTGACCGAGTTAAATAAGATTCTGGTAACGGAAAGACGTAAACAGGCCCGTGAAAGTTTACAAGATCCAATAGAAGTTCCTACTTCTGTATCAGTGAGTGAAGAGAAAAATGTTTCTTCGCAGATTGACATGTTGGCCATCATTCAAAATCAGGAAAAGGAGACGGTCCGGCTTTTGTTAAATTATGCGGATAAACATGTGAACGAAAATAGATTAACCTCATATTTCGTTAACGAATTGGAAGATGTAGAATTTACTCATCCGATGTATCGGGAAATTTATTATGAGTTCAAGGCGGCAGAACTTAGAGAAGCTGAGCCTGTTAACAGCAACTTTTTTATTCAACATGGAACTACTGAGATAAAAAGAATTGTTACTGACTTGACTGTTTCAAGGTATCAGGTAAGCAAACATTGGGGGGATAAGTATAATATCTTTATTCCCTCTGAATCAGATAAGATCAACGAATTGGCCTATGGCAATGTACTTCATTTAAAATTGAGGGTCATTCAAAAGCACCTTGACGATAACTTAAAGTTATTAAAAGAGGTTAAAGACGAAGAAGAAGAAAATAGGTTATTAGAGTTTCAGAAGCAGCTCAAAAGCGGAGAGATTGAGATTTCTAATTTTCTGGGTATAGTAATAGCGAGGTAAAACAATGGAAATGACAGAAACTATAAAGCTGGATACGATAGAAGAAGCGATTGAAGAAATCAAGAATGGAAAGGTGATTGTGGTGGTGGATGACGAGGATCGAGAGAATGAGGGAGATTTTGTCTGTGCAGCAGAAAGCATTACTCCAGAGATTGTCAATTTCATGGCCACTCATGGCCGTGGGTTGATTTGCGCACCGTTGATGGAAGACCGTTGTGTAGAACTTGGGCTGGATATGATGGTAGGCAGCAATACTGCGGTTTATGAAACCGCCTTCACCGTATCGGTCGATTTGAAAGGACATGGCTGCACAACTGGTATATCAGCCCATGATCGATTTAAGACGATTAAGGCGCTGGTTGATCCAGAGACCAAGCCAGAAGAACTGGGTAAGCCGGGGCACATTTTTCCACTCAAAGCAAAAAAGGAAGGAGTGTTGCGAAGATCGGGTCATACTGAGGCAGCGATTGACTTTGCGCGACTAGCGGGCTTTCGTCCGGCAGGTGTTTTAGTTGAGATCATGAATGAAGATGGTTCGATGGCGCGCCTGGCAGACTTAAGAAAAGTAGCGGATCGGTTCAAATTGAAACTTGTTTCCATTAAGGATTTAATTGCCTACCGAATGAATGCTGAATCACAGATTCAGCGACAGGTAGAAGTAGATATGCCAACTGCTTTTGGTGACTTTAAGTTAAGAGCTTACGAACAGACTAACACGGGTGAAGTTCATATGGCCTTGATAAAGGGAACGTGGCAAAAGAATGAGCCTGTGCTGGTGCGCGTTCACTCATCTTGTGTAACGGGCGATATTTTTGGATCATGCCGTTGCGATTGTGGCCCACAACTTCAGCATGCAATGCGAATGGTGGATAAAGCGGGCAAGGGTGTAGTGCTTTACATGAAACAAGAAGGAAGAGGTATTGGACTGCTTAATAAATTAAGAGCCTACAAACTTCAGGAGGAAGGGCTGGATACCGTTGAAGCTAACCTACAGCTGGGATTTGATATGGATATCCGTGATTACGGCATTGGAGCTCAAATTTTGCATGATTTGAATATCTGCAAGATTAAATTAATAACTAATAATCCTAAAAAACGTGTAGGACTCATGGGCTATGGCCTGGAAATTGTAGAAAATGTGGCAATAGAAATAGCTCCTAATCCTCATAACGAGAAATACCTGATGACAAAGCGGGATAAACTTGGTCACACGATTTTAAAAGGGTGATGAAAGCAAAGAGTGCACTTATAATTTATTTATTCTTTGGGCTTACAACAAGTTATGCCCAGCAATTTGCTTTCGAGTATTGGCACGAAGGGAAAATCGTGTTAGAAACTGGTGATACATTGAAGGGAGCAGTCAAGTACGACATGCAAAGTGATCTTTTACAATTTCAAGAGAACGAAAAGAACCAATCGTTTACCGCCCGCAAGGTTTTGTTTTATGAAATCTTTGATGTTACAACTAAGCAGTATCGACAATTTTATTCTCTTCCGTATAGTGTTTCCAATGGGTATAAAGCCCCAGTTTTCTTTGAGTTATTGTCAGAAGGAAAGATAACCCTCCTTTGTCGTGAAGCACTAGAGTACCGCAGTTACTCTTCATCCTTTTACTCCTTTGGCTCAACTACCCGACTAATATTGGTCTATAAATATTTCCTTCTTCAGGATGATGGAAATATAGTGGACTACGTGGGCAAGAAAAATGATTGGTTGAATCTTATGGGTAAGTATTCCGATGATGTGCAACGTTATGCCAAGGCAAACAAACTTTCTTTTGATGATAAGAATGAGTTAGTGAAAATAGTCGCCTACTATAACTCCCTTTATAAATAAGTTAACTTTTTATAGTGCAATTCAATGAGTAGACCTTTGATTTTAGTTTCCAATGATGATGGTATTACGTCCACTGGTATTCGTAATCTGGTGGAGGTAGTGAAGGAATTAGGTGACGTTATCGTGGTGGCACCGGACAGTCCTCAATCGGGTATGGGGCATGCCATTACTGTTGGTGATACGTTGCGCTTGAATGAGTCTCATATTTTTGAAGGAGTAAAAGCCTACGAATGTTCCGGCACCCCCGCTGATTGCGTAAAGATGGCACGTCACTTTGTATTGAAAGACAACCATCGCCAACCGGACCTGGTGGTGAGCGGAATAAATCACGGTAGCAATACATCCATCAGCGTTTTATATTCGGGTACGATGTCCGCAGCCATTGAAGGAGCCATCGAAGGAACACCAGCCATCGGTTTTTCGTTGTGCGATTATAGCCACAAAGCGGATTTTTCTCATACTGCGGAATACGTACGAAAGATTGTAAAGCAGGTGCTGGCAAAAGGTCTGCCCAAAGGAACGGCATTGAATGTTAACATCCCTCCCAAGCGGAATGAAAATATAAAGGGCATTCGTATTTGTCGTCAGGCAAATGCCAAGTGGGTGGAAGATTTTGATCAGCGGTTCGATCCGAACGGCCGTAGTTATTTTTGGATGACTGGAAACTTTGTGAATTTTGACAAAGGTGAAGATAACGATGAATGGGCAATTGCAAATAACTATGTTTCCGTTGTTCCTTGTCAATTCGATCTAACGGCTCACCAGGCAATCTCTTTGTTAAATGAACAATGGGATATTTTAGGATGATTCGGTTCCCCACAATTACCTTGAATGTATTCTATCTTCAATACCTTCTAAGTCATGATTAAATTCTGCTTAACATTTTTTTTAGCTGTCAACATGTTGACCTCTTTTTCTCAGACAGGTCAGATAAGCGGAAAGGTCTTGGATTCCAAAACACAAGAGCCCCTTCCATTTGCTAATGTATTTATTAACAACACGACCATAGGAGTTGCGGCTGATGCCAATGGAGAATTCACATTAAAGAATCTGTCTATTGGAATTGCCGATGTAGTTTTTTCTTTTGTAGGCTACAAGTCGTATCAGACAAAATTAACTGTGAATGCTGGTGAGCAGTTAAAAATCACGATCAAGCTAATTCCAGATGAGATAGAGTTAGAAAATATAGAGGTGAAAGGAACACGTGATAAAGAATGGGATAAGCAGTTGAAAAGATTCGAAAAGATATTCTTAGGAGAAACTAAGAATGCAACATCGTGTAAGATCGTAAACTCGTGGGCGATTGACTTCACAGAAGACACAAATTCACCACAGCCTATTTTCGCGGCAAAGGCTTCGGCCCCAATTGAAATTGAAAATATTGCGTTGGGCTATAAGATCTATTTTTATTTAAAAAGTTTTCAGGCCAGTTCGCAAGGGTATATCATTCTTGGGAATTTTAGATTTGAGGAAATGCTCACTAAGGATCCTAAGTTGGCCAGGCGGTGGACCGATAATAGATTGGAAGTTTATCAACAGTCCGATCGTTTTCTGTTTAAAGCAATTTTAGATAAGCGTGTTAAAGAACAAGGATTCATGCTCTACACAGATAAACCGGGCTATGAATCAAGCTCGCTTCGCTCTGCTGTTTTTTCTCAAGAGCTGAATAAATCTGTAGTTCGGTATAATACCGACAATATTGTGTCACCAGGGAAGCGTGCAGGTGAGTATAGGATTCAATTGAAAGGAAGGATAGAAGTTCATAATTTAAATGGGGTCGCTCAAAAGAAAACGTACAAGGATATTCCGTATCCCATTGCTTGGTTAGAAGTAGCTGGAAATGTAGTGGATGTTACTTCAAATGGGGTTGTACTTAATTCCACCAATGTTACAACTTCCGGATATATGAGCAACGCGCGGGTTGGGGATCTGCTACCGTTTGATTATTCTCCGGGTGAAGCGGGGGACATGGTTAAAAATGAAATTATTGATTTTTCATTAGACCAATTAAAGTTTAAACGCCTGCAAGAGAGAGCCTACTTACATACAGATAAGTCTTATTATTATGGTGGAGAGGCCATCTGGTTTAAAGGATATATGAAGTATTTCATTCCTGAAATGCGAGATTCATTGAGTAGAGTCCTGTATGTGGAGTTAATAAACTCCAAGAAAAAAATCATGTATAGTAGAATCCTACCAATAGATAGTGGTCGTGTTAATGGGGATATTCTGTTAGCAGATACCATTCCCTCAGGTGATTATTTTCTAAGGGCCTATACACAATGGATGTTAAACTATGATCCGAAGGCGATTTTTATAAAGCCGTTGCCAATCCTCGATTTAAGTGATGGTATTGAAAAAGTGGAACCACTCTTGGTTCCGCCCTCATCTTCAAATCAAGTGTTTATTAAATCCAATAAGCAACAATATGGCCTTCGCGAAGAAATAGCCCTTGACATATCTGTAAAGAATGAAAGAGGTGAGTTAGTAGAGGCAGATTTGTCAATTTCTATTATCGACAGTGAGCAAGTTGTTGCCATAGGTGCCGAAAAAAATATTCTTCAGGATTATGAATTGCAGGAGATGTCTGATAAGTCTGGCAATAAGGTCAAATTGAGATTGCCCGTTGAGTATGGAATTTGTTTTTCAGGTGAGTTTTCGAATAAAGGGAAACCCGAAAAGGCAAATCTGACAATTGTTCAAGGGAAGTTCGATGATATGCTTACCATGGAAACTGATGATGCCGGGATTTTTTGGGTGAACGGATTTCAATTTAAGGACACCGTGCAGATTGCCTTTCAAGCCTCTACCGGTAAAGGAAAGCCTTATGGAAAAGTTACCTTGCACAAGAAAGAAATTCCTCCTAATGATTTTCTACTTCCAGCGTCAGGAGCAAAAATTATTACAACAGAAAAGAATCAACGTTCTGCTACTGAGTATATTTTGCCAGAAGACGTAAGGATGTTGGATGATGTTGTAGTGGTTCAAGCCCAGAGGTTAGTGGAGTCACGCCAAGCAAAAACCTATGGAAAAGCAGATTATACGGTTTCTGGTGACGTGCTATTGGTAAGTTCTGCGACAAATTTATTAGCAGGCATGCAGGGTAGAATACCTGGGCTAACCGTAATACCAACAGTGGATGAAAGGGGCGTGTCAACTTATACCGTAAGAATTCGGGGCGGATCGTCAAGTATGTCACCATTTGGTAGCAAAGAACCATTGCTGATGATAGACGGTATTCCATATACGGAAGATATTGGAGTTGCACTTTCACAATTGAGTCCGGCCAATGTTGACCGTGTGGAGGTTGTTACGCATGCAAATCCTATGTTGGGTGTAAGGGCATCAAATGGATTGATCGCGATTTATACAAAGTCAGGTGTCGGTGTAGGGGGTGGTCAACAAGGCCAGCCTGATGTAAAGTTGTTTCAACTCATTGAAGTTCCGGGATATTCTATTCCCATGAAATTTCCATTCATGAATTATAGTGACAAAAATCAAGATCATTCAAAAGGTGATTTTCGTTCAACTGTTCATTGGGCTCCATGGTTAAAGGCAAGTCCAAGGACAAGTGCTTCTGTGTCATTTTATTCGGCAGACTTGCCAGTAAAGTATAGAGTAGTGGTGGAAGGTATTACTTCTGAAGGTGTGCCTGTACGAGGAGAAAGTTTAATTGAAATCATTCGTTAAGCCTATTGATATAACCTGGTAGGGGTGATTTTTAAATTCTTTTATTTTGACTTTCTTTAAGTTGAGTTTTTTTGATTTCTTCAATGGTTAAATATCTGCTAAGTTTTGCTCTTGTCGGTTTGTTTTGGCAAAGTGGATTGTCCCAAACAAGGCAGTTAAGTGGTCAGGTGTTAGATAAGAATTCTGGAGAACCACTTCCTTTCACAAATATTTTTATCAATAATACCACCATTGGCACTGCGGCAGATGCAAATGGAAATTTTACTCTCAAGAATATTCCTTACGGGGATGTTGATGTCGTGTTTTCCTATATCGGTTATCAATCCTACCACCATCATCTGGTGGTCGATCAGCCAGGACCATTTCAAATGACAATCCGTTTGACGCCAGATGCGAAAGAACTATCAGGTATTGAGATAAAAAGTGTCAAAGACAAAGAATGGGAAAAGCAATTAGACAAATTCGAAAAGATATTTTTAGGAAAAACAAAAACATCAACAAGTTGTAAAATCACCAATTCCTGGGTTCTTGATTTCTCTGAGGATACCGATAATAATTTATTGTTGGCCAAGGCAGCTCAACCACTTGAGATTGATAATCTTGCCCTGGGTTATAAAATTACGTTCTATCTGAAAGATTTCAGAGCTGGTCCCCAAGACTATAGCATCCTTGGATATATTCGCTTTGAAGAGATTCCCACCCAGGATCCGAATCAAGCGTTGAAGTGGACCTTGAATAGAAGAGAGGTATATGTTAAGTCAGATCGCAAACTGTTTAAGTCTATATTGGAAGGAACAACCAAAGATAATGGCTTTCTATTATATACGGACAAGCCAGGTTATGAGAAAGTAAGAACTCGCTCTGCTGTTTTTTATTCTGAGCTGGACAAAACAATTTCGAAGTACCCGCTGGATAATATTATTACACCGGGCACTCGTCCAGGTGAATTTTCTATAAAAATGAAAGGCCGCATTGAAATACACTACCTCAATGAATTTGCTCAAAAGAAGACCTACAAAGATATTCCTTATCCAGTGAGTTGGTTAGAAGTAAATGGAGGAACGGTTACGGTTGACCAAAATGGGATTGTACTAAACTCAGTGGATGTTTATTTTTCAGGGGCCATGAGTACTCAACGCGTGTCTGATATGTTGCCGCTCAATTACTCGGTAGATAATTCAATTGCAATTGAGCCCACGGAGGTGCTAGTGGATGAGTTGAAGTATAAAAGACTTCAGGAAAAAATATATCTCACAACAGATAAACCCTATTATTATCCGGGAGAAAACATCTGGTTCAAAGGCAGTATGAATTACAGCCTCCCGGGAATGCGAGACTCCCTAAGCAATATTCTTTATGTGGAGTTGATTAATCCACAGCGAAAAATTATTCAATCGCATTTACTTAGGATTGACAGCGGTTTTACTAAGGGTGATTTTGTTCTTTCTGATACACTTACGCAGGGTGGCTATTTTATCCGAGCTTATACAAACTGGATGAGGAATTACGGTGAGGGGCAATACTTTGTGAAATCAATTCCTGTATTAAAAGGTAGTGACCGGGTAGTGGATGTTGTGGCGGCAGAGGATAAATTCTCAAACGGAATGTCGCTATCGGGGAACCAAAGTTTGTATAAAACAAGAGAGAAGATTGTGTTGAGCCTGAAATTTACTGACAAAGAAGGTAACCCAATAGCTGCCAATGTATCAGTGGCTGTAACAGATGCTGATCAGGTAGTCTCCGTGAAGGAAGAAAAAAATATTCTGACTGATTTTCCTATGCCTGAAAAACTTGGTCGGCAAGGTTTGGTTGAATTAAAATATCCGGTAGAGTATGGTATCACATTTTTCGGGCAGTTTACTAACGAAAAAAAGGAGCCCGAAAAGACAACCCTTACTGTAGTACAAGGGAAGTTTGACGATATGGTTAGCATTGAAACTACTCATGAAGGCAAATTCTGGCTAAATGGATTCCAGTTTAATGATACACTTACATTTGCATTTCAAGCTAGAAATTCAAAAGGTAAACCATATGGAAAGGTTGTTATTCAAAACCGGGAAATTCCACCATTGGATTTTATCATGAAGGATTTTGTTTTGAATGTAAAGCATACGGATTATCCGCAACGTGTTGACTCTTATTATGAGATTCCCAAGGACGCCCGTCTCTTACAAAACGTAACCATCAAAGGGCAGAAGTTATCGGATGCTACACGCAATGGAGTAGTATACGGTGAACCTGATTATGTACTAAGTGGTGAGAAATTACTTAGTGCAACTGTTGGCAGTAATCTAGTGGTAGGGTTGCAGGGTAAAATTCCCGGCCTTCAGATTCAATGGGGTTATGATGATCTCTCACTTCCTCATTATAAAATTAGAATTAGGGGAGGCACTTCTTCCATTGGTGCTTTCGGGTCAACTGAACCGTTGGTGTTAGTGGATGGAGTTCCGTTGCCACTAGATCCTAGCGGGGCGAATACGATGGGAGACCAGTTAGCAGTTTTAGATCCGAGCACAGTTGAGCGAATTGAAGTTATTACACGCGCTTCACCGATGTTTGGAGTTAGGGGAACTAATGGGGTTATCGCCATTTATACCAAGATGGGTGGGTATAAGGCAAAGGAGAATAATCAATCGTTGAAATCCTTCAACTTTATTAAAATGCAAGGTTATTACACGGCCAGAACATTTGAACATCCCGATTATGGCGACCCAAAAGTTTTTGCGGCTGTTCAGGCGGATTTCAGATCCACTCTATATTGGAACCCTGAAGTAAAAACAAATACCAAGACAGGAAAAGTTGATCTTGAGTTTTATGCATCTGACCAAAATTCTCCGTACCGAATTGTAGTAGAGGGTGTCACAGAGGCAGGAGAGCCTGTTCGAGGTGAGTATTTCCTCAATGTTAACAAGTAGAACCTTTTGTGTAGAGGTAAGCAACCTATGCAGAGCCGAATTCTTAACTAGAATTTATGGCTTAAATAAAACCTTTTGTTCCATTTCTTCGTCCTAGTAGGGAATTAGTAAACCAGGAACCTAACCAGATGTCAATGTCAGCCTCACTGAGTCAACTCCGATTTTATTTTCTGTTTTCACTTCTTGCACTTGTTCAGTCATTTGCGCAAGCCCAGGTGAGTGGTCTGGTGAAAGATGCTTCTACAGATAAACTACTTAATGGCGTAGATATTTTTATCAATAATACTTCACTGAGTACAAAAAGTAATTCCAATGGTGAGTTTACTCTAACTGGAATAGCACCGGGGTTTGCTGAACTCTCACTGTACAAAGAAGGCTACCAGATTTTTAAAAACTCTTTACGCATTCAACTCGATAAGGCCTATAAACTTAATCTTACGCTTACTCCGCTTGGGGAAGTCCCAAAATCAGTGAAAGTGAAACAGGATGAAGAGTGGAAAAAGAATGAACAATGGTTTGAGCGTGGATTTTTTGGAACCACATCAAACGCAGCGGAATGTAAAATTGTAAATGTTAAAGCCTTGACCTTCACACGTACCGGTGATGTTTTAACTGCAAGTGCCAGCGAACCCGTAGTGGTTGATAATTCCGCCATTGGCTATAGAATTTATTACTACCTGCAAGGATTTGCGGCAGGAGTAGAGTCTGGTAATGCCAAAGGTTTGGTGAGATTTGATACACTTTCCCCAAAGGATGACAAGGTTAGAGAGAAGTGGGATCGCAATCGGCTCAAGTCGTTTTGGGGTTCTGATCGTCATTTATTTAAGTCGTTGGTCGATCATAATGCAGCTGAACAAGGTTTTGAGTTATCGGATGAAAGCGGGTCACTTATTAACCTGGATTCTATTGTGGTGCCAGGTAAAATAGCGGGTTATCAAAGGATTAAACTCAAAGGTAAAACAAGAGTGAAGTACCTGTTCGATGAAACCTCAGAAGGAGCTAGAAAGATGGATAAGGATGGACAGATATCATGGATAGTACCTGGCGAAAGTATTGAGGCAAGTGTAGATGGTATTTTGTTTAATCCCCGCTCTGTTGAAATAACGGGCCGAATGAGTCAGGGTAAGCTGGCTGAATTGTTACCGCTTAACTATGTAGCCACTTCTTCGCTTGAATCAGAAAAAATGGATTGGCAAAATTTTACGTTGCTTCAGGAAAAAGTTTACCTGCACACAGACCGCGATTACTATTACCCTAAAGAGAATGTTTGGTTTAAGGCATACATGGGTTATAGCATGCCTGCCTTGCGTGATACACTTAGTAAGGTTTTGTATGTGGATTTGATTGGTGCTGATAAGAAGGTAATGAAAACTAAGTCGTATAAAATTAGTCAAGGTGTTACATGGGGAGATTTTAAATTACCAGATTCTTTAGTGGCTGGTCAATACTATCTCCGAGCATATACCAATTGGATGCGCAATTATGGCGAGAATACATTTTTTACAAAGGCAATTCCAGTGCTTTCTTTTGATCAAAACCTTGACCCAGATCAACAACCTAAGGTAAGTGAAGCTATCACCTCTCCAGTGAAAGTCGCCATACAACCTAGCAAAAGTAGTTTTGGTAAGAGGGAAGAAGTGATACTAACTTTTGCGGTTCAGGAATCTACTGGTCAACCAATTAATGGAAACTTATCTGTCTCAGTGACTGACGCGTTCTCTACTCTCCCAGTAGCAGGGCAACGCACTATCGTATCAAAAGATGTATTGGCCACCAACGAAATTGAGAAAACAACCAAGTACTTTGAAAAGATAGAGCACTTTATGGAAAGGGGTCTAAGCTTCAAAGGCCGAGTAAAGGATGACAAAGGAAATCCAACAGCAGCAAATCTTAGTGTAGTTCAGGGAAAGTTAGAAAATCTGATTACAATGGAAACGGATGAGAAAGGGGAGTTTGTAGTAACCGGCTTGGATTTTATGGACTCTACTTCTTTTTCTTTTAAACCCACAAATAAGAAAGGTAAAGTCTTTCCTACCGTGGAAATTATTCCAAAGGAAATCCCGGTTGTCAAAATAGATACTAAGCCATTGGATCTGAAACTTAGAAAAGAAGACGCATTACAAAGAATTCAAAATACATATACACCTGAAGATAATGTGGTGCTTCTTGATAATGTGGAAATAAAGGCTTCACGAATTAACGATGAGGTTAAGAAAGGACCCGCTAGAGTGTATGGAGAACCAGATTACTCTGTTCGTGCTGATCAGATGCGCAGCACTACAGCTGGTTCCAATTTATTGGTTGGGCTACAAGGCAAGGTTCCTGGTTTGCAGGTAATTGAAACAACGGATGCAAATGGTGTAAGAAGTGTTTCTGTACGAGTAAGAGGTGGCTCGTCAAGCTTAGCCGGTAATACCGAGCCGCTGATCTTAGTAGACGGTGTTCCGTTTCCAGACCCTAATAGTTTGATTGGAATTAGCCCGCAGTCAATTGATAGAATTGAAGTGGTGACAAGAGCTGTTCCCCAATTCGGATCTCGTGGGTCGAATGGGTTGATCGCCATATTTTTGAAAACGGGTAATTATGCAGGTAATGAAGCTGGGAGTCAGAGAGATGTTATTGTACATAAAATTGCTGGATACAATAAACCAAGAAAATTTTTCTCCCCTGATTATAGCGGAAAGGGCGGTGATTCAAACCCAGATTTTAGAACAACTATCTGTTGGGAGCCTAATGTAGTAGTTGGGAGAGATGGTAAGGCTTCTGTTTCATTTTTTACAGCAGATCTTGAAACCGACTATAAAATCATGGTGGAGGGTCTAACTTCAAAAGGTGTTCCCTTTAGAGCAGAATCTATCATTACTGTAAAATAGAAAAAACTTAATGGTTGAGATCATGGGTTGATCATACGGGATCAACGTCAAATACAATTTTTGTATTTCGATATTCTTTAGTTTGGGTTAAGGTTCCAGCGACTTGAAGGAGATAGTTTTTCAACACACCGAGTTTCCCCTGATCTCTGGGAATCTTTATTAAAATAGTCATCAGAAATTCATTTCTGATTTTGGAAATCATCGGTTCCCCAGGCCCAAGAATCTTTACACCTGTAAGATGTTCTTGAATCGTTTTACTGAATTGTTCCGATACTTCCCTGCAAGTCTTTTTGTCGATATGTTTAACAGTTATTTCAATGAGTCTTGAGTAGGGTGGATAGAAGTGATTCCTCCGATCATCTAACTGTTCTTGAATAAAGCCTGTGACATTATGAACAAGGATAAATGAAAATAATTTATGCGTGGGGTCACTCGTTTGAATAATGACTTTGCCTTTCTTCTCCCTCCGTCCGGAGCGGCCACTTACCTGCGTAATTAACTGAAATGCTCTTTCATACGATCGGAAATCAGGAAAGTGCATCATCCGATCGGCATCAAATACACCTACTAAACTTACGTTGTCGAAATCAAGTCCTTTCGTAACCATTTGGGTTCCTACTAAAATATCTGTTTCACCACTTTCAAATCCTTCTATGATATTTTCATAGCCAGATTTTGTTCGTGTGGTATCTAAATCCATACGTTGAGTCCGGGCATCAGGAAAATGTAGTTTTAATTCTTCCTCTAACTTCTCTGTTCCGTATCCTAATGTTTGCAACCTCTTGGATGAACAAGTAGGGCATTGGGTTGGCATTTCCTCACGATACCCGCAGTAATGACAGATCATGGCATGCCTGTACTGATGATACGTGAGACTTACCGCACAATTAATACATTTGGGCACCCAGCCGCAGTCTTCACATTGGATCATGGGTGAGTATCCTCTTCGGTTTTGAAATAAGATGACCTGCTCTTTTTTTGTGATAGTTTCTTTGATCTCGTTTAGCAAAAAGGAAGTGAACTCCCCTTTATTCATTTTACGTTTCCTCTCCTTGGAAATATCACCAAAAAGAATGTCTGGCAGCTGAGCTTCGCCAAATCGTTCATTGAGTGTAACTAACCCGTATTTATTTTGTTGAGTCTGATAAAAGGATTCTACTGATGGGGTTGCACTTCCTAACAAAACCTTTGCATGATGAATCTTAGCCATGACCATTGCCACATCACGGGCATGATAGCGAGGAGATGGATCGTGTTGTTTATAGGAGGCATCGTGTTCTTCATCCACGATAATTAGTCCAAGGCTATCGAATGGAAGAAATATGGAAGATCGGACACCCACAACAAATTTGAATTTGCCCGTTAAAACTCCATTCCAAACTTCTACACGTTCGTTATCTGAAAATTTTGAGTGATAGACACCCATCTCAGACCCAAACATTTTTTTTAGACGATGGACAATTTGTGTGGTAAGGGCAATTTCCGGAAGTAAATAGAGCACCTGAGATCCGCCCTCCAACGCCTTCCTTATTAAGTCAATATAAATTTCTGTTTTTCCGCTGCCGGTTATTCCATGCAAGAGTGCTACACCCTGATTTTCGAAACTGGTTAAAATGCTATTTCTGGCAATCTCCTGTTTTTCGCTTAGAAGAAGAGGATGTTCTTGCTTATTATCAGGAAATCCAAAGCGAGGGACTATTACTTCAAACTCTTCAAGAATTTTGTTTTTAACAAGTGTATTAATTGAGGACTCTGAAATTTCAGCATCAAGAAGTTTATTTTTTGCTAAACCTCGATGATTTAGTTCCGGATGAGAAAACAGTGGCACAGCCTGCAGGTATTTTAGCATAACAGCCTCTTGTTTTGGTTTAGCCGCCAGTGCCTCAAAAAGCTCTTCTAATTTTTTATTGCTAGTATGTCCTGCTGTCAGGCGAAGATGCTTTTCCGTTTTTGGTTTAAATTTCTCTTTGACCTGCTCAAAAATAATAATTGCTTCTTTTGAAGAAAGAGTTTTTAAAAGACTGTAGATATTCTTGGCGCCAAGCAATTTGGAGATGTCTGAATAGCTGAGTGTGTCAGTTTGCAGGCGAAGTAGAAGTAGTTGTTCCTTTTCAGAGAAAGAATGATTGGTGGAATCCCGATCAAAGGAGGGATTTAATTGCACAAATGATTCGCTGGAAAGTTTCAGACCAGAAGGCAAGGCAGCATTGACTACCTCTCCTAGGGTACACATGTAGTAATCGGCAATCCATTGATAGAGCTTGAACTGTTGATCATATACCACTTCCTGTTCGTCCAGCAACTCCAAAATGTATTTGGCTTCGTAGTCCTTTGGGGGCAGGTTATGAAGCTTGGCAATAATACCAGTTAGGATTTTTTTAGTTCCAAATTGTACGATGGCCCGTTGACCTATTTTGACTTTCTGATTATAAGCGGCAGGAATCCTATACGTAAAAAGTTTTGGAATAGGAACGGGCAAAACAAACTCTGCAAAAAGTGTTTCACCGGGATCAAAGTTTAACGAGAGGTTACTCATGTTCTATGTACAGTAAAACTAACTTTATTTTAAATTACTTGAAGAAGGAATCTATCTTTCCTTTTTTTAGTTGTGTATTGATTGCGTGTTATGCATAGAAAGTCTTTTTTAGCTAATTAAGTTTAGAAACCAGTATGGCAACGCTTACTGCTTTTATGAATGAAATGGATGGAATAAAACCATCCGAGAGGAAAACGCCTGTTTTATTCATTGGACATGGCAGTCCAATGAATGCTATTGAGCACAATGAATACCATAATTCATGGATCGAGCTTGGTAAATCATTACCAAGACCAAAGGCAATTCTTACCATTTCGGCCCATTGGCTCACTCGCGATACCCGTGTAACGGCCATGGAACGACCTAAAACCATACATGATTTTGGAGGATTTCCTAAAGAACTGTTTGCACAACAGTATCCTGCGCCTGGTGCACCTGATTTTGCGGAGCTAACAAAAAAAATTCTTACCAAAACTACTGTCCAGTCAGACTATGAGTGGGGACTTGACCACGGAACGTGGAGTTTCCTCGCGCCAATGTATCCAAACGCGGATATACCTGTTTATCAGCTAAGTTTGGATTACTACAAACCGCTGCAATATCACTATGAACTGGCGAAGGAGTTAGCGGAACTTCGCTCGAAAGGAGTAATGATTATAGGCAGCGGCAACATTGTACATAACCTTAGAATGTTAAATTTTTCTGGCCAATCCTATGATTGGGCAACCGACTTTGATCAGAAGATGAAGGAATTTATTCAAGACCAAAATCATCAAGGAATTATTCAATATGAAAAACTGGGTTCGATTGCAAAATTAGCCGTGCCTACAATTGACCATTATTTGCCATTGATCTATTCAATTGCATTGCAAGGGAAAAATGAGCCAGCTTTATTCTTTAATGAGAAGACTGACATGGGTAGTGTTTCCATGCGCTCATTTAGAATAGGTTGAATGCTACAATTTATTTTCGTTCATCTATAATTCTCTTAATTGTACTGCGTGCCCAACGCACATCAGAGGAATTTGCGGGCCCTATAATTTGGATGGATTTATTCCTGATCTCACCCGGCTTTAGTTCGCCTACGAAGGTGTTCTCGATTATAAGTACAATATGCACCCCGGTTGTCGCGGCAAGTTCCTTTAATATGGCCGTGCCTTCATTTGAAAATGAAATAGTAAAAGAACTTTGATCTTGCCTTGGGTCGTTAGTGATCTCTGATACACCTACAAATTCGCGAATTGGCACGATGGGATTTTCTGGAACATAAATGGCCTTGTTCTTCGAGCGATCTTGGGTGAGCACAATTTTATTATACCCCTTTGATGTTCTTTTGACAGATTTCATTTTCAGAAAAATTCCTGAGTTGTTCTCCTGGGCGTAAGACGAACTGGAAATTGCGCATAGAAAACCTAGAGTAGCTACAAGTAAATATATTTTATGCTTCCTTATGTTCATATCTGGAACCCGTTAATAGACTTCTACATTCGATAGAACTGGGCAGGCCTTAGAAGCTTTAATAGTAATTCGCATTCTTTCAGTACTAACCGGTTCTAATTTTATTATTCTTTTGTAGCCGATGGTAGTGGCATCGGCCACCTGTTGCCAGGCATCGTTTTTCCAGATCTCAATTGTAAATCTTTTCACTCGTTGTCCTAATTTAATATATTCCTGAAGAACGACATAGTTGATTATGTGAGTGGTATCAAATTCAATTTCGAAACTTCCTGAGGTGATAGTGTCATGAGTAGCCCAATAGGTTTCTTTATTTCCATCAAGAAGGTTGGTCGGAGAAAACTGTAGTGCTTCGTCACGGTAGGAAGAGGCAGTAATTTTTGCATTCAAAGCCAAGTTATTTTTAAACTCCTTATCTAGGATTTTGCGAAAGCCGTTTAATGATTGCACATCGATTTCGTGAAGTAAGCCTCTTCTGTCTGGAGGCATATTCAGCAATAGGGTAGAGCCTCGTCCCACTGAAGTCAAATAGATTTCAAAGAGTTTCTCTGGAGTCTTTACTAACGAATCTTCTTCGGCATGGTAAAACCATCCTTTGCGAATAGAAACATCCACTTCGGCAGGTATCCATTTATTTCCATTTTCTGATCCTTCATTTAACAGTTTTTCTATGCCAGCTTTGCCGGCAAAAAGAGTATCTGGGCTTATGGTGTTCCAATTGGTTTCACCTGCTATCCCCCTTTCGTTGCCCACCCAGCGCACTCCTGGCCCGGCATCACTAAAGAAGATAATAGCTGGTTCCATTTTTCGAACTGAATCTAAGGTGGCAGGCCAATCATAGTAGGTAGAGCCATTAATGCTTCGTTTCTCTCGCTTGCCACCATAAAATCCATCTCCTCCATTAGCGCCATCGAACCACATTTCAAAAACAGGACCGTAGTTAGTTATTAGTTCAGTTAGTTGATTTCGGTAATAATCTATATAGGGTGACGAGCCATAGTCTTTGTGGTTGCGATCCCAGGGTGATAGATAGATCCCAAATTTTAGTCCATACTTTTTGCAGGCATCGGACATTGCTCGTACCACATCGCCCTTTCCATTTTTCCATGGACTGTTTTTTACCGAATGTTCTGTGTATTGGCTAGGCCAGAGGCAAAAGCCATCGTGGTGTTTGCACGTAAGGATAACGCCCTTGAATCCTGTTTCTTTGAAAGTGCTTATCCATTGGTCGGCATTGAATTCAGAAGGATTGAAAATGGACGGCTGCTCATCGCCATAGCCCCATTCTTTTCCGGTAAAGGTGTTGGTTGTGAAATGAACAAAAGCATTCATCTCCATTTCATGCCAGGCCAGCTGGCTTTCGCTTGGAATGGGGAGCAGTACAGCTGGTGGTGTAACTTCCTTTTTGGAACATGAGATGAAAACCAAGTAGACGAACAGAAAAGTAAGTCTTCTCATTTCAATTCGCGGGTATAAGGTTTCCTTCATGTTCATAGGTAAGTGATTTCAATTTAGTCAAGGGAGTCAATACGAAGTTGTTCAAGAGCCTGAGAAACGGAAGTAACAGGAAGGTTGCATGTCTTGTTTCTGCAGACATAGATCAACGTCTTCCCTTCAATTAACTCACGTCCCTGGAATAATGCGAGAGTACTTGTGCTTATGGTTCCTAGTGTTAATGTAAAAGGAAGGTAATGCTGGTGAAGCTCCAATCTGATTTTTTCCGCCTCTGCACCAACGATAACTATTTCAGCAAGTCCCTTAGTGATTTCTGAAAACAAAATTCCCCAATTAGACATGTAGCCTGGTTCTGATGCGGTTATTGATGCAAGTCTGGAAGCCATGTCGGTTGCCAATTTGATCCAATCCAATTTATCTATCAATGTGCCAAGGCGAAAAAGGTTGTGAGCCATAACCGAATTTGAAGAAGGGATTACATTGTCAAATACCTCTTTCTTTTTAGCGACTAATTGTTCGGCCGAGCTTGATGCAAAATGAAAATAACCTTCGGTTGCGTCAAAGAAGTGTTCCATGACATAGGTAGTCCAATGAACGGCCTTGGTAAGCCATTCCTCATGAAAGGTGACTTGATACAAAGTGGTATACGCCTGAATGAGAAACGCATAGTCTTCTAGAAAACCCTCGGTTACAGAATGTTTATTCTTAAATGCTCTATAGACTTTTCCGTTGTGGATGATATTGGCCTCAAGAAACAGAATATTCTTTAATGCCAACTCAATGAATAGAGGATCACGAAATGCTTTGTAGGCATCAATAAGTCCTTGAACTATCATGCTATTCCAACCTGTTAGTATTTTATCATCTAGTCCTGGTCGAATGCGTGGCGCCCGGGCTTTTAATAGTTTTTCTTTTAACTCAATTATTTTAGCGGAGGAAAAAGAATCATCCGCTCGATGCAATATGTTCCTTCCATGTTCCCAGTTCCCATCTTGGGTTACTTGATAGTATTGCTCAATCCATTGAATGTCGCTGCCAATGACTTGTTTAAGTTCATCGTATGTCCAGGTATAGAACTTTCCTTCTACACCTTCGCTATCCGCATCCAACGCGGAATAAAATCCTCCGCCCATGCTCATCATTTCTCTTTGCAACCATTCTGTGGTTTCATAGACGACATTTTTGAATGTCGGTTCCTTGGTGACAGAGTATGCCTCTGAATAAAGGCTTAATAATTGAGCGTTGTCATAGAGCATCTTCTCGAAGTGAGGCGCAAACCATTCACTATCTACTGAATACCGGGAGAAGCCACCACCAAGCTGATCATAAATTCCACCTTGCGCCATTTTCTTCAGCGTGTGACTTACCAAATGCAATGCCTCATTACTTTTTGTAGTGGAATAATAGCGCAACAGGAACAACCAGATCGTAGGCATCACAAACTTTGGTGCTTTTTCAATTCCACCCCAGGTTTTATCAAATCGTGAAGACAGAATTTTAAACATTCCATCAAGATGCTCTTGAGAAAAATTTTCAAGCCCCGGCTCCTTAGCAAATCGATGAAGATCGCTTGTGTTGAGGTGTTGGATTAAATCATTCGCGGATGAATTGATATCAGTGCGTTTTTGTTGAAATGCCTTATTTAATTGCAAGAGCATTTGTGCCCAGTTTTGTGGTGGAAAGTACGTGCCACCATAAAATGGCTTTTGATCTGGTGTAAGAAACACATTTAAGGGCCAGCCTCCATTCATACCCATTGCCTGAACCGCTTCCATGTAAATATGATCGATGTCGGGCCGCTCTTCCCGGTCTACTTTAATACAGACAAAATGTTCATTCATGATTTGTGCGATGTCATCAATTTCAAAAGACTCTCGCTCCATCACATGACACCAGTGACAAGAAGAGTATCCAATGCTTACTAAGATTGGCTTGTCTTCTACTTTTGCTTTGGTGAGAGCTTCTGGTCCCCATTCAAACCAATCAACTGGATTGTAGGCGTGTTGTAACAAATAAGGTGAAGTGGAATGAATGAGTTTGTTTGCTTTTTTAAGATGCGCCATCGATGATTGGTCCTTAGTAGGTAAGAATAGCTTGTGTATAATTTAAATAAGTTGCGATTCGAGTAGTTTAATCTCCTCACTAACATCCACTTTTAATTTTAGTTCGTATAGCCGCTTCAAAGTTTCTCGCAAAAAGTGTTGGTGTGCAAGTGATGTTGGCTGAAAAGGTTTGTGGGCGAGTGCCTTAGCGATATTCTCCCAACTTTCAATAAAGACTCTGGTCTCTTGATCAAAGTATACGGCTGAAAATTTCTTCCAGATGTAGTCAACTGCAGCAGTTGAAGGATGAATCATGTCTGAAGAATAAAATCGATAATCTCTTAAATCATCAAGCAAGATTTCATATGCGGGAAAGTATTCAATATCCGTATTCATTTCAGCAATGGAGTGGCAGGCTAGTCGCAAGATTGATTTGCTTACGCTATTTAACTCCAATGTATCCTTCAGGTGCCTCACAGGGCTAACGGTTAGAATTATTCTTATTTCAGGATTGAACACTTTGATGGCCCGGTAAGTCTCATCAAATGATTTCAGAATTTTTTCTTGAGAAAGCAAGACTTTCTTGAATTGATTCACAGGCATTTTGTGGCAATTGGCTACTACCTCACCAGTATCAACATGCTCATACACCCACGAGGTACCGTAGGTAATAAATAGAAACTTGCTATTTTTTAAAAAGAGATGTGTATGTCGGATTATGTCTTTGAGTTTAGCCTCAAGGAGGATTTTGGAAGGCTCCGCAAATTCTGAATGGAAATCATAGTTCAGCGCCAGGTTATTGTTTTGTAAATAGGAACTTTCATGAGGTTGCTGATTGTGAACGGTTTGAAGAATTAGTTTGTGAAGTGATAACGGATTGTAAATTGTTCCAAATGGATTTTGGGAGATAGAAAACTTTGATGCTGACAATCTTTGACCTATTGTATCTGCAAAACAGGATCCTAAGGTCAGCATAGAGTGATGCAGTCCTATTTTATGCGTTGCTGGGCTGGGGTTTAGCTCTGTTCGGAATAAGTCCATTTATCAAAGTTACTCGAACGGATGTTAGGGGGAAAACTATTTTTTGCCGCAGATTCACAGATTTACTTTCTTTAAGCCGATTAAATCTTCTTCTTCTTATAGCTCCCTAATCTTTTGCTGGATAAAGAAATATCCAGCATTAAAACTATCGCTTTAATGCAAATGATTTAGGAATAATCTGTGAATCTGTGGCAAATTAAATGCGAAGTTCAGTTAATTTAGCGGCTCCGTCTAACCACAATAAATGTATTGCTATGCTTGATCAGAAAGACCTGGAAAAAATTCCACTTAAAATCTTCACGAGTTCAGAAGAGGCCTCCGTTTTCGTGGCCAACGAAATTGCTGCTTTAATAAAGATCCGTCAACACGAAGGGAAGCCCTGCGTGCTTGGTCTTGCTACCGGGTCAACGCCAACCAGAGTGTATGCCGAATTAGTGCGCATGCATCAAAAGGAAGGACTTAGCTTTAAAAATGTTCACACCTTTAATTTGGATGAGTATTTCCCAATCCCACCAGATTCGTTGCAGAGCTATGTTCGTTTTATGAATGAGCATTTGTTTAACTACATCGATGTTCCCAAAAAGAATATTAATATTCCGGATGGCACGCTACCTAAAGAAAAAGTAGCAGATTTCTGTAAAGACTATGATGCTAAAATCGAGCAACTTGGAGGAATTGATATTCAAATATTGGGTGTAGGTCGTACAGGTCACATTGGATTTAACGAGCCTGGATCTTCTGAGCGTTCAACCACTCGCCTGATCACCTTGGATCAGGTAACACGAATTGATGCTGCCAGCGATTTCTTTGGCGAAGAGAATGTGCCACGCAAAGCAATTACGATGGGTGTTGGTACCATCATGAAAGCAAAGAGAGTGATCATGATGGCGTGGGGTGAGGGCAAAGGTTCCATTGTTAAGAAAGCAGTGGAAGGCCCGGTAACGGATCAAATCCCGTCAACCTTTTTGCAGAAACATTCGAATACCTTAGTCGTGTTAGATGATGCGGCTTCCTCTCAGCTAACCGCTATCAAAACTCCATGGTTAGTAGATAGCTGCCAGTGGGATGAAGTACTCATTCGTAAGGCAGTGGTATGGCTTTGCTTTAAATTAAAAAAGACAATTCTAAAGCTTACCAACCATGATTATATGGAACATGGTATGGCTGATGTGATTACTGAATACGGATCGGCTTATCAAGTCAACATAAAAGTGTTTAATCAACTTCAACATACTATCACAGGTTGGCCCGGAGGCAAACCAAATGCCGATGATTCTAATCGTCCGGAGCGCGCCAAACCATTTCCAAAGCGCGCTATTATTTTTAGCCCGCACCCAGATGATGATGTTATCTCAATGGGTGGAACTTTTCTGAGATTGGTAGATCAAGGTCATGAGGTGCATGTAGGCTATCAGACTTCCGGTAATATTGCTGTCTTTGATGATGATGCGGTGAGATTTGCTGATTTTGTTCGCGACTTCAATGATCAGTTTGGCTTAAGCAAAGAAGATGGAGAGAAGTTCTATACAAAGATTGTCAAATCGTTAAAGGAAAAAGGCCCAGGGCAGGTGGACAGCAAAGAGGTGATGACTATTAAGGGCATGATCAGAAGGGGAGAAGCAAAGGCAGGATGTCGTTATGTAGGTATTCCAGATGAACAGGCGCACTTCTTAGATATGCCTTTTTATGAAACGGGTACGGTTAAAAAGAAGCCGCTTGGAGAAGAAGATATACAAATTATTGTTGACCTGCTGCAAAAGATAAAGCCTCATCAAATTTATGCGGCTGGTGATCTTTCCGATCCGCATGGAACACACCGTGTTTGTCTTTCGGCTATATTCCAGGCGGTAGACAGACTCAAGAATGAAGCATGGATGAAAGATTGTTATGTGTGGTTGTACAGAGGCGCATGGCAAGAGTGGGACATCGATCAAATAGAAATGGCGGTTCCCCTTAGCCCAGATGAATTGATGAGAAAACGTAGAGCAGTATTCAAGCACCAATCACAAAAAGATAGCGCTGTGTTCCCGGGCAATGACAAACGTGAGTTCTGGGTGCGTGCAGAAGATCGCAATCACGCCACTGCTGAAGGATACAATGCATTGGGGTTAGCCGAGTACGAAGCGATGGAGGCATTTGTGAGGTATAAGTTTTAAGTTAAGGGAGTTAGTTTTGGCATGGCCGAGGCTTCTTGCTACTAACTGCGAGCTTCTAGCTTTGAGAATCAGCTCGAAGCTAGCAGCTTTTTGATCACCTAATTTTCAAATCTTCCAATTTTCAAATTAAATAATGTCCCACCTTCACTTTGTCTCCTGGAATGTTAATGGTATTCGGGCCATCATTAAAAAAGGTTTTATTGAAAATGTGAGGGCAATGGCGCCTGATGTTTTATGCTTGCAGGAAACAAAAGCTGCATTAGAGGAAACACTTTCTTCACTTGAAGTTTTTCCTGAGTATAAAGTGTATGCCAACTCATCGAAGGCCAGAAAGGGATACTCCGGCACCGCTATCCTTTCAAAGACAGAGCCATTGAACGTTTCATACGATATTGGAATTGAAGAATTTGATCAAGAAGGTCGTGTTATTGTAGCTGAGTACCCAACGTATTTTGTTGTAACGGTATACACACCCAACTCAGGCGAAGGCTTGGCGCGATTGGAGTATCGTCAAACCTGGGATGATGCCTTTCGTGAATACCTATTATGGTTAAATAGAAGAAAGCCTGTTATTGTGTGTGGGGATTTTAATGTGGCTCACAAACCAATTGACTTGGCCCATCCAAAAGCGAATTACAATAAGTCGGCAGGCTACACACAAAAAGAGATTGACGGATTTGATAAACTATTAGGCTCAGGGTTTGTAGATACCTTTCGTCATTTCTATCCAGACACAGTAAAATATTCGTATTGGAATTTTGTGACCTTTGGCCGCGATAAAAATGTGGGTTGGAGGATTGATCACTTTATGGTAAATGAAAAACTTTTGCCCAATGTGAAAGATGCGTTAATCTACAACGAGTATCATGGATCGGATCATTGCCCGGTGGGGGTGAAGATTGAACTCTAAATCACTCATAATTCCTATCTTTGACTAATTATGTTAACAAAAGAAGGTCATATTGAGTATTGGAAGCGAGAAGCCGACCGCAATTGGGAAACAGCCCTTTACCTTAAGAAAGGAAGTCAGCGAGTGATGGCATTGTTCATGTTGCATTTAGTGACAGAGAAGTTATTGAAGGCGCATTGGGTAAAAGATAACATTGATAATCAGCCACCTCGAACGCATGACCTTCAAAACCTTCACAATCAAACCGAACTTGATTTACCAACGACAGACTACGATTACCTCGCCATCGTAAATCAATGGAGTATAGATACTCGCTACCCAGATTATAAGGAGAAAATCTATTCAGTTGCATCGGAAGGTTATGTTGCTGATCAGTTTGAAAAGATTTTAAAGCTAAAAACATGCTTACTCGAAAAGCTTTAAACCTACGAATAGCAGGTTTTGTTGCGGATTTGAGAACGGCTGGTTATTCGCCAAGTCGGGTGGTGCTATTTGGTTCATATGCTAAAGGAAAACCTAATGAGTTGAGCGATATTGATCTGGCCGTGTGGGATAAGAAATTTACAGGTTGTGGCACTGCGGATATTGAGCCAATTGTATCCATCGTTTCAAAATACCCATTGTTAGAATTGCATCCTTTTTCAGAAGAAGATACGGAGAACAATAACCCTTTTGTCAAAGAAATATTGCGGCACGGAGTTGTAACGACTTAAGTTAGCAATCCCCATTCTTTTTTTGAGTAAGACGTGATGTGCGCTTGAGGTGATTTTGGAGACGGAGAGAAGGCAGCTGATTTTGTGTTTGTCGCAAACAATAAATAAGCTTTAACACGACTGGTCAAAATATGTCGATTTCGTGTACATGAACCTCTAAGCCACTCTTTCTATAACCGCTCCCAACTTCTTCAACCGGCCTTCAATATCCTGATAACCTCTGTCTATCTGCTCTACATTAGAAATTTCACTTTCGCCTTGAGCAGATAAGGCTGCAATAAGAAGGGCAACACCCGCACGAATATCGGGTGAGGACATTTTAATTCCACGCAAAGCTTGTTTGCGATCAAGTCCCATAATGCTGGCGCGATGTGGGTCGCACAGAATAATTTGAGCACCCATGTCAATTAACTTGTCTACAAAGAACAAGCGGCTTTCAAACATCTTTTGATGGATGAGTACGTTGCCTTTTGCCTGTGTTGCTACAACAAGAACAATGCTTAACAAATCAGGTGTAAAGCCTGGCCATGGTGCATCGGAAACAGTAAGTATAGAGCCATCTATGAAGGTTTCTATCTCATAATGTTCTTGGGCTGGAATGTATATATCATCACCTCTAAACTCCATTTTAATACCAAGCCTTCTGAAAATTTCAGGTATGATGCCTAAGGCTTCGATCTTACAATTCTTAATCGTGATTTCAGATTGGGTCATGGCAGCAAGGCCAATGAAGCTGCCGATCTCAATCATATCAGGAAGCAAAGTATGTTCGGTGCCGTGAAGTTTTTCAACGCCTTCAATAACTAGCAAATTAGAACCTATGCCGCTGATTTTCGCACCCATGCGATTAAGCATGGAGCAAAGTTGTTGCAGATAGGGTTCGCATGCTGCGTTGTAAATGGTGGTGGTTCCTTTTGCCAATACAGCCGCCATGACAATGTTAGCTGTACCTGTAACAGAAGCTTCATCCAACAGCATGTAACATCCTTTCAGATGTGAAGCATCGATGTTATATAGATTCTCGTTCGCATCGAAGTTAAACTTTGCTCCCAGGTTTTGAAAGCCGATGAAGTGTGTGTCTAATCGTCTTCTTCCAATTTTATCACCTCCAGGTTTGGGAATGTTGGCTTCGCCAAATCGAGCGAGTATGGGTCCGAGTAACATGACCGATCCGCGCAAAGTAGCAGCCTTCTTTCTATACTCAGCAGTTTTTAAAAAGCCAGTATTTACGTTGGCAGCAGTGAAGCGATACGATCCCTGTTGAAGTTTTTCAACTTTGCATCCTAAGTCGCCAACCAGTTCAATCAACTTGTTTACATCAAGAATGTCAGGAATGTTGTGTATAGTAACAGGTTCGCCTGTGAGCAATGGCACACAGATGACTTGAAGAGCTTCGTTCTTGGCGCCTTGCGGGATAATTTCGCCTTTTAGTTTTTGCCCTCCCTTAATTCGGAATGAACTCATTATTGGTCTCTTCTGCGATGTGGATTATTATGACGTTTGAAGTTACGGCCTCCGCCACCCCCTTGATTGCGGTTGCGGTCCCTGCCATCACCACCTCGGTTATCACCTCTATTGTCACCACCGCCTTGTGGTCGTGGCTTTTTGCGTTCGCGATATAACTTTTCAAATAAATTATCTTCCCGAACTTTTTCAAGGCTTAATGAAAGCTTTCCTTGTGAAAGGATTTGGATGTCTTTCACAATAACTGAATCATCTAATGTTTCTTTGTTTCCACTGGCGTAGAAGGTCTTCATCAACTTGCCAAGATAGATGGTGGCATCTTCTCGCTCCTTTGCATCCTCTAGTTTGACAGCCTCTTTAACGAGTTTTTCAATGTTCTTACCATAGTGCTTAAACCGGATATCACTTTGAGGATAAGAAACCTTCATCGGCTTCTTGAAAAGTATCTCGCGTTCTGGCTTTGGATAAGGGCCATTCACTTCTAAATTAAAATCAGCAATGATGTACAGGTCATCCCATAACCGCTGCGGATTTTCAGGTTGATCTTTCAAAGAGGGGGTGAGTTGACGGATGAGATCGATCAACGTATTCGCCATTTCTGTTCTCTTGTCTTTATCAGGAACAGAGCGGATATGGTCTACCAGATTCTGTACGTTGCGGCCATATTCCTTTAAAATGATTCCAGGCCGCTGGGTGTTGTATTCTAACTTCATAGTGTGTTGTTCTTGATTTCCTTTTCTGAAGATTTAAGTTCTTTAAGCCCTTAACTTTTGGCCACTAAGTCTCAAAGACACTAAGAATGCAGAAATGTTTCGGGTGTTCAGGGATAGGTAGAAATGAGAAGTGACAAAAAAATCTTATCAGAACCTATCATTTGCCCTTTCTTGATTGATATATTCCTGTGCGTCTATATTCCAAATCCCCTTTCCAATTCCCCTTATTTCCTCGAGAGATTTAAGGATTTTATCCCTGCTTTTAAGTCTTTCTGTCAAATAGGAATACACCTCAACCTTACCTTCAGCAGGGAGCGAATCAATCTCCTTTATAATCTGCTTTACATCCATCAATTCTCGTGTATTTTGAGTTTAGCAAAGCTAAGTAATAATGTCTTCTCGCCAAAATCGCTAAAATTGATCTTTGCCTTACGTTCCGCGCCAACCTGCTCCATCTTTACCACAGTTCCAAAACCAAATTTTGGGTGCTCAACTTTCATTCCCTCTTGCAAAGTAGAAGTGTTGCTAGGTACAAAGTCTGCGGAAACCTTATAGGTGATGGGCCTTACAACGGGCTGTGAACTTACCGTTTTTTTTATACCGCTAACAAAACTCTTGGCGAAGTTTGGATTAGGTGCAACCGAATCGATGCCTCCAAACTTGTTACTTACCTTAATAAATTTTGAATCGATATCGTCCAGAAACCTACTTGGCTCGCAGTTCTTCAATCTTCCGAACCGGTAGCGGGTTAGCGCATATGATAGAAAAAGTTTTTTCTGTGCCCGCGTGATGGCTACATAAAACAAGCGCCTTTCTTCTTCCAGTTCTGCCCTGCTGCTCAACATCATTTGAGAAGGAAAAAGATCTTCCTCCAACCCAACGATGTAAACATTTTTAAATTCCAGACCTTTGGCCATGTGTATGGTCATGAGAGTAACCTTGTCGGGATCATTGTCTTTGTTCTCGTCCTGCCCGGTTACCAAAGAAACCTCCTGTAAGAATGCACCAAGACTTTTGTCTTCTTTTTCAGGGTCATCGACATATTCTTTGATAGCATTAAGTAATTCTTGCACGTTTTCGTATCGGTTCAATCCCTCTACGGTCTTATCTTCATAAAGGTCACGCAGTAGTCCGGAAGATTTCGCAATCTCAGCGGCAGCTTCATATCCGTCTTTATTTTGAATTTCAATTCCGAAGCGTTTTATCATGACTACAAAGTCATCAATTCTTCCCACCGCTGCTCCACCCAAAAATGAACTAGCATTTTGAAGCACCTCCCAAATGGAAATAGCGTGATCATTGGCAGCTACCACAATCTTATCAATGGTGGAATCTCCTATGCCACGCTTGGGTAGGTTGATGATTCTGCGAAAGGATGCTTCATCTTGTTGGTTGAGTGAATAGCGCAAGTAGGCGAGGAGGTCTTTGATTTCCTTTCGTTGGTAGAAAGAAAGTCCACCCACTACTTTGTATTTGATATTCATCCTTCTCAGCGCCTCTTCAATTGCTCTCGATTGACTATTTGTACGATACAGAATAACAAAATCGCTGAACTTGTATTGCTGCTGCATCTTTTCTTCAAAGATGGAAGAGGCTACAAGCCTGCCTTCTTCATTGTCTGAAACGGCTTTGATTAACTCGATTAAGTTACCATCCTCGTTGGCTGTCCAAACATTTTTTGGGAGCTGTGCTTTATTTTTTGCGATGACGGAATTGGCTGCCTTTACGATGGTCTGAGTTGAGCGATAGTTTTGTTCCAGCTTGATGATTTGAAGATCAGGATAATCTTTTTCAAAGTTTAATATATTGCTGATGTCAGCTCCACGGAAAGCGTAAATACTTTGAGCGTCATCACCCACTACACACACATTTTGGCGGACAGCGGCCAGTTTTCTGATGATAAAATATTGGCAAAGATTAGTGTCTTGAAACTCATCTACCAAAACATAATGAATGCGTTGCTGGTATTTGTTTAAGACTTCAAGATGCTCCTTAAAAAGTTTGTCCGTGTTGAAGAGCAGGTCGTCAAAATCCATGGCTCCTGACTTGAAGCACCGTAAGGAATAATTCTTATAAATGTTTCCAATCTCGGGCCGCATGTTGGCTGCATCGTCTCCCACCAATAAGGGATTTCCGAGATAGTCTTGCCAGGAAACCAATTTGTTTTTAGCAGAGGAGATTCGGTTGTAAATGATATTGGCTTTGTACTGGGTTTCATCAAGCCCCATTTCTTTGACAATACTTTTGATCAACGACTTAGAGTCATCCGTATCATAAATCGTGAAATTATTAGGATACCCAATATGATGTGCCTCAGCTCTCAGAATCCTGGCGAAAACCGAATGGAAAGTGCCCATCCATAAGTTCCTGGCGTCTGCACCAATCTCTTTTTCAATCCGCTCCCTCATTTCTTTGGCCGCCTTGTTTGTAAAGGTAAGGGCCATAATATTGAACGGGTCAACCTCCTGCTTTTGAATAAGGTGTGCTATTCGATAAGTAAGCACACGGGTTTTGCCTGAGCCCGCTCCGGCAATAAGCATACAAGGCCCTTGATTATTGAGCACTGCTTCAAGCTGAGGTGGATTTAATGATTCTAAATAGTGACTCATATTAAGCCCGCAATATAGATCGCGGGTGCTCACATTGATACTGATTTCAGTGATAAATTATTCCTCATTTCCAAGGAGCAGATTTCCTCCTTCGGAAGACCCTGTTACTTATTTTTGACCTGGGAATGGTCCATAGCTTAACCAACTGATTCTACACTCAGACCAATAATTCTGACCTACGTGATAATATAAATTTTGAAGTGGCGCAAATAGAACTAAATTATACCTTTTGAATCTTATACCTTAAATTTCGAAGTGAACTTTTACCGTTTTTGTTTAAAATAGAAAAGTGGCTGATCAATTTACTCGATTTACGGACGATGGTTTTGGGATTACATCTGCGGAGCCATGGCTTAAACAGAAAATTCAAGTTATCCAGGAATACTTGACCGCCTTTGTCACAAACCTGGCCGATAGCGTTGACGAAGTTGTGTTTGTAGATTTATTTTCTGGAAGTGGGCTTTACTCGATGGGGGGTAAGGGTGAGATTTTTGCAGGGACTCCGTTAATGGCATTGGCTCAGGATTTACCCATTAAACGTTTTGTTTTTTGTGAACGTGATGCGGAACAGTTCAAAGCGCTTAAAATCAGGATCAATACCTATCACAAGGAAAAGAATGTGGTCCTCCTGAATGGCAAACCAGAAGAGTTAATCGACAAACTTAAATTGTATATCCCGCTTAGTAAAGGAGATTTTAAGGTAGCCATCTTTTGTGTGTGTGATCCATTCTCGTTGGATGTTTCATTCGAGAGTATTGAAAAGCTTTCGGCCATGGGATTTAATTTACTTGTGCCATTTACGTTTGCGTTGAACAGGCATCTCAACTTTAAATACTATTTAAAAGAGGATACTGAAAAAATGAAAAAATATTTAAGTGGATATAAAGATCTGGATCGTCTAGGGAATGGAATTGAAAACAACTTTCAGTTTTACAAAAGATTGACTGAAATTTACGAATCCAACCTTAGGGCAACGGGCTTTCGTGCCACAACATCAAGCCATAAGCTAGACTCAGGTCTAATGGAGATACCCACATATACCATTGGCTTTTTCTCAAAAAAATTATCAGCCAAGACCATTAAACAAGATGTGGAATCGACTCGCAATGTGCAATTTGGACTTTTTAATTAACTGGCCATGATAAAAGTAGGTGAGGTATTAGTTTCGGATGATATCAAAGAGGTGGAGTTTGTTTGTCATTTAGAGATGTGTAAAGGTGCTTGTTGTGTCGAAGGTGATCTGGGTGCTCCCTTAGAAGAAGAAGAGTTGCCGATCATGAATGAAATTCTTGAAAAGGTCAAACCTTATTTAACACCGGATGGGTTGAAAGCAATTGAGGAGCAAGGAACCTATATTCTGGATGAAGATGGCGACTATTCTACACCAACCATAGGGGGTAAGGAGTGTGCATATTCTCATTATGATAGCAAAGGAATTTTAAAATGTGGAATTGAACAAGCTTACCTTGATGGCAAAGTTGGTTTCAAAAAGCCGATCTCATGTCATTTATACCCAATACGCATTACAAAAAATAAGAAAGGTTTTGAGGCAGTCAATTACCACAAATGGAGTATTTGCTCGGCTGCCTGTTCGTATGGCAAATCTTTACAAGTTCCATTATATAAATTCTTGAAGGAACCACTTATCCGGAAGTATGGAACAGCATGGTATGAACAACTTACTATTGCAGTCGAAAAACTGTAGGGAATCTGAGGCGATTCCGGTTGAGATTAGTTTTGTTGTGGCAAAATTGAAGAGTTGACTTATTATCTAACCTAAATGATAACGTATGGATCGCAGGAAATTTCTATTTAACTCTGGACTTGCCATTGGAGCTAGTTCCATTTTATCAAGTTGCACTTCACCTTCGCAGAATGAAACCAATATGGAGTCAGTATCAGTTGATACCTGGCCGGACATCCGAAAGCAGTTTTTGTTAAGTGCGGATCGTGTTCATATGTCGCAGATGCTGTTGGCAGCACATCCTAAACCGGTTCGAGATGCCATTGCCAAACACCGTGAAGAATTTGATAAGAATCCGGTAGAATATTGGGAAGGTAAATTTGCTCAACAAGATAGTGAAATCAGGGCAGCAGCAGCTGCCTATATAGGCACGGATCCATCGGAGATAGCCCTTACAGACAGCACGACCATGGGACTTGCTGTTCTTTATAACGGATTAAAATTAAAGCCCGGAGATGAAGTGTTAACAACTACACACGATCATTACGCCACAGAAAAATCGCTGGAATATGCATGTGCAAAATCAGGAGCCTCCATTAAAAGGGTTTCCCTTTATTCTGAAGCAGCCTTGGTTTCCTTGGATGAAGTGGTAAGTGCACTGAAAAAGGAAGTGAATAAAAAGACTCGCATAATAGCTATTACCTATGTTCACTCAAGCACCGGTGTAAAAACGCCTGTGAGAGCCATTGCCGACATGATCAAAGAATTAAACGGTAGCCGGGTAGCATCCGAGCGAATTTACCTTTGTGTAGATGGGGTTCATGGCTTTGGAACAGAAGATGTATCGCTATACGATCTGGGTTGTGATTTTTTTGCGGCCGGAACGCACAAATGGATTTTTGGACCGAGAGGGACAGGTATATTGTTTGGAAAGAAGGATGCCTGGGATATGATCTCCCCAACGATCCCATCTTTTGACAATGAACCGTATAATGAATGGCTGGGACTATACCCTGCGGATAAACTCACATTTGGTCAGCTTTGTTCACCCGGTGGTTTTCATTCGTTCGAACACCGATATGGTTTAATAGAAGCTTTTAATTTTCAGTTGAAAATCGGAAAGACAAGGGTGTCCGATCGAACACACGCCTTGAGTTCCAAACTCAAAGAGGGACTTTCTAATATGAAGCACATTAAATTAATCACACCGAAAGAGGTGGCGTTTTCTGCTGGTATTAATTGCTTTATGGTCGAGGGAATGAAACCGGAAGATGTGGTGAAAAAGCTGTTGACTAGAGGTATCGTTGCAAGTTCATCACCATACAAAGTTAGCTATGTGAGACTAACACCATCAATTATTAATTCAGAAGAAGAAGTAGATACCTGCCTAAAAGAATTAGAGAATATTAAGTCATGATGTTAAGATTGCTGGCTTTGACTATTGTTATTGATCATGGGAAGAGTTATCCATTTGATATCTTCATCATCTTCAAAATCAACTTTGCTCTTTGAAGGGTTTAGCTTAGATAGTTCATGCATATTGAAAGCTAGCCTTAACCGCTCCTCAAACGTCATCTTACTTTCTTCGATGTATTGAAGCTGATGAATTTCTTCGGGTAAGCAGATGATGGCCTTATTCATGTTTGATATTTTGTTGTTAAGAGGTAATGGTGCCAAAAATGGTTGGTGTTTTTTGATTTGAAATTTCCTTTCTTTCCACGGTAAGTCTGAAGAGGACGCAAGCTCTGCTGGAGAGCAACTTGTTAGCAATAGGATTTATCGACTGGAATGGTCAGGAGGCTC
>JANNAQ010000076.1:0-11753 GCA_031384515.1 Bacteroidia bacterium
AAAACAACGACCCGCTAACAAAATGTATAAAACATGGCTGGGGTTCAGTGTAAATTTGTAGTTTAGTTTTTCAATTTACGTTTGGTCACGTGGGACAGGACAGCACTTCGAAAGCCCAGCCACGTTTCATACATAAACGTTGGCGGTCATGCCTCGGGACGCCCCAAGAATCAAGGAAAAATATCTAAATAACATTTCCCAATACGGGAACTTTAGCTTACCTTTGACAAAATATTAATACTTGAGAGTAATTGCTAAAAAGGTACTCCGAGAGTTTTGGACTAAACATTCGGACTGCGAACAACAACTTAAATCTTGGTATCGAGAAGCTGAAAAGAGTGAATGGAAAAATACCAATGAAATCAAAAGGGAGTATCCGACAGCAAGTATTCTTGGCGACAATAGAGTTGTTTTCAACATAAAGGGGAACAACTATCGACTAATCGTTAAGATAAATTTCCAATATCAAATGATGTGGATAAGATTTGTTGGGACTCATAAAGATTACGACAGGATTGACGCGAATAAAATTTGACGACTATGAACTTAAAACCGATAAAGACTAAAAAGGACTACCAACAAGCGTTGGACAGACTTGAATTAATTTTTGACTCCAAAAAAGGGACTAAGGAAGGAGACGAACTAGAGATATTGGGCATACTCATTGACCAATATGAAAACGAGCATTTCCCAATCGACCTACCTGACCCAATTGAAGCAATAAAATTCAGAATGGAACAACTTGGTTATACTCAGACAGATTTAGCGAAAGTCGTTGGACTTAAGAGTAGAGCAAGTGAAATATTAAGCGGAAAGCGAAAACTATCGTTGGACATGATAAGACAACTTCATGACAAGCTAAATATTCCGACTGACGTTTTAATTCAGGCTTACTAATCGGCACGAACCGCCAATCGAGTAGCCCGCCTATCGTCAACCTTGAGAGAATAAAAGGATATAATTCAGTAAATTTGAGACTGGGTTACCCGACAATTGAGATACGGACACCACAAGAATTAGTGAGTTATGGAGACTAAAGAGAAAATAAAAACATTTGACGCGGTGAAAATGATGAGAGAGATTCGCGACAAAATCAGCGATGAAACTCAAGCTATGACTTTGGAACAATTGAAAAAGTACATTGCGGACAAATTAAAACAATCCCACCTAAAAACTATCGGACGATAGCGCCCAGCCTACGGAAAGTCACAGTGCTATCGGTGATACTTAAGATGCGATGGTTAGAGATAGCAACCTTGTGTGTATAAGCGGCCCAGGTATTCAATCACTTGCTTAGGCCCACCGAAGGGACGTTTGGCAAAGATCACCCAAGGCGTTTTGAACAAGTCATTGTAAAAAGATTTATCCAATCCACTTATGGTGTTGCGCCCCATAGTTCTTGGCACGTGGATGCTAATTCTTTATGGTAGTGTTCCAACTTGGCTCATTGTTAAAATTGGTTTTGTGATTGGTCTATTGCTCTACCATCTTTCCATCCACTTCATTTATAAACAGCAAAGTGCAAGTATCTTCAAATACACTTCTCAGCAGCTCCGCATTTGGAATGAAGTGGCCACTTTGTTTCTTATTTCTATTATATTTCTTGTTGTATTAAAAAGCACGATAAGCCTGTTGTGGGGATTGACAGGGATATTTTTATTGTTTATGCTTCTAACAGTAGGGATGAAAATGTATAAATTTTATAGAAAACTTAATAAGTAAGGCAAGGCAGGCAACCGTACGTCCACAATTAACGCAAGCCCCGTTGTTCATAGTGTTGATTTTTCACTGACATCTACAAGTTACCAGTAACTTTAGTATCCCAAGGCAACGCAACCCGAGAGATTAGCTATACGGTTGCCCCTGCAACCCCACAATGTAGCCAGCCCAAGCAGCACACTTCCCAAAAACCCTGCATATCATCCCGCATGGGCAAGCCCTGGCGCTCTTTAAGGAGCGCCTTTTTTTGATCTCAGTTTATTCTGCATCATGAAACTTTTATCAAATAATCATGTTAACTTTCTATAAAGGTTAAGAGGTATGAAGAAAGGTTTACTGTTTGTTACGATTGTCCTTTCCGCTTTTATTGGGGCCGTCTTAGGAATTATGTTTACGGTCCGTTACCTGGATTCGTTTAGCCCAGCCTATCAATCAATCGAACAAAGGCAAAATCTAAAATTCACCAGTCTGTCAAAAGACTCATTATCTCAACGCTTTGTTACACCTGATTTTAAATTTGCAGCTCAACAAGTAACCCCGGCTGTTGTACACATACGCACTGTCTACGGACCTGGAAACTTCAGTTTAAATCCTTTGAATCATTACCTCAACCTCAATGCCCGTTCATCTGGTTCGGGTGTGATTGTTTCAGACGATGGTTATGTAGTTACCAATCACCATGTGATAGAAAATGCCAGTAGTATTGAAGTGGTAATGAATAACAACCAGCGCTTTTATGCTAAAGTAATTGGCGTTGACCCAACTTCAGATTTAGCACTGCTTAAGATAAAAGCTACCCGTCTTCCATTTGTCAAATATGGAGATTCAGATTCCATAATTCCAGGCGAGTGGGTCTTGGCAATTGGTAATCCATTTGACCTAAACTCAACAGTAACCGCTGGGATTGTTAGTGCAAAAGCCCGAAACATTGGTATTTTGCGAGATAAAAATAATTTACAAGTAGAATCTTTTATCCAAACTGATGCTGCAGTTAATCCCGGTAACAGTGGAGGTGCACTTGTAAATTTAAGAGGAGAATTGATTGGGATTAATTCTGCAATTGCCACATCAACGGGAAGCTACGCTGGCTATTCATTTGCCATCCCCGTGAGTCTTGTGAAAAAGATAGTGGATGACCTATTAGAGTTTGGACAAGTTCAGCGTGGATTGCTAGGCGTGCAAATCAGAGACGTAACCGCTGAGCTGGCAGAGGATCAAAACCTGGATCAGATGCAGGGCGTTTTTGTAACACGAGTAAACGAAGGTAGTAGTGCAGATGATATTGGGATTCAAGAAGGTGATGTAATTATCAGAATTGATGAACACCAAGTCGCTTCTGTATCGGAATTACAAGAATGGGTTGCCCGCAACAGACCAGGTAATAGTATCTACGTTACCTATCGTAGAAATGGAAAAGACAGACAAGCAAAAGCCATTTTGAAAAACTATCAGAGTTCTGTTGAGCTAGAAAAAAAAGAGGTGACTTTTGAGTTGGGAGGCGGTCAGTTTGAAAACATGGCTTATCGCGATTTAGTAAAATTGAATTTGGATGGAGGCGTTTTATTGACATCACTTAAAGAGGGGAGTTGGATGAAAGCCGGAATGAAAGAATCTTTCATCATTACATTTATTGATAAGGTACCCGTAGATAACGTGGAGGATCTCAATAGAATTCTTGAAATTAAAAGCGGAGGAATATTAATTGAAGGTGTTTATAAAACAGGAGACAAAGGAACATATGGAGTAGAGTGGTAGCTTTTCATTGAAATAAAGGCGCATTCTATTTTCTCGTATAGGGCTTCTGCCCTACCCAATTACCTGGAGGATTATAATTACAAACCCAAATTTCTTGGTTTCCGCATCTGGCCATTGCACAGCCAACTTCCTGAGTTGAGCTCCAAACTACTTGGGTGTAGTGCCCACATACCTTTCTCTTATTACATTCAAGTTTTTTTTTATTAAAGTCTGCCAATTCTGATGCCCATGAATCCACAACAGCCTGAGGTGTGGCTTTCATACCCGAGCACCAATAAATATTTTCACCGTACTTCTGAGTAAATTCTCCGGATCGTGGCCTATGTTGCATTTCACAACCCCTTTCAGCGAGTTGATCCGCCCACACCTGTGCGTAAGTTGCTAACTCTTCAGACCACTTTAGCGGCCCTACTCCCACCTTCGTTCGCCAAAGATTATGTTGACTAACCATACCCTTCACCATTTCAGGTTCATCAACGGGTTTGGTAGTCAATGACGCCTTACCACCAATTGATGAATCCAGAAAAACTGAGATGAGTGTTACAACAATAATGATTTTCACTGATGAATAATTTAAGTGCAAATAAACTTACAAAATTCAAGGAGCATCCAAAATGATTACTTTTGCAACTCCTAAACATTAGTGCATATTATTATGGAACAATTTGGCATCTCAGAAGCCCTGAAAACACTAGGCGTTAAGAAAAGTAACCTTGGCGTATCCACAGGAAAAAAGTGGCTCAATTCCAAGGGCACATATATCGCATCTTATTCACCCGCGGACGGGAAGCTTATTGGTAAGGTGAAAACAGCAGATGAGGCAAGCTTCAATAAAGTTGTTTCACAATCAAGAAAGGCATTTGAGGAATGGCGACTCGTGCCTGCCCCTAAACGCGGTGAAGTAGTGCGTCAAATTGGAACAGCCTTACGAAAGTTTAAAGAACCACTCGGAAAATTGGTCTCCTATGAAATGGGAAAGTCTTATCAGGAAGGATTGGGCGAGGTTCAAGAGATGATTGATATCTGCGATTTTGCAGTTGGATTGTCGCGCCAATTACATGGGTTAACCATGCATTCAGAAAGACCAAGCCATCGTATGTACGAGCAATATCATCCCCTTGGCATTGTAGGAATTATTTCGGCATTCAATTTTCCTGTGGCGGTTTGGTCATGGAATACCATGCTTGCCTGGGTGTGCGGAGATGTTTGCATATGGAAGCCGTCCGAGAAAACTCCACTCTGTAGTATCGCCTGCCAGAATATCATTAGCAAAGTGTTTGAAAAGAATGGCGTCCCCGAAGGTGTTTCTGGATTAGTTAATGGAGACTATAGAATTGGCCAACTGATGGCAGCTAACGAATCCATCGCTTTGGTTTCCGCAACTGGCTCTGTTAGAATGGGCAAGGCAGTGGCCAAAACCGTCAGTGAAAGATTGGGGCGATCCTTATTGGAATTGGGTGGAAACAACGCCATTATTATTACTGAAAACGCAAATCTTGATATGGCCATTCGTGGAGCAGTCTTCGGTGCTGTGGGCACTGCTGGGCAACGTTGTACTTCTACGAGAAGACTAATCATACACGAAAGTATTTTTGATGAAATGAAAGTGAGATTGAAAAAGGCTTACACCCAACTGGTCATTGGAAATCCACTTGATACAAATAATCATGTCGGTCCACTTATCGACAAGGTTGCAGTAAAGTCATATTCAAAAGCTTTGAAAAAAGTGAAAGAAGAGGGCGGATCATTCACGGTTTCAGGTGGCGTGCTAAAAGGAAAGGGCTATCAATCAGGATGTTATGTTAAACCTGCTATTGCCGAAGTCAAAAATCATTACACAATAGTCCAGGAAGAGACTTTTGCTCCTATTCTTTACTTGATTAAATATAAAACAATTGACGAAGCTATTGGTTATCATAACGCAGTTAAGCAAGGGCTTTCCTCAGCCATAATGACCAATAACATGCAGGAAATGGAAAAATTCCTTTCTCAAACTGGATCAGATTGTGGAATTGCCAACGTTAATATTGGCACATCTGGAGCAGAAATAGGTGGTGCATTTGGCGGAGAAAAAGAAACAGGTGGAGGAAGAGAATCTGGTTCTGATTCCTGGAAGTTGTATATGAGAAGGCAAACAAACACTATTAACTTTGGTAATAGTTTGCCACTTGCTCAGGGGATAAAATTTGATCTCTAATTCAATCAGTTGCTCTGCAGTGAGTAATTGCTTTAGTTTGGATTCTAGGTAGTATTAACTTATTTTTAATAGCTCATTTCATAAGACCATGGCGGAAAAAGCATACAGGATCGTAATGTTGATTGACGACAACGAGATTGATAATCTCATCAATCAAAAGATGATCGAGGCAGCCAACATTACAGATAGCATTTTCACCCACACCGGAGCAAAAAGTGCAATTGAGTTTCTAAAAAATATTGAAAAAATTGAAGTAGCTGATAAAGTCTTACCCGATGTGATTTTTCTGGATATCGATATGCCCCTAATGGATGGGTTTCAATTTCTGTCTGAGTTTGAAAAATTTGGAAATAGCGTAAAGAAGAAATGCAAGATCGTGATGTTAACTTCTTCCATTAATCCGCAAGACCTTAGCCGCTCCAAAAAGTATCCAAACGTAAAGTTGTACCTCAACAAACCGCTTTCGCATGAAAGCCTCTTAAAACTGGATGTTTAGATTTCCAAATCTGTAAGGTTCTTGATAAAGACCTCATCCATCTTAACGAGCATAGTTGGAGCAAAATAATCCACTTCAACTTCCTTGAATTTCAGTATCAATGCTGAAATCTTTTTAGGTTTGTCTTTCTTCGCTTCGCTAACTGCAATTTTTAACATCTTAAGGAAGATTAATACATTTTCACACTCGTCATCTCCTAATAATCTGATCTGACGTTGGATGCTATTGGAAAATTGATTGAAGAGTTCAAAATCTCTTAACATACAATACTGCAAGGCCATCAATGCTTTAATCTCCATCTGAGCAAATGGATATCTTTTAAGACTCACATCATTCAATAATTGATTAAACCACTTTGCCGATTCCGCATATTTGCCTGCATAATAGCAGGAAAGCGCACGATAGGTTACGTAAATGGTATGCTTCGGAACGTCCAAAGGATCGGCTTCAAAATCAATGAACATGCCTTCGTTTTCCTGATACAATTCATTCTCAGTGCCTTGTCGCAAATATCGTTTTAGTTTAGAGATAAAGAATTGAGCTGAAAAAGTGTAGGAGCTATAATTTGTCAGAAGATTAGAGGCCGCATCATTTACTTCTTCAAAGTATTTTTCAGATTGGCGATATACCTTGTAGTGATTGTAGTATTCGAGCTTTAAAAATTCAAATACAAGATTCATATGATAATAAACAGGATCAAGAGAATAGGTATCAAAAATTTTCTGAACGTGATCAAAAATGTCTTCAATCGACTCTCCATCTTGCTGCATATTATCATCTCGCTCCACAAACAATCGATGGAAGATGAGCATACAGCTTTGAAAAACGTAGAGGCGATGTGATTCATACAACCTGGCTACATTCTGCATCTCCTTCATTAATAGAACCAACCCTAGTTTTTCAGTTTCATCGGATGTTAATAAATAGCTCCCGAATTTTTTAAAATAATCAGCCAACAAATCCTCTGATTTATCCACAGCCAAGGTGTAGGCAACATGGCGGTTATAAAGCTGGGAATAGTTAAAGTAGTCGGGTGAGTTGATATGAATCTTTTTAAGAAACTTATACACTACGGTAAGCTCACTTGCGAGATCATAATCAATCAATTCCTTCTCAAGCTTTCTAAGGGTGGCAATTGAGATGGTTCTTTTCTGAGTAAACAAGACCTCCGTCAAACTTGCTACCTTACGCAAAATATCCGTTCGTGGACTCTCCATTTGCTGTAACAAATGTTCTTCAATCTTTTGGTTCAGGCGTGATCGTAGCGTGTAGTAGGCGTTGGCGTTGACATCCAACTCGAGCATAATCTTGCTGTCCGAAAGTTGCCTTTCGCGCAAAGCTTTTAACAGGTAGCCAGACTTATCCGCATTACTCTCCAGCAAGGAGTCATAAATTGCCTTAAAGTCCTTCTCCGAAAGTTGCTTGACTATGTTCTTAAGTTTGGCCATAAGGGCAATTAAAACGTGAAAAGTTACCAAATTTACAAAAGAGTACAAGTCCCACAGCCTAGATCAGTGAGACTTTATTTACCAGTATCCTACTAGGTAATTCCATGAACTTCTGCTTTTTCCTGCATAATGAGTTGAACTTCATCAGGCATTCTTATTTTTGGATGTCCAAAACCAAACTGTGATGAAAAAGCTTCTGTGCCTTACTCTCCTACTTCTACCAGTTATCAGTGTAGCCCAAGATCTTCGATGGTCAACCGATGGTAATTCATACTACAAGATTGAATCGTCAGAACTGATTCAATATAAGCTACCAGAAAACAAAAAGTTAGTAGTGGTTTCAATAGAAGACTTGACGCCAAAAGGTCAGGATAAAAACCTGACAATTAGAGATTATGCCTTTTCCTCAGATGGTCAGAAGCTATTAGTATACACAAATTCAACAAAGGTTTGGCGCTTGGATACACAAGGTGACTACTGGGTATTTAATCTCGCAACCAAATCACTTTTACAGGTTGGGCAATCTCAAAAGGCGTCCTCATTACGATTTGCCAAGTTCTCTCCAGATGGACAAAAAGTAGCTTATGTAAGTGAATTTGATTTATACGTTGAGGATCTAGTGCAACAAAAGACTACAAAGTTGACCTCAGGTGGTTCTCGCAAGCTGATTAACGGAACTTTCGATTGGGCTTATGAAGAAGAATTTTCTTGCAGAGATGGGTTTCAATGGAGCCCTGACAGCAAACAGGTATCCTTTTGGCAAATAGATGCTACAAAAATACGTGACTTCTATATGATCAATACTACGGATTCAATCTACTCCTCTATTGTTCCTGTGGAATATCCAAAAGTCGGAGAAACCCCATCACCGGCCAAGATAGGAGTAGTAGATATTGCTACTGGAAAAACAACCTGGCTGAAAATTCCTGGGGAAGCTAATCAACATTATCTACCAAGAATGGAATGGAATTCATCATCTGAAATCATGGTACAACAATTAAATCGCAAGCAAAATGAAAGTAAACTTCTTTCCTGCAATCCTTTCTCCGGTGATGTCAAAATAATCTTTAGTGAACGCAACGAATCATGGATTGATGTTAACAGTCCATGGGATAATTCCTATGCACTTACTTTCAGACACAAGTTTGATTGGGTTAAAGGTGGCAATGAATTCATTTGGGTGAGTGAAAAAGATGGATGGCGCCATCTGTACAGAATTACAAAAGACGGATCTAAAGAGACACTTATTACCCCTGGAGATTTTGATGTAATGGATATCCGATTGATTGATGAAAAGAATAATGAGTTATACTTCATCGCATCTCCAACAAATGCAACACAAAAATATTTATATAAAACTAAACTAGACGGGAAAGGAAAAGCTGCGCTTGTTTCACCTGCGGAGTTATCCGGTACACATGAGTACAACATCTCTCCCAACGGGAAATATGCATCGCACACGTTTAACAATTCCTTTACGAAAAACTCAAGGGAACTAATAAGCCTCCCACTACATAAAGCGCTGGAGGAGAGCGAAAGTATTTCCGCTAAGCTAAAGACACTTCAGGAAGTAAAAAAGGTAGAATTCTTTAAAGTAAAAACAGAAGAGGGCGTTGAAATGGATGGGTTAATGGTAAAGCCAAAAAACTTTGATCCAACAAAAAAATATCCAGTAGTATTCTATGTCTATACAGAACCCGCTGGTGCAACTGTACAAGATCGTTATGGTGCTGGTAACAATTCTTTATTTAATGGAGACATGGCGGAAGAAGGATACATCTATATATCCATTGACAATCGAGGGACACCGGCTCCTAAAGGCACAAAATGGCGAAAGTCCATTTATCGTAAAATTGGAAAGTTGAATATTCGTGACCAGGCATCTGCCGCAAAAGAAATATTGAAATGGGGCTTTGTAGATGCAGAAAGAATTGCTGTCTGGGGCTGGAGCGGTGGTGGATCCGCCACCTTGAATTTGATGTTTCAATATCCAGAAATCTATAAAACGGGAATTGCCATTGCCGCGGTGGCAAACCAACTCACTTATGATAATATTTATCAGGAACGCTATATGGGTTTGCCTCAGGAGAATAGAGAAGATTTTGTTAACGGGTCTCCTATTACCTACGCAAAGAATCTTAGTGGAAATCTACTCTACATCCATGGCACGGGCGATGATAACGTCCATTATGCAAATGCGGAAATGTTGATAAACGAACTGGTAAAATATAACAAGCAATTTCAACTAATGGCTTACCCAAACCGCACCCATAGCATATCCGAAGGTGAAGGCACGGATGAGCATCTTTCTACTCTTTACTCGAACTTCCTAAGAAAAAATTGCCCTGGAGGAGGAAGATAGGGTTTGCACAAAAGTTGGTGACTGTTCAATTGTCTAAGAAAGGGCAATTGAATACCTTTAAGGAACTGCCCTTACGGAATGAATCGCCTCAAAGCGCTCCTGCGAAGTGTGTTTGGGTTCTCAAGAACAGAGAGCAATGCATTTCTCATTCTACTTCCACTAATGGCCTTATTGATTTTCTCGGAGCCCATTTTCCGTTACTATACTGTACATCGGAAGAATGATTTTTTAAAAGAGAAAATTCAATTAGATAGCATAACCAGTCAATGGCACTTTGAAAAGCGGCAAGATAGCACACCGGTTACAACACTAGATAAATTTAAGTTTGATCCAAATACCAGCACTGTAGAAGAGCTCCTCGCATTGGGATTTCCAGGTAACCTTGCAAATAGAGTAATTAACTATCGGGCAAAAAAAGGAAAGTTCATAGTAAAGTCTGACCTAAATAAAATTTACGGAATGGACTCCGCCTTGTTCGCAGCATTGGTTCCATTTATCGAATTACCAGACAAAAAAACGAACGTACCTGAAAAAGAAAAAATTAAAGTTGAATCGCGCGCAAAGCTGGAGGTTCCACAATTTGATCTCAACCTAGCCGATACAAATCAGTTAAAAGCAATTTATGGCATTGGACCAGTACTCGCCAAACGCATTGTAGAATATAGAAGTAAACTAGGCGGCTTTATTGCAGCGCGTCAATTGAACGAAGTGTACGGCCTGGATACAGTTGTGATTAATCAGCTTAACAAGAAATCGTTCATATCTGAAAACTATTCGGTTAACCAGATAAACATCAACACAGCCAATGAAAAAACACTTGCTGTGCACCCATACATCAAATTCAAACTTGCCAAAGCAATAGTTGTCTATCGTTTCCAACATGGTAATTTCAAAATGATTGACGATCTTACCCCTATTCAATCAATATCACCCGAAACCATAGCCAAATTGAAGCCTTATATTACTTTTTAAGGACGATAAAATAGGATGTCTGCCAATATCAACGAAATTCTCAAAACATATACCAGACGTCTCGCTAATCTTTCGAGCAACAACAGGATGTTGTATCTGCCCAGAATCACCTCCGATCAGTTTATTGACGTTCATGAACTTAGTCAGCTTAACAAGGAGAAATCGTTTGAAATAATTGAAGCTTTAATCAGTGGCTCAAAAAAAATAATTTGCAGTGTAGTTGATAGCCGGCTGGAGGCCAGTAATGAAGCGAGCAAAAAAATTAAAAAACTTTTGCGTCATGATCGATTTCTATTTGAAGAACGTGGCGCAAAAGATCTTCATATAGGTTGGCCTTTTGTGAGGGGAAAATTTTCTGATGGATCCTTTAAACGCTGCCCTCTTCTGTTCTTTCCAGTACAACTGGTAGTAGAAAATGATAAGTGGGTTATTCGTCTCCGTGATGATAATGCTATCTCTTTTAATAAATCATTTCTGTTAGCCTATTCATTATACAATAAAGTAAAGGCAGATGAAACTTTGCTGGAAGAAGATTTTGAAGAGTTTGACAAAGACAGCAACCTATTCCGAACTTCTTTGTATCATCTTTTACAAAGCAGCTCACTTGATATTAACTTTAACGCAGAGAATTACCGCGATGAGTTGTCTTTCTTTACTAATTATAAAAGAGAAGAATTTGATCTGCTCCACAAAAACGGAGAACTAAAGTTATTTCCAGAAGCCGTGCTTGGCATTTTCCCCCAGGCAGGTTCGTCTCTGGTGCCCGATTACCTCGATATCATCGATCAAAATAGGATTTCATCC
>JANNAQ010000041.1:0-26645 GCA_031384515.1 Bacteroidia bacterium
TCGAGCCAAAGGCAATCAATGCCACTGTGCCGCCTGAACATACTGTAATATTCGTAATCGCATTTACAATCGGAGTTGGCTTGATCGTAATGGTAAAGCTCTTTGCATTCGCGCCTGCACTTACACATCCATTACGGGTCGATATCACATTGATCGTCCCTACTATGTCAACACCTGTGTTGTTCGCTGGGGCGATGTAAATAATATCTCCTCCTCCGGTACCCGCCAGACCAATCAACGTATTCGTGTTCGTCCACGTGATGCTCGCGCCTGCTACATTGCTCAACAACGGTATATTGATCGGCTCGCCTGCACAGAAACTCTGGTTCACTACAGCGGTCACTACCGGCTCTGGGTTTACGGTAATTGTAAACAACTCGGCAGGACCAACACATCCATTGCGTGTGGCTATTACACTGATGTTACCTACTATCGGAACTCCACTCGTATTTACCGGAGCTGTATAGGCGGCAATGTTCCCTACTCCGCTGCCCAGTAAACCGATTAAAATATTATCATTGGTCCAGTTGAATGTTTCTGAACCCGCTGTGTTTGCACTAAACGGTATCGCAGCTATCGCTCCTCCTGAACAGACTACTACATCACTAACTGCCGTAACTATTGGTGTTGGCTTAATGGTGATCGTAAAGGTCTTGATGTTCGCTCCTGCACTCGTACAGCCATCCTTAGAGGCGGTAACTGTAATGGTACCTACTATGTTAATTCCTGTATTGTTCGCAGGGGCGGTGAAAGAAATGTTCCCTGAACCAGAGATAGCTAACCCAATTAATGGATTATTATTCGTCCAACTTATGCTTGCTCCTGCAACGTTACTCAACAGAGCAACGCTAATGGGATCTGTCGGACACACACTTTGATTGGCAACAGCAGTTACGACAGGTTCAGGGTTAACTGTTATGGTAAATGTCTCTGCTGGTCCTGAACAGCTATTCTTTATACCTGTTACGCTGATATTGGCAATAATCGGAACGCCTGATGTATTAACGCCTGCAGTGAACGCAGCAATATTTCCTGAACTACCAGCTGACAAATTAATGGCAGTATTATCATTTGTCCAATTGAAGGTAACGCCACCAGCAGTGACATTAGATCCAAAGACAATCGTTGAAATTGATCCACCCGAACATACCACGATATCAGAGACCGCATCGACTATTGGTGTGGGCTTAATGGTAATTGTAAATGTTTTGATATTGGCACCAGAACTGGTACAACCGTCTTTGGCCGCGGTAACCGTAATAGTGCCTACAATATCTGCACCCGTATTATTTACAGCCGCTGTTCCATTGATATCTCCGACATCAGAAGCAAGCAGACCAATGGAAGTGTTAGAGTTTGACCAGCTAATCACTGAGCCAGCGACATTACTTAACAACGGAATTGCTATAGCATCTCCAGGGCAAAAGGTCTTATTGGTTATGGCAGTTACGACAGGTTGTGGCTTAACCGTAATTGTAAAGACTTCTGGAGGACCCGGGCAACCATTGGTAGTAGCTACCACGCTCACTGTTCCTATAAGATTTGATCCCGTGTTGTTGGCTGGTGCGAAATAGGCCGAAATATTTCCGTTACCAGACAACGGAAGACCAATCAAAGCACTATTATTTGTCCAAGCGTAAGTCTCTCCACCAGTCGTATTAGCGGTGAATACCGGAACGCTCACTGCTTCGCCCGGGCAAACTGAGATATCTGCAACCGCGCCAACAACAGGTCTTGGCTTAAGCGTAATTGTAAATGTTTTTGCATTGGCTCCGGCACTAGTGCATCCGTTGGCAAGTGAGGTAACTGTAATTGTAGAGACTAATGGAAGACCAGTTTGATTATCTAGTGTTGTAAAAGAGATGTCTCCGGTTCCACTTGCCGCTAAGCCTATGGCAGCGCCACCAACGCTTGTCCAACTAATTACCCCTCCAGCATTATCCGTAAAAGGAAAATCTACTGCTCCATTTACAAAGGTTAACGGACAAACACTTTGGTTTGCAATAGCCGCCACCACTGGTTCTGGTTTAACAGTAACGGTAATGTCTAAAGGTGCACCCATGCAGAATGGACTGGCCGTGGCAGTTGGAGTAACTGTATATACAATCGTTCCATTAAATCCTGATACGTTGGTTAATGCAGGAGCATGGGTAATAGGTCCTGTGCCCGCGTCATTTACAAACGCTCCTGAGATATTGGCAGTTTTTGATTTCACTACCCAATTAAAATTACTAGCCACTGCTGGAGTAGTAGATAAGGTAATGACGCTGCTCGGTTGAGAACCACTACAGATTGCACCTGTAGCGGGCGTCATCACCGGGGGATCTAACAGCGCAATTGGTAATCCTGGATATACAGTAGGGCATCCATTAAGGTTGACCTCCGTAACATTAATGGTGGCCGTGGGTGACGTATTAAAATTAACTATGATCTGATACAAGTTGGTTCCGGCTGCCGGTCCGATAATAGTTGCACCGGAATCAGTTGACCAAATAAAATTTGAATTGGCATTTTGTGGCACCTGAAATACCACGCCTGTTTGATTCTTACAAAAAGAGGTTGCTCCACTACTGCTTGAAATTACACCTGGTGGTGAAATGGCAGAAACAAGAATTGGTAATACGTTAGCAACACCAACACAACCATTCGAGCTTATCTCTGTGACCGACAGCGTTTGGCTGGTAGGCACTAAGAATTTCAATAAGATGAAGTAATCTGCTGTTGCCGGTCCAAGACCACCACCTGCGACAGCACCACCACCTGCAGCTTGAACAGTAAAGTTGCCAGGCACATCCCATCGATAGGTAGAACCCGCTACTTGCGTAACCTGATAAAAATAAGTAGTGGTAGCACTCACACAAACCGAAGCCGGACCAATAAGAGGATTAGGCACAGGCGTTGGGTTTACCGTAACCAACACATTCTCACCTGTAGGTCCGTTCGTACAACCATTAGCGGTGGTGATAATATTATAGGTGACCACCACAGGAAGCAGCCCGGTGTTGGTCAATGGCTCATTTATAAGAGCAGTAATTCCGCTAGTAGCACCCTGAGTAATAAAAGGCACCGCAGCCCTGCTCCACGCAAAAGTTGCTCCGGCAGTGGCACTTGTTGCTGTGTAGTTAAATGTTCCGCTACATATCGCTACTGGTGCGAGCGTACTACTCAATTTAGGTATTGGATGTACGGTTACCACCACCTGAAAAGTAGAGCCCACACAAGATCCCACTGCAACACCAGCAGTTGGTGTTACCGTATAGGTTGCAGTGCCGGTTGCAGTTGATGGATTTGTAAGTGTTTGACTTATGGAAGCTTGGCCAGTTGCAGCTGTGCCTCCAGTTACGCCTCCAGTCATTACTGGTATTCCCCAGGCATAGGTTGTACCGGCAGGTACAATTGTGGTAGCTAAAGGTAGCCCATTTGCAGGCGTGACAGCGACAAATGTATCACCACTACAAATATCCGCTGGAGTATAATTAAAAATAACAGGTTTTGGATTTACTGTTACAACTACTTGAAAAGTTGCGCCAATACAACTACCAGCCGCACCAGAGGTTGGTGTTACTGTATAGGTTGCCGTCTGAACCGTGTTTGTCGGATTGGTTAATGTTTGACTTACAGTTGCTTGATTAGTCTGAACACTTCCACCGGTAATTCCTCCGGTTACAATCGGTGCACCCCACGCATATGTCGTTCCAGCCGGAACTATGGTAGTAGCTAAAGGTAGTCCATTCGAAATAGGAATTGAAAAAGCTGTGCCACTACATATCGCAGCAGTGCGGTCAAAAATTACAGGGGTGGGGTTTACTGTTACAACCACTTGAAAAGTTGCGCCAATACAACTACCAGCTGCACCAGAGGTTGGTGTTACTGTATAGGTTGCCGTCTGAACCGTGTTTGTCGGATTGGTTAATGTTTGACTTACAGTTGCTTGATTAGTCTGAAGACTTCCACCGGTAATTCCTCCGGTTACAATCGGTGCACCCCATGCATATGTCGTTCCAGCCGGAACTATTGTGGTAGCTGATGGTAGACCATTCGAAATAGGGATTGAAAAAGCTGTGCCACTACATATCGCAGCAGTGCGGTCAAAAATTACAGGGGTGGGGTTTACTGTGAGAATAGCTGAAGAACTTGTTACTGGGCAATTAGGAGTTACGCTTGTCTCAGTGACAACTACGTTATAACTGTTTCCATTTAGACCAGTGACATTGCTTATATTTAAAGTTGCTGTACTAACGCCACTATATGGAGCTACGTTTGTTAAGTTAGTTACACCCAGCCTCCATTGATAGGATAATGTTGCTCCAGTTGCAAATACTGTGAAGGTTTGCGATGATCCACTGCATTGTGCAACGGACGCTGGTTGGGTTGTAATGTTTGGTGGTGCATTAACAATCACAGATTGCGAATTGCCCGTAACAGATCCAATCGGAAAAGAATTGCCGCAGGCATCCAAAACAACAGTAGCCGCATAGGCGATCGTGCCAGCCACACCGGTGGGTACTGGTATTGCAGCTCCGCTGGTGTATGCCAAGAATGGGCTGCCAGTAGCTCCAGGAACTGTCACCTGGTAAGGAGAAACCCCACCTGTAATAGTTAGGCTAAGATTAACAGGAGTACCCATACATACAGTTGTACCACCACTAAATGCAGCTGAAGCAATGACAGACCCAACCGTTATGGTAGGTGTTCCTGTATTGGAAACACTGAAGCAATTATTCGCATCTTTAACCGAGAATAAAGAGTAGGTGGTTGTGACCGCTAATGGACCTGTAGAGATGTTTGAACCACTCGTATAACCCGACACAGTTGTATTGCCTGTTCCATCAAAGTAGACAATTTCATAGAAGCCAACACCACCCGTTATGGTAACACTTAAATTACTTGATGCTGCTGGGCAAATGGTTGTAGGTGTAGCCGATAAAACAGCTGTAATTCGATTAACGTTAAATGGAACAGAGGTAGTAGTAGATGGACAAAAGCTTCCGTAAGCATCAGCCCCAGTATACTTTGTAAAAATGGTGGCTGTCTTTCCTCCGCTAGTGGCAGAGGGAACATCTAATGTCATCGCAGCTGTTGTCGGGCTGGCTGGATTAATTGTTAGACCTCCACCAGTTGTTCCCCATGTATAGTTCCAAGTACCACCCAATGGGTTTGAACCCGGTGCCGGACTAGCACTAGAAAAAGCCACCCCGTTTACACCAGCACAAAGCGGGAAAGTAGAAGTTGAAGTAATAGCGCCAGGCGCTGGTAAAGCCTCTCTTACTATTATTGTTCTGGTAAGCGATACCACTGGCGCGCATACCAAATTGGTTAAGTTGTTTAAGCGGGCTCTGTAAATATACGTGCCCGCCAGAGCTGGAATCTGAGAAAAAGTAGTTAAGCCTGCCGTAGCAGGAATGGCTGCGAATCCAGAACCACTGTCTACTTCCCATTGTAGCACAGATCCTGAAGAACCCGTAAGAGTCATAATGCTTCCACCTGTACCAGTACTGCTACCGAGACAGATGGGAGTTAAACCACCCGTTATCGAACCGCCTAATGGTCTTAAATCCACAGTGAAATTCTGTGTTCTTGTGGCTGATGGACAGGTGGGGGCTGATGTGTATTTTGCAAAAGCTGTAACCGATTTAGCAGTACCGCCAGGGATAGCTGCGGCAATGTCTAGCGTCATATTGGCGGAAGTAGTAACTGGATTGATCGTTAAATCTCCCCCCGTTGTTCCCCATGTATAATCCCATGCACCACCCACCGGATTCGAACCAGTGGCAGGTGTGGTATTAAAAACAACTCCGTTGGTGTTAGAACAGATAGGGAAAGAAAAAGCACCATTGGTAAAGATAGTAGGAGTAGGTAATGCTTCCCGCACGAGAATGGCAGATGATACTGTTGAAAAAACGTCTGCGCATACAGGGTTCGATACCTTCACTCTGTAATGGTAAGTCCCAGCTGCACCAGGCGTCTGAGTCAATGTTGTTCCTGTTTGCCCAACAATATCACTGAAAGGGCCCCCCACACCTGCGGTAGATACTTGCCATAGCCTTGTGCCTGAAGATCCAGCTAATGTAATTGTACCAATACTACTCCCTAAACAAATTGGTGTCGTTCCTCCAGAGGTTGTACCCGGTATCGGTACAAAGTTGGCCGTAAAAGGGAATGTTTGATTGGTAGAGGCACAGTCTTTGGCATCGGTGGTAAGGGTCGTATATTTTCTTAATGCATTTACTGTCTTTGCTCCTGTGGCCGTAGATATAATGTCCAATGTCATGTTTTGCGTGGTGGTTGCCGGGTTAATGGTAATCCCTGCCCCAGTTAAAGACCACGTATAGTTCCAAGCACCACCCAAGACATTTGAACCTGTTACAGGTGCGGCAGTAAATGGTACACCTGTCACACCTGAACATATTGTAAAACCAGAAGCACCAGCCCCAGAAGTAATTGAAGTTGGAGTAGTTAGCTGTTGTCGCTTTATAATTGTTACTTCAACCGGCTGGCTAAAACAGTTATTGGGAGCTGCTACTGTACTGTACCTTACCCAAACAGAATACGTATCACCCGCTGCCGGCCCAGCATCTGGAATCGGACCTGTTCCACCAGAAGCTCTTGTTACTGTTTCTGTAGGTCGCAAGAATCTAGATTGTGTTCCATAATCATTAGTAATGGGACTCGTCAGCGCGTTTGCGTCAGCAAGAGTGGTAAACCATTGTATCTCGGTATTACCAGTAACACTGCCTGCCGTAACTTCGAAACAGGTTGTGCAAGCCACGGGGACTGCGGGTCCAACAGGGCTTGAGGTACTCATATTTTCAGTTTGACAGAAATCTTTGGCAACGGGAGCTGCTATGGGTGGGTTGGCTATTATCCTGATTAACGCAATACCTTCTATCGGAGCATTATCTCCATTAATCAGGTCCACTGGTACCCCAGGGATTGTCGGATCATCATAAGGATTACAGAAATTCCAGTATCTGACGGTTATTTCGAAAATGTCGTTAACTACAGGAAACCCGGCACCAAACCCTCCGGCAGCCGTAATACCTCCTGCCCCTCCAATAGTGCTTCTCTTAACCGGAGATGTTGCGCTAACCGGGGCAGGCATCAAGTAAACACCTCGCGGATCCTGATAGTAATTGGGCGCAGGTTGGACAGGAAGACCTGACCCATTTGTTACCTGAACGCCATTGACAAAGACATTTGGTATTCTATTTCCCGCTGTTGTCTGTGTATTGTAAACAAGCTGTTGCCACCTTCTTAAATTATTGGGGTTAGTAATAGTTGTTCCTATCAGCGACCCTTGCGTCATAACATAACTCTCGTTACAATTAAAGACCGTTAAATCATTGAACAAAGTGGCAATGTTTTGACCCGGACACACATCAAATATATTGGTACCTGAAGTTGGGTTAATAAGACGAACAAGTCCTTGATTAAAGGCTTCTGTTCGGAATGAATTAACTAATAGCTGTTGTTGAGTGGCGGTGCAAAAAGTACCACTAACGAAAATACCAGCGGTAACTTTGTATTCGCAGTCACTATTAATGGGAAATGAATGAACTTGTGAGACATCATAACTGAGTGCATTGTTCGCTAAAGCAATAATTGTATTAGCTGAACCATCTCCCCAATTGAACAGAAGTTGAATAGAGCCCGTAGCAGGGGTGGGTGTGAAAAAGGCAAACTGATAACGAATGGTTTGAGTAACCTGAGAACAAACACCGGACGTTGTTTGAGTTCCCATGCTTTTAACGCCACTTGGGTCTAAGTCAAAACAAGTTTGGGAAAATGCGTTATTGGATGCAGCGAGTAGAGTTAAACCTAAGACAAGACAACTAAAATATCTATTCATTAGCCGTTAAGGATATCCAATTTCATACGACAAATCACCAACGGGTAACCCATTAGCGGCAAATCAATATCGTTCAAACTTATCTATAATTCCTTCCAAATCGAAGTAATTTAAAAAACTTTGGGCTAGAGATAAAGCTCAAATCCCATACCTTTGCGCCCAAAATTTCAAAATACGGATGGCTTCTTCTGCGAAATACATATTTGTTACCGGGGGCGTTACCTCCTCGTTGGGCAAGGGCATCATCTCTGCTTCATTGGGTAAGTTGTTGCAGGCCAGAGGGTTTTCGGTTACCATCCAAAAGTTTGATCCTTATATTAATATAGACCCGGGCACGCTGAACCCGTATGAACACGGAGAATGCTATGTAACCGATGATGGCGCTGAGACTGATCTTGACCTTGGTCATTATGAGCGGTTTCTAAATATCAAGACCTCACAAGCGAATAATGTTACAACAGGGCGCATTTATAATAATGTCATCACCAAAGAGCGCAAAGGCGAATATTTAGGCAAGACCGTTCAGGTGGTGCCTCATATCACCGATGAGATCAAGCGCAATATGTTTCTGCTGGGCGACAGCGGCAAATATGATTTTATTATTACTGAAATTGGTGGCTCTGTCGGGGATATTGAATCACTTCCCTTTGTGGAAGCGGTACGCCAGGTACGTTGGGATCTGGGTTCCACTCATGCGCTGGTCATTCACTTAACACTCATCCCCTATTTAAGTGCGGCCAAAGAACTAAAAACCAAACCAACGCAGCATTCGGTAAAAGAACTTCTCTCCTACGGTATTCAACCTGATATATTGGTGTGCCGCACGGAGCATCCGCTTTCGATGGATATACGCAAAAAGCTGGCCCTGTTCTGCAACGTCAATCTTAATTCTGTCATTGAGGCCATTGATGCCGAGACTATTTATGATGTGCCGCTGCTGATGCGCAAGGAAAAACTGGATGAGCGCGTTCTCGCTAAACTAAAAGTTACTCCAAAGCATGAACCCGATCTCGAGCAGTGGAAACTGTTTTTAGGCAAACTTAAAAATCCAATCAATGAAGTTACCATTGGGTTAGTGGGCAAATATGTTTCGTTGCCGGATGCCTACAAGTCTATTGCAGAATCTTTTATCCATGCGGGTTCACAAAACGACTGCAAAGTCAATTTGATCTGGATTTCGTCTGAAGAAATTTATAAAGACACCGTTGAAAGTATTATCGGTTCTCTTGATGCAATACTTGTTGCGCCTGGTTTCGGTGAACGCGGTCTCGAAGGAAAAATTCAGGCGATCAAATATGTAAGGGAGCACAAAATTCCATTCCTTGGAATTTGTCTGGGCATGCAATGCGCGGTTGTTGAGTTTGCACGCAATGTTTTGCATTTGGATGCGAGTTCTACCGAACTCAACCCTAAAACAAAGCACCCTGTCATTGACATGATGGAGGAGCAAAAGAAGATTACAACAAAAGGAGGCACGATGCGTCTTGGTGCTTATGACTGCAAGATTAAAAAAGGCTCAAAGGCACATCATATTTATGGAGACACACTTATTCACGAGCGCCACAGACATCGCTACGAGTTTAACAGTAAATATCAGGAGCAAATGGAAGAAGCTGGCTTAAAGTGCACCGGAGTAAATCCTGACTCAGGACTTGTGGAAATTGTAGAGTTGAAAGATCACCCCTGGTTTGTTGGCGTTCAATATCATCCTGAGTTAAGAAGTACCGTGCTTAATCCACATCCGTTGTTTGTAAAGTTTGTGGAGGCGGCAATGGTGTATAAAACAGTTGGCAATAAGGGCAATAGGCAGTAGGCAAAATGAGGTAATTGGTAAGTGGTAATCGGTGATCGGTAAGGAAATACAAAGAAGAAAGTAGAAAGCTGAAAGATTAAAGTAGAAAGTAATCGGTGAACAGTAATCGGTGATCGGAAAGTCAGAAAGTCAGAAGTGGTAATCAGAGAAAAAAAGTAGGCAGTAGGCAAAGCACTAAAAGGTAAACGGTAGTTAGTAATCGGTGATCGGTAAGGAAATACAAAGAAGAAAGTAGAAAGCTGAAAGTTTAAAGTAGAAAGTAATCGTGATCGGTACAGAAAAATTGGAAGATTGGGTATAGTCGGGAAGTCAGAAAGTCAGAAGAAAGATTGGAAGATTGGAAGATTAGAAAATTAAAAGATTAAGTGTCGAAGTAGAAAGCTGAAAGCTCAAAGTTTAAAGCTGAAAGATTAAAGTAGAAAGTAATTAGTGATCGGTAAGGAAATAGAAAGTAGAAAGAAGAAAGTAGAATTTAGAAGTAAGAATGTTGAATGTTGAATTAAGAATGTTGAAGATAGAATTTAGAAGATAGAAATCGGTAATCATAAATCTCACCTCATAAAATGGATAGGAATTCGGCCATTGGCCTCACGTTAATCGCAGCACTTTTACTGGTTTACTTTACTTATTTCGGACCAAAACCCGAAACGGTGAAGCCAATAGCTTCTACAACTATTGGCACTGATTCATTAAGAAATGAAGTAGCTGAAGCGTCTGCACTAAGTCAGCCGAAAACCGACAGCACGTTAATTAAGCAATACGGAAATTTTTCATCCCTATTAAGTGGTGAAGAAAAAACTACCGCTATTGAGACAGCCGACCTCGCCATTACGTTTTCTAACCGAGGGGGACGTATACGGGAACTGGAACTGCGGAATTTTAAAACCTATTACGGGCAACCTTTGCTTCTCGTGTCAGAGGCAACCAGTTCTTCTTCTTTAGTCTTTCAATATGAAGGAAAAGAAGTTGATCTAACCAAGCTTTTCTATTCGGCAGATGTAAGGAAAACTGGTGATACCACTTTACTTACTTTTAGCGCCACCATTTCAGATGGTACCTCTATCACACACCGTTATAAAATTCCTGCAGCAGGATTTTCAATTGGATACAAGCTGGAAGCCAAAGGATTGCCGCTGGCTGGACAAAATCTGACTTTAGTGTGGTCAGATAATATTCCGGTACAAGAGAAAGACATTGCTGATAGCCGTACGAAAACAACGGTTAACTATTTCACAACTACTGAAGGTTTTGATGGACTTTCAGAAACCTCCACTGATCTGGAGACAGATGCACTTGCGAACCCGGTGAAGTGGGTAGCCATCCGCAAAAAGTTTTTTATCAATTCCATTATTGCCAGGAAAAGTTTCCTGGGAGGTGAGGTGAGCACTGTCGCCAACATCGCTGACACGGTAACTGTAAAAGAAGCCACCGTCAAACTTTTCATTCCCGGTGCAGATGTGGCAGCCGGTGCAGAGTTCACTTATTTCTTTGGACCTAATGACTATGATGTTATCGCCAATGTGACCGATGGATTTTCTGAAAATTTAAGTTTAGGGTGGCCTCCTATGTCGTGGATTACTAAATACATGTTGATCCCTGTCTTTCAGTTTCTGGAAGGCTTTATTGGAAACTACGGTATCATCATCGTGCTGCTGGTATTGTTTGTTAAGATATTGTTGCTGCCACTTTCCTACAAATCTTATCTGGGGATGGCCAAGATGAAATTGTTAAAGCCTGAGCTTGATCTGATCAAAGAAAAAAATGGCGAGAACATGACGCAGAACCAGCAGGATCAGATGAAACTGTATCAGCAGGCGGGAGTGAATCCTTTCAGCGGCTGTATCCCCCTACTGTTACAGATGCCGATCTTGTTTGCCATGTTTTGGTTTTTCCCTATGGCCATTCAATTGCGTCAGCAACCCTTCTTATGGGCTGAAGATTTATCGACCTATGATTCGATTGCTAGTTTGCCCTTCACCATTCCCTTCTATGGTGATCACGTCAGTTTATTTGTAATACTCATGACCGTGTCGACCCTTATTTATACGTGGCAGAATAATCAGATCAGCTCAGTGACAGGCCCGATGAAGTCTATGTCGTACATCATGCCGGTTATTTTCTTGTTTGTACTCAACAGTTTCTCTGCAGGTCTTAGCTTTTACTATTTTGTATCCAACTTAATCACCTTCGCGCAACAGGCTATCATTAAACGCTTTGTAGATGAAGATAAGATCAAGGCCGTGATGGATGATCACAAAAAGAAGATGGAGACAACGGCTGCTGCCGGAGGCAAGAAATCTGGCTTCATGAACAAGTTAGAACAGGCGATGAAGGCAAGTGAAGAAGCGAGGAGGAAGAAGAAGTAAAAAGCATAAAGTATAAAGCATAAAGTAAAAAGCAGAAAGCAGAAAGCAGAAAGCAGAAAGTAGAAAGTAGAAAGTATATAGCTAAAGGCTAATAGTATAAAACTTAAAGCTAAAACCTTAAAGGCTAAAGCTTACCACATAAATTCCCAGGTTTACTATTAGTGAAGAGTCAATTGTTCACAAGCCTGTTGACAACCGGTGGATAAGTAACGTTCCACGATTGTTCCACGATGCCCTTATAACTGTATATTTGTCATCCCTACTCATCACATTCAATTGGGTTTGGGCATTTTTTAAATACTTAGTTACGGATGGGTAAAATAATCGCGATAGCAAATCAAAAAGGTGGAGTTGGTAAAACTACTTCGGCCATTAATCTGGCGGCTAGTTTGGCCGTGCTGGAGTACAAGACATTATTGGTAGATGCTGACCCTCAAGCCAATTCTACATCAGGCTTGGGCATGAACCCCAAAGAAGTAAAGCTTAGCATTTACGAATGCATGGTTGACGGGGTTGATCCTCATAAAGCCATAGTAAAGAATGATCTTGCATTTCTTGATATACTTCCTTCTCATATTGATTTAGTAGGCGCTGAAGTTGAGATGGTAAACATTGAGCGCAGAGAAGAAAAAATGCGCGATGCCCTCTACAAAATCAAAAACGAATATGATTTTATTATCATCGATTGTTCTCCATCCTTGGGCTTAATCACTATCAATTCTCTTACAGCCGCTGATTCTTTAATCATTCCCGTTCAGTGTGAATACTTTGCGCTTGAAGGATTGGGTAAACTATTGAATACGATAAAGATTATCCAAACCCGACTCAATCCAAATCTGGAGATTGAAGGGATATTACTTACGCTGTATGATTCACGAACTTCATTGGGCAATCAGGTGGTTGAAGAAGTACGTACGCATTTTAAGAGCATTGCCTTCAAAACTATTGTGCCTCGCAATGTAAAGCTAAGCGAAGCACCCAGTTTTGGATTACCTGTGATTGTACATGACGCAGAGAGTAAAGGTGCTATCAGCTACCTGAATCTTGCACATGAAATATTAGATAAAAACGGAATGTCGAAATGAGCAAAAAAATAGCATTGGGAAGAGGTTTAAAATCTCTTTTGAGTGACACACCCGATACAGACAAATTAGATGAAACGGGACCGGCACCTTCTGCCACTGGAGGAATGTCGGAAATATCAGTTGCTGAAATTGAAGTAAATCCTTTTCAACCACGTCAACATTTTGATCAGGAGGCGTTGAAAGAGTTGGCGGAGTCCATCAAGGTGCACGGCATTATACAGCCGATAACCGTCCGTAAACTTGCCCGCAATCAATACCAGTTGATATCCGGTGAAAGGCGCTATCAGGCATCCAAGCTTGCTGGTTTAAAATCAATACCTGCCTATGTGCGCTCAGCTAACGACCAGCAGATGCTGGAGATGGCATTGATCGAAAATATTCAGCGCGAAAACCTTAACCCGATAGAAATATCTCTTAGCTATCAGAGACTGATTACGGAATGCAGTCTAAAGCAAGAGGAACTGGGAGAGCGTGTGGGCAAAAACAGATCAACAGTTACCAACTACTTACGTCTATTAAAACTTCCACCCGATATTCAAATTGCGTTGCGTGACAACCGGCTTTCGATGGGGCATGCACGCGCAATCATCAGCATTGAAAATCCGGAATCACAACTTTACATTTTTAAAAAAATAATTTCTGAAGATCTGTCTGTCAGAAAGGTTGAGGAGTTAACCCGCCAACTTACGTCAGGTAAGGATTCGCCTGCTGTTTCAAAGCCAACTCCAGGGGCCAATCCTGAAACAAGAGAAATAGTACAGCTACAAGCAAGACTTTCATCACACTTTGGCACGAAAGTTAATGTGAAGAGTGACGGTAACCGAGGCGAGATCAAAATACCTTTTCTTTCGGTAGAGGACCTTAATCGATTGCTGGACATTCTTAAGTTATAGAAGTTGAATTGTGGTCAATAAGTTGAACCATTTATTTGAGGAAACAGCTGCTGGCTTCAAGCTGCTAGCTGCTAGCTACAAGCTACAAGCTGCGAGCCACAAACTGCAAGCCGCTGGCTTCAAGCTGCTAGCTGCTAGCTTTGGGGATGCAACTATGGTTAGAGCAAAAGATATTCATACGAGCTACCTCATGGTATGGCTATTGCTCATTAGCATAGGCAGTTCTGCACAAATAGTATCCGGGGCATTCGATACCACACGAACTGCGATAACTGATACCCTTCAAAGCTATCAGGGTAAAAAGGTAATCACGATAGAAAGTTATGCCAAGCGATTTGATCCCAGAAAAGCACTTCTATACGCTGCTGTTTTCCCAGGTGCGGGACAGGCTTACAATAAAAAATATTGGAAACTTCCGATAGTGTACGGTGGCTTTGGCACTACTATTTTTTTGATCAGTCTCTATCAGGGGGATTATAACCGATACAAAAGTGAGCTATTCAGTATTCTTAATGAACCCGGCAAAACCAAATCACCTTCCGGTTTTACGGAAGAGCAATTGCGGAGTCTTGTCAACCGCAACAGAAGGGAACGAGATTTTTATACTGCCCTGACAGGATTTTGGTATGTCTTACAAATGGTGGATGCGCACGTGGATGCTCACTTAAAGGAATTTGATCTTAACCCCCAGTTAAAGGTGAGGTTAGAGCCTTCCATGACGAACGACCAACTCATGGGCCGAAGTACTGGTGTATCCTTAAAACTTAGATTTTGACCATGAATATACTTTTACTTGGCTATGGCAAAATGGGTAAAGCAATTGAGGCTATTGCCATTGAGCGAGGTCACACCATTGTAGGTAAAGTGGACAATGAGGTAGAACGCAATGCTTTTAACTTTGACCTTAAACCAGATGTTGCCATCGAATTTTCGATGCCAGAGGTAGCAGTCAACAACATTAAATTTAGTATTGATCACAACTTGCCGGTGGTATGTGGTACTACTGGTTGGCAAGCACATAAAGATGAAGTTGAAGCGTATTGCCTTCAACTAAACTCAACCCTCTTTTACACTTCAAATTTTAGTTTGGGTGTAAATATCTTCTTTAAGTTAAATGAGTTCCTGGCTAAGCTCATGAATAACCATAACGAGTACAGAGTGTCCATGGCTGAAACCCATCATACCCAAAAGAAGGATTCTCCCAGCGGCACAGCCATTACATTAGCAGAAGGAATTATTAACAATGTATCGCGCATAAGCGATTGGAGCAATCAGCCAAGCTCAAAACCAGAGACACTCGTCATAAATTCATTTAGAGTTGACCCTGCTCCGGGAACTCATACGGTAAAATATAAATCCGCTATTGATGACATCGAAATAACCCATACTGCACATTCGCGTCAAGGGTTTGCACTTGGGGCGGTGATGGTTGCTGAATGGGTAAGAGATAAAAAAGGTGTTTTGGGGATGGAAGATTTCTTGAAATAGCCCCGAGCCACTAGCTACAAGCTGCTAGCAAGGCGGAGAATTTGACTCATAATCGTGTTCAGCACAAACTCAAAGCTAGCACAGATCAATATTTTCCGTTTCTTTGCGGGTCGATTTAAAAAATTTGATTACAGACTATTTATGAATTGGAAATTCTGGGAGAAAAAAGAAAAGGAAGAAGCACAAAAACCTAAGGGATTATTAAAGGAATGGGCAGATGCCATTCTATTTGCTGTTGTGGCGGCCACCCTTATTCGCTGGCTGATTATGGAGGCCTATACCATCCCTACCCCGTCCATGGAAAACTCCATGCTGGTTGGGGATTTCCTGTTTGTTAGCAAATTCCACTATGGAACTCGCACCCCAAAAACGATTCTGCAGCTTCCGTTGACCCACCAAAAAATCTGGTTTACTGAAATCCCCTCTTACCTTGAATGGATTCAACTTCCCCAGTACCGCTTGCCAGGGTTCAGCCACGTAAAACGTGAGGATGTTGTCGTTTTCAATGTACCACCTAAGGAACTGAACGATGGTAAAGTTTATCCGGTTGACCTGAAAACGAATTACATCAAGCGATGTGTTGGAATTCCAGGGGATGTCCTGGAGGTAAAAGACCGTCAATTAGTTGTGAATGGCCAAATCATTCCTGACAAAAAAGGCATGCAATACAGCTATCTCGTTACGGCAAAAGATGAAATAAATGAACGCAACCTGATGAAGTTAGGATTAGATCCTGACGATTATAATTATTTAGGACGGCCTGAAAGTAACGCGATCTATCAAATGTTTCTTACTAAAGAAAAAGTGGAAGAACTGAAGACCGTTTCCTACATCGTTTCAGTCGATGATGATTACCGAACACACGATGGCGTTGATATGCGAAGTTTTCCCGGAACAAAATATACACCCTGGAATGGAGATAACTACGGCCCGCTTACTATTCCGAAAGAAGGAATGAAACTTGTGATTAACGATTCCACCCTGTCGACCTATGGCGCAACCATACGAGATTATGAACACCTTGACGATGTGAAAATCGAGGATGGCAAGTTGATCATTGCCGGCAAAGAAGTAGCTGAGTATACCTTCACTCAAGACTACTATTTTATGATGGGTGACAATCGCCACAATTCACTTGACTCACGCTATTGGGGCTTTGTACCTGAGGATCACATCGTAGGCAAAGCATTTTTTGTCTGGTTATCTATTGATAAGTATGCAAGCTTGATCAATAAAATCAGATGGAGCAGGTTCTTTATGCTCATTAGATAGTAACAAGTATTGAGTCTTTAGAATTGAGAGACTAAATTCAGATTACATCTGAATTGCTCAATACTCTGATCTATTGCTCAACACTTTTCACCAATCAATTTCGTTCAATCCTTTGCTTTTCAGATATTGATTTGTTTTGCTGAAATGCTTTCCTCCAAAAAAACCTCTATCAGCTGAGAAAGGAGACGGGTGCGCAGACATCAATACATAATGCTTCGTGCGATTAATGATCTCTCCTTTTTTTTGGGCATAGGCACCCCATAATAAAAAGACTACATTTTCTTTTTCATCTGAAATCTTTTTGATGACAGCATCTGTAAACATCTCCCAGCCTTTCTTTTGATGCGATCCTGGTTCTGAAGAGCGTACGGTAAGCGTTGCATTTAACAAGAGAACGCCTTGAGAAGCCCACTTACTGAGGTCGCCAGAATGAGGAATCGGTTTGTCTAGATCCATGCGTATCTCTTTGAAGATATTTTGAAGAGATGGTGGTAATCTTTGACCCTCCCGTACGGAAAAGCATAAGCCATTTGCCTGGCCAGCTCCATGGTAAGGGTCTTGTCCGATAATCACCACTTTTACGGAATTGAAATCACAGCAATCGAACGCGCGGAAAATTTCCCCTCCAGGAGGAAAAATGGTCTGAGTGAGATACTCCTGCTTTACAAACTTTGTAAGTTCCTGAAAATAAGGCTTTTCAAATTCCTCTGCCAACTTAGCCTTCCATCCCGCTTCAATTTTCACTGCTATTGCCATTTCATTAAATCATGTTAACAAAGTTCCGTAACGCACTGTAAAATAGAAAAAAATGATACTTTTGAACAGATGATCGCGGAAATAACCAAAGGAGTAAAGGTAAGTGTAGAGACGGAATATCAACCGTCTTATTCCAGCCCCAGTCAATATCATTATGTGTTCACGTATCGCATCACTATAGAAAATCAAAGCGAATTCACCATTCAACTAATGCGGAGACATTGGACCATACACGATGCTGGTTTTAGTCAGCGAGAAGTTGAAGGCGATGGAGTTGTCGGTCAACAACCTGTATTAGAACCCGGGCAGTCTCATCAATATGTGTCCGGATGCAATTTAAAATCAGGCATAGGAAAAATGGTAGGGACCTATGACATGGAAAGGATCGTGGACGGAACTAATTTCCTTGTTAAAATACCTGAATTCATGATGGTGGCGCCTGTCCGGCTCAATTAAGGTCATCTCTAAAAATCTTTCCTTTTACACCTCATCCCTTCCTTCTCCAGAGGAGAAGGTCAAAAAAAGTTTTTAGAGATGTCCTTAAACCAGTCTTATTACTATTTGCCGATTATCGAATTTTGTATTCGGATTAATTCCCTAATTTTCCTTTTCACATATCGTTCCTTCTGTGGCCAACTACCATCAGTTCAAAGCGTATATCAAACATTGGCTCACTTCCGTTGATAAGCATTCCATCCACTCCCCCTTCTTTTTTGACTTTTACACGAAAGTGATACTCGATACAACTGATCCAGATCGATTTGCTGAGATAGAAAAACTACGTGCCAGTCTCCTTATCAATTCTTCAGAAATTGATGTTCAGGACTTTGGTGCTGGTTCAAAAAAGTTAAGGGGCGCAAAAAGAAAACTAAAGGATATCGCCCTGACAAGTCTTACCCCACAAAAATTTTCCAGGTTGTATACTAACATTATCAATTATCAGGAGGCCAAAAATGTAGTGGAGCTTGGAACTTCATTAGGCGTGACCACTTTGTACCTGGCAAATCGAGAAAAATGCCACGTTACCACATTTGAAGGAAGTCATGCTTTGTCAAATGTAGCGTTGACTAATTTTGAATATTTTGACAAACACAATATCGAACTTATTGAAGGAGAAATTAATTCAACCCTGTCGGAATTTGTTCAGAACCCGGCCAAGATCAATTTTGTTTTGATGGATGCAAATCACCGATACGAAGCCACCCTTCACTACTTCGATCTTATGATGAGAAGGTTAGATGAAAAAAGTATTGTCGTGGTAGATGATATTCATTGGTCTGAAGAAATGGAACAAGCCTGGACAGCATTACGCGACAGCCAACTTGTATATGGAAGTATCGATTTATTTAGATGTGGTATATTATTTTTTGATCCGGATCTCAATCGACAGCATTTTGTGTGGACTTTATAACAACTAAAATAAGGGCATCTCTAGCAACCCTTACCTTTTATCACCTCATCCCTTCACCCTTCTCCAGAAGAGAAGGGTACATGGAGTTTTTAGAGTTGCCCACAAACACTATTTTTACGATTTGAAATTAACTTAATGAGCGAATCCACACCTAAAACGAGTAATAAAGCGGCTATCGTCATAGCTTTGCTTTCCATTATAGTCATCATACAAAGTGTCAAGATCTATCTGGACTATCAGCGAAATGTAGAGACAACCGTTCAGATAGCCACCACAGAAGAGAATCTGGCCACCACCATGCAGCGGCTTAATGATATTAAAATTGAGCTGGATCAGAAAATTTTGGACATCCAAAAATTAGGTGGTGATATCTCTGACTTGCAAAAAGCAAAAGCAGAAGTAGCTGCTCAATTGAAAAGGAGCACCACACGGTCGGCCAAGGAAATCCAGCAACTGAAAGAAAGAGTAGAAGGCTATACTGAGCTTCTGAAGATAAAAGATGAAGAGCTCGAAAAACTCAAATCGGTGAATAAGGAATTATTTAGCGAGAACAGGTCGCTGAAGACACAAAAAAATGTACTCAACGATTCCATCAACAGGCTTGAAAAGAATAAGGCCGAACTCACCAACAAAGTTGCTATCGCTTCGCAGTTGAAAGCTGAAAATACACTCGTGATGTCAGTTAATTCAAACGGGAAAGAACGAGAATCGCCATTCAAAAACAGGCAACTTGAAAAACTAAAAGTTGAGTTCGCCATTGCTGACAATAAAGTTGCTCCCATCAAAGGAATGAAGATTTTGATACGGGTGATCGATGAAAATGGGCAGGTGATTTTTGATGTGGCTAAGGGCTCAGGCACTTTTATATTAACTGGAAAAGAAGAATTTTATACCGCTTCGCAAGAAATTTTGTTCGACAACACCCGTCAAAAATTGAGCTATTTGTATGAAAAGGGCTCAGCGTATACCGCAGGAAATTATACCGTGGAAATTTACACAGACGGGTACAAGATGGGTAGTATGCAGTTTGCTGTCAAATGAATCGGGACTTAGGCCATGCCTGCGCTAAAGCTTCGGCAGGCAGCCATTGGGACTTAGGCATTGGGCCATGCCTGCGCTAGAGCTTCGGCAGGCAGCCATTGGGACTTAGGCATTGGGCATTGGGGCTTAGGATCTAAGTATTGGCCTTACTTCTTTTGGAATACTACCGTGTCAGATGCCAGGAATGGCAGTTGATATTTTCCTGTGTCAGCTTTGATTTGAGGATTCAACTTACTTATCCCTTCTTTGGTAATGTTTGTATCAAAGAGGTAGAGTTCTTTCAACGACTTTATTTCACTTAACGGTCTCAAGCCTTCATCTGTAACTTTTGTTTCTATCAAGTTGAGATACGAGAGATTTTCTAATGCCTTAAGGTGAATCATTCCGAGGTCAGTTATTTGCGTATGCTCCAGATGCAATCGTCTAAGTTCCTTTAGTTCTGAAATCAGCAAAAGCTGATCATCTGTAACCGATGTACGAGCCAGATTTAATTCAATGATTTGCTTACTCAATACTTTTAAACGCTCAACGTCTTCAGGCTCTATTTTTTTTCTACCTGCGAAACTCACTGCTAGATAATTTGAAGCAGACTCTATTTGCGCTATCGATACACCTACAGATCTAAGTTCATTTATCACTTCATTGTCACCAGCCGTAACTTCCTGATCAGGTAGCCAACTTTCTGAAACGGGTGCCGCGACAATCGATTTTAAGTACTCGGATACTGCTTCCGATTGAGCAAGTTCTCTTACTTCTTTTTCGAAGCTTGCCCCTTCAGCTATCCACCATCTAAGCAACTCTACCTCAGAAGAAGTCAATTGAGGCTCTCTGCGTGGAGGCATATGCTCCTTTTCTTCAATAGGGAGTGTGACCCGTTTAAATAATTCACTTTCAATTGGGTCACCCGCCTTCACTACCTTCCCTTGCTTCCCTCCTTTTAGAATGAAGTTAATGTCATCCAGTCGCAACTGTCCTTTTTGTTTCTTAGCACTATGGCATGCGTAACATTTTGTTTCAAGCAACGGTTGAACGATGTCTGCGTATACTTTAGCCGTTCCAATATTTGTAATTGGAGTCTTTACTAAAGCTTGCTTAGCTGAGGCTGGATTCTCTACACCTCCCAATTGATTTTCAAAAAGATAACCCTCACCACGAGTGAGTGAGCCTCCCCAATGGCCTGTGAACAAGACCAACAGTACCAGCGGAAAAAACAAAACCAACACCGCTTTTCTTTGATCTGACTTTAAAATTGCAAATGACTTTCTTCGGAATAGATACACCAAGAAAGCAAGGCAAACTGTGGCAATTCCCATCCACTTGTGCTGAGAAAGCAATTGGTCATCATAACCGCCCTCTTGTGAAAGCACATAACCACTGAAGGCAGCGAGTGCCGCTGATAGCATTCCATAAAATAAGGAAGGCCTGACAGCAGCTTTTAGTTTCTTATAGCGTTTGCTAAAAGATAAAAGCTGAAAGATAAAAGCTAAAAGCAATATTCCAATTGGAAGATGAACTAATGCTGGATGCAGTCTACCAAAAAAGGAACTGAGGTTAATCTCTGTCATTAGATTACGCTACAATTTCACTTATCACTTTTCCTGAAACATCTGTTAACCGAAATGGTCGTCCTTGAAATTGATAGGTAAGTTTCTCATGGTTAAAGCCAAGTTGATTTAAGATGGTTGCCTGAATGTCATGTACAGAAGTTTTTCCTTTCACAGCTGCATATCCTATCTCGTCCGTCTCACCCCAACTTCCTCCACCTTTGATACCACCACCTGCCATCCACATGGTAAATGCCTCTGCATGGTGGTCGCGGCCGAAGAACGGCATTTGCTTATTATCTCTGTTTTCTTGCATAGGCGTTCTTCCAAATTCACCTCCCCAAACAATAAGGGTTTGATCTAAAAGTCCGCGTTGCTTCAAGTCAAGAAGAAGGGCAGTGATAGGGCGGTCGATTTCACGGCATTTATTTCTAAATCCAAGATCGAGAGCAGTGTCTTGATCTGTGCCGTGACTGTCCCAACCCCAGTCAAAAAGCTGAACAAAACGAACACCCTGCTCCACAAGTTTTCGCGCAAGCAAGCAGTTGTTTGCAAACGAAGTCTTACCTGGATTGGTACCGTACAACTGATGTACATACTCTGGCTCTTTGTTGATGTTCATCACTTCCGGTACAGATATCTGCATACGGTACGCCAATTCATATTGATTGATACGGGTTAACGTCTCTGGATCTTGAAACTCTTTATAGTGCTGCTGATTAACATCGTTGATAGCATCAATGGTCTTCTTTTTTAACTCACGACTCATCCCATCAGGATCGGTAATGTATAAAACGGGATCACCTTCAGATCTGCATTGGACACCCTGATAAACAGATGGAAGAAATCCACTACCCCAAACACTTTTACCGGCATCTGGTGTTTTACCTCCAGAGGTAAGCACCACAAATCCCGGAAGGTTAGAATTTTCTGAACCTAAGCCATAGGTAGCCCATGCCCCTATACTTGGCCTGCCTAATCTTGGCGCGCCCGTATGCATAAATAATTGGGCAGGCGCATGATTAAATTGATCGGTAGTTACTGCTTTTAAAAAAGAAATTTCATCCGCCATTGTAGACAAATGTGGAAGGTTGTCGGAAATCCAAGCACGTGATTCTCCATGCTGTTTGAAGATTGCTTGCGGCCCTAACATTTTAGGCACACCTCGTATGAACGCAAACTGCTTTCCTTCCAACAATGAAGGAGGGCAATCTTGATTATGAAGTTTGGCTAATTCAGGTTTGTAGTCGAACAGTTCAAGTTGAGAAGGAGAACCAGCCATGTGCAGATAAATGACACTCTTGGCTTTACCCATAAAATGTGGAGGTCGCGGTGACAAAGGATCAGCCATGAAGTCTGTTCCGCTTTTATTTGCTGAACAGGCACCCAATAAGGATCCGAGTGCAAGCGAGCCTAATCCCATGGCGCTCTCTTTCAAAAAGTACCTTCTGGAAATGGATTGAAGTTTCGTGTAGTCTATTGGATTCATTTTGTCTGCCTCCATCGTTCAAGCTTTGGAATATTTTTGGTAAAAAGGCCAGCTACAATTCCTGGGAACCCAAACTCTTTGAGTTTTCCTTTCACTAAAGTTTGCATCTCGGTTACTGTCATATGTGGCTGAATGAAACTACCTTTCTCATAGCACTTTGAGCAAAACCTAATGCTTTTGGAACCATCGGCATTGGTGCCACCTCCTTTGTCATCACGCTTGAGTGGCATACCGCAGGATTGGCAATTTTTATACGCCTTTTCCATTTCATTCTTTTGTTAGAAACTCATCCAAATTTAACATGGCATTTGCCACAATGGTCATGGCCGCGAGTTCGGGTTGGCCTTCTTGTTTTGAAATTTGTAGCGCAGCTTTTTTATCCTGCTTAAATTCATCAAGAGCAGTTGCATATAAGGAAGTGAAAGCCGTTAGTTTCTGATCTGATATCGCATGAAACAAAGCCGTTTGATAACCCGAACTGATTATTTCTTCTATAGTCTTTCCGTGCTTCATCATGGTGCTTGCCATGGCACGAGCAGCATCCATAAAGACTGGATCATTTAATGTTACAAGAGCCTGAAGTGGTGTATTCGTCCGGATTCTCCTAATCGTACAAACCTCCCGGCTTGAGCCGTCAAAGGAAATCATGGATGGATAAGGACTTGTTCTCTTTTGAAACGTATAGATTGCTCTGCGATATTGATCTTCGCCCTCACTTGTTTCCCACCGGTCATCGTTATAGACAACTTGCCAAACACCTTCCGGTTGAAATGGCATTACTGGTTTGCCGTACATCTTTTTGCTTAACAACCCACTCACGGCAAGAGCCTGGTCACGTACTTGTTCAGCCGACAACCTAATTCGTGAGCCATGAGACAGCCATTTATTGGATGGATCTTGTTCTATCACCTCTTTTGTTACCCGTGAGTCCTGACGATAGGTTGCTGACAAGGCTATTTCGCGAATGAGTTTCTTTAAACTCCAATTAAATTCACCCGTCAATTGCAGCGCCATGTAGTCTAGTAATTCAGGATGCGATGGTAGAGCGCCTTGTGTTCCAAAGTCTTCCATCGTCTCCACTATTCCATTTCCAAACATTTGCTCCCACACTTGATTGACCACCGTACGACCGGTGAGTGGATTATCCTTCGCGACCAGCCATTGGGCAAGACCGAGTCTGTTGCGCGGCATTTCCTTTACAAATGGATTTAATGATTTAGGAACATCTGGATTAACAGCCTCTCCTTTCACCATCCAGTTGCCGCGCTCGAAAATCTTAGTTTGGCGGAACAGCTCAGTATTACTCTCCACCATAACTGGCACGTTCTCCACTTTTGCATTTAGCAGTAGCGTAAAGTTTTCTTTAATTGAATTGAAGTCTGCTTGATCCATTCCCGGAAGATCATCCTGGAAGGTAAACCATTCAACACCACAAACAGATTCAGTCGGTATTAACTTTGAATTCTTAAATACAAAAAACAAATCATGGCTACCCGAAGTTTCGCGAAGTGCGAAAATGGATGTTGACTGATTCCTACCCGTTGTATCTAGCTTTATCTGAGCTATTATTTCACCATCTAAGTTATCTCGTCTGATTTCAATCGATCCACCGGGCTTACTCATCCAATAATGCAGAATAATATTTCTTTTGCCATCAAGGTTGATATCCTTAAGTCTAACGCTACCTCCGTTTCTAATACCCAAAAATTTTGTGTCCACTAATGCACCATTTACAAACTGATCGCAACTATGGGCGTGAATTTTTGGTTCTAGTGTCCGTAGAAAATTATTTACTTCTGTTGTTTTTTCAGGTGTAGAGTGTGTGGATACCCAAGCCCTGATGTTGTTTAATTTGTCTTGGTCTTCAGACTTGTATATGCGTAAGTTGGGATGTTCGCCTGGTGTATCTTCATCACGCGTGTTATTGAAGAAAGCCATTGACTTATAGTATTCCTCGTGACGGAATGGATCATAGGGATGGCTATGACATTGCACGCAAGCCATCGTTGTACTTTGCCAAACTGCCCACGTGGTGTTTACCCGATCAATAACGGAAGCGACCCGATACTCTTCATCAATGGTACCACCTTCATCGTTGTTCATGGTATTGCGATGAAATGCCGTGGCAATCATCTGCTCGTCTGTTGGGGCTGGTAATAGATCTCCAGCTAGTTGTTCAATAGTAAATTGATCAAAAGGTTTATCTTCATTTAATGCATTGATTACCCAATCGCGGTAACGCCAAATACTTCTTGATGCATCTTTTTCATATCCTCTTGTATCAGCATATCGAGCCATGTCCAACCACCATGAGGCCCATTTTTCTCCGAAGGCGGGCGAGGCTAGAAGTTCATCTACGAGTCTTTCATATGCTCCGTCACTGTCGTCCGATAAGAATTTATTAACCTGATCTTCGGATGGAGGTATTCCAATAAGATCTAAAGAAGCTCTTCTGATCAGAGTTGCTTTATCCGTTTCCTTCGATGGCTTGAGACCAACTACTTTTAATTTTTGCTCAACGAAATAATCAATATCATTTTTCGCCCATTCGTCTTGAAACCAAAACCCAGCGAAAAGTCTATTAGATTTTGGAGGTTCTATTTTCTTTGGCGCCACATACGCCCAATGATCTCCCCAGGGAGCACCTTGCTTGATCCATTCGGTTAGGACGTTAATTTCATCTATGCTAAGGGACTCCTCCTTATAAGGCATTCTTTCTTCCGGATCATTGGAGGTGATCCTCCTAATCAATTCGCTATGGACATCCCCGGGAATAATGGCTGGTTTTCCAAATTCGGTAGTATCCAAAGCATCCTGTCGAAACAGCAAACTAAAGTCAGCCTGGCGCTTTACTCCACCGTGGCAGGTAATACAATGCTTATTAATGATCGGTTTTACCTGAGTGCTGTAATCCACTTGAGATATCTCTTCCTGCCTCGATTGGCAGGCAGAAAGGGCAAAAAAAAGGCTGAATCCCAGTAATTGGATCAACTTTCGATGGTTCATTAAGGCAAGGATTGTTTTCAATTAGGTTAAAAATAGCCCATTTAAGGCCAGAATGCAACAGTTTTTAGATTGCCGGGTAAACCTGAAGAATCCTAGCCATAATGGCGATAAATAGTGGTCAATTCTGATCCTTTTTCTATATTTGCACCCTCATTTTAAAAACAACTAATAAATCATGAAAAACTACGAGACGGTATTCATCTTAAATCCCGTTTTGTCTGATGACCAGGCAAAGGATACTGTCGAGAAATTCGTGAAGGTGTTGAAGAAAGCGAAAGCTGATGTGATCAACATTGAGCAGTGGGGACTTAAAAGAATGGCTTATCCCATTCAAAATAAGTCAACAGGGTTCTACAACCTTCTTGAATTCGCGGCAGCTCCGGAAACAATCAATGTATTGGAAACTGAATTCAGACGAGACGAATCGGTCATGCGTTTTCTAACCACCGTGTTGGATAAGCATTCAATTCTGTACAACGCCCGCAGACGCAAAGGCGAATTTAACAAAGGAAAAAAGACTACAACCACTAAACGCGAGGACGTAAAGGCATGACACTAATGAACGAACCAATTAAGCGTGCAGAGATTAAACCTAAATACTGCCGCTTTAAAAAGAACGGGATCAAGTACAT
>JANNAQ010000006.1:0-29347 GCA_031384515.1 Bacteroidia bacterium
CTGATGGCCAAATTCCAACCATTGCCTCCATTGTTTATTACATTTTAATCCTTCCTGTTTATAATAGTTTTTTACTGCTTTATGGTTTTATTTTCGGACAATTTCATTTTTTTTGGAACTTCGAAATGAAATTCTTTGCAAAAATTGTTTCTATCTTTAAAAAATAATACTAACCCTAACCTTATGAAAAAGACCCTTCTGATTTTAGCTGCTGTTGCCTTTATGGCCTCTTGCTCATCACCTAAATACACGTATAATTTTGACCATTACAATTACAATGCTGGCAAAAAGAAGACATCAACCATCAATGAAATTGCCGCACCTGATGGACCCCAAGCTATTCAGCCAGAAATGTTAACCGCTTCAGCAGATAATGAAGTTCTTGTAGTTGCTTCAGTTGCGGAAACTAAAGCATCTCCAGAAAAGAAAACATACGCTCAAATGACAAAAGTTGAGCGTAAGGCAATTCGGTCTTATTTGAAGGCAGAGGTTAAAAACAAAATTCAAACTAAGAAAGCAAGTATAGAGAGTGTGTCTTCCATAAAGGGCATGGATGGTGATCTTAAGTTGGCAACGATTTTTGGTGCTGTAGGTATTGTTGGTTTAATTATTGGTACAGGCACAAATGTTTTTTATATTATAGGGGGCATTGCTTTGCTAATTGCCGTTGTATTCTTTGTGAAGTGGGTGATAAGACAATAAAATAAACTACTCGTTCAAACTTTTAAAAAGGCCTTTTCGAGGCCTATTTTTTTTATTCTTGCTTAAGACTTGACTTGATATTTCTTCCAGTTTACTCAGAATATGTCATTTCTCCATTTTCAACGAAGGTCGTGAACCAAAAAATACCACTTAATAGGTATTTGAAATGACTTGTCTATTTATTTGATTTGTTAGACTCTAATCAATACTAAAAATGAAAAAATTATTACTTCTCTTTATGGTAGCAATAGTTCTTGCTGCCTGTTCAACTTCAAAGTATACTTATTACTTCGATAGATACTCGGTTAAAAACACCGCAGTCCTTGCAAAGGATAAAACTGGCTCTAGATCAGAAGATATTGTTTCAGAAAAAAATCCAGCTTCAATATCTGAGGTGATAACACCGAGTGCCACTATTTCTGCCCAAGATCAAACTCTGATGGCAAGTTCATCGAAGAGGTTTCTTGGTCAATCAAGTAATGCTATATCAACTAGCAAAGTTTCCAATTCTACATTAGCGAAAATAACCAAGAAGGAGAAGAAGAATTTGATCAAGAGTATTAAAGAGTACAAGACAAAAATGGCTTCTCCTGATGCGATAAAGGATGGAGATAAGAGTAAAAATGGATTTGCTATAGCAGGTTTTGTCAGTTCACTAGTTGGATTATTCTTGGCTCCTTTTGTTTTTTGCACCGTTGGAATAGTGATGAGTGCTATTGGATTGAAGAGCGAAAAGAGAAAAATGGCAATTGCTGGTCTTACAATTGGCATAGTGGGAATAGCATTGATTCTGATATTAGGCGCTGCTTTGATTTGAAGTCCTTTTTCATTCTATCTAGTAGGCTAGAAAAGCATCAAACAAAAAAACCCAACTCATCACCGGGTTTTTTTATGAGATCGATAAAGTGATTTTACTGAGCTATTCCATCAGCCAATAAAATCACTTTATTTTTAAGGACTTCTACTACACCGCCAGTGATGTTAATCTGACTTGTAGCTTCTTTTGTTTTATAAACAACAACCCCCTCTTTCAATAAACTAACTAAAGGAGCGTGATCGTTCATTACTTGAAAGGAGCCATCCGAACCAGGAAAAGTGGCAATAGTAACATCACCTTCAAACACCTTTTTCTCTGGAGTCATTATTTCTAAATACATCGTATCCGAATTAGAATGTTAGTTAGCTTTTGATTCTGCCATCAGCTTCTCACCCTTCGCTATTGCCTGATCAATAGTACCAACAAGGTTAAAAGCCGCTTCAGGTAAATGATCCATCTCTCCGTCCATGATCATATTGAAACCCTTAATGGTATCTTTAATATCTACTAATTCTCCTTTTAAACCAGTGAATGCTTCAGCTACATGGAATGGCTGAGACAGGAAGCGCTGAACACGTCTTGCGCGGTGAACTATCTGCTTATCTTCGTCAGATAATTCATCCATACCAAGAATAGCAATAATGTCTTGCAATTCTTTGTATCGCTGCAATGTCAACTTAACACGCTGGGCACAATTATAATGCTCTTCGCCAACTATGTCGGCACGTAAAATCCGTGAGGTAGAATCCAATGGATCCACCGCAGGATAGATACCTAACTCAGCAATCTTACGAGACAATACTGTGGTGGCATCCAAGTGAGCAAATGTTGTAGCTGGAGCAGGGTCAGTCAAGTCATCGGCAGGAACGTATACAGCCTGCACGGATGTGATTGAACCGTTCTTTGTTGATGTAATTCTCTCTTGCATTGCACCCATTTCAGAAGCAAGTGTTGGTTGGTAACCTACGGCTGAAGGCATACGGCCTAAAAGAGCAGATACTTCTGAACCTGCCTGGGTGAAACGGAAGATATTGTCAATAAAGAAAAGGATGTCGCGGCCTTTGCCTTGTCCATCACCATCACGGAAATATTCTGCAACTGTCAATCCTGAAAGGGCAACGCGTGCACGTGCACCAGGAGGTTCGTTCATCTGACCGAACACAAAGGTTGCCTTGGAGTCTTTTAGTTTATCGCTATCAACTTTAGAAAGATCCCAGCCACCTGCATGGAGGGATTTCATAAACTCTTCGCCATAGTTAACAATCCCGGCTTCAATCATTTCTCTTAAAAGATCGTTTCCTTCACGCGTTCTCTCACCAACACCCGCGAATACGGAAAGACCTGAATACGCCTTGGCAATGTTGTTGATCAATTCCTGAATTAATACTGTCTTGCCCACACCGGCACCACCAAACAAACCAATTTTACCTCCTTTTGAATATGGCTCTATAAGGTCGATTACTTTAATACCTGTATATAGGATTTCTTGTGAAGTCGAAAGGTTTTCATAGAGCGGAGCAGACCTGTGAATAGGAAGTGATTTATCCCCTTTTGGCTGCGGCATTCCGTCAATGGCGTAACCCACCACATTAAAAAGACGGCCTTTTATATCTTCACCAATTGGCATTTGAATAGGGGAACCGGAGTCGGTTACTTTCATCCCACGAACAAGACCTTCAGTACCGTCCATGGCAATGGTACGAACTCTGTCTTCGCCTAAGTGCTGCTGACATTCCAACACGACTACAGTTCCGTCTCCTTTGGTTACGCTTAAGGAATCAAGGATGTTAGGCAACTTCGATCCAGCCTCGTCAAATGCAACGTCAACTACCGGGCCGATTACCTGTGTTATTTTACCAAAATTTGCCATTTAATTATGATTTATGAATTGGGATGATTTTATCGGACAGAATGACCTTGGGGTCAAAATTTCCGATCGCAAAAATAGGTTTTTATAAGGTTAATCCAAACTTGGATTTAAAGGTTTTTCTAGAAGGAGAAGATAGTTGCAGATAACAGAAAATCAAGCTGTTAGACGTTGAAACACTTCGCAATTCAGATTAAAATATACTTATACACTTTTCAACTCAATCCGGAATGTGGTTCCCTGGATTTCATCAGACGACTTAACATAAATTTTCCCTTCGTGATAGAGTTCAATGATCCGTTTGGCAAGCGCTAGCCCTAATCCCCATCCTCTCTTTTTTGTGGTGAATCCGGGCTTGAAAACATTAGGGACATTTGATTTTGGAATGCCTTTGCCTGTATCGGAGATATCAATATAAACTTTCCCTTCGCTGCCCCTCAATATTTTGATCGCTATCGTGCCGGTATTACCCATGGCGTCAATAGCATTTTTGCACAAGTTTTCGATCACCCATTCGAACAAAGGTGCGTGTACGTTAGCTTGGATAGTTTCTGAAAGTGTGTATACTTCAAAATTGATTTTAGAGGATACACGAGGTTGCAGATAGTTGACCACATTATTGATTACATAATAGATATTCTCTCCTTTTAAAGTGGGTGTAGAACCTATGCTGGAAAACCTTTCAGTAACGATGCGAAGTTTGCGGATATCTTTATCCAATTCGTCTACAAAACTTTTGTTTTTTAGCTCAGGATCATCTCGGAGCACTTCGACCCAGGCCATCAAAGAAGATAACGGAGTACCTATTTGGTGCGCAGTTTCTTTCGCCAATCCTACCCATACCCGATTTTGCTCAGATGTTTTTGAATAGCTGAACGCCAGGTAGGCGATGAAACCAAAAATGGCAAGGATGGAAGTTTCTATGTATGGAAAAATTGTGAGCTCGGCCAGTAGAAAGGAGTTTTTGTAGTAAACCTTTTGAGTAGCAAACACCTCTTGGCTGATAGGATCTTTCAGTCGGATGTCAATGGGCGGATACGCTTTCTTCATGTCCTCCAATTCGCCTTTCAATACGCTTTCCTTTTCTTCTTTACTCCAAGATGAATCGATGTCTATATTACGATAGAACGTAATATTATTTTTTTCATCCATCAGGATGGTGGGTATCGAGTTGTTCTTGTAAATGATCTCTTCCGTAATGAAAAGAATTTCGTTTTCAGTATCATTTGTACTGTACTCGAGCGCTTTCGCAAATAGTTGTACTTGGTCTCGCTCGCGTTCTTTCAGCTGGTCAACAAGTATTTTTGTAAATAGTATTGTTCCACCACTAATTATGACCGACACGACAAGAATAATCCACTTAAGGTTAGTGTTATCTTGGTAAAACTCCATCGAAGGCAATGCAGATCGCAGGGGCATAGATTTTGAAGGTAAATAAAAAACCGGATGCATTGTCCGGTTTTTTATTTTTTCTTAGCAAGGTTGGATAATCTCAAAGGATTAGAATCAAAAGGAAATTATTCCCTCATCAAAAACCACTTGGCAAGTACTTTATAACTAACTTTTGTTCCAGTCATCAGTATACCCACTCGATAAATTCTTCCTGCAATCCAGGTGGTTAAGATAAACCCACCAATCAGCAATACCATCGAGAGCACAAGTTCCCATGTGGGGACACCAAAAGCAATTCTTCCTACCATAGCAACGGGTGAGGTGAACGGAATGACGGAAAGCCAAAAGCTAATGGAGCCATGTGGGTCGCGGAGAATGAACATAAATAAACCAAAGTAACCGATGAGCAATGGGAGTGTAATCGGAAATTGAAATTGCTGGGATTCCTGAATGGACTCAACAGCTGAGCCCACGGCCGCAAACAATGCGCCATAGAGAAGGTAGCCTCCTAAAAAATAGAAGATGAAGATAAATGCAATTTTGCCAAAAGGTATTTCACTTAAGTTGCCTAATAGATCGTTGACCTTTGAATTTTTTTCGGTCATCAGCTCCTGCATTTCTTCATTTTGATTCATGTTTTTCGATACCTCTTCCATCGCTTGTTTCTGTGGCATCTTCAATCCAAAGTAACCCAAAACACTAGAGGACAGTACAGTAATTAGGATGATCCAAATCAAAAATTGAACAACTCCAACGGAAGCTATGCCTATTATTTTACCCAACATCAATTGGAATGGTTTAACAGAGGAGACAATTACTTCTACAATTTTTGAAGTTTTTTCATCAATCACTCCTTGCATAATTTGGATCCCGTAAATCAATACAAACATGTAGATAAGAATACCAAGGCCAAATCCTAATCCATACAATAGGCCTGAGCTACTGGCTTTCTCTTCACCCGTATCACTTAAGTTTATTTGTTTTAGGCTGATGTTGGTCTTCAGACTTTTAAGAGTTTCTTTATCGATTTTGTATTCTTCTAATTTTAGATCACGAACACGTTCTTCCAGTATAGACTCCAGGTCCCCTACTTTTTCTATGCTTGGGTTCTCTTGGGTGTAAATGATCATGCCTTCAGGCTTACTTATTTCAAAAGGAGGAATATACAATAGCGCAAAATCTTCTGTTTCATTATATGCTTTCTTAGCTTGATCAACGGATAAGTCCAAGGGAAGAAATGTGAATCGTTTGGTGTTTTCGAAGGAGAATTTTCCACTTTCGTCAACTACCTGAACTTTATCTGCTTTGGCCGACTCTGCTTCTTTGGCCATAATATAGACTAGCCCGCCAATAATTGCCGGAAAAATAAGTGGCACCAATATGGTAGCTATTAAAAACGATTTTTTTTGTACGCGGGTTAAGAACTCCCGCTGAATGATTAACCAAATTTTATTCATGAATGTAGTTTGTGATTAATTATACTTCCTGTAAATGCTTTTTCAGGGCTTCATCACCTTCCCCTTTCACTAAACTGATGAAGATGTCGGCCATAGTAGGTATTTTTTCCTGAAAGGAGTGTACCTCGGTTATATCGATCATTTCCCGAATCAATTGATTCCCTTTGATTTCTTTGCTTGCCTTAATGGTTGAGGTAAATAAATTGTCTTCGACCAGTTCTTGCTTGATCAACTCATACTGAGGGGGAAGTGTAAAATGGTTTCCTTTGTGCTCAACTAGAAAAGTATTCGATCGATATTGATCCTTTACTTGTTTTTTTGGCCCCTCAATTATTTTCTTTGATTTATTTATGAGGGCAATGTGATCACATAGGGATTCAACGGTCTCCATGCGGTGCGTTGAAAAAATTATCGTACTTCCTTTTTCTTTCAGTTCAAGAATTTTCTCAGTTATCAACTGAGCGTTTACCGGATCAAAACCTGAGAAGGGTTCATCGAGGATAATTAGTTTTGGTTCATGTAAAACAGTGCTTATGAACTGTACCTTTTGCGCCATGCCTTTGGAAAGATCTTCTACTTTTTTGTGCCACCAATCCCTAATATTGAATTTATCAAGCCATTCTTTTATTTTGATCAATGCATCATTTCTACTAAGGCCTTTCAATTGGGCCAGGTAGAGTAACTGATCGCCCACTTTCATTTTCTTGTACAGCCCCCGCTCTTCTGGAAGATAGCCAATCATTTCAATATGACGTGAGTTTAGTTTTTCACCAAAGACGAGCACTTCACCCTCATCTGCGTTAATAATTTGATTAATGATTCGGATAAGTGTCGTTTTACCTGCTCCATTGGGTCCAAGCAAACCGTAAATAGTTTTTTCTGGTATGGTGATGCTCACCTGATCCAGGGCAATATGATTGGAGTATCGTTTCGTGACCCCCCGGGCAATTAATGCATCCACATGTGTTGGGTTTGGTTTTTTCTATTGGTAACAAAAATAGGATAAGTATTACAACCTAGTTAACATTTAAGTTATCTCTTTTGTAAACTAAGCTCAATGTCTTCAACTGCCATTTGATTGAAAGGAGCAAGGCAAATACTTGAGGACTAGTTTGCCTTTTCTTTAAAGATGATTTTCCCTAAAGAAACATCGAGGTCAAAGGTGAGTCCATCTTTGGCGGTTTTCCGTGAATAGGATTCATTGGCAAAAGTATTTTCTCCAATTCTCCTTAAACCTTTGCAAAGTTGAATGCTGCATAGCCAGGACTCTGTTATTTTTACAAGCACGGGAACATCGTCTGAGGGTAATAGAATTACCATATTTCCTGCTCCAACACTTCCTTTTACCTTATTGCTGGTGAGTGGCTTATCACTGAAATCCAACAGGACGTTACCGAAGCCTACTTCTGCAATCATAACATGTGATCTGGCGAGGCTTAATTGGCTAATGTTCAAAGAGCCCAAGTCCACTTTAACAAAGAATGTGTCCATGTCTATTTTATTTTCCATTCCGGATTGGTAGGAAACATTTACATCGGCACTTCCCGTGTTAATTTTAAGTCGCTTGATGGACAGCCCCGATAAATCGATGTTGGCATTTCCTAGTCCATAATCAAGGTTGAGGGAATAGGGTTTATTTTCTGTTAAGTAGATTTTCCAAAATTTATCATTCGGTTGCGTATCCGCACCAAATACCTGATAGGAGATTTTTGTACCAACTCCTTTTTGACCTTCTTGTTCCAGCGCCAATTTTACCTGGCAAGTTTGGTTCTTCAACTCATTACTAAAGGAATGATTGTATTCTTCAACATCTTGATTGCTGTATACATTAAGGATATCTGAATTCTGGCTCGGACGGACAAAGCAATTACCAGTTTTAGCTTTTAAAACGAGCTCAATGCTGCTGCAATCCTCCAGATTTTCTACCGAAAATTGTTTTTTGATCTGACCGCTAACACCTAACGCCAGCCCGCTACCAATAAATGCTAATGAGGCATATTTCCACATTCTAGTTTTTACGGTTATGTTAACCAAAAGTTACTGTGATGTAAGAAAGGTTAAATATTTGTCAAAAAAATAACCCGTAATAGACTTTATACGGGTTATCGGTAAAAAGGTTTGTTGGAAACTTCTAGCTAAAGTATTCCTTCATTCTTTCAAAAAAGCCTTTTTCATTCTCATCCGGGTTAGGTTGAAAGTTAGCAGCGGTTCGAAGGCTTTCTAATTTAGTCTTTTCTTCAGTTGTAAGCTTTTTCGGAGTCCACACGTTAATGTAAATAAGTTGATCTCCAGATCCGTAGCCATTGATATCTTTTAATCCTTTCCCACGTAGGCGGAGGATCTTACCACTCTGAGTACCTGGATCTATTTTTATCCTTACTTTTCCTCCTATGGATGGTACTTCCACACTTGTTCCTATTGCAGCATCAATGAAGCTAATATGTAGATCGAAGACCAGATTTGATCCATCACGCTTTAACTGTTTATCTTCCTGCTCTTCAATTAATATAAGTAAGTCTCCGGGGATTCCACCTCCAGGGGCCTCGTTACCTTTGCCAGACATGGACAGTTGCATGTTGTCAGCAACACCTGCTGGAATGCGAACGCTTATCATATCTTCTTTTGAAACCAGGCCAGAGCTGTCAACTCCCGGAGGGCGTTTGTCGATGGACTGTCCTGCACCGCCACAAGTTGAACAGGTAGTAGCAGAGACCATTTGCCCAAGCATAGTATTAACGACCTTCCGCACTTGACCAGTGCCTTGACAAGTCGGGCAGGTTTTGAATGTTACCCCTTCTGCTCTTACCAGGCGGTTAACTTTTATCTTCTTTTCAACACCGATTGCAATTTCTTCCAGCGTAAGTTTTAGTTTAATGCGCAGGTTAGATCCTTTCCGCTGCCGAGTGCCACCTCCACTACCTCCTCCAAAAAAACTATCGAAAGGACTTCCACCACCTCCACCACCAAAAATGTCCCCAAACTGGCTGAAGATATCATCCATGTTCATGTTGTGTCCACCACCTCCGCCACCTTGACGCGTATGACCAAAGCGATCATATTGCGCTTTCTTTGTGGAGTCGCTAAGCACCTCATACGCTTCGGCTGCCTCCTTAAATTTTTCTTCGGCTTCTTTGTTCCCTGGGTTTTTATCAGGGTGAAACTGAATGGCCACCTTGCGATATGCTTTCTTTATTTCTTCAGCGGAAGCAGACTTGCCAACACCCAATATTTCGTAGTAATCTCTTTTAGCCATGGATAAAGATGTTGTTATGCTGAAGTATTGATATGCTTAGGTACATAGTGGAAGTATTGTTTGTTATTTAATTTCCGACTATGACTTTTGCAAAACGAATAACTTTTTCGTTTAACAAATAACCTTTCTCAACTACATCCACCACTTTTCCTTTTAGCTTCTGATCGGTGACCGGTATCTGAGTTATTGCCTCATGAAGATCAGGGTTGAAATCACTTTGTTTTGTGAACTCCATCGCCTTCACCCCATTTTGTTCCAGTATTTTTTTGAATTTGTTCTGGATTAAAAAGAATCCCTCAGACTCCTTATCGTTTTTATCCTTAAAGGATTTTTCTGCTCGCTCAAAGTCATCTGCAACTGGCAACAGCGTTTTAATCAACTGCTCGTTGGCGGACTGAATCATTTCCAATTTCTCCTTGGCTGTTCTGCGTCTGTGGTTTTCAAACTCGGCATACATGCGGACGAACTTATCTTTGGCTTCTGCCAATTCGTCCTGGAGTTTTTTTATTGGGTCTTGTTTTTCAGCTTCGCCAGGTGCTGAAGCATCTTGTTTATCAGCGAGAGTCGATTCCTGACTATGTTCATTAGCCGTTTCAGTCGCGAAATCGTCATTTTTATCCAACTCCTGTTCTTGTTTCACAGTATCTTTCATTTAGTAGCCCTTAATTGCCGGGCAAAATGACAAGAATTTTGCCAATTGATAAATTATGCCAAGATGACGGCTTCCGGCTAGTGCAGATTCTTCCATAGTAAGTCCTTCAGCTCGCCAATGCCCTGGTTGGTGAGGGAAGAAATGAAAAGGGATGGAATTTCTTTGGGTACTTCTTTTTTTATAGCTGCCTTTAACTCCTCATCCAGAAGATCTGATTTGGTTATTGCCAATAATCGCTTTTTATCGAGTAGTTCTGGATTATATTTCCTCAATTCATTCAAAAGAATCTCAAATTCTTGCCGGATATCTTTTGCATCTGCAGGTATTAAGAATAACAATAAAGAATTGCGTTCGATGTGTCGCAAAAACCGGATACCTAACCCTTTGCCTTCCGCAGCACCTTCAATGATACCAGGGATATCAGCCATTACAAATGATTGATTTTCCCTATACGACACTACACCAAGATTTGGTGTGAGTGTAGTAAATGCATAGTCAGCAATTTTTGGCTTTGCTGCTGAAACAACTGACAGCAAGGTTGACTTGCCAGCATTTGGAAATCCAACCAGACCAACATCGGCCAATAATTTTAATTCCAGAATGATCCACTCATCTCTTCCAGGCTCGCCTGGCTGAGCGTGCTGTGGTGCCTGATTAGTTGGTGTAGCAAAGTGAGAATTTCCTTTACCGCCCCTTCCCCCGGGTGAAAGAATAATTTCCTGACCATCTTGATTAATCTCACAAACAAGTTCCCCACTTTCAGCTCTGCGTGCAACGGTACCAAGAGGCACTTCCACAATTTGATCTTTTCCGAATTTTCCGGTCATATTTTGACCTTCGCCACCAACCCCGTTCTCAGCATGAATGTGCTTTCGGAATTTTAAATGAAGTAAGGTCCATAATTGCGAATTGCCTCTCAGGATTACGTGACCCCCACGACCTCCATCTCCACCATCTGGCCCTCCTTTCTCAATAAATTTCTCACGATGAAAATGCAAACACCCTGCTCCTCCATTGCCGGAGCGAGAGTTGAATTTTACATAGTCAATAAAATTGGGATTAGACACGGTGTAAGATTTAAGAGTTGAGATAGATATAGTTTAACCGTGAGTAGTTTTCCTTAAAGGTGATGTTGAAATACCTACTTAACCAATTTGCAAATGTTGTTGAAAATTTCATCGATCACACCTATGCCGTTGACGGTGCTAAGTCGATTTTGATTTTTATAGAACGGAAGAACGTGAATTGTCTTACTAAAGTACTCTGTAATTCGTTTGTTTAATTTCTCTTCCTCATCGTCTGCTCTATTTTCAGTTGTTCTTCGTTTGGCAATTCGATTGCGTAACTCTTCCTCGCTTACATCAAGCGCAATGACGTAATGAATAGCTGTTCCGTTTTCTTTCATGAATTTATCAAGTGACTCTGCTTGAGGAACTGTTCTCGGAAAACCATCGAATAGAAAACCTTTGGCCTGAGGATTTTTGTCTAGTTCTTCTTTTAGCATAGCAATAGTTATTTCATCAGGAACAAGTGCTCCGCTATTCATGATCTCTTTTACTCGTTTACCAAGTGGGGTGTCATTTTTTGTATGCCATCTAAACAAATCTCCTGTAGAAATATGTACGAATCCATACTTCTGAATAAGTTTTTCACTTTGTGTGCCTTTGCCAGCGCCAGGAGGACCGAAGAGAACTAGGTTTATCATGGTTTAAGTTTTGATGAGGATGCAAGATAATGCAATTTTCAATTTGCCAATTACCTATTGGCAATCTAAAACCCAATATCTAATTTAGTTGACAATTGATTTGTAGATGTCTTTGTGATTTCTGCCAAGTCCGTCATAATCCAAACCATAGCCAAGAACAAATTCTGAGTCTAATTCAAAGCCGACATACTTGATATTAATATTTTTTTCGCGGGCCTCACGCTTTCGAAGCAGCGCAATGGCCTCAACCGATCTTGCACCAAGTCCACGGAGATCATCCATAATTTTTTGTAAAGTCAACCCGGAATCAACAATGTCTTCTATTATAATGATGTCCTGATTGAAAAGACTTTCTTCATGCCCAAGTAATGATTTAAGTTGGCCAGTGCTGGATGTTCCTGAGTAAGAGGAAATTTTTACAAAGGAAACTCGACAGGGTAGATCGATTTCTTTTAACAAGTCGGATGCCAGCATGAACGAGCCGTTAAGCACCGGTAAAAATATTGGCGTTTTGCCTGTATAGTCAGTATTTATTTGTTGAGCGAGTTCAACTACGCGCTTTGCAATTTTAGCCGAGCTAATTGTTTTTGTAAATTCTAGGTCTTTGATCTTCATGCCAAATCGAACAATGGGGCGCAAAGATAGCTTTTTGAACTAAAGTACTGGAAAAGTATTTGAAGAGGTATTTAATTCCTGCAATCGATTAAACAGAGGGACTAATCTTTGACCCGACTAAACTTTAACGCTTTCAGCATCCAGTTTGGCAAAGATTTTTTAGGGTCTCTATTCTTCAGATTCAGATACCAGCCAATTTTTTTAAGAATAGGAATTCGATGTGTTTCTACAAATTCAATAAGAGTTCCATCAGGGTCTTCCACATAGCTAAAGTAACCAGCGGCTTCACCCATATCGAAACTACCAGAGCTATCGACCGTAAACGGATGTCCTTTGCTTTCGCAGAGGGTTTTCATTTCGGCCATACCACTTATATCAAAGCATAAATGAATGAACCCGCGGTCTCCCCAATATCTGTCTTCATATATTTTGCGAGCTTTACGCCCCTGCACGGTAACCAATTCTATTTTGCTGCTACCCAATAATTTTGAAAAGGATCCTTTGCGAGGTTGACTATGCCTCAGTAGAACTCTTCTTACTTTTGTATTGCCACCTGGAAGGCAGGCCAAATCATCAAAGGTTCCTTCAGAATCATAAATGACTTTGTCATACCCCAGAATTTCACTGTAGAACTTCTTGGCTTTTTCTATATCGGTTACGCCAATCATGCACCCACCGGGACCGCCCATAAGATTTTGATTTTTATCAAACCAATCTTCACCTTGAACGATCTCAAAAATATTCCCGTAAGGATCGCTTACAAAAAATTGTTCAGTGCCGTCTGGTGACTTTGTGATTCCGCCCAACATTTCGGCATTTTTATTCTTTAAAAAAGTGAAAGCACTCCTTACATCAGTTGATTTAATTCGAGTAACAAATATTCCAGTGTCTCCTAATTGGATATCAAATGCTGGCATGACTGGTGTTCGGCTTGTGTATTGCCAAATCTCTAATCCTGCCCCGCCTTTGATATTAAGTGCAAGTATGGCATGACGATGGTGGGGTTTACCACCAGTATAGGGAAGCATTAAATTAGCAACGGCCTCTTCGTCAAAGATTTTTATATCCATACCAAAATGCTGTCGGTACCAAGTGAACGCTTCCTGAACATTGGGGATGCCAATGCCCACTTGTTGGATACCTGCAATTATAGGATTCATATTTGGTCGTTTTTCTGCTCGAAATATAAATAATTCCTGTCTTTGAAGATCAGAAAAAAATAAGCGAACTGGTAAATCACACAATTAATCTGCTAAGATACCGGAACTTGACCATAAGACAACCTCATTGCCAAATACCCCCATTGCAATGCTAATTAGTAGGAATCATCTAGTGCAAATGTATTCTTACGGTTCATCCATTGCCCTTTTGTAAAATCTGGGAACTCAACACTTTGCCCGCCCATGAGTATTGAACTTTCGGAAAGCGGAGTGATGGCACTCCAGGCCACGGCATCGTAAACATCCTGTGGTGTATTTGTTTTTCTTTTCACGGCTTCTAAAAATGCATTTAAAACAAACCAATCCATCCCGCCATGGCCGGCACCTGACGCATCATCGCCATATTTTTTCCAGAGCGGATGATCATATTTTTTTAACCATTCTTCTGCGTTTTCCCATTCATGCGCTTTCTTGCTAACACCTTCGATGTAGATGGATTTATTAACATCCATCCAGATTCCATTTGTGCCTTGTACTCGAAACCCAAGCGAATAGGGTCGAGGTAAATTGGTATCATGTTGTAATAAAATGGTTTCTTCATTCGCAGTGCGAATCATAGTGGTAACCACATCACCAAGTTTGAAATTTATTTTCGCGTTGGGATGGTCTTTACCACCGTTTTTAACAACATACTCATGAAGACCTCTTGCTTTTGTTGAATATGAAACTAACTCAGTAAAACGATTGCCTCGATTGATATCGATCATCATTGCCACCGGCCCTATTCCGTGTGTCGGGTAAAGTTCTCCATTGCGGTTTATGGAATGCTGAGTTCTCCATTGCGCTTCTGAAAAACCTTTTGCGCCAAATTCAGCGCCAACTCCTGGGTCTATTTTTCCATCGTTGAATTTTATTCCACGTAAGTCATGCTGATAGCCACCTTGTAAATGAACGAGCTCTCCAAAAATTCCTTGCCGCACCATATTCAAAACCGCCATTACATCTCGTCTGTAGCAAACATTTTCAAGCATCATCAAAGGCATTCCTGTTCGCTCGGAGGTATGGACTAATTCCCAACATTCTTCTACCGTCATTCCAACGTTTACTTCACATCCTACATATTTTTTAGCGTTCATCGCATCCAAACACATAACAGAATGCCATTCCCAGGGAGTTGAAATAATAACAGCATCTATGTCTTTATTTTCTAACATTTTCCTGTAGCTCCAAGGGCCATCCAGAATGGTTAGCGGTTTTGGTTTGTTGGCCTTGCTCACCAGTTGCAAACTCATGTCCATCATGGATTGTTGGATATCGCAGAGGGCAACTACTTCCACGTCACTGCGATTTAATGCAAGTTCCAAATGGTTCTGGCCACGGAAACCAACACCAATAAATCCCAGTCTTACTTTGGCTTCCTTTTCTTTAGGGAAAGCAACGTGTGAAGGAAGAATGGTGAGACCAATACCAGCAACTGCTGAGGTTTTGAGAAAATTTCTGCGTGTGGAGGATTTCATTGGATTGAGTTTTATACTCAAATGTAAAAATTTGAACCGTTTGACAAACAAATTTTCTATCTTTGGTATATGCTGGAATTGCTCGAACGTCCGCCCCGCACCATCATGGAGGTCTACAAGATGCTCCCTGTTGGTACATTAGCTGAACTTATTGACGGAATAATTTATATGAGCCCATCACCTGTAACGAATCACCAAAGAATTATTTCCAAATTGTTAGGTAGAATGTTTCCCTATACAGAGGAAAATCAATTGGGCGAAATTTTTGTTGCCCCCTTTGATGTGTATCTGGATGAGCATGCAAATGCAGTTCAGCCTGATATTATTTTTGTGTCAAAGAAAAATGAAGGCATTGTTAAAGATCATATTCATGGTGTGCCAGATCTTCTGATTGAATTGCTCTCTCCAGGAAACAAATCACATGATACAGTAAAGAAGAAAAATCTCTACGAAAAATTTGGTGTAAAAGAATATTGGATCATTGATCCCGAAACAAAAGAATCAATTGGTTACGCCCTGGAAGGAAAGATCTATAAAGAATTTTTTAAATCTTCCGGGCAAATTTCTTCACGGTTGCTGGATGCTACTTTCAAATATTAGAGTTCTTTCATCAAGCACTTATACAATTCAATCATACTTTTAATGTCGTCCTTATGAACCTTTTCATCTGGTGTGTGTGGACTTAATTCTGGAGCACCAACAAAGCACCAGTCGAATGGATAAGCTGTGCGTTGCAATTCACCTCCGTCACTTGAGCCCATTCCTTCCACTTCTAATTGATAGGCGATTTTATTTTCATCAGCAATAGAAATAATCTTATTTACAAAGCTTCTCCGGGGAAGATTTCTATCTCTCAGTGAAATCACCGAGCCTTTTCCATGTTCAACGCCATCGGAAATCCAGGTAATGTCTGAGATAAGGGCTTGCCGTACATTCCATTTCTTATAAATGAATTTTGCAAGATAGGGAACCGATCCACCACCATGTTCCTCCCAGCAACTAAAGACAATGACGCCATCTTTTAAGGTTTCCGCCACTTTTAATGCGGTGAATATCCCTAGTCGATTATCTAAATATGCTGTCTGAATAAAATTTTTATTTTCTCTAAAGTTGATTTTATAGGTGAGCGATGTTCCACGCTCGATTAATCTGCCAAATTTGTAGAAGGCATGATTGTCTTTGTCAAATTCGAGTTCGCATTCAATAGGTCCCAGTTTATCGAGGCCAACAAGTTTTGTTCCCATTTCAGCATCAGGGCTGCCAATAGATACGAGTTGATTAAAGTATCGTACGGTAAAGCCAACTGAATCCATGTGGGCAAAGATGGCCGTGCGTGGTTTTCCAAACTTTAAGATTAAACAATCCTGAAATTCTTCACCTTGAATGATTTCGGGCTGAACAGTCCAATTCTTTTTTTGCTTTTTAATGAAGTGCAGCAGAAACTCTTTCAATGGCGCTTCGTGGCCTGATGGTGCCTGGACTTCACAAAGCTGTTTTAATAGTGACCAGTCTGATTCTGGAACAGTGACCTTTTTTATTTTTTTTGTCGTTGCCATAATTACCATGCAACTTTATCTTAAATTTTCGTGAGTAAAAAATTTGTATGGAACTGTTTGTACTGGGAGAACAAAATTCAATAGCTAATCACTTTCTGAGAGGGCTTCGTGATAAGAATTTACAGCAAGACCGAATGAAGTTCAGAATGAACCTGGAGAGGCTTGGTGCGATTATGGCATTTGAGCTATCAAAGAAGCTTATTTACATAAAGCGAGAGGTTGAAACTCCTCTCGGCAAATCGGTAATACATGTTCTGGACCGAGACCCCATCTTGATTACCATCTTGCGGGCAGGCCTTCCGTATTTCGCGGGGTTTCAGAATTTTTTCGATTCCTCTAATTGTGGTTTTATTGGAGCCTATCGGCAAGAAACTGATCATGGTGTTAAAATAAAACTGGATTACATCGCGACTCCTGGTTTAGATAATTCTGACGTGATAATAATAGACCCAATGCTGGCTACTGGACTATCTTTTGTGGATGTGTTACATGAATTGAAGAAACGTGGAAAGCCTAGGCACCTACATTTGGCTGCATTGGTAGCATCTCCTGAAGGAATTGCTTATTTAAAGGAGAAGGTTGACGTACCTTTCACAATTTGGACGTTTGCTGTGGATGAAAAGCTGAATCAGCAGTTTTATATTGTTCCCGGGTTAGGTGATGCAGGCGATTTGAGTTTTTGAGAGAAACTTTAATGATCGATTATCAATTGTTCAATGTGCCAATGAGCAGTATGGAAAAATTGAAATTTCAGATATAATTTGATTTGAGGGGTTTATTGAAGAATTGGCTAATTGAAAATTGATCATTGACTATATGTGGGAAGAAATTCTGAAGGCGGTACCTGTTTTTTTTTCTACGATGATCAAGTTTGTGTTTGGTCCGCTGGGTGGATATGCCGCGAAATTGAATATCGTCACCACCATCATGGCCACTATTTCGGGAATGATGACGGCTGTTATTGCCTTTACCTATTTTGGTAATTTTTTAAGAGAACGGGTATTCAAACGATTCTTTCAGAACCGGAAAAAGTTTACACCACGTAATCGAAGGATTACCACCTTGTATAAGAAATATGGCTTAGTTGGAATTGCTTTTCTTACTCCCATCCTTTTGACACCCATTGGAGGAACTCTAGTTGCGGTAAGTTTTGGTAGCCCGAAACAAAAAATTATCCTTTACATGTTTATCAGTGGAGTGGCATGGGCCGTTATCTTCAGTATAATGGTTTACTTCTTTGGAAATAAAATCCTGCCTGATTACCTCTCAGAAATGGCTTCACACCTTTCGTTGAAACTTTGTTAGCCGCAAGTGTAAGTTCAAATTGCGGAAAAATAATTTTTGCATGTTCATTTTTGTGCAAGCGCATCGTCAGCTGATTTTAATACTTGCTGTGATTTTGGATATAAGGTGGTTATGAATGCTATTAACCCAGATTGCGCATTAAGATTTTCGAATGAGTAGTATACCATTTTCATGAAACTTACATACTGATTAGTCTATCCCGTTAGCCTGTGTCCTTTCGACCGTAGGGAGAAATCTTATCTAATGGAAACGACTGTTTCAAACTAAAGAAGATTTCTCGCAATTTCATGAATGCCTTGTATAGAGATGGCACGCTCGAAAAGACTCCACTAACGAAATTACAAAGGGGTTTTCTAATGCGTAATCTGAGATTAATAAAGTACAGCCAGTGTAAAAGAAACACTGGCATTTATTTGCCACAAGATTTTCAGAAGGTTGAAGGCATATCTACTTAATAGGCAAAGTGATATATTATGGTTACATTTAAATTAAACCAAACCTCTCTTAATTGGCTCAAGTTAATGATTCATTGATCCGTGGTGTCTTTGACGAAATAGTCAAATACAGACCTGTATTGGCCAAGTACCTGATAGCCGATGACGATGAGGCTGAAGTGGATATCCGGATTTTAGCCGATCAGATTATCAAAAGCTATCCCTGGCCGGTTGGGGTAGAGCTTCGAAGATTATTTTCAGGCAGCATGCGCTCCCTCGATCGTGGTCGACTTGACCAACTGTTTAAGACCATCGAGCGCACTACCCAATTCATCAGTTTCGTGATGGTGATTGAACTGTACGAGGAGGTGGTGAAAAAGAAGTTGGGTATTGATGAGAAATTCGCAGCTCAATTCAATCAGCGATTTAACCTCCTGAGTCTTGGAAATTTTACCTGGATCATACGGACCATAGGCACACTTTTTGAAAAAAATGAGGTGAAGCAATTTATGCCAGAGATGAAAGGCATTCTTCATGAAAATTTTTATAAGGGGCTTGATTTCTGGGTACCTGAACGAAATGAAATCGGGCATTACCAGATCAATCTGACACAGGAAGAAATTGAAAAGCGCTGTGTGGAGTATGCCGACAAACTCACCTTCATTCTTAAGCAAATTGCTTTTATCACAAAATATAAGCTAGTCACCATTCGTGAGATAAAAGTGAATAAGCAACACCATCGAGAAGCGCGCTATCTCCATTGGATCGACATCCTGAACAGTTCTGATTCTGATTTCAAATCAACAGAAGAAGTGCATGATTCTTTTGCGGATTCCAATTCAGTGTTATTGATGAAATCAACAAAAGAGCCCAACGAATTTTTGAACATGTCGCCCCTGATTATAGACACACGAACGGAGGTGATTGACAGCAAGGAAAAATTCAACATCAAAAAAGATATTTTTATGTACACCAAGTTTCGCGACAGGAAGCTGATGTACGTGGGCACCGAAGTGACAGAGAAATGTGATCTCACCAACCTGAGTGACTACAACTTGTTGGTGTCTGATTTTGAAAGGCTGATAGAGAAACTTGGATCTTTGTCAACTGTAACTCCTTCTTGATATGGACCAATCTCCCTTCAAGTTCCTGGATAGTTACACCAAAGAAGACAAGGATATCTTTTTTGGGCGCGAAGCAGAGGTGGAAGATGTTTACACAAAAGTCTTTCAGGCGAAGATCCTGTTGGTGTATGGCGCTTCCGGCACAGGTAAATCAAGTTTGATATCGTGCGGCCTGGCCAATAAATTTCAGGATAGCGATTGGCTGCCGGTTGAAATACGAAGAGGTATTAACATCAATGACTCATTGCGGCAACAATTGGAGAAAATCATGCTCACGCCAGTTGCCTCATCAAAAAACATTTCCTTACCAAAGCTATTGAAGTCAGCTTATCTGGATCATTTTAAACCGATCTTCCTGGTATTCGACCAATTTGAAGAACTCTTTATTTTTGGTGATCGCGAAGAGTGGACAACATTTATCACCACCGTGCGCGAAGTACTTGACTCTGAGTTGCAGGTGCGGTTTGTGTTCATTATCCGCGGAGAATACCTGGAATACCTGACGGATTTCGAGCATGTGCTTCCTGAAATTTTTGGAAACCGCATTCGCATTGAGAAGATGACACGAACCAATGCAGTCAATTGTATTACTGGCCCGTGCCGTTCGTTTGGAATTGAAGTGGAAGAACATTTTCCTGACAACCTGTTGACCAAATTAAGTCCTAACAAAACAGAAATAGAATTAACCTACCTGCAGGTATTTCTTGATCGCATTTTTAAAAAGGCAAGCGAAGGAAGGAAGGAAGGTAAAATTGTTTTCTCTAATACACTGCTGGAAGAATTAGGTAATGTGGGAGACGTGCTCTCCCAATTTCTAGACGAACAGATTGAACTGATTCCCGACAGTGAAAAAGCACTGGCCTTGTTGAAAGCATTTGTTTCTACGGATGCCACAAAAAAACAGATTTCATTGCAGCAAGCAGTTGAATTTGTAAAAACGATAGGGCAGGAACTGGGAGAAAAACAAGTGGATATCCTTGTCCAGGAACTGGTGAACCGAAGGATATTAAAAGATAAGGATGAGGCCGGCCGTTACGAGCTTCGCCACGACAGTATTGCCGCTAAAATTTTTGAAAAGATTACCAGCTACGAACGCGACCTGATTGAGGTAAACCAATTTATCACCTATGCTTTTGGTGAGCATGAAAAGAGGGCATTTTTATTAAACGAGAGCGACCTGGCCTACATAGCACCCTATGAAAGTAAACTGAACCTGAAGGGCGAAATCAAGAAGTTTATTGATAAGAGTAAGGCAATGGTGGCTAAATCAAAAAGAGGCCGCAAGAGAATTATAATTACTGCTTTGACTTTTGGAGTGTTGTCCATTCTCTCCTTGCTCGCATTGATTTATGCATTCGACAAGCAGATTGAGGCTAGGGAAAATGCGAAGGTGGCACAGGAGCAATCCAAAGAAGCACTTACCCAAAAAGATCTGGCCGAGCAACAAAGACTGGAAGCAGACCGTCAGACAAAAATTGCGCAAGAACAATCCGCTATCGCCTTAATCCAAACGAAGGAAGCTCTGCGACAAAGATCAATTGCCAACAGCTTGCAATTGAAAGCGGAACAAGGTCAAAAATTTGCTTTAACGGAAAAAGAAAAGGCGGATGCAGCCCGACTGGACGCAGAACGCTTTGCCCAGTTGGCGGATAAAAATTCAAGAGAAGCAATTACAGCTAAAGAAGAAGCAACTCGCTTTCGCATGCTCGCTATAGCACAAGCCATGGGCGCAAAAGCAGTGCAATTACAGGATAAAGATCAGAAAGTTTTGTTAGCTCAACAGGCCTACTTATTCAATCATCAATATGGTGGCTATCCCTACCAAGCCGACATTTATAGCGCGCTCTACTCCGCTTATGAAGCATTAAATGGGGATCAGTTTAATACTACCAGTATTCACAAAGGTGCCGTAAAGGGAATGGTGGCCATCGCACCTAATACTTTCATTACCGTTGGCACAGATGGCAAAATTTTCAAGACCAGTTTAAACACTTCTCCGGCCACGATTACTCTTATCGAGGCTACTCCATATGTTTTCCTGTCCATTGCCCTAAGTGCTGATAAAAAAACAGTAGTCATGGGTTCGGAAGAAGGTAAGCTGACGGTATATGATGTCGGGAGCCTGAAAAAGCTAAAAGATATTGCAGCTCATAAATCAGCCATATGGACATTGGTTTTTGACGATCAGAATAATTTATATACTGCAGGCAGTGATCAGAATATTTTGAAATGGAATATGACCACGTATGAATCATCTGAAATTATTAAAACCGAGTCTGTAATTAACTCCTTATCGTTCAATGCCAGCAAAAGTACGCTCGCGGCTGGCCTGGCTAAAGCTGAGGTACTATTACTGAAAATTAAGGAAGGCGGAGCTACACTCATAGGGAAAATTCCGGCAGTTAAACCAGTGACTCAAGTTCGATTTAACTCAGCAGGAACATTACTAGCCGTTGGAAAGGATGATGGATCAATTTTGCTATGGGATCTCGTGGGTTCTGAAATGAATCAATCCCTTACCGGCCATCAGGCGATGGTGTGCGATTTGCGTTTCAGTTCGGATGATTCATTTCTTTTATCCGCCAGTTATGATGGCACCTCTATGTTGTGGAATATGAAATCCATCAATCAGCGACAGGTTGTTTTAGCCGATCATGGTGGTTGGGTATTGCAGGCGTGCTTTGACCCCGATGGTCGTGATTTGATAACGGTTGATGCCTTGGGAAATCTTCGTTACTTTCCTATTAACATGGAGGTTTATTCATCTACCCTTTGCGACAAAATAAACCGCAATCTGACAAAGAAAGAATGGAGCAACTTTGTGGGTGATGATATCCCCTACACTAAATCCTGCAACAAATGAAAAGTATAATTCAACTCATTTTGTTAATGGCCTTTGTGGCAAGTGGCATCATCGTGCATGCGCAAACGGACTGCTCCCAAGCCTTAATCCAGGCAGAGCGAGCCTACTATACCGGGCGGTTTAATGAAGTAAGCGAATCGCTGGCTCCATGCCTTGCGTCCGGCTTTAGTAAAGAACAAAGGATTGAAGCGTATCGGCTCATTGGTTTGAGTTTTATTTTTTCGCGAAATAGCGTCAAGGCTGACTCCGTACTGCGGTTGTTGTTGCAAATCACACCTCAATATGAAAAGCGGCCCGATGACCCGCCCGAATTCATCCGCGCCATTGAAAAGTTTAACGTATTTCCCCGCACTGGCTTTATTCTTGGTGCAGGCTTGATTCAACCTTTTTTTCGCGTAGACGAAGTATTTAACGTGAGAAATATTCCAAGCCGATTGGAATACAAGGGAAGTATTGGCCAAATGCTTAGCGTGGGCTATGGCTGGTATTTGAAGCAACATGTGGTGCTAAACGTCTGGACAGAAATGCAACGTGTTTCCTTCAGTGTCAATAATAAAGATGCAAGAGTAGAAACCGAATTATCGGAGCGGCAGGTTCGGGCTCAATTGATGCTGGCCTCCGGTTATACTACCAAAAAAAACAATCTTTCCTTTCAAGTGTTGGGTGGTCTGTCTCTGAACCAACTTTTGTCTGCCCGGGCAGACCTGCAAAAGTCGGAGGATGTCCCCGGCTTTGATCAAACCGTTACCAGCCGCGAGACTAATTTTTCGAACCGGAATCACCGTGCGAAGAGCGATGTGCGCCCCCTTATTATGGTGAACGTGGGGTGGTATCAAAAAAAGAATTACATCATCAACCTATTCGCTCGCTATGAATGGGGCCTGCTAAACATGACTGCCAACCGCGAATCAGACCCCGCGCAGGCGATTAAGTACGAATGGCTCGAGGATAATTTTAAGAGTAGCTACATTACGGTTGGAATCAACTATACCAAATTGAAATACAAAATCCACTAATATGGTAAGGCCTTTATGCATTTTACTGATGGGGATTTTACTCCTGAGTTGCACCGAATTGCTCCCCATTGCAAACACCAGCAACGTTTCTTATTCCATCATAGACTCGAACCATAATTTTGGTGTACCGGGAGGGGTTGACAGCGTTTCGTTTTTAGATGGCTATCAGGAAGACAATGGAGATTTAGTCTTCTATGGTTACACATTCAAAGACGGTTTGTTCCGCACCACCATCTCGACCAATGGTGGCTCCCAAACCGATACTGCAAATGCCAAACAAACCTATCCAGATAAAACTGTCAATTTTGGCCCCAAGTTCAATGACTATAAAATCACTTTAGGTAAGGGGCTAGTAGGCAAACTTGAGCTCCGCAACTATGGTGCACCCTATGCAGGCGGCCGGCTTGATGTTGGCCCTGTTGCCGATTTTGATTTAGAAATTCGGTTCCAATTTGTCGACCCAGGCCCAGCACCAGTTTGGCACTCCTTCTACACTAAGACCTTTCTCGACTCCCGAGCGCCCCTTCAATGTGAGTATGAGTTTCGTAATTTCCTAGGTGGTCTTTCTAATGTCCAAGCTTGGGACGTAACCAATGGCCGGCTATTACATGGTTCGTATCGTGATTTCTTGAACTGCCCGATCGGGATAGATTGCTTTGATGTGATAAGGAAACATCCGAACGAGGAGGATATAGGTATGGGAAATAACCAAGATTTCCTTCCTGTGCGGAATTTTTGTGTTGATGACGCCTCAACTAAGGTTGTGGAGTATCCTTGTTTCGGCCCTACCGCCAAGACTGTGCAAGACAGATCTTTTCTTTTTATCAGTAACCAACCTTATACCGCTCTCCGTAATGAAGCTATCATTGCCCCGGGTGGGTTGTTCAAAACGCTTGCCTATGCGTTCTTGCCCGTAATGACAAATAAAGAGTCCCTCTTTGAGATATATTGGGATAAGTCAAAAATAGTCGATGGTTATTACCAAACCCGGTTGCGTGATCCAAATTACTTTATCCAGATAAGACGCATTCCACCCGGCATATCTTCAGATCTCAACCAAAACAGGAGTGCAAAAAACTACTCGCTTGATCGTGCCAATAAAAGACTCTTCACGTATGCTTCGCATGCATCGGGCATCGTAAAACTCCAGGGTATTAATGAGTTTGATGATCAACTTAAAAAAAAGAAAACCAGATTCACTTTTAATACCACTAACCCGACTATCAGTGCCATCCGCGCCTGTGGGCTGTATCAAACGAGTGACAATGGATTTGTTCAGGCTTCGGTAGTTAAGGGTGTTAATTCTAACGATGTAATACTGAAAATATTGAAAGACAATTTAGATTCCCTTTATGCCCTGCAATTGCCGGTCTCAGATTTTGTTGGGAATGAAGAAGATTTCACACCCCGGTTCTACGAAGATGGCAGCGGGTTGCATTTTGTTCTTTTTGATGGTTTGTCTAACAAATTGAAGTTGTTTAATTTAAGTAGTTCAGGCGCTCCAAAACTAAATGAGTGGATATTAAACGTTCCCTCAGGGTCCAAAATAACGAACCTGGTCAAGTTGGATAATACCAAACTGGTAGCTGCCTTTAGCTCCGGCTGGCTGGCCCTTTTTGATCAATCCTCAATTCAAGAAAAAGAGATTAAGGGGCGAGTTAAAATAAGCGGGCATGAAAACAAAATTTATTATGCGAGTGTGGTTAATAATGTATTCTTACAATTAGGTTCCTTCGACTGCAGTGCTTCAACGTTTGATGAAGTTGCAGAGGCCTTGAATAATTTTGATACTAAAATTCTAAACCACCAGATCTACGCAAGCGCGGAAGGAACCACCGTGATATTTCAAATCCAACCCACGGCTGCAACCACTGATATGCTCTATTTCAAAACCGATACTCAACTAAATAGTATAAGGTGAGTTTAGAAGGTGCCGCCAACCAACGATACGCGGGAGCTGCTCCTGTAGCTGGAATCAGTAAGAAAGTTTTTTCTGAAATTATTTACGTACAAACGGAAAAAGAAAACCCGGTCATTCTGGAGGGTTTAAAAAATATCCAGAGTAAACTACCGGATTGCATTCTCTTTTTTATTGGTATAGCCTATAACCCAATAAAGTACAAAAAGGAGATTACCCTAACAGAAGCCTTTTTATCGGGCCAACAGCATCTTCTATCTGATTTTGAGTTGGGAATTTATTACCACGTAAAGGGATTTTTAAATTTTAAGAAAGGCCCTAACCATTATCATATTGTATTCGAATCGCTCAATAAGAGCATTGATTGTTTAAACTCAGTTAATGACAAACCAGCCCGGTATTATCTGGCCAGGGTTTCAGACACCTATGCACAAGTACTTCAAACGATTGGGTTTTACAAAGATGCGTTGGTGTTGTTTCAGGAATCGTTAAAAATCAAAAAGGAATTCAACGATGAGCCCTCTGTTGCGCTCACGCATGGAAACCTGGGCCGTTTAAATTTTGGCATTGGTAATTTTAAACAGTCCATAAAACATCTGGAGCTTGACCTGAAGATTCTTGATAAATCGGCAGGAGAAGAAAGTCTGAAATCAAAAATGATGAACCAGATTGCTAGCTGCCTGATCGAACTACAGGATTTTCAGGGTGCCATAAAATATATCGATCGCAGCATTCAGCATGCAAAAGCAGCGGGAAAGGAGGCAGATTTTTTTGCGCAGTACACACTAGCTTATTATTATTTACAAACTCATGAAGTAGTTAAATCAAAGCAGATCATTTCAACGCTTCGTAAACTATCCGGCAAAGAAGTTAATACTGAAAACAAAAAACTACTTCAATCGCGCATCGATTACTTATGCGGGTTGATGGCGCTCTTCAATGGTAAACCTTCTGTTGCCAGAACGTATTTTCATAAGACGGAGGAAGTATATATCAGCGACTTCACCAATTCAATTACCGAGAAAGCACACTTTTATTATTATCAATCGCAGGCACTGGATAAATCAGGATATTATAACGAATCCTCATTTCAATTGAGGAAGGCAATTTCATTATTGGATCAAACCGAAAACACAGGGCTAAGAAAGGAGTATGAAAATATACTCAAAGAGCGACACAAGGATGGGTGGTTGTTGCATACAGCAGGCCGCTTTATCGGGCAGGAGCAGATTGAAATGATCTTGAATGAAACCGGCAAAGAAGGATTTCAGGGTAAATCATCGAACATCGCCATTATGTTTTCTGACATCCGCGATTTCACCAAACTATCAGAAGGTATTGATGCGAATAGCCTGATTGAGTTATTGAACCAATACCTTGGCACGATGTCGAAGTATATCCATATCCAGGGCGGCATCATTGATAAATATATTGGTGACGCTATTATGGCGTTGTATTTTCCTAATAGCGCCACGAAACTGTCCGTAGTAGAAAATGCCTGTATTTCTGCGTTGATGATGAAGCAAGAACTCATTCGTTTCAACACGCAACGACCGGAAGGCAAAAATAAAATTCAAGCGGGGATTGGCATTAACTATGGAAATTGTATTTCCGGTATGATCGGCACTCCACAAAAAAGATCATTGAGTGTTATTGGAGATGCGGTGAATATTGCCTCTCGCATAGAAGGCCTTACCAAAGTGATGGGGGCAACGATTATTGTCAGTGAATCTTTGTATAAGCTACTTCCCAAAAATCATAACTTCGTCCTAAGGCCGCTAGGAAAATATAAGCTGATGGGCAAATCAATGCCCGTATCGTTGGCGGAACTGGTTGGAATGGATGATAATTCAAAAGAAGTTAATGTACTAAAGTTGGAAATACTCGAAGTAGGAAAAGGCCTCTCAAATTTCTCAACAAGAGCATTCGATAAAGCACACACTATCTTTCATAAACTCTATAACCAAACTATTCAACAGCCCAGATCAAAAGGATACAAGTTTATGGCTGATAACGCAAAAGATTTGATTGAAAGAGGTGCCCCAAAAAATTGGGATGGTAGTTTTGAGGTAATGGTCAAATAGATATATCAAGATTTAATGAAGAGATTTTTTTTTGCACGAGTAATTGATTCTTCAACCGTGTAGGTTTTTGTTTTTCCCTTCAGGTAAATTTTTTCCCTACGATTTATTTCAGCTACAAAAGTTTCATCCTTCCAGTGGCTGTAATTCTCTTCAATTTCTTCTTCCACCATAACAAAAATAGCCTTCACCTTTTTGTCCTGAGCAGTTTCAATATAGTTATGAAGCTTTTGGCGGATGTCTGTGGTACTCATAATTGGCAAAATAGTTAAACAGAACAAAGATAGTAGAATAAGTTTTCAGGCTGACCGGTTTATTCAAAACAAGAATTAAGACATTATTTTACTCCTTCATCTGGCAAAATCTCAATATCTCTGATCAAAACTTTCTTAGCAATTGCTTGCCCGGTTTTGGTGGCTGCTAATCCGCCAAGGGCCGTTTCTTTGTAACGTGTCTCCATACTCGCTCCGATTTCTCCCATGGCTTCGATTACTTCATCAACCGGAATCACGCTGCTTACATTTGCCAATGCTATTTGTGCCGAACTATTTGCAATGGCTGCTGCACTTGCATTTCGAACCACACAAGGAACTTCTACCAGACCGGCAACGGGATCGCAGACTAATCCCAACATGCATTGAACAGTGATCGCGACTGCATTAAATATCTGATCGGTATCGCCATCTAAACAATAGACGATAGCGCCAGCACCCATGGCGGCTGCAGTACCTGTCTCTGCCTGGCAACCACCTACGGCTCCTGAAATAGAAGCCTTTTGTTCCATAATCAATGCAATGCCAGCCGCCAGCAACATAGCTTCTAAAATTTTTTTATCATCGATGTGATGAATTTCCTGAAGGGTATAAAGTACGCCAGGCATGATGCCCGATGCACCTGCTGTAGGTGCGGCTACAATGCGACCCATGCAGGAGTTCACTTCTTTTGCAGCCAGCGCCCGTGAAATAAGATTTTGAAATTCTTTTGAGAGTACTGGCTTCGGATAGCGGTAAACCTTTTTTGCTCCATTGTTGATCATGCCCGAACGCGAAGTCATGTCTTCTTCCAGTCCGGTGTGGACTGCATCTTTCATGACAGTCCATGCATTATCAAGCCCGTCCCAGATTTCTTTTTCTGTACGGCCCCTTTGTTCTTTCTCATATTCCATTGCCACCTGGTGGAGAGAAATATTTTTTTCGATGCTGTACTTCTTCCAGCTTTCGAAGGAGTCGAATAGAAATGCCATAACAGGATGATTTAGATACTTGCGAAGTACGATTGAAACACCTGCTTTTCAAACGTTTGTCGATTTTATTTGGTTCTGAATGCCAATTGCATCAAATAGCTTCTTCAATTACCCGATTTATTCTATTTTCAACCCTTAAGGTTTTCTCTAAAACCACCTGATTTTGAAATTATTCACTATGAAAAAATACTTATTCTGCTTTTTCTTGTTGTTTAATGCTGCAGTTTTTGCGCAATCAACAGATGAGTCTTCAGTTAAATTAATTTTTGATAATGCTTTACAGAATGGCAAATCGTATGAGATGCTTCATCATCTTACTACAAATGTGGGGTCAAGATTATCAGGTTCACCTGGAGCGGCTGCTGCTGTAGAGTGGAGCAGACATATGATGCAGGATTTTGGATTTGATTCCGTATGGCTACAGCCTGTGATGGTGCCGCATTGGGTGAGAGGTCAACAAGAAATTGGACGAGTGATCAATTCAAAAAAGATGGGCACAGTGTCGATGAATGTTTGTGCATTGGGTGGATCAATCGGAACGGGACCAGATGGAATCGTCAGTAAAATTATCGAAGTAAAAAGTTTTGAAGAGTTGGCACAACTTGGATCTAAGAATGTGCAAGGCAAGATTGTGTTTTTTAACAGACCGATGGACCCTACGCTAATCAAC
>JANNAQ010000025.1:0-37591 GCA_031384515.1 Bacteroidia bacterium
AAAGCAGAGAAGGCTCTCTTAACGAGAGCCTCCTGACCATTCCAGTCGATAAATCCTATTGCTAACAAGTTGCTCTCCAGCAGAGCTTGCGTCCTCTTCAGACTTACCGTGGAAAGAAAGGAAATTTCAAATCAAAAAACATCAACCATTTTTGGCACCATTACCTTGTTACATGTTGAAGTCTTTTGACGAACGATTTTATATAAGCTTGGTTGAGCCTATTATTTCACAAGGGCACTTGCACTACAATCATGCAACCTTTTCCAGGCCTACTGTTTATTTCAATTTTTCCTTTTAACAAAGCAACTCTGGTTCTCATGCTGTTAATACCAAAGCCTGACTGAGCAGTTGGGTCAAAACCCACACCGTCATCTTCTATTGTTACAACCAATTCTTTATCATATCCAAAAAATTGGATGTCTGCCCGTTTTGCTTTTGAGTGAAGCGTGATGTTGTTGAGCGACTCCTGAATAATACGGTAAACCTGAACAACACTTTCCACTGGCAATATTTCTTTGAACCCGAATGTTTGTAGTTTGATATCAATACTGGAACTGGCACGAGCCTCAACAATTAATTTTTCTACCAGGGGCATTAAGCCTGAAACTTTGGCAATAGTAGGAGCCAGGTCATGCGATAATGTGCGCACGTCCTCAATCAGAGAGGCTATGCGTTGTGTTCCTTCTTCTGTCTCTTTAGTAAAATAGGTTTGCTTGATATGACTAAGCTTACTTCCAATGTTATCGTGCAGGTCACTGGCAATACGGTTGCGCTCTTTTTCGATGCCTTCGATATATTGTTGAAACATTCTATTCTGCTGCTCCACCAATTCATTTTTTAATCTGGACCGCTCACGTTGAACTTCTCCGTACTGAAGTATCAAAGCAGATGACAAAAAGGCAACCTCCACGAGAATGCCAATAAAAAGCGGATTAAACTCTGGTGATAAAAGCCCTAATGATTGGGCTAGAATGTGATACAAACCGGACGAGATTACTGAGCCGGTTGCAGCCAGATAAAGGATGGCGGAAGTAGTATTTTTTCTAAGCGATACAATGCCTGTGTAGATTAAAGTTAGTAGTCCGATAAACATAACCAGGAAAAGAGATGGTAAAAACCAAAGGCCCAGATCGAATAGGAATTGATGGACAATTAGAATTGTTGAAATAAAAAATAATATCAGAATATTTAGCGTGAGATGGATGCGTTTATGGTTTTCCTTTGTCTTTAAAAACGACTGAGAAAACCGGATCAGGAAAATAAACATCAGCACTGGCAATTGAATGCCGAGCGGTCCATCGATGTGGGTAATGTTGGGATACAAAAACTGGAAGGCTGCCCCTATATCATAAAATAAATATAGGAATGCAGTGGCCACGTAGCAGAAATACCAGAGAAACACGGTTTGCCTTACCATGAAAAAACAAAACAATGCAAACAGAGAGCAGAAGAATAGAATACCAAAGAAAAAGCCAAACGATAAATTCAATTCATAGTCGCGCTGGTGAAACGAATTCTCATCCCATAGATAGAAAGGTGCGCTTAAACTGTTTACATGATCTATTCTAACCAGCACTTGAATAAGTTCTCCGCTCTGGCATGTGATAGGTAGAACAAAGTGCCTATGCTTTACCGGCCGTGAGTTAAATGGATGAAACATCCCCATTGTTCCCCGTTCTTCGAACTTTCCTTTAACGCTTTCAAAAAATGATACACTCACCAGGTGAGAGTGCTGCAACTCGAGAATGAATCGTTGTTCTTTTTCTGAAGTATTTTTAACTAGTAGAGAAAACCAAAAATCATCCTCTACAATTCCCAAATGTGGTTCATCAAGCCTATTGAAGGTGGCTTCTGGATCGGCAAAGATACGGGCCGCTGAATCTACTGTTATACTGTCAGGTGTTTTAAAATAGCGAATGTAGCGTCCAACCTTCATCGGCTGTAAGTGATCATCTACAAGGAGTGTATCCTGCCCCGCAGCAGTAAACGATGTGATGCTTAGCGATAGGACAATCCAATAAAAATGCAATTTTATCAAGCAGGTAAAATTAAGTCAATCATGCAGGCAATGACAATACCTAAGGTGGTGTAATTTGATGAGCACTAATCGGACAAATGATTTTCCATCGCGTAATGCACCATTTCGCCTATGCTATTCAGCCCAAGCTTTTTCATGATATTTTTCTTGTGCGTGCGCACGGTGTGCAGGCTAAGGAAAAGCTGTTCACATATGAGTTCTGAATTTTTTCCCTTGCCAATCATGCTCATAATTTCCACCTCACGTTTAGTCAGTTTCATCTTTTCAATAAACTCATCTCTTTTTTTAAACCCATTTAACCGTTTGACTTGCGCGTCAGGGTTTTCATAAAATTGATCACCCATAATGCCATTCAAGGCTTCGATAAGTTCCTGGGTGCTCGCGCTTTTAGTTAGATAGCCATTTGCGTGTAATGCTTTGGATTTATTGACCAATGCTGCGTCATCATACATAGTGAGGATCAACACGCGCAGGTTTGGCCACTTGTCTTTAACTTTTTTCGTGAGCATCAACCCATCCTCATTCCCAAGGTTGATGTCCATGATAAGTATATCAGGGTTAATCTCTTCTAACTTGGAGAAAAGCTCTTTTGAATTATGGGCGTGGCCAGCTACCATAAACAGAGGATTGACCGACAGAAGCACGCGAAGTCCTTCAATGGTAATGTTGTGATCTTCGCAGATTACAATTTTGCGTGGTTGCATAGAGTAAAGCCGAATACAATATACACCAATTGGGGTATAGGGCAAACTATAAAATGCAGGATAAAAAAATTAATGCAAAGGCAGCCAACAACTCCATGTGTGTTCTATTTCTGGCGCAAGCGTCTCGCTTGTGCCCTTTATCAAACAATATAGCTCAATTCGATAAGCCCCTTTTTTCCAAAAAAATCTCGAGCGCTGCTATACCAATAATCTTCCTTTTTCTGGCGCAAGCGTCTCGCTTGTGCTTTCTATCAAACAATATAGCTAAGTTCGATAAGCCCCTTTTTTCCAAAAAAATCTCGAGCGCTGCTATACCAATAATCTTCTTCCTTTTCAACAAACCCTGCTTCTACCGGGTTATTATGTATGTACTGAAGTTTTTGATGGAATATCTCTGGCGTTCTTAATTCTATGGGCTGGTTATGTTGCTGCCACAACTGCCAGTCGTTGTTGTTACTATTGTCCAATCCTGTTTGCTTCATCATTTCTGTGATCCATTTCTTGCGGCTTTCGCCCGGATTGCCTTCTATTGCCTTTCGCAAGTTGCGTGATGTAAAACTTTTCATCTCCCCAATCGTTTTCTCCAGCGGCCTTCCTGTGGTTCCAACAATCATATGAACGTGGCTGGTCATGATGCACCAGCCATAAATTTCAAGCCCCTTTTCCTTTTGGCAAAACCGCCAACTATTGAGGACAATATCTTTGTATTCCTTTCTGATATTTTAGGATCGGAGGTTGAACGCCCAGAGGTAATTGAATCGACAGCAATGGGTGCCGCATACCTTGCCGGGATTCAGATTGGATTGTGGAAGAAAGAAGCGATTAAATAGATCTACCCAATTAATGACGGCAAAGCTGATAAAATACAACTCGCTGGAATCCCCAAATTTATATTTCCTGCTCACTCTTGAAATTACCAGTTACAAATTTTTGTTGCAACTTTTTTAGAAGGCACAGAACATGCAATGGATTGGTCTGAACTTAGAAGGCACAAGCGAGACGCTTGCGCCAGAGGAGGGGGTATCCTAACGCTAGCCTCCAGTTGGAAAGGCAAGCCCATTTCTGGCGCAAGCGTCTCGCTTGTGCCCTTTATCAAACAATATAGCTCAATTCGATAAGCCCCTTCTTTCCACATGCGGTCAAGTCTTTCGACCTGACACTGAGATCAAGTGGTTGTAGAAACATTCTTCATTTGGAAATTCATGTTTGCTTGTTGGTGAAGAACACCAACAAGGGATGGGAGTTACAAATTTTTGTTGCAACTTTTTTAGAAGGCACAAGCGAGACGCTTGCGCCAGAGGAGGCCAGAGGAGGCATTCCATGCCTTGGTTCGTGTTGATACGAAACAGGGCGGCAGGTTGAGATATAAAAGCAAACTGCATTTGGACTTCTACCTCGCCAATTCCATTTCGTAGTGGAGCAGCATCAAATCTTCCTTTTTTACTGCAAACTCAGCGATGGTCTCGCCAAACTTATCGGCAAACTCTACTTCAAAAACACCTTCGGTTAATTTTTCTACTATCGTACCCACCTGACCAAAAACCACTTTTTTTTCCGGCAAATCTTTTAGGATAGCAACAGTGTCAAGTAGTTTTAAATGTTCTCTTTTCATTTATTTTTTCGTTTAATATAACAGCTTGTTAATCGTGGATAATCTTCACCAGTTCTAATAATCCAACCTGTAGTAACAATAGTTTCTTTTTGAAAGATACGGATTTTCATGTGTACAGTAAACCGTTCCCCGTATTCATCTTTTTCTCTTACCAAACAATCATTTTCAGGTAGACCTTTTAGGATGGCTTCTTTCAACAAGGTGGCTTCATTTACACCAATGCCTAAAACAGACTTAAAAGTAACCGCTTTTTCTTTGCCGTAGGGGTGATGCTCATTGAGACAGTATCCTGTTAATTTCTCTAAACTGATATAGGCATTTTCATGGTTTTTTAACTTTCCCATAATTCAAATTTATAGATTTTTTCACGAAGACACAGTTGAAGTGGCTAGATCCCAAATTGTTGCGGGGCCAACTCAGCACCCTACCTTATGAGGATTTTTTTAAGTGGATTTTAAGTTAACAAGTGATTCGTGGGATGTGAACCAACGCGTTATAGTCCTAGAAACGTAAGGATTGTGATTACACCCACCCATTGGCCACGGCCATGCGTACCAGATGCACCGAGTTGTGCGCCCCTGTTTTTTCTAGTAAGTTTTTACGGTGAGTGCGCACGGTGCCTTCGCTGATGAAAAGTCTCTCAGCAATTTGGATGGTATCAAGGCCATTGGATAAGTGTTGTACAATCTCATTTTCTCGCCTAGTTAGAGGATTAAGGTTATGATTTGATTGACTACTCAACAGCTGTTGGATCGGTTCGCCTGGTCTGTTCAAGCTTACAGAATAATGAACTCCATCATTTTTTGAAAAGGGTGTAATGTCAGACACAAGCGCAACAATCATATAAGGTAAGCCTGCCTCATTAAAAGCCAGCGGTATGTTCTGCTGATGTAGTAAGAGGTAGCCTTTCGGAGATTTGAAACGAATACTATAATTGAAACGAAAATAAGGACGATCTTCAGTGCTCACCTGCTGCACGAGCGATGTCACCTTTTCGAAAACCGGAACTAAGATGGCCAGGTCTTCCGGATGCATTAACCCGAAGGCGAAGGCCAAACCCTTTTGCATAAATTCACTGGCAGGGTAGCCCATTACATCAATACTCGATTCACTCATGTAACGATAGCCATTAATGGAATGATCGATTACGGTAACCTGGTTATTGGCGAAAATAAACTGTTTTAAAAGAGAGTCTTCCAGCAAGTTCTTTACTTCATCTTCCAGTTGGCAGTTTGCTGGTGCGGTATAATTAGAAATAAAAAATTTTTGAATTTTCTGGATCAGTTGATTTTGCTCGAGGCTTACCATAGGGTTGATTTTGTTCTCATCAATATACGCTTTTATGCGTATTTACTTTCGTTGATTTTTCACCTTGATTGCATCAACTAGGTAAGACCCCGGAATAAAATACCAACTAATAGGTATTGCCAATACGCATACAATTACATCTATTAAAAAAATCGTTTTTCAAAATACCCTTTTTAGGGTATTGATAATGACGAAAGAAAATGAAAACCTTTATTAAGCAATTAGAGGAGCAGGGGAAAGAGGCAATAAAATACCTCTTATGGGGTATTGAGTTTGAAAATGTATTTGAGAAATCTTTGATGTATTGATTTAAACCTACCACTATGAAAGTAACAGCGCTTACTCAAACCACTTCACCATTTACTATGAAATTCACGGTGTTCTCAAAAGTGCTGTCCACGTTTGGTCTTATCCTGCTCTTTATTTTAATAATGCCCATTGTATGCAGGGCCCAACTAAGCCTGTTAAAAGATATTAATCAAACTGCTGTTGCTTTTGGTGAGAGTGACCCGACCCTATTAATCAATCTAAATGGAAAAATCATCTTTATTGCCGAAGATGGTACTCATGGTAGGGAACTTTGGGTAAGTGATGGTACGCCTTCTGGCACCCAGTTGTTGAAGGATATTAGAAGTGGACCAACTGGGGGACTTGGAATTTACACTGTATTCAAAGTAATAGGAGGCACCCTTTATTTTATTGCTGATGATGGAGTCACCAGCAACGAGTTATGGAAGACGGATGGCACTTCTTCCGGCACAACCATAGTGAAGGATATCCTTCCTGGTATAGGTAGTGGATTTGAAAGCATAAGTGAATTTGAAGAACTTAATGGTCAATTGTACTTTACCGCGAGGGATGGCTCAGGCTCATTTTTTTCTACTTTATGGAAGTCGGATGGTTCGGCAGCGGGGACTGTTCCAGTCACAACTCAGGCCGCTTTTTTTGGTAGTAGTCCAATTGTCAAAAATAATAATACTCTTTTCTTCACAGGAAGCGGAACTGCAGGTAGTGGACTTTATAAATTTGATGGCACAAATGTTTTATTTGTTAAACAGGGTTCTTACGGAAATTTGTTAGCTGGTGGTCCATATGTCTATATGTCTGGATTTAATAGTGGTTGGGAACTATGGCGGTCAGATGGTACAGATGGAGGTACCGTAAGAGTAAAGGATATTTACCCTGGACCTTCAGGCAGCAACCCAGTTCCTCTTGTTTACTTGAATGGAATTTTATACTTCAGTGCTGTCCACCCTAGTTATGGAAGTGAACTTTGGAGGAGTGACGGAACTGATGCGGGGACTACTATTGTAAAGGATTTGAACCCAGACACATACACAGGTAGTGGCGGCTATGGTAGTGGTTTTTATGGTGCCCAGTCCACTGCCCAAGTGTTCTATTACAGTGATGTGGTTGCTTACAACAATAATATCTATTTCTCAGGCTATAGGAGCGGTAGCTTAGGTCAAAGAGCAGTATTTAAGTCAGATGGTACCGATGTGGGAACGCAGCCAATACTTAACGGCAACTCCACAGCGAAAAATTTCAAAGTGTCGAATGGTAAGCTCTATTTTACACGTGGAGGAGTTAGTTGTTGCGGGCTTAAAGAGAGCGATGGTACTCAATTAGGGACCTATGAGATTGTAGCCTCTTCTGTGGGTGTTGAGGACTATTTGGATTTAGGCGATAAAATCATTGTCGCTGCGGAGGAACTTTACATACTTGTTAAGCAAACCCCTCAAACAATCACCTTCCCCGCAATCGATGCAAAGGCTCCTAATGATCCACCTTTTGCATTAAGCGCAACGACATCTTCGGGTTTGGCTGTTAGTTATACCAGCAGCAATACTGCCGTGGCCACCATTAGTGGTAATACAGTTACAATACATGGGCTGGGCACCACAACCATAACAGCATCACAAAGTGGTGATGGTACCTATTACCCAGCAGCTAGTGCCGTACAAGTACTTTCCGTATTTCAAGGTATACCGATTTCCAATACCACCATAAACATTTGCTCCAATCAATTGTTGGATACGGGCGGGCCAGGAGATTACGCTATTGATCAGGATGTAACCATGACCTTAGCGCCCTCTACAGCCGGGGCCAAAATAAAACTTTCTTTTTCAGCCTTTGATCTGGAACAAGACTACGACTTTCTGGAGATCTATGATGGGCCCACTACCGGCTCACCGTTGTTGGTTACGCTTACAGGAAGTTCCATACCCAATGATATCATCGCTACCGGAGCGGGTGGTCAACTCACGTTACACTTCACTTCAGACAACACGGTTAACGGAGCAGGCTGGGTAGCTAACATAAGTTGTTTTGGTGGGGCTGCCCCCTTTCAAAATATTTCCTTCCCGGCCATCCCCACAAAAGTATTTAACAACTCGCCATTTATTTTAAATGCCATTGCCTCTTCAGGTTTACCTATAACTTATGTTAGCAGCAACACAGCAGTAGCAACCATAAGCGGAAATATTTTAACCATTGAAGGTGCAGGCACGTGCAACATTACGGCCAAGCAGGCTGGGAACGGAACCTACAACCCTGCAGCGGATGTGCCGCAAACTCTGACTATCAACAAATCAACACAAGCTATTATTGCAAACAAGGCAGGCTTGCCGAGAAGTGGAGTTTTTGATCCTCAGAGTTATTCAACCTCAGGCTTGCCGCTTACTTATGCTTTCTCCAATTCAAATGCAATGTATCTTGGAAATAACCTGATACTACCCTTAAGCTCTGGTCTCGTTACGATGACAATCTCTCAGGCTGGTGATAATAATTTCAATGCCGCCCCCAATGTATTGGTCGATTTTAATGTTTTGGGCGGTAATTCACCGTCACCGTACACTTTTATTCGTCAGGATGGTGATCGAGTCAGTCAATATACAGGTGGAGTAACAGGCATAGAAGTGGATGCCAGCGGGAAAGTTTACATTCCCAGCACAAACTTAAATCAAATAATCATCCTCAATGCTGATGGAAGCTTCTATAAAGTTTTTGGCCGGCCTGGAATTAATGATGGTGAGTTTTCAGGGCCTACGGACATTGGCCTGGATGCCAGTGGTAATGTGTATGTGGCTGACCGCAACAATCATCGCATCCAGGTATTTACTCCGGACGGTACTTTCATACGGAAGTTTGGAGGGCGGGGAGCAGCTTCCGGTAAAATGTTTTCGCCCGGTGGTATAGCTGTAGACGGTAGCGGAAAAGTTTATGTGATGGAATCTTTTAATAACAGGGTCAGTGTTTTCAGTTCAGCTGGAGTGTTTCAATATTCTTTTGGATCTTCAGGCACCGGCAACGGCCAGTTTTCTTCTGCCCGAGGAATTGATGTAGATAATGCCGGAAATATTTATGTGGCCGATCAGGCGAATAGTCGGGTTCAAGTCTTCACCAACACGGGAGGATTTATTCGCACTTTTGGAACTTCAGGTTCAGGCAATGGACAATTTAATCTTCCTAAACATATTAAAGTAGACACAAGTGGAAAGATCTATGTGACGGATGATACTAACTCTCGCATTCAGATTTTTGACAACACGGGAAGTTTCATTAGTACCTTCAACTGGCCAGTGATAACAGGCGGTGTTTGTGGTATAGCACTGGATGCTTCAGGAAATATCTATAGCAGCAATTACAACAGAAATGAAGTTATTAAATTTTCTCCCAGTGGCACTGTTCTAAAAACATTTACGCCAATACCTACATCAAGCAATCAGGTTTACCAGCCGCAGGGCGTTGCTTTTGATGATACGAATGTCTATGTCTCTTTGGGAACACATGAAATAAAGGTGTATGATCTGGCGGGAAACTATCTGCGTACAGTTGGCTCGCCTGGCACTGGTGACGGACAACTTGATGTACCTACTGGTATTGCGTTGGATAATGCCGGCAATCTGTACGTGGCCGATTGGGGAAACGGAAGGGTGCAAGTTTTTGATAATGCCGGAGCATTTGTTAGAAAAATAGGAGAGGGAACGTTGGTAGGCCCATCGAGGCTTGCATTGGATGGAACAGGGAAAATTTATATCAGCGATCCCGGCAGTAATCAGGTTTTCGTTTATCAAACCTCCGGAGCTTTCGTAAGCTCCTTTGGTGGCACCGGAAGTGGTAACGGTCAATTTAATTTGCCAAATGGTATATCATTCGATGGTGGGGGAAATGTGCTTGTGACAGATTATGGCAACAAGCGTGTGCAGGTTTTCACTCCATCCAATGCCTTTATTGGGGCTTTTGGCGCACCCGGCACAGGAGCAGGCCAGTTCAATGGTCCCACCGATATAAAGATGATCGCTAACGGAAAAATTTATGTGCTGGATAAGGTAAACCACAGCATCCAGGTGTTCAACAGTGCGGGTGTGTATCAATATACAGTGGGCGAACCAGACAGGGGCATTACCGGGGGGGGCTCCTAGGGGTTATGCGACCTTCTTAAACCCAAATAGCATTGCCATAAATACAACTGGAACTTTGCTGTTAGTGGCAGATGGAGGACATGATCTTATTCAAAGTTTTGGAATAAGTGAGATGAACATTACAAACAATTTAAACTCGGTTGCGACTAATGGCAATTTTGACTTTGGAAATGTGAACATGCTTTCTGAGAAGGAGGAGACTTTTGTGATTCAAAGCCTTGGCACTGCTCCACTTGCTTTTAATGGGCAACCTACTATTTGGGTAGAAGGTACAAATGCTTCCGATTTTATTGTGTCCTCTTTATCTAATGGATTACTAAATCCAGGTGATACGAGGGAATTTACTATAAAATTTACAGTTGGAGGTAGCGGTATAAGGACAGCCCTCATCAAAATATCTAATACCGATCCGGATGAAACACCTTATATTATTAATCTGACGGGTACAGGCGTAAAACTCAATCAAACCATTACGTTTGGTGCATTAGCTGCGAAATTAACAAGCGACCCCACTTTTACGCTTGGAGCTTCCTCCACATCTGCGTTAGCGGTAAGTTATGTGAGTAATAATACTTCGGTAGCAACTGTCTCGGGTAATACGGTTACAATTATTGGAGTTGGCTCTACTACTATCACAGCAAGTCAGGCGGGAGATGCAAATTATAATCCAGCGACAGCCGTGCCGCAAACACTTACAGTTTCTAAAGGCAATCAAACGATAACATTTGATCCGTTGCCTCCTAAGGGTTTCGGTGATGCTGCGTTTGCACTTGGCGCTACCTCTTCTGTGGGTTTACCCATTACTTACACCAGTAGTGGTCCTTCGGTGGCCACAGTTTCAGGCAATACAGTAACCATTGTTAATATAGGTTTATTAACTATTACGGCAAGCCAGGCAGGTAATGCAAATTACAATGCGGCAACAAGCGTTCCGCAAATACTAATCATTGCCAAAGGATTCCAAGCTATTACATTTGGTGCATTACCTGCTAAGTTAACTACTGATGTACCTTTTGCCCTTACGGCTTCTTCTTCCTCAAACTTACCAGTAAGTTTTAGTAGTTCTAATACTGCGGTTGCTACGATTATTGGCAATACCGTTACCATTGTAGGTGCCGGTACATCCACCATCACCGCTGCGCAGGCAGGCAATTCTAACTACACTGAGGCAAATTCAGTTGACCAAGTGCTCACTGTTAATTCAAAGACAAGTCAAACCATTACCTTCAATAGTCTAGCTGCAAAAACTTTTGGTGATGGAACATTTAGTTTAAGTGCAACTTCCAGTTCTCAGCTTGCAGTTGGTTATACTTCAAGTAACCCAACGGTTGCAACTATTTCGGGCAACATTGTAACTATTGTTGGAGCAGGAACTTGCACCATTACAGCCAGTCAGTCAGGAGATGCTACATTCAATCAAGCAACCAACGTGTCGCAAACGCTAACTGTTAACAAGGCAAACCAAACCATTACATTTGGTGCATTACCTGCTAAGTTAACTACTGATGTACCTTTTGCCCTTACGGCTTCTTCTTCCTCAAACTTACCAGTAAGTTTTAGTAGTTCTAATACTGCGGTTGCTACGATCATTGGCAATACCGTTACCATTGTAGGTGCCGGTACATCCACCATCACCGCTTCACAAGCAGGTAATACTAACTACACTGCAGCAAATTCAGTTGACCAAGTGCTCACTGTTAATTCAAAGACAAGTCAAACCATTACCTTCAACAGTCTAGCTGCAAAAACTTTTGGTGATGGAACATTTAGTTTAAGTGCAACTTCTAGTTCTCAGCTTGCGGTTGGTTATACTTCAAGTAACCCAGCGGTTGCAACTATTTCGGGCAACATTGTAACTATTGTTGGAGCAGGAACTTCCACTATTACAGCCAGTCAGGCTGGAGATGCTACGTTTAATCCTGCTACGAGTGTTACTCAAACTTTAAATGTTAGTAAGGCCAACCAAACCATTTCGTTTGTTGCTTTACCGGCTAAGTTGAGTACTGATCCAGCTTTTGCGCTAACGGCTTCTTCTATTTCTGGCTTGCCAGTAAGTTACAGTAGCAGTAATACTGCTGTGGCAACCATCAGCGGCAGTATGGTTACCTTGGTCGGAGCTGGCACTACCAACATTATAGCTAGCCAAGCTGGCAATGTAAATTACAATGCAGCAGCTGATGTGTCTCAAACATTAACGGTGACTTCTAAGCAAAACCAAACGATCACCTTTGCAGCTATCCCAGACAAAACATTGGGAGGTGCAGCTTTCGCATTAACTGCTATAGCTAGTTCGGCTTTGTCGGTAAGTTACGCTACTACTTCAGATAAGATCACGATCAGTAGTAGTCAGGTAACACTTGTAAAAGCGGGGCGTGCTACCATTACGGCCAGTCAGGCAGGAGATGCCACTTTCAATGCTGCGGTTTCCGTAGATCAAAGCTTTTGTATTAAGCCAGCCAAGCCAACCATTACAGTAAGTGGTGCTAACACCGATGCCATCACACTTACCTCCAGCACATCGGCAGGCAACCAATGGTTTAAGGATGGTACAGTCATCACCGGAGCAACGAACGCCACACTAAGTGTTACCACAGTTGGGGTTTACAAAGTGCAGGTAAAGGTGGATGATTGCCTGAGCGAGTTCTCAGCCGATACACCATTTATTATTACTGGTGATTTAGGTACTCAGTCCAACCGCATTACTATCTATCCAAACCCTGTAGAAGACTACCTGGAAGTGCGCGGACTAAAAGGGGAGGTCAGTAATTCTCAACTCTCGGATATGACAGGCAGAACAAACACGTTGACACTGGAACAAAAAAATACGGTGCATCGGGCTAATGTGCAACACTTAGCGGCCGGTGTTTATTTGTTGCGTGTTCAGCAGGGCAATAGTATTAATCAGATCAAGTTTATTAAAAAATAATTGACTTTGCGCACCTCTGCGTTGTGTTCCTCAGCGTGCTTTGCGGTAAAAAAATTAACTACAGAGAACGCTGAGATCGCAGAGAAAACAAGTTTTAAGAATTACACATTAAAGAAATAATATGAAAACAAGCAATCGAATACTCGTAGTTTTTTTAGTAATCATGAGCATTGCAACCTTAATCCATCTTTCCGGTTGCTCTGGTGCAGCGGCTGATCCCACACCGGCACCTGCCTCCAAACAAGATGAAGTGAAAGCCATCCTCACGTCACCCACCTGGAAGATGCAAAGTGTGACGGTTGATGGCGCAGACAAGACAAGTATTTACAAAGATCTGAGTCTTAAGTTTAGTGCCAGTGGGTTTACATCAACAAATGGCGGGGCTGTTTGGCCAGCCAGCGGCACATGGTCCTTTACAAATGCGGATGCTACTGCCGTAAAACGTGATGATGGGTTGGAAGTAAAACTTCAAGAGGTTACGGCTTCTTCCTTAAAACTTGCTTTGACGTGGAGCAAGACAACACTTGGCCCGGGAAGAATTGAATCGGTGAGTGGGCAGCATGTGTTTAGTTTTGGGAAGTAGCTATTCAATTGATGTAGTTTTTTTTAATTAATTGAAGACATATTGTCAAGTGAAATGGACTTTGATTGGATATTTTATTCAAAATCGCGAGTAATAGTTAGACGCCAACAATATTTGCATGAAAAATTTTATAAAATTCTTTTCGATTAGTTTAATTTTTGCAGCAATTAATTTTTTGAATAGCTGCCAAAAGGAAGAGACCGAAGCAAAAAAAACCCCAACGGTAGGCACGGCAGCGATTTCAAATGTTTCTACGAGTTCTGCAAGTAGTGGTGGTAATATTTCAGATGACGGGGGTGCTGCAATAACCAAAAGGGGTGTTGTTTGGGGTACTACCAACGCACCAACTATATCTCTTTCAACTAAGACAACAGACGGTTCAGGAACAGGTACCTTTGCAAGTAATCTCACTGGGCTCTTAGCAGGAACAAAATATTATGTAAGGGCATTCGCAACCAACTCTGCAGGGACTGGTTATGGTGATGAATTAACTTTTACAACACTCACAAGTGTACCTATTCTTACTTCAAATTCGATTACTAATATAACATCGACATCAGCAGCAGGTGGAGGTAATATTTCAAGTGACGGTGGCGCCTCAATAACGGCAAGAGGCGTTATTTGGAGTACTGATACTGCTCCGACTATTTCTCTTTCAACGAAGACTACAGATGGTTCTGCATCTGGTAACTTCACAAGTAATTTGACTGGGCTAGCTTCGGCCACAAAATATTATGTTAGGGCGTATGCTACCAATTCGGTGGGGACGAGTTATGGTAATGAAATAACTTTTACAACTTCTGCCAATCTGTCGACACTTACGACAAATCCAATCACTAATATTACCTCAACATCGGCATCGGGTGGAGGCAATGTATCAAGTGATGGAGGAACTGTAATTACTGCACGAGGTATTGTTTGGGGTACCAATCCAGCACCAACTATTTCTCTTTCAACTAAGACGACAGCCGGTTCAGGAACAGGTAGCTTCACTAGTAATCTGACTGGCCTCTTAGCGGCAACGAAATACTATGTTAGGGCATACGCAACCAATTCCTTGGGCACGAGTTATGGTGAAGAGTTAGCATTTACAACTTCAGCAAATCTGCCCGCCCTTACCTCAAAGCCTGTTATAAACATTACATCAACCTCCGCATCTGGTGGTGGTATAATTTCAAGTGACGGTGAAGCTTCAATAACTGCAAGAGGTGTCGTATGGAGTCCAAATCCTGTTCCAACTATTGCTCTTGCAACTAAAACGACAGACGGTTTGGGAACAGGTAGCTTCACAAGCAATTTGAGTGGGCTATCAGGAGCCACAAAATATTACGTTAGGGCGTATGCGACTAATTCTGTGGGGACAAGTTATGGTGATGAGGTAACGTTTACAACCTCAGTTCCTGGCGTTCATGATTCCAATAAAGTGTTAGTTCCTGTTGGTGGAAATTCTTGGGTCGATAACGGGGCTCTAATCGCAACTGAGGGGTTGACAAATTGGACTAACTCGTCATCAGTGTGCAAAACATATATAAGGTTAAGTCAGCCCGGTGCACTAAAGGTCTCCTTGAAAATAAATGCCGGTAATGGCACGAATACTATTAAAGTAACAGTCTTAAATAAATCAGTTGAGTTAACAATAACAGGAAACATCGAAAATGAAGTCTTTGTTGGAGAGTGGGATGTTCCGTCCGAAGGATATATTTCTATTGATGTTCAAGGGATTTCAAAGGCATCAATATCGTTTGGGCTTCTCACAAACGTAGTGGTCAGTGGTTCGGCAGTTACAAACACAATGGCTTATGTTCCCGATAATACTGATAATCGTTTTTATTGGCAAAGAAGGGGACCAGCTTTAAGCCTTTTTCATGATGTTACGGGAACAAATAATATTGAGTGGTATTACAGCGAAATAAAAGTACCAACCAATAGTGATGTTATCGGATCTTACTATATGGCCAATGGTTTTGCGGAAGGCTATTTTGGATTTCAAGTAGTTTCCTCAACAGAGCGTATTGTATTATTTTCGGTTTGGAGTCCATTTGTAACTGATGACCCTACCATGATACCCCTGGAAGATCAAGTTATCCTCGTAAGAAAAGGGGTAAATGTTGTTACGGGTTCGTTTGGCAATGAAGGATCTGGAGGAAAAAGTTATTTGAAGTATAATTGGATTGCCAATAATACATATAAATTCCTTGTCCAAGGCAAGCCAATTGACAGCAACAACACTCAGTACACTGCTTGGTTTTTTGCACCTGAGGAAAATAAATGGTTTGTTATAGCCAGTTGGAAACGACCCAAAACATCTACTTACTTAAAGAGTTTGTATTCATTTATCGAAAACTTTAATACAGAGACTGGAAATATAGCGAGAATGGCTTTGTATGGAAACCAATGGGTAAGAGAAAACGGGGGTACTACTTGGAAGGAATTGAAGAGGGCAACCTTAACAGGAAGTGAAGCCGTTTTTAGGAAAGACTATGCTGGAGGCATTGAAGGAAGTAATTATTACTTAAAAATATCCGGCCACTTCAATCAATTTACGGAACTCAATACGACATTCACACGCCAATCGCTGAATGTTCCGCCTAGCATTGATTTAAGTACGCTGCCATAGTGCTATTGGACTAATTTTGGGTTGCTTTTTAAATAAAGTGTTTCGGGACTGAAATCCTGACCATTTTGCCAAGCTATGCTATCAAATTTTGTAGTCACATTTTTAAAATAGGCTTTATCTTTCAATTCTTCAAAAATACCAATGCCCAAATACGGCTTCACATCAAATAAGCGTTTCTCACCATTGTTAAACCAAAGCTCGAGTATGTAATTATCTAGCGGTTTAACACTGCTTAGCTTTATCATATTATAGCAATGCAAGCTTAGTCTACTTCAACTCCGAAAAATCAAACGAAGTCTCCAAAAACTTAGTAGTAAACTTTCCTGAACGGAAGATGGCGTTGTCCATGAGTTTTAGATGGAAAGGTATTGTTGTCTTCACCCCCTCAATAACAAACTCGCTCAATGCTCTTTTCATTCGGGTGATTACTTCCTCTCGCGACTGACCAGTGACTATGAGTTTTGCAATCATGGAATCATAATTTGGAGGAATGGTGTACCCAGCATATACATGACTGTCTATACGCACGCCATGACCGCCTGGCATATGGATGTTAATTATTTTGCCCGGAGAAGGACGAAACCCATTGGCTGGATCTTCTGCATTGATGCGGCATTCCATGGCAAAAAGATTTGGGAAATAATTATTACCTGAAATCGGAACACCGGCTGCTACTTTGATTTGTTCTTTAATCAAATCATAATCTGTTACTTCTTCTGTAATGGGGTGCTCCACCTGAATTCGCGTATTCATTTCCATGAAGAAAAAATCTCCATGCTTGTCTACAAGAAATTCAATCGTTCCAACGCCTTCATAATTTATGGAACGGGCACCCTTAATGGCAGCCTCTCCCATTCGCTCCCGCAATTCCTGTGTCACAATGGGTGATGGTGTTTCTTCTACCAGCTTTTGATGTCTTCTTTGGATAGAGCAATCACGCTCGGATAGGTGACAGGCTTTTCCATATTGATCGCCAACAATTTGTATTTCAATATGGCGAGGTTCTTCTACAAATTTTTCCAGATACAAGCCATCGTTACCGAATGAGGCAGCCGCTTCGCGCTTCGCATCATCCCATGCTTTTTTGAATTCAGATTCATCGTTGATGATCCTCATGCCTTTGCCACCGCCTCCGGCAGTGGCTTTCACTATCACAGGGTATTTGATTTCTTTGGCAAGCTTTACTCCCTGCTCCATTGATTCTAAGAGCCCCACAGAGCCGGGAATGCAAGGCACTCCTGCCTTTATCATAGTAGCTTTTGCAGTGGCTTTGTCACCCATTGATCTGATCATGTCAGGCGAGGGTCCAATAAACTTTATTCCATACTCGTGGCATACTGCAGAGAACTCGGCATTCTCGGAAAGAAAACCATAGCCTGGATGAATTGCATCTGCATTTGTAATTTCTGCAGCTGATATAATGCGAGGAATGTTGAGGTATGAATCTTTGCTAGGAGGACTACCTATACAAACAGCCTCATCGGCAAAACGCACATGAAGACTTTCTCGATCAGCAGTGGAGTAAACGGCCACCGTTTTAATATCCATCTCTTTGCACGTGCGGATGACACGCAATGCAATTTCTCCTCGGTTTGCTATTAGTATTTTCTTGAACATAGATGTAATTCAGGATAGAAGATTCAAAATTCAAACCTATTCAGTCTTGAATTTTGAATCTCGAATTAATATTGATTAATCAGGCTCGACAACAAAAAGCACCTGGTCGTATTCAACAGGTGAAGAATTCTCGACCATCGCTTTTACAACTGTTCCTGAAACTTCAGATTCAATTTCATTAAAAAGTTTCATGGCTTCAATGATGCAGACGGTTTGACCTTTTGTAACCTTATCGCCAACAGAGGTAAATGGAGGTGAGTCTGGATTTGCAGTTCTGTAAAACGTGCCAATCATTGGAGATTTTATGTCTACAGTCGTCTTTCCTGCAACCACAGGTTTTTCCACTTTTGGTGCAGCAGGAGCGGAGGCAGCAACAGGGGCTGCTGGTAATTGCATCGCTACTGGTGCTGGTGAAGATTTAAAAACTTTTTGATCAGGTTCACGCTTAACATGGAGTTTTAATTCTTTGGTCTCGATGTTGACTTCATTCAACCCAGACTCTGCAATGAAATCGATAAGGTCTCTAATTTCGGATGTTTTCATTTCGGATTGATTTAAGGTTCCGTTTTCTTGAGAAGTTCCCTTCTTGGATGTTGTCTCAGATTTTTTAGTCACGGCCATACGTCATTTTATTTAACTCGTTCTACATATTCTCCAGTACTTGTCTTCACTTTAATATTATCTCCAGTGTTAACAAAAAGAGGAACTTTTATTTCTGCACCTGTATCAATAGTTGCATTTTTAAGAGTGCGTGTTGCAGTATCGCCTTGAACCCCTGGCTCAGTATACGTAACATTAACTACAACATGCGCTGGCGGTTCTGCCGTGATAGGGTTGGTGCCATTTTCGAAAGCAATTAGTAAGGTGACACCTTCTTTGATAAAGTTAACAGAATCACCCAATAATACTTTATCGATATAGACTTGATCGAAGGTTTCGTTGTCCATCACCACCAAGCTATTTCCATCAGCATATAAGTACTGGTATTCTTTTGTTTCTACTCTAAGAATTTCAACTGCATCGCCAGGCCTAAATCGATTCTCTGCAATTTTTCCTGTGCGAACACTTCTCATTTTTATTTGATAAAACGCGCGAAGATTTCCAGGAGTCCGGTGTTGGAGTTCTTCTACTTGAACCACTTCACCATTATAGCGAATGTAATTTCCTTTACTTAGATCAGATATGCTTGCCATACTAAAAATCGAACTTTAAGTTACAAAATGATTTAGATTTAAAATTTTAGAATTACGATTTAAAGATTTTATAACTATAAATCACACATCTGAATTCAGAAATCAAAATTTAGGGCCTTTAATTGCTGTTGTACGCCCATTTTACATAGACGGCTCCCCATGTAAAGCCTCCACCAAATGCTGCAAGAATGAGATTGTCTCCCTTCTTGAGCTGTTTTTCATAATCCCATAAAAGAAGTGGTATAGTTCCAGCGGTAGTATTACCATACCGCTCAATATTCATCATCACTTTATCTTCGCTAATGCCTACCCTGTTTGCAGTAGCATCGATGATTCTCTTGTTTGCCTGATGAGGCACCAACCACGTGATATCTTCAGATTTCAATTTATTGCGTTCAGCAATCTGCGCTGAAACATCGGCCATATTGGTGACGGCAAACTTGAAAACAGCCGCCCCTTCCTGATACACGTAATGCTGCCTGCCATCTACCGTAGCATGCGAGGCAGGGGTGCGGCTACCGCCTGCTTTCATATGAAGGTAGCTTTCGCCAGCTCCGTCACTTTTTAAAATGGAATCCATTACTCCAACTTCTTCTGTTGTTGGCTCTAATAAAACACAACCAGCGCCATCACCAAAAATGATACACGTTGTGCGGTCTGTATAATCAAGAATAGCAGACATTTTATCGCCACCAATAACAATGACTTTTTTATATCGCCCCGATTCGATAAAACTTGCTCCGGTTGTTAAGGCATACAAAAAACCAGAGCAAGCAGCAGCCATGTCAAAACTAAATGCATTAGTGGCACCTACTTCTGTCGCAACAATATTAGCTGTCGCAGGAAAAGTCATGTCAGGTGTAACGGTTGCGAAAATGATGAGGTCAATTTCCTTTGGGTCTACGTTGGTCTTTGAAAGCAGTTCTTTTACAGCTGCTACGCCCATGATCGAAACCCCTTTATTTTCGCCTTTTAATATTCTTCGTTCTTTAATCCCTGTTCGACTGGTGATCCACTCATCGCTGGTTTCTACTAGCGTCTCGAGCTCCTTGTTGGTAAGAATGTAATCTGGAACATATCCCCCCACGCCAGTAATGGATGCTCTGATCTTAGTCATAGATTTTTTTCTGATTTATCTCTTTGGAGTGAATTACCCACTCGAAATTGTGATCCAATAAAAAAAACAAATGCCCGGCCTTTTATACCGAGCATTTAGAAATGATGCTTTAGCCCTGCTTATTACTTAGCTTAAAAGTAATACAAGTAAATTTCAATTCCTTACAAATAATAAACACCATCATGGTTTTATTAGGCCAGAACTTCCTTCTCCATTACTACATTTCCCTTGTAGTAAAGTTTGCCCTCATGCCAAAAAGCACGGTGCGGCAGATGGTTTTCTCCAGTAGTTGGGCAAACTGCAAATTGTTTGGCTGTAGCCTTATAATGAGTTCTTCTTTTATCTCTTCTGGTTTTCGAGGTTTTTCGTTTTGGATTTGGCATAACCTAAATATATTAAATTTAATTTTTCAACTTTTTTAAAATCTCCCATCGTGGGTCTACATCTTTTTCTTCCTCCGAACTCTCCGTTTCAGACGTATAAATCAGCTTCCCTTCACCTTCATAATCGTCATCATCAGGCTGCCTAAAATTAGGATGTATCTTTTTGATAGGTATTGCTAATGAGATGAACTCATACACATGCTGCCCTAACTCTAGACTTACCCTGTCTCTGCTGATGATTATAATCTCATCACTCAGTTCAGCCTCTTCTTCTCCATACTTGAACATGATCCGCTTGTTGATGTCAATTGGAAAATCAAAGGGTTCTAAACTGCGGTCGCAAATTAATTTTGCTTCACCTTTGATTTTGAACTCGGCATCAATGAACGTTTCATGCTTATCCAGCACCACGTTTGCGCTGAAGCTACCATCAGTCACTAAGTCCTTTCCGTATTTCTCGAAAAAAGCACTACCAAACTCATATTCGAATTGGTGGACTTTATAACTCAGGCCGATGATATTAACACTAAAAGCCTTCACAAAATATTCCCTTAGGGCTTTTAAAATTAGGGGGCAAATTTATCAGGATTTACCGGACTTTTACTGGTAAAGAGTAGGTTTTTTCCCCTGATGGGTTCAGCTGGATATGTAAGAATCTGATATAGTGATTGTTACAAAGAGTATTATTTGCATGATTAGGGTTATACGAATTCCGTAAAAACCTTTTTTTTGAGGTCTTCCCGAATGATTTTGTGATAGGTCTCAACCATGAAATCCACAACGTTTTTCTTAAAACCCAATTTTATAGCTATGTTTTTGCAAAATGTAAGTTCGCTTGCGAAGATTTTATGGTCGACAAAAATGAGGTCTATGCAGGCTGCGAGGTATTCAAACTTTTGGTCGATTGACAGTGCGCCCAGAGTATCGATAGGTTCTGGGTTATGAATTAGATTATTAACTTTTTCCTCAGAAAACTTCTTCTCTTGGGCTATTTTGTAGATCATATCGAGTTCCACCTTGGCAAAATCTTTATCTGCCTTTGCTAACTGAATTAGAATATTCAGTTGTTTTTTCGTTACAATATCCATTTTCCTATATGATTATGAATCAAATCTAGCCTACGCAGATTAGAATAGAACTCTTTCAAGTTCAATCCAGGATAATAGACGATGGGAAGCTTTATTTTTCTTTGGATGGCGCCACTCTGTTTTTGATAATATCGCATGCCAGGTAGATAGCCTGCCTCATGGATCCTTCATCAGCCAGATTTTTGCCTGCAATTGAGTACGCTGTGCCATGATCCGGTGAAGTTCGTATGATCGGCAGTCCTGCGGTATAATTTACCCCATTATCAAAAGCGATCGTTTTAAATGCTACTAAACCTTGATCGTGGTACATCGCCAAAACAGCATCGTACTTGGTGTGGTGACCAGCTGCAAAAAACCCATCTGCTGGAAAGGGGCCAAAAATCAATTTGCCTTTAGATTTAAGATCTCCAATAACTGGTTTGATGACCTCATTTTCTTCAGCACCAATCAGACCTTCATCTCCTGCATGCGGGTTTAAGCCCAAGACAGCAATTTTTGGTTTGCTTATATTGAAATCTTTCTTCAGCGACAGCTCAAGCAATCGTATTTTTAATTCGACACGCTCCTTGGTGATATAAGTTGAAATTTCTTTTACCGGAATATGTTCTGTTACAAGCCCTACTTTCAGGTCGTTGCCAACCATTAGCATAAGGCTTTCTGTGGCATCAAATTCTTTGGTGAGGTATTCTGTATGTCCACGGAATGGAAATTCTTGCCCATGGATGGTGTTTTTGTCGATTGGCCCAGTTACAAACCCATCAATCAGCCCTTCTTTTACCTCTTCTACCACTTTTCGAAGACTTAATAGTGCTGCTTTACCTGCTTCTTTCGAGGGTTGTCCCGGATTAATTTCGACGGCATCTTCCCAACAATTCACCACGTTAATTGATTTGGCAAAAAATTGCCCCTTGCTCTTCACCTGGCTGTAATTGAACTCTTCAAGGTTCATGATCTTGCGATAAAAGGAAAGTACCCGGGCAGATCCATATACTACTGGCGTGATCATGCTTAGAATTCTGTTATCAGAAAGAGCTTTGATAACCACTTCAGGGCCAATTCCATTTATGTCGCCTAACGTTATACCGACTCTTGGTTTTTCTTGTGGATGGTTTGGATTACTCATGATTACTTTAACAAGGTGTGCAAGATAAAAATTAATTTTTCATTCAGGCACTAAACTTGGGTCTTGGGCATCAGGGCTTAGGACTTAGGGATTTGGCTTTGTGCTTTAATGTTTACTCATCAATTTATTGGATGGATGATTTTCTTAGCCCCAAGTCCAAATGCCAAATACCCAATATGCCCGATATATGATCTATCTTTCGACTTTAAATTAACATGGTTCGTCCCAAGAAATTTTTAGGTCAACACTTTCTCAAAGATCAAAATATTGCTTCTAAAATAGTGGAGGCCCTAATTGTTTCTGATGGTCGACAACGCGTAATTGAAATTGGTCCGGGTACTGGTGTGCTTACGCAACTGTTGGTAAAGAAGAATAATATCGATCTCTATTTGGTTGAGGTAGATCACGAGTCGGTTGTTTACCTGAAAGAAAACATGCCACAATTGCGCGATAGAATTATTGAAGGAGATTTTCTACGAATTGATTTGGTGGATATCATCCCATCTAAAGTATCAATCATTGGTAATTTTCCTTATAACATTTCTTCTCAAATCTTTTTTAGGATTTTGGATTATCGTAACCAAGTGACACAAGTTGTTTGTATGTTACAAAAGGAGGTTGCGGAAAGAATGGCCTCACCGCACGGGAGCAAGGTATATGGCATCTTGAGTGTATTGTTGCAAGCCTACTATGAAATCGAGTTATTGTTTAAAGTTCCACCAGGTGTTTTTTTTCCTCCACCAAAGGTAATGTCAGCTGTAATTCGGTTAAAACGAAATCAACGAAAACAATTAGCGTGTAATGAAAGTTTGTTTGTAAAAGTTGTAAAGCAGGGTTTTCAAAACAGACGGAAGACCTTGCGCAACGCACTTAAACCTTTAAATTTGCCCGCTCAGGTTTCGGCTCTACCTATTTTTGATAAGAGGGCAGAACAGTTGAGTGTAGAAGATTTTATTTCGCTCACATTATTAATAGAAAAAAGCGGTGGAGAAGGTAGTTGAGTTTGATCTTACCAAAGAATATCGTGACCGGTTCCAGAAGGCTCTGGATGATCGCGATGTTGATTTTATCCTTAAATCGCTAGCCGACATTAACGCGGCAGATATTACTTCATTGCTTTATGAGTTTTCCTGGGAAGAGTCAAAGTTTGTAGTTGATTTACTTCCACTCAACGAACGGGCAGAAGTCATCAATGATTTAGACAGCGATGCAAGAAAGAATTTTCTCAAAATATTTAGCCTTTCAGAGATTACGGAGATTATTAATCTTCTGGATTCTGATGACGCGGCAGATATTCTAAATGAATTGCCGATTAAGGAAAGTGAAGAGGTTATTGCGGGTCTTGATTCGGAGTTGAAATTGCAGGTTATTGACTTGCTTCGGTATGACGACCACGTAGCGGGAGGGATAATGGCCAAGGAGTTGATTAAAGCTCGTGATAACTGGACGGTCGTTCAATGCATAGATGAAATCAGGAAGCAAGCCGAAAATGTTACAAAGTTTTATGCGGTATATGTAGTTGATGATCAAGATAAACTAATGGGAAGGGTGGCACTCCAAAAGTTAATCCTTACCGACTCAAAGACTATTGTAAAAGAAATTTACGATGATGATGTTGTTTCAGTTGAAACCTATTTGGAGGATAGGGAGGTAGCTGAAATCATGAAAAAGTATGACTTGGAGTCTGTCCCTGTGGTGAATGTACAGGGGCAACTTGTAGGAAGGATCACCATCGATGATGTGGTGGATGTTATTACTGAGCAGGCTGAGGAAGATCGACAACTGATGACAGGTATTTCAGAAGATGTAGAAGAAGATGATAGCGTTTGGCATAATACCCGAGCACGATTACCGTGGCTGTTGATTGGAGTTGTGGGAGGTATTGTTAGCGCGAAATTTATGGGCCTCTTTGCAGACCAAATTTTGCAAGTGGTTGCTGTAGCAACTTTTGTTCCGTTGATACAAGCAACTGGAGGCAATGTTGGAATTCAATCGTCTTCCATTGTGGTGCAAAGCTTGGCAAATCCTGGAATTGTCGATGAAGACCTTTGGAAGCGACTTTCCAAAGTGTTTTTGGTTGCCTTATTAAACGCAGGTCTATTGAGTTTGATTGTTCTGGGAGTCAACCTTGCTTTGGGGGGTGATCAGAAGCTTTCGTTTGTTGTTTCCCTGGCTTTGTTCAGCGTTGTAGTTATTGCTTCCTTTATTGGTACAATCACTCCATTGATTCTCAATCGTTTTGGATTTAATCCCGCTTTGGCTTCTGGCCCATTCATTACTACAACTAATGACTTGTTAGGGTTGGGGATTTATTTTTTAACTGTTAATCTACTTCTTTAGAAATCATCCTTATAGAGTTAGCCTTGTAATATCCGATTTGATATTTAGGTTTGGTGTTTTGTAAATAATTTATACTATTACGCTAAATATCTGAGCTTCTTTAAGAGGTTAGAATTACCATAAATGAAAAAAACCTTGAATGTATACAAATTAAAGGTTCAGGATAAGTTTAACCGTATAATAGAGAAGCCACTACTCACATCAGCTATTGTTCTGGTGGTTGTAACTGTTATAGTTACAGGTCTAAGTTTGAAATTCTACATTAATGATTTTGATTCTTTCTGGCCTCAACTTTTAGTGGAAGCTCACGGAATGATTTTTGACATTGCAGTCATTGGTATTTTATTATTCTGGTTAAATAAGAATGGAGAAACCCGCCAACGAATTAAAACATACAAGGATGAGATTGATGATTTCCGCTTGTGGGAATCAGAAGAGGCTGCGTTTCGGACAGTTGGAAATTTGAAAAGGTTAAACCGTAATCAGATATATGAAATTAATCTTGTGAAGTGTTACTTGATAAAAACAAACCTTAACTATGTAAATCTAAGGGGATCAAATCTTAATTCTGCAAATATTTCTAATTCTTCTTTAATTGAAATCAATCTTGTGAATACCCGATTAAATCAAACTAATTTTGAAAATTCTAATTTGAATCAAGCTAATCTTAATTCGGCTTATGCAAGTGGTGCGAATTTTAGAGATGCCTTTTTGATTAAAACGCAATTAGAGGGTGCCTTTTTGATTAAGGCGAATTTTAGAAATGCCTTTTTGATGGAAGCCAATTTGAAAAATAGCTATTTGATGGGAGCAGATTTTGAAAACACTAGTTTGTATAAGGCTGATTTGCGAGGCGCTAAGGGTTTGACCATTGACCAACTGGCAAAGGCTAAGACATTGTACCTTGCAAAATTTGATGATGAGATTTTTGATCAAATTAAAATTACAATCCCCGAGTTAATTGGAAGTTGATTAATTTCGGCTTTTGCTTTAGTGAGATAATGCTTTATCTTTGTATTCAATAATGGACAACGGTTTCGGCAACGAAGTCGTTGTTTCTTTTTTGACATAAGCTCAACAAAAGAGAGAGATTGGTAAAGAGCTATAAGTTGAAGGAATGTGGCGATAAATTTTTGAAATTATGAGTAGCAAGACATCATATTATACTAAAGAAGGGTTAGACAAGCTTACGAAAGAACTAAACCTCCTTAAAACAAAAGGACGTGCTGACATTGCTCGTCAAATTGCTGAAGCTCGCGATAAGGGAGACCTTAGTGAGAATGCAGAGTATGATGCCGCAAAGGATGCACAGGGCCACCTGGAAGCAAAAATTGCCCAGTTAGGAAATTTACTTAGCAATGCACGCTTGTTAGATGAAAGTAATATTGATACTTCTGTGTGTTCAATATTATCAAAGGTTACGATTAAGAATAAAAAGAACGGAGCAAGTGTTACTTACATGTTGGTTTCTGAGGAAGAAGCTGATTTGAAGACCATGAGAATATCTACGCAGTCACCGATTGGTAAAGGAATATTAGGAAAAAAGAAGGGTGATATAGCTAAAATCAAGACACCAGCAGGTGAAATTGAATTTGAAATCATGGATATTACCAGTTAGCATAAATGGCTCTTTGAGTAACTATGGCAAGTATTTTTTCAAAAATTATTAATCGTGAAATAGCGGGGCATATTGTTGCTGAGGATGATCGGTTTATTGCCATTTTGGATATTATGCCATTGGTAATGGGCCATGTATTAGTTGTTCCTAAGGCAGAGATCGATTACATTTTTGATATCGAAGATGAAGATCTTGCCGCCATAAATGTGTTTGCGAAAAAGGTAGCCCATGCTGTGAAGAAAGTAGTTCCGTGTAAACGTATTGGCGTTGCGGTAATTGGACTAGAAGTACCTCATGCACACATTCACTTGGTTCCAATGAATACTGTAGGTGATATAAATTTTAGCCGGCCAAAACTTAATCCTGCTAAAGAAGAATTGACATTAATGGCTGATAAAATTCGAACGGCTTATAAGGGCAATTAATTGCGGCTTTTAAGGAAGTCGATTGATCTACAAAAAGTTGATATCTACATTCAGAGGATAACGCATCAGATATTGCACCGCTTCTTGTACAGTTAAGTTTTGGAAGAGTACCTTATACAAGGTCTCCGTGATCATGGCTCGTACTTTATAATAATCTGCACATTTCTTTACGATACGAATGGTGTTGATGCCCTCTGCAACCTCCTCCATATCATCCAAAATTTCTGCTAGCGTTTCTCCTTTTGCCAAACGATAACCCACTGTAAAATTTCTACTCATAGGGCTATTACACGTGGTCACTAAATCACCTATACCGGCTACACCTAGAAATGCACTAGTACTTCCTCCAAGGGCTTTTCCTAAATGTACCATCTCCACAGCTCCTCGGCTAATAAGTAGCCCTTTAGCATTTTCACCGTATCCCAGCCCACTCAATGCCCCAGAGGCAATGGCAATAATATTTTTGATGACCCCAGCCAGTTCAACTCCAACCAGGTCTTTGTTTTCATATACTTGAAATCGGTCATTTCGCAATAGTTTTTTTCCGATTTGTATTACTTCATTGAAATGAGAGGCAACCACTGTAGCGCCTGGTTGTCTCAAAGCCAATTCTTTTGCAAGATTGGGTCCGGCTAAGCATCCCACTCTTACCACAACGCTTTCTTCCTGTATAACCTCACTCATGGTTTTCACCTGATTGCGGTTAAGGTTAACTACACTTTCAATCGTTTGGCCTTTAGGCAGGGTAATATCGAGGCCTTTAGTTCCATGAATAAGAATGTGGTAGGGATGAAGGTAAGGTGACAGCTTCTTCATCATGCTTCGAAAATGTTGTGACGGAACGATTGGAAATATAACATCGCATTGGCTCGCTAGATATTCCAAATCATTTGTGGGGACTATCTGCTTGCTCATTTTGTGACCACGGTTTTCCCGTTTGTCTAAAATTCGCTGCATCACTTTCTCATCCCGTGCGTAGAGCAAAACTTTTCGATTTCGTGCGATAATATTAGCTATTACTGAGCCAAAATTGCCTGCGCCTATAACTCCGATCGGTTTATCAGATGAGCTTTTCGAGGTCATAGCCTGCCAGGCGGTTGTGGTAATAGTAGAGTACGGTTAAGTCTTGGGTAATGATGTTTCCTTTTTTATTTTTTAAGACAGGGCGCTTGAGATGAAAGATGCCAACATTATCAATACCTCTCGTGATAACTAGATCAATGTCTCCTTTTAGGTGAGTTGCGTAATGCACCTGATCTTCACTGCCAAGCCGGTAAATTTCTTTTCGAAGACGTTTGAATGTTTCTTTGAATTCAGTGTAATCTATTTCCAAATCTTCTTCTGGTAATCGCAAGAAACCAAACAAGTCCAATTTGGGATGTTTCTTTTGCCACATCTCGAAAGCAATAAAGGCTACAAGATGACTTGCGAAAATTCTATTGATACGATGGTATTCCTTTACTATTTTTTGACTTAGCATGCGTGTGTACTCATGTTCGCGTTGCTCGTCCTCAATTACTTTTCCATTGGTCATAAAGTAATCGCGTGTATCAATAATCCGCCCACTGGCATCCAAACTATTTCCATTATCGTCTACATGGTTACCCATTACATCCAAACCACGACCAATCGAAACTGAAATATTTGAGCCCTTTGTAAAAAACTTAAACATGAATTTGATAAGTTGGAAACTTCCATAATTATCTTCTTCAGGGAAATAGCGATCCTGCCCTTTGACTTGCAGGTAGTCTTCAATCAAATCTGGTGCCTCTAATACAAAATGATAATTCAGTGTCACGGGTACTATAAAAATCTTTCTCACTTCCCCATCCGGATTGTCCAAATATAGATTGCGTTGTGCTTCTACGGATGTACTTAATAAGCCAAGCTTCAGTTGTTTCTCCAGCATTCCAGATCTTGACCTTGTGCCACCAGGGAAGAACAAACTATGTGCGCCTTTTTGAAGTGCAACATTGGAGTACATCTTAAGTGTCTCCAAATAAGGAACATTCTTTTTTCTTCGATCTACCTTGTACGCGCCAAGGCTGTTCATAAAATAGGCAAAGATCTTAATGTTAAATAAATTCAACCCTGCGCCATAAATGAAAGCCGGAAGACCCAGGGAATGAATTATCCAGCCGACAAGTATAGAGTCTAGATTACTATAATGAGTAGGAACCATTACCACCGTACCTTGTTTGGCTAGGCTTCTAAGCATTTTGACTTTACCTACAATTTGAATTTTATCGCGGAGCGTGTATCTGGACCTAAAGAAAGCTCCGAATTTTTTCACCCTTGCGCCATTCAATAAACGTGCAAAGAAAAATTTCAGAATTTCTCTCGTAAGCCTGTACTTATTAGGAATGAACTTGCCGGCAATTTCATTTGCGTAGCGTTGAACTATCCGTTCCAACAGCTCTTCTTCCTTTTTCCCTCCTTCTTCAGCGGTCTTTGAACTGAGTATAACAAGTTCGTTTTTTATTTCTGACCAGAACTTGGGCTCGTCTTTTGGATCGACACGCCAACGGTTCCTTTTCATTCGGTTTTGCTCCCGATAAACCGTTGCTTCTAATTCATCAATTAACTGCTTTCGGGATGGCCTTACTTTTCGAATTCGTTCAACCGATTTCCGGGTAACTTCATCAAGAAATTCCTTTCTGTTTTTACTTAGCTGATAAACTGGCCAATCGGGTATGCCATCTAAAATTGGCTTGTAGGCGCGGTTTTTATTCTTCTTTTCTTCCAGTATCTCCATCAACTTATTGCATCAGCGGACCCCAAAATTAGAAATATTCTCAAAATAAGCGTGATTAATAATAAGGGATACAATTTGAGAGATTTTTCTCAGATGGAGTCCATTGAGATTTTTAGGGATCCGTACATTTCCTGAAACCTTAGAAGGGCTTTTTCTATAAACTCCTCATTAACGATTTTCTTTAAATCATCCTCAGTGGCTATGTCATATTCGTTTACTTTGAATGTTTGTTCAAGGAGGCCTGCTTCCAATTTTATCAGATAACGGTTATTCCATTGAAAAAAGGTGATTTTACAATCTGGATGTACAATTTCTCCAACTACTCTCATACTTTAAAATACCATCTTTTGAAACACAACACCAAATTAATACCCTATTCAATTTGTATTCCCAGTATCTCTATTCAAATTCTTGCTTTAACCAAACCTCTGCCTGACATAGCAAACTAGTTAATTAGACTTAATTTTTGCTTTAAGATCAAAGAAGCAACCCTTACGGTTAAAATGTTTCTTAGAAAGAAATAAATATTCCTAACAATACTTCGTTTTAGATGGCAGGAAACTTTTCAAAGAAGTGTATTTGTTGTTATTTGTAACCTATTCGTTTTTTAATTTGTTAGTACTTTGGCATTGACAATCAATATGATTTTTAACAGAATAAAACGACATGTAATTAAACTACTACTTCTTGGGGTAGTTCAACTTGCTCCATTTATTTCACAGGCAACCCACTTACGTGCTGGTGAGATTACGGTTCAGCGGGTAAGCTGTACCAGCAGGGAGTATATAATTTGTATTACGGTCTACACAAATACCGGGTCTGAAATCCGATTTGGCAATGGAAATTTAGATTTTGGTGATGGTAGTAAGCCACATGTTACCAACGAAATAGAAAACACGCTTCGCCCTGATTTGGGCCCTAATGTTGGCACTGTAACATACTGCATCAAACATAACTACTCCGGAGGCGGAACATATGTAATCAGTTATGGTGAAAATAATCGGAATGCTGGAATACTTAATGTCTCTAATTCTGTAGAAACAAAATTCTATGTAGAGACCGTGATAGTTATCGATCCCTTGCTTGGTTGCAGCAATTCTCCTCAGTTACTTGTTCCACCTATCGACAAGGGCTGCACCGGTGCTGCCTGGTATCACAATCCTGGCGCCTATGATCCCGATGGGGATAGTCTTTCCTTTGAAATGACCATACCAATGAAGGACAAAGGCCAACTCGTAAACGGATATCGCGCTCCGAACGAGAAACAATTTTATGATGGAATCGGCTTAAATTATGGTACTTCAAATGAAGATCAAAACGGACCACCAACATTTTCGATAGATGCAATCACGGGAACAATTCTTTGGAATTCACCTGGAGCCCCCGGTGAATACAATATTTCTTTTCTGATCAAGGAATGGAGAAAAATTGGGGATACATGGGTATTACTTGGTTATGTAACGCGCGATATGCAGATCGTTATTGAAGATTGCGACAACGAGAGACCTGAATTGGAAGTTCCAGAGGATATATGTGTGGAGGCCGGAACCATTATTAATCAAGACATCTTCGCATCTGATCCTAACTTTGATAATGTGATCATTGAAGCGTATTCTGAAGTCTTTGGTATTAATCCATCACCAGCAACTTGGAAGCCTAACCCCGCAACACCGCAATCCACGACTGCACCAAGCAAGGCAACTCTTAAATTTTCTTGGGCTACGCGTTGTGAGCATATTAAAGAACAACCCTATCAGGTTGTTTTTAAAGTTACTGATAACCCGCCAAAAGGTGCTAAGCTGGTTCAGTTTAAGACCTGGAACATTAAGGTGGTGGCTCCAGCACCTAAATGGGATGATATTCAGGTTGATTTAGCGAAGCGATCGGCTAAACTCGTTTGGGATAAATACGCCTGTGCCAATGCAGAGACTATCCAGATATGGAGAAGAGTAGATCAGTACGCCTTCAATCCGCCTATATGTGTCACAGGTATGCCAAGCTTTCTTGGATTTACAAAAATTGCCGAAGTGCCCGCCAAGAATACTCAATACACGGATAGAAATGGCGGCAAAGGCCTTGCGGTGGGTGCAGCCTACTGCTATAGGTTGGTGGCCGTATTTCCGCTGCCAGGCGGAGGAGAAAGTTATGTATCAAAGGATACCTGCCTGGTACCAATTAAAGCAGATGCTCCTGTCATTACTAATGTTACGGTTGAGAAAACTGATGGAGTGGCTGGCCAGATAACAGTGAAATGGAGATCACCATTTGATATTGACAAGTCTCAGTATCCACCGCCCTATTCTTACGAAGTATTTCGTGCGGAGGGATTTTCAGGGATAAAGGGAATTATTAAAGCAAGGAGTCGTTCAACTGATTCTGTTTTTGTAGATAAAAATTTAAATACCGAGGAAACCGTTTATAACTATACGATTTATCTGTTTGACAAAAACAACATAAGCGTAGATACTTCTTCTTCAGCGTCTTCGGTGCGTCTTGAGACTAAGCCCAAAGTAAAACAAGTTGATTTAAGTTGGAATGCTGATGTGCCCTGGAGTAACAGAGCGCAGGACTATCCAAGGCATTTAATTTACAGGGGATCTCCCAGTTCAACCGAAGCTCAAATGGTGTTAATTGACAGTGTAAATGTGAACGAGAAAATGTTTAATTACATCGACTCAGGGCAATATATGAACATTGCCTTAAAGGAGACTGAAATATATTGTTATCGTGTCAAGACAAGAGGCGTTTATGGCAATCCAAAAATCAAAGAACCTTTAGAGAATTTTTCTCAGGTTATTTGTGCTCAGCCCAACGATGACGAACCTCCTTGCAAGCCTGCATTTGCAGTAGAGGTAAAAGGAATTGACTGTGCAGAGTATTCAAAAGCTAATGTGTGTGGCCAAAATATTTTTTCAAATGTTATTTTCTGGAACAAACCACTAGATCCCGTATGCAAAGCGGATATAAAAAGCTATAATATATATGTGGCCAATACTACGGTTGATACATTTGATATTAAATCGCCCTACGCAACGAATGTTAGAGATACATTTTTTATTGATTCCAACCTTTCATCTTTCGCGCGTTGTTATAAAATTGCAGCAGTAGATCGATCAGGTAACATTAGCGAATTGAGCGAAGTGTTCTGCTTTGATAATTGTCCTAATTATGAATTGCCAAATGTATTTACGCCCAATGGAGATAACTGTAACGAATTATTCAGTGCTTTCAGTAACAGGGCGGTAATTGATGAAAACACTGGCCGGCCTTTGTGTGGAGAAATTGACGAAGAGGATCAGAGGCAAAAATGTGCCCGTTTTGTAGAAAAGGTTGAATTTGTGGTTTTTAACCGATGGGGAAGGGAAGTTTATAATTTTGAATCCGGAGGGGAACGGAGTATATACATCGATTGGGACGGCAGGGATAATAGTTCAAAGGAATTGTCTGCTGGAGTTTACTATTACAATGCGAATGTCACATTTGATGTAGTAGATCCTTCACAGAAAAAGAAGACGATTAAGGGATGGGTGCAACTAATCCGTTAGAGCCAAAACAAATTATTTTATTCGATGGGCTTTGTAACCTTTGCAACAGTTCAGTTCAATTTATTATCAAGAGGGATTCAAAGAACCGGTTTAAATTTTCTTCGCTTCAATCCTCTTTTGGCAGCAAAAAACTTCAAGCCTTTGGGCTTTCTTCCAAGGATCTTTACAGCATCATTTTAGTTAACGAAGGAACCTATCTTCAGAAAAGTGATGCTGCATTAGAAATAGCCAAAAATCTTCAGCAGCCATGGCCTTTATTTTATGCATTCAAAATTATCCCTCGCTTTTTTCGTGATTGGATATATGATTTGATTGCGAAAAACCGCTATTCTTGGTTTGGAAAAAAAGACTCTTGCATGATACCAACGCAGGAGTTAAAATCGAGATTTATCGAATAGCCTATCCCAAAGTTCACGTATAAAAATTTGAGGTTTTAGTTTTTTAGTCCTAATCTCGAGCAAAGATTATAGTTATGATAGCTTTTATATTTCCAGGGCAAGGTGCCCAGTTTGCTGGAATGGGCAAAGATCTGTACGATTCCAACCCGACCGCTAAGTCTTTGTTTGATCAGGCAAATGAAATTTTGGGTTTTAGTATTTCCGAAATCATGTTTGCAGGATCTGCCGATGACTTGAAACAGACAAGAGTGACTCAACCTGCAGTTTTTATTCATTCGCTTGCCACGTGTTCAAATACCTCAGTTATACCTGAAATGGTGGCGGGGCACTCATTGGGAGAATTTTCTGCTTTGGTTGCTAACAAATCATTGTCATTTGAGGATGCGCTGAAATTAGTTTATAAAAGGGCTTTGGCCATGCAACGAGCTTGTGAAATTAATCCGTCCACAATGGCGGCCATTCTTGGTCTCGATGATAAAGTTGTAGAAGAAATTTGCGCTTCAATTGACGAAGTAGTTGTGGCGGCTAATTATAACTGCCCTGGGCAACTTGTTATTTCAGGATCATTAAAAGGAATTGAAATTGCATGCGAGAAACTGAAGGCAGCTGGGGCAAAACGCGCTTTACCATTACAGGTCGGAGGTGCATTTCATTCTCCTTTAATGGAGCCAGCTCGTGAAGAGTTAGCCAAAGCAATTGAGGCTACTAATTTTAAGAATCCTATTTGTCCAGTTTATCAAAATGTAAATGCACTTCCATCGACAGATGTAACTATCATCAAGCAAAATTTGATTGATCAACTTACCGCCCCTGTCCGCTGGACTCAATCCGTTCAACATATGGTGAAGGATGGCGGAAAGACATTTATTGAATGTGGGCCAGGTAAAGTTTTGCAGGGATTAGTAAAGAAGATTGCGCCAGAGGTAGAAACTAAGAGTCTTTGATTTTTGGAGATGTCTTCTTGATTGGGGTTAGGAATTAGGAATTGAGGAATCAGAACTTAAGATTTCAACGGCTGAGTGATCAGTACAATCAGCTAGCATTTGCTTACTGGTTTTTCCTGAAACAGGATGAATAAATTCAGGAGCAATCTCAACAAGGGGCAAAAGTGTAAATCTTCTTTTGGCAATCTCGGGATGAGGTATTTTAAGATTTTTATCAGTCACTACAAGTTGGCCAAAGAATAAGATGTCGATATCCATAGTTCGTGGGCCCCATTTTTCACTCCTCAACCTGCCCATTTTGTTTTCAATAGATAGGACATCGACAAGTAGCTCATGTGGTGATTTTTTATAAGAAATTTCAATGATTTGGTTCAGAAAATCTGGTTGTTGGGTATTGCCCCAGGCTTGGGTTTGGTACAAAGAAGAGGTCGTAATTATCGAACTAAAACCCTGAATAGAATTCCGAGCGCGCAAAAGATTGTCAATTCGATCGCCAAGATTTGAACCTAAAAGCAGGTAAACTCCGTTCTTCATTATTAGTTCGAAATACGACAGGAATATCTAATTTTGAAACTTAATTTTTTATTATGGGATTTTTCAAAAGTTTTTTTGCTTCGTGCCTGGGCACTTTGGTGGCTTTGGTGGTTTTGATTTTTTTGGGCATTGCTATCCTGAGTTCTGTAGCGAGTGAAAGGGAGGTGGTTATTTCTGATAACTCAGTGCTTCATTTAAAGCTGGAATCTCCCATCACAGAACAAGAGGTGGAAGATCCTCTTTCAGAACTATTTCCTGGCGCGGGTGACCAAAGTATTGGATTGATACAATTAAAGCAGGCCATTAACTTTGCTAAGTCAGATGATAAGATCAAAGGTATTTACCTTAACATAAGTTACCTTCAGGCTGGTATTTCTACTGTTGATGAAATTCGCGAATCTCTCCTGGATTTCAGATCATCAGGGAAGTGGATAGTAGCATACTCAGATGTATATACAGAAGGTGCCTATTACTTAGCTACAGCGGCTGACAAAGTTTTCCTTAACCCAAATGGCCAGATTGAATTTAATGGACTATCATCAGAGGTATTGTTCTTTAAAAAAATGTTTGATAAGCTGGAGATTAAACCACAAGTTTTTCGTGTGGGCGACTTCAAAAGCGCTGTTGAACCCTTTCTTCGCGACAACCTAAGTGAGGAAAACAAGCTTCAACTTAATTCAATGCTCAATTCCATTTATGGTGAGATGTTGAATAAGGTTTCAGAGGCCAGAAAAATGCCTAAGGATAAGCTCAAAGAAATTTCTGACAATATGTTGGTTCAGAATGCCAAGCAGTCGTATGAATATGGGCTGATTGATTCCTTGTATTATGATGACCAATTGAAGGCCGAGTTAAGCAAGCGATTGAATTTGACTGAGGACAAAGAAATTTCTTTAGTAAAATACTCGAAGTATAGAAAAAGCGTAAGTACCTATAAGAGCTCAGCAAATGAAATAGCAGTAATTGTTGTGGACGGTACCATTATGCCGGGTGAGGCAGATCTTGGAGTAGCTGGTTCTGTTACAATTTGTGAAGAGATTAAAAAGGCACGAATGAACGACAAGGTGAAGGCGATTATAATGCGTATTAATAGCCCAGGGGGAGCTTTTCAAGCTGGCGATCAAATGTGGCGAGAAATAACATTGGCAACGCAAGAAAAACCTGTCATCGCCTCGATGGCTGATTATGCTGCATCGGGTGGTTATTATTTGGCAATGGCGTGTGATACTATTGTTGCGCAACCGACAACTGTTACTGGATCCATTGGTGTATTCAGTGTTCTTTTTGACCTTAGTCAGTTTATGGATAACAAGTTAGGAATAACTTCAGAAGAGGTAAAGACTGGAAAAATAGGTGAGTTGATTACGATGACTAGATCTTTAACTGATGTTGAGAAAGAGATATGGCAAAGACAGACCAATGAAATCTATGAACAGTTTACGGCTAAAGCTGCCTTAGGAAGACATATGAGTCAGGATGAAATTAAAAAGATTGCTTCTGGAAGAGTATGGACAGGAGCCCAGGCTAAAGACAACGGGCTGGTTGACATTCTTGGTGGATTTGAAGATGCAATTGAATTAGCTGCTAACAAAGGAGGAGTATCTGATGATTTCAAATTGAGATATTATCCTAAGCAAAAGAATTTTTTTGAAAAGCTAGTGGGTGACTTTGAACAAAATACGAAAGCCAAGTACTTACAAGTGGAGTTGGGCGAATACTATCCCTGGTACCAACGTTGGCAAAAAGTGAAGGACTATCAGGGCGTACAAGCCAGAATGCCGATTGAGTTTGAGATTAGATAACACTGGTTTAACTGATCTGGCTGGGGCGTATATTTTGATTTGATTTCCCATGTAAGGTTTAATTGAAAAAGGTAGTATTTGGAGTTTTAATCTCATATTCGTCCATTTCTTTCTTCACTTCATTGCGCAGTTGATGAATACCCAAAAGAGGGTTAAGTAATCTAGACTTTGAGTAGGGGGCTAATTCAAGAATCTCTTTCTCTGAATAACTTGATAAAAAATAAAGCGACCTTAACTAGTCGCTTTTTTTGACCCATATTGAGTCAATTACTGAATGCTACTTATTAAAATTTATCTTCCGATACAAAGCCTCCTAACGGCTCATTTGATTGCTTTTGTTGCGTGCCCTGTTTCGCTGCAGGTTTATTTGCCTTAGTTGTCGCTTTAAATGTGAATGACAGCGTGGCTACTGCGGAAATGGCGAGTAATATTATTATTCTTGTTTTCATACTATGTGTATTTAATTTATATATGATTAAGCTCCTTTGGTTGCAGAT
>JANNAQ010000061.1:0-20385 GCA_031384515.1 Bacteroidia bacterium
GTTATGATTTAGGTAAGGGTTGGGAACTGGAAAGCTTCTCCATGTTTCGGGGGCGACAAATACAATTGCAGGGAACCCAGGGCGGTTTTAAAGTATATAACTTAGGATTAATGAAAGAGTTGCCCAATAAAAAGGGGAACATTGGGCTGAATGTCGAAAATTTCCTTGCCTCCGGATTAGTTATCAGAAATTATACAAATACACCCGTGATTGATCAGGCCAGTGTTAATGTGTTGCACAATTTTAGCGTTAAAATTGATTTTGACTATCGAATAGGAAAAATGAGACTTGAAAAGCCCAAGAAAAAGAAATCAGTAAAAAATGATGATATGAAAGATGGAACTACAGAAAATTAGAATGACATCATCCGCGTTCTGATTTGAGTTCCTCAAATTTTATAGATTGAACTGGTAGTTCGAATTAAGCAGGATTCCTTTTTTATTTGTACCCGGGGCGGGACTTGAACCCGCACAGATATTACTATCCACAGGATTTTAAGTCCTGCGTGTCTACCAGTTTCACCACCCGGGCAGGGCATATTCGTAGTTTGTTAACTGTTGTTGGTTATCCGTTATAAAACTAAAAAAGTGTGAGATTACCCACACTTTGATACCGAATAACCATTAACGAACATCGAATAACGATTATTGAGCGGGAAACGAGACTCGAACTCGCGACCCCGACCTTGGCAAGGTCGTGCTCTACCAACTGAGCTACTCCCGCTTTTACCTCCGCTTTTACGCTAAGGGACTACAAATTTAATATCCGGCTGCAAATATGCAATACAGCACCCTTAAATTCACCGATTTACTTATCGCAGCGCTATTTTATTGCTTTTCAATGATTGCAGATATTCTACCAGGTCTACCAGTTCTTGTTCGGTCATTAAAGTTTGCAAGTTAGAAGGCATCATGGATGCTTCCTGCTTTTCTCTCGAAACAACATTGGTCGGGTTTAAGGTCTGTTGAGTAGTCATGTATTGTATTTCTATTTTGTCTTCCGTCTCAGATACAACCATTCCATAAGCCTGACTTCCATCCTTCATTTTGAATGAATATCCTTCATAGCCGAAACTAATTCCTTGATCAGGGAAAAGGATAGAGGTATACATTGCTCGTTCAGAAAGCTTTGATCCAATCTCCGTTAGGTCGGGACCAAATTTTACGCCTTCATTATTGATTTGGTGACAATTACTACAGGTGTTTGTAAAAACAGATTTTCCATTTTCTGCAATTCCAGTTTTATCCATTAATTCAGGAATACTTGTTAAAGTGCCTCCATCCTTACTTCCTGGTAGTGTGAAATACTTTGCTCCTTCTGTTCTGATGTTCGATCTCCAGGCGGATTGGAAAACACCAGCTGCCGTCATTTTTAAATCAGATGGAATCTTATTTTCATTGGCCAGGCCGAGAAGATAATCTTCTGAATCGGTTGGTCCGCCAAAAGTGCGCAGCGCAAGTTTTCGATTATCTATGTTTTGAGTGCTGTCCATAAAGACCCGCTCCATCAGTGACATTGCCTTAGCGTCATACATATATGGTCGCATGGATTTACAAAGTGCCTGAATATTTTCTTTCTTCTTTTCCGAAATCACTTTTTGGATGATGTCTGTTTTATTCCAATCCAATAACGTTTTCATCGCCTCTTTTCCCATCACACTATCAGGAAATTGAAGGCTTACCAATAACAAATCATTTGTCTTGTTTTCAAGTTTGAAGCGTGAAATAAGTTCAACAAATTCAAGTCGGTCTTTGTATTGGTCAAGTGTTTTATTTAAGGCAGTCAGTACAGCAGGAGCCAACTTCGTATTGGAAGGATCCATATGTTTAAGTGCAAATAGTACTTTTTCCCCTTGGGTTTGTGTTACCAGTTTGGAAAGGACTGCCTGTTTAGAGGCATCTTTTTGAAAGTCAAATGAGCGGTAATAACGCAGCATTTCTTTTTCATTTGTGGACTTGATAATCTCTGCCAGCAATGGCATGGCATCTTTACTGCGACTTCTCCAAATGATATCGCGACCAGAAGGAGTGTTCCAGTTAGTACCCACTTTCTTCTTCCACGCTGCAAAATATAGATCTTCGTTTCCAATTGCGCCAATGCCCAATGCCTCCAGGTACCACCTGTCTTTACCATCATGTTGCATGGCAAGATCAGCCCACAATGCGGTTGCCCTGGTTGAATTATTTCCGCGCAAAGCAAGGATAACTTCTCTTCTAACTTGTGGAGAAGTATGACTTGCTAATTTTTCAAGTACAGGAAGTACATCCTTACCACTCCCGCGATAGTTGCGAAATGCAGCTATAGCAATGTTTGAGTTTGTGTCCGCAAGACCTTCATTGATGTAGCTTTCACCATTTGGTAATTTGGCAAGCAACCAAAGCGCTTGCGCCCGTTGCAATTGGTTGTCTGATTTCCAAAGTTGTGTCAGGGCAGCCTCTGCCTTTTCACTCATGGCGGCTATAGCCGTCCAACCGAGATACCGCACTGCTGGATTCGGATTGAGTAATGCTTTTATAGCTCCTTCTACAGTTGTAACATTAGTTTCTTCGGTCACATATTTCATCTTTGGGGGAGCCACTCTATAAATCCTGCCGCGGTCAAGATCACCTACGGCATGCCCTCCAACTCCTGGATCATACCAATCAGCAATGAAAAGCGAACCATCCGGTGCAATAGCCACATCGGCCGGACGAAACCATTGATCTTTTTGAGCTTCCAGAATATTAACGATTGATGCGGTATAGCCTGCTCCACTATTTTCAACCGGATAAGATCGAACTACATTATGCCCTGGTTCTGAATGAATCATCTGCCCGCGAAATACTTCTGGCAACAATGTTCCCTCATAAAAAGTAATGCCGGTTGGAGATCCTGAACCGGTTTGCAATAGATTAGGAACAACTCCTGGATCATTCAAATGCCAATGCCGCAATGGAATTTCTTTTTCAAGATTGGTTCTTCTGGAAGGCCAACTTGCTCCGGTCATCTCGTCTTTAAAACCATAGTTGCCACCCTCCATTACGTAATTGATGCGTGTGCCTTTATTGCCATCATCATCGTTGTCGGATTGCCAGATTGTTCCGTAAGGATCAATTGTTACTTCATAATTGTTGCGAAAGTTTTGCGCCAGTACTTCAACATTCTTGCCATCCATGTCACAGCGCATGACTAAGCCTTCACGGAAGGGTTTTCCATCAGTGGCTACTTTTCTTCCGCGTACATCGATAACGGTGTCGCCAGCGGGGGTAAGTAATGACTTGCCTTCATTTCCAAAGTTGAAGTATAGTTTTCCGTCAGGCCCGAAAATAAAACTGTGCATGCCGTGATCGTGCTGAATTCCTTTTATGCCTGTAAAGAAGACTTCTTTTTTTTCAGGAACATCGTCTCCATTTTCATCGGTGAAGACAAATACATTGGGGCTGCAGGACACGATTACTTTGTTTCCCAAAATGGAAATGCCAAGCGCAGCGTTTACATCCGTGCCCTGATAAAATACTTTGCTCACATCTGCCTTGCCATCACCGTCCGTATCCTCCATGATTACAATTCGGTCGCCTTCTTTCTTTTCAGGATTTTTAGGATTGAGCTGGTTGCGATAGTTGTACGCTTCACATACCCAAATTCTTCCTCGCGCGTCAATAGCCATATTCGTTGGGTTAGTGAACATTGGCTCTGATGCAAAGAGAGTTACCTCAAGCCCGTCATACACTTTTAAATCTGCCAAAGAGTTTTCGGCAGAATGTTCGTCTTGATTTTTTGAGGTGCAAGAGGCTAATATAGCCAGGCAACTAAGGAGAATTAGATTTTTGTAACTAAAAAAATGCATAGTTGATAGTATTTTGGATTTGAAATATAGGGTGTTTTTTATTACGCCATGCCTGTTACAAGACCTATTTTTTGTTTTCAACTAATTGTGAGAACTTGCTTGTCTCTAAAAATTTAATTCTATGAAGAAAATAATTGTGTTAACCGTTGTTCTTTTTGTTGGTCTAGCCGTCAAGGGCTATAGCCAAACCGTATATGCCTCCGCAAAAGGAGAAAAATATCACACGGCAGATTGTAAATTGTCTGGAGATGCTGAAGGGATGAAGTTGGATGCTGCAAAAAAATTAAAGAAAGGAGCTTGTGGGGTATGTAAGCCAGATGAGCATTTTAAGGATCAAGTAAGTCAATGCACAGGTAAAACCGCTGATGGAACCAGATGCAAAAGAATGACCGCATCGAAGGACAACAAATGTTATCAGCACAAACCAAAATAATGGAGCGAAGACTCATTCATCCAAAAGGCCCTACCTTCTCACGTATCATTTCTGGTGCCTGGAGGTGGCATACAGTTTCCCCGGATACAGTGGATAGATTAATTAGTACTTCCCTTGATGCAGGGATAACCACCTTTGATCATGCCGATATTTATGGAGACCATGGTAATGAAGAAATTTTTGGCAAAGCATTAAAAAAGAATCCATCCTTACGAAACAAGATGGAACTCGTCTCCAAGTTCGGAATAAAATTTAGTTCGGCTAAAAGGCCAGCTACTTGGGTGAAACATTATGATACCTCCAAAGCACATGTCCTTTGGTCGGTCGAAAATTCCTTGAAGATGTTAGAGACGGACAGGTTGGAGTTGTTACTTCTTCATCGACCTGATCCCTTAATGAATCCCACAGAAGTGGCAGAAGCATTTGTCAAACTGAAACAAGATGGAAAGGTATTGCATTTTGGAGCTTCCAATTTCACGCCAAGTCAGTTCACGATGCTACAACATTATTTACCATTTCCGTTAGTGACCAATCAAATTGAAATTTCTCTTTCTCGAGTTGATCCTTTGTTTAATGGAGACCTTGATGTATTGATGGAGCAAGAGGCATCTGCCATGGCTTGGTCACCATTGGGTGGAGGAAAGTTAGTGGTAGGAGATCGCGATCTATTTAGTAAGGCAGCTAAATACAATGCCTCCTATAGTCAATTATCATTGGCGTGGTTATTGAAACACCCGTCCAAGATTTTTCCCGTGATAGGTACTACCAAACCTGAGCGGATAACTGAAGCGGCAAAAGCAATAGACATTGATCTGGATCGGCAAGATTGGTTTGAAATGTTGAAGTGGGTGACGGGGAAAGAGGTGGCGTAAGACCATAATCAAAATTTAGGTACCAAAGCGGAATGCACTTTCTCCTGGTCTGAGGTGCCTTCAAAATCTTTTAAATTCCTTTTGTGTTGCGTTGCAACTATACTAGCCTCATTTTTGTATTCCTTGAGCTAATCCTCTCTTAATGTCCAAATCAACTTCGCCAAAGAAAATAACTGACCTTTCAGGTCATGACTATATTGAAATTATAGGGGCACGTGAGCATAACCTGAAAAACATCAGCGTTTCCTTCCCTCGAAATAAACTTGTTGTACTTACTGGAATCAGTGGAAGCGGAAAATCTTCTCTGGCATTCGACACCATATATGCAGAAGGCCAAAGAAGATATATGGAAAGCTTTTCGGCCTATGCCAGAAGTTTCATTGGCAATTTGGAGAGGCCGGATGTAGATAAGATCAACGGATTAAGTCCCGTTATATCGATAGAACAAAAGACAACTTCTAGAAATCCGAGATCCACAGTTGGAACGGTGACGGAAATTTATGATTTCATGCGCTTGTTGTTTGCGCGTGCGGGAGAAGCATTTTCATACCTCTCAGGCGAACGAATGGTGCGGCAATCGGAAGACCAAATCCTCGATGCGATCATAAATAATTTTCAAGGAAAAAAATTGGTATTGCTTGCCCCAGTGATCAAAGGAAGAAAAGGGCACTATCGCGAAAATTTTGTTCAAATCAGAAAGCAAGGCTATACCAAAGTACGGGTGGATGGTGAGATCATGGAGATCACTCCAAAGATGCAATTGGATCGTTTCAAAATTCATGATATAGAAGTAGTAATTGATCGCATTGTGCCAGATGCAAAAGATCGTCATCGTATTGGGCAATCTATTAATACCGCAATGAAGGAAGGAAAGGGCGTGATCATGATCATGCAAGAAAATGGTCATGTTCAACATTTTTCTAAGTACCTGATGGACCCGACAACGGGATTGTCGTATGATGAACCTGCGCCAAATAATTTTTCATTCAACTCCCCATATGGGTGGTGTCCGTCTTGTACAGGTTTGGGAATCATTGAGGAGATCACGGAAGATTCTGTTATTCCTAATAAGAAGTTGAGTATTAGTCGTGGTGGAATTTTGCCACTGGGCGAATACCGTGACATCTGGATATTTAAAAAGATTGAGGCAATTCTTAAGAAATATAAATTTACGCTGACTACTCCGATCAAAGATATTTCCAATGAAGCCATGAAAATATTGCTCTTTGGAGATGATGAGCCGGTGGCGGTAGCATCGGTTAAATACCCTGGAACAGAATGGAATACAAAGTTTGAAGGGATCATTAATTTTTTGCAAAAGCAAAAGGATGAAGGCTCAGAGGCCATACGAAAATGGGTAGATGATTTTACCAGTATTAAAATTTGTCTAGAATGCAACGGAGCCAGGCTGAAGAAAGAATCTCTTTTTGTAAAGATCGACAACAAAAATATTGCTGAGCTGTCGGTCATGGATATTAATGCGTTAAAGAAATGGTTTGAAGGTCTGGAAAGCAGACTGAATGATAAGCAAGGTTTGATTGCCAAAGAGATATTAAAGGAAATCCGAAAGCGAATTGGTTTTTTGTTGGATGTTGGCTTGGATTATTTGAATATGAATCGACCGCTTAGAACGTTGAGCGGTGGTGAAGCGCAGCGCATTCGTTTAGCGACCCAAATTGGAACTCAGTTAGTGGGAGTGTTATACATTTTGGATGAGCCTAGCATAGGCCTTCATGCTCGCGACAACGTAAAATTGATCAAAGCATTAAAGGATCTTAGAGATCTTGGTAACTCCGTTATTGTGGTGGAGCACGATAAAGACATGATGATGGAGTCTGATTACATCATTGATATTGGCCCTGGTGCGGGTCGACATGGAGGACATGTGGTGGCAGAAGGTGATCCAGAAACATTTATAAAAATTGACGGCACTACCTCAAAATACCTTAGTGGGAAGCTAAGCATTAAGTATTCGAAAGAGAGAAGAAAAGGAACAGGAGAAAAGCTTTCCTTGTCTGGTGCCACAGGGAACAACTTAAAAAATGTCGACTTTGAAATTTCGCTAGGTACATTGACAAGTATTACCGGGGTGTCCGGAAGTGGTAAGTCCACCTTAATTCATGATACCCTCTTCCCCATACTTAATCAACATTTTTTCAATTCGAGAACGGAGCCTTATCCTTACAAAAAGATTGAAGGATTGAAGTTAGTTGATAAAGTTATAGAAGTCGATCAATCACCCATTGGAAGAACTCCGCGTTCCAATCCAGCCACATACACAGGCGTTTTCACTGACATACGAGACCTATTTTCACAACTACCGGAGGCAAAAATTCGTGGATACAAAACAGGTCGTTTTTCATTCAATGTTAAGGGTGGAAGGTGCGAAACATGCGAAGGGGCAGGTCTTCGTCTCATTGAGATGGAATTTTTACCAGATGTGTATGTCCCTTGCGAAACCTGTAAAGGTAAACGATATAACCGCGAAACGCTGGAAGTACGTTTCAAAGGAAAATCAATTAGCGATGTATTGGATATGACGGTGGAAGAAGCTGTCACCTTCTTTGAAAAGCAACATAGAATTTTACGTAAAATACAAACACTTAGTGAAGTGGGTCTTGGGTATATTTCTCTTGGCCAACATGCCACAACACTTTCAGGTGGTGAAGCCCAGCGTGTGAAGTTGGCAACAGAACTTTCGAAACGCGACACAGGCAAGACACTCTATATATTAGATGAGCCGACAACGGGTCTACACTTTCAGGACATCAGTCATTTGCTGGATGTATTGCAAAAGTTGGTGGATAAAGGCAATACTGTGTTAGTTATAGAGCACAACATGGATGTGATCAAATCATCTGACTATATTATTGATCTCGGCCCAGAGGGTGGAGAAAAGGGAGGACGGATAATTGCGAAAGGAACACCAGAGGAAGTTTCCAAAAATCTGGCCAGTTATACAGGCAAGTTTTTGAAAATGGAATTGAATTAAGGAAACTAATTTTTTTGGCTATGATGAAGAATATCACCATCGGAGTATTAGCTATTCTAACTGTCCTTTCATTTCTGTTTGGTCGTGCCCAGCAGACTGAAGCTAATAGGCAAAGGGAGCTGGCGGTTGTAAATGCTAAAATGGCCGTAGAAAACATGGAGATTGCGCGGGAACAAGCAAAGCTGGCTCAAAAGCATGCCATGCAAATGCAAGAAGAAGCTACTCGCTCACGACAAATTGCAGAGGACTGCGCACGTAAAAAAAGATGATGAGTCCATTAAAGCTTGATATTCCTTCTGGTCAACGCGTACCGATAGTACTCAGCATTCCTCATTGTGGTATGTTATTTCCAGATGAATTAAAAGACCAATACAAACCAGAATTAATTCAAGCCCCTGACGATACGGATTGGTTTGTTGATCAGCTGTACAGTTTTGCGCCTTCAATGGGAATCAGCATGATCAGTGCAACTTATAGTCGTTGGGTTATTGATTTGAATCGTGATCCTGAAAGCAAACCATTGTACACAGATGGAAGAATTATTACCGGTCTTTGCCCTACCACTAATTTTTTAGGAGAACCAATTTATAAGGATAACCGCAAAGAAGTTGACCAAACAGAAATAGACAGAAGACTGGAGAATTATTACCAACCTTATCATAACAAGATTCAAGAGTTACTCAATGAACTCAAGGCTGAATTTGGTAGGGTTCTTCTTTGGGATTGTCATTCAATCAGACAAGTCGTTCCGACTATTCAAAAGGAAAAATTCCCAAACTTAATTTTAGGAGATGCCGATGGCACTTCTTCTTCACCTGCCATTATTGAAACAGCATTGAGTGTATTAGATCATGGAGCGTATAGCGTAAGCCACAATCATCCCTTTAAGGGCGGAACGATTACTAGATATTTTGGACGACCTTCCGAAAATCAGCACGCCTTACAATTAGAAATGACTAAGGTTAACTATATGGATGATAGCGAAATGAACTACAACTATGAGCGAGCTGACAGAATGAAATTGTTATTGCGGAATACATTGACGAAATTGTCAGATAAACTAATTCTTTAGTTCTACTCAAACCAATGCGTCAAGTATAAATTAAAAATTACACAACTATGAAAAAGTTCTTTTACGTGGGGGTATTTATTCTATTTGTCGTGTTTGGACTTACAGCCTATCGACAAAATGAAAAAGCTGAAATTTATAGAGCTGAGAAAAATCAGATGCATGAAGCGTTAATTAAAATGCGCGCTGAAGTGCAATCTTCAAAGTTGCAAATCATCAAGCTCAATCAAATAATTAAAGCAGAAAGAGATCACTCGAAGGAGTTAGTGCAACAAGCGCTTAAGAAAAAGTAATCCGGGTAATGCATTATTTTCAATTTAAATCTCTCTTTCTGAAGGAAAAATGGCTGACGCCTGCCTATGTAGGAGTTGATAGTGAAGGTATCATCAGGTATTTAAAAACGATTCCGCCCAATGAATCAATAGCTGTAGAATCTGTACAAGGTTTTGTACTGCCTGGTTTTCAAAATGCACACTCTCATGCATTTCAATATGCCATGGCGGGTCTGGCAGAAAATCATCCTGCCGGAATGGATGATGACTTTTGGACGTGGCGCGAGGCGATGTATCAATGTGCTTTGACTGTTGATCCGGATCAGGCAGAAGCAATTGCTGCTATTTTATATGGTGAGATGTTGCGGCATGGATATACTCATGTGGCCGAGTTTCATTATTTACATCATGATAAGGATGGTAAGCCCTATGAAAACCTTGCCGAGATGGGGGAGCGAATGGTAGCAGCAGCAAACACAGCCGGAATCAAAATCACATTAATACCTGTATTCTATCAGAAAGGCGGATTTGGTTTGGATCCACAACCTCGACAGAATAGATTTATTTCAAAAACTGTACAAAGCTATTTCAACCTTCTGGAGGCCTCGAGAAATATTCTAAAAAACAATAAAGATGCGAGGTTAGGTTTTAGTGTGCACTCGTTACGTGCGGTTGACCTTAGCGATATAAAGGAAACCTTCCATCAGGGGCCGAAAGATTTACCGTTTCACATTCATGTGGCGGAACAGAAAAAAGAAGTTGCGGATTGTTTGGCGTTTTGTAATAAGAGGCCGATGCAATGGATGCTGGAAAATCTTCCTGTCGATGAGCGTTTCCATTTGATTCACTCAACACATTTGAATGATGAGGAATTGCACAAACTTGCAAAGTCAAAAGGAAATGTGGTGCTCTGCCCTTCCACTGAAGGCAATCTTGGTGATGGCATTTTTAGAATGAGAGAGTATGTGAAGCTTGGAGGGCATTGGTCAATAGGTACGGATAGTCATATTGGAATTAACCCATTAGAGGAATTTCGAATGATTGACTACAGACAGCGCTTGGTAAGTAATTTTAGAAATACATTCGAAGGGGATGCCGCGAAATACATGGTAGATGAAGAGATTGAGTCGGGCCGCAAGGCAATGGGACACGCACAAAAAAATCATTTTGAAATAGGCCAACCTTTTGATGCCATTGTTTATAATGCTCAATCCCATTTATTAGCCGATACTTCTGAGAAAAACCGATTGGCTACAATCGTATTTACCGGAGATTCAAGTCGTAACCTGGGAACAATAGTCAATGGGAAGTGGATTGTAAAAAATCAACACCATATTGCTGGAAGAAAACTGAAAGACGATTTCGCGAAAGCGATGAAGGAACTGAAGAACAGGTAATCGGTAAAATGTATTCGGTAATCAGTTAGGTTGAACCGATAACCAAATACCGATCACTGATTACTGTTTTACCGACCACATAATTTCATTTGAAATCCGGTGTGTTTTAATGATATTTCCAGTTCCTAAACTAATCTCTATGAGAAAATTACTTTTACTTTTCCTATGCGGCATGCTTACGCTCAGTTTTATGGCGGCAGCGCAAAAATCAAAATCAACTGAGCCTACTCCTTCAGCCAAAATTGATGCTGATAAATTCAAAGGAATAAAATGGCGCAACATCGGACCTTTTAGAGGCGGGCGTGCTAATGCAATCTCTGGCATTATGCAAAACGACAATGTCTATTATGTTGGCTATACCGGTGGAGGTATCGGCAAAACTGAAGATGCTGGTATCACTTGGAAAAATATTTCTGATGGATTTTTTAAAGTGGGCTCCATCGGGGAGATCGCCATATGTGAAACCGATCCGAATGTAATTTACGTTGGTACCGGTGAACATGCTGTGCGTGGTGTGATGACTTCGTTTGGTGACGGGGTTTACAAATCAACGGATGGCGGCAAGACATGGAAAAATATTGGTCTTGAAAAAACCCGACACATCAGTGATATCGCTGTTCATCCAAACAATTCCGACATACTTTATGTAGCTGCACAAGGTGCTGTTCATGGGCCAAGTGCTGATCGAGGAGTCTACAAGTCAATAGATGGAGGTACCACCTGGAAGAAGACTTTGTATGTCGATGAAAATACTGGTGTAAGCAGTCTTAGCATGGACATGACCAATCCTAGAATTTTATATGCCGCTACCTGGCAACACAGACGCTATCCGTGGAAAGTAGAAAGTGGTGGTGCGGGTTGCGCCATCTGGAAGTCGACCGATGCGGGGGAAACCTGGAATAAAGTAATCGATGGACTTCCGAAAGAAGTGGGAAAAATGGGCGTATCTGTTTCGCGTGCTAATCCTAATCGTGTGTATGCAATTGTAGAAGCTGAAAAATCAAAAGCAGGTTTGTATCGCTCAGATGATGGTGGAAAGAAGTGGAATCAAATGTCGAGCGATAACTTGATCACGGCTCGTTCCTGGTATTACATGGAAGTGTTCGCTGATCCCGTTAATGCCGATGTTGTCTATGTCTTAAATGCCCCAATGACCCGATCCATTGATGGAGGAAAAACATTTTCAGCTTTGCGCGTTGGTCATGGAGATACACATGATTTGTGGATCAATCCAAAGAATCCTGTAAACATGGCATTGGCAGATGATGGCGGTGGAGAGGTATCATTTAATACAGGTCGTTCATGGTCTGCTTTAAATAATCAGGGTACTGCGCAGTTTTATCGTGTTAATGTAGATAATCAATTTCCATATTGGGTGTATGGTGGTCAACAGGATAATTCATCCGTTGCTACTCCTAGTCGAAATGGAAGTTTTGGAATTACAGATAAGGACTGGTTCAATGGACCTGGCTGCGAAAGCGCATGGGTAACATTCAACGATCCTAACAAGCCTGAATTTCTGTATGGCGGGTGTTACCAGGGTATTATTGATGTATTGGATACACGTACGGGTGAATCCAAAGATTTACAGGAGTATCCGGCTACTAACCTTGCCTTCAATCCAAAAGATATGAAGTATCGTTTCAATTGGAATGCACCATTGATCAATTCTCCGCATGATGCAAAAACAATGTACCATGCAGGAAACGTATTATTTAAAACAACAAATGGAGGTATGAGTTGGTCAGTGATTAGTCCGGATCTTACTCGCAATGACACAACGAAACAAGATACTAGCGGAGGGCCTATAACCAATGAAGGCGCTGGTGGAGAAAATTATAACACCATTTATTACGTAGTTGAATCGCCATTGGAGAAAGGAGTGATCTATACGGGTAGCGATTGCGGCTTGGTGTTCCTTACAAAAGATGAAGGAAAGACCTGGACGAATGTAACACCGGCAGGTTTACCGGAGGGCATGATCCACTCCATGGAAGTATCACCACATGATAAAGCAACGGTTTATATTTCCGCTTCTCGCTATAAGTTCAATGACTATTCAAACATGACCTATAAGTCTGTTGACTATGGAAAGACCTGGACAAAAATTGGGGCGGGAGTGGATGCAGATGATTTTATTAAAGTCATTCGTGAAGACAAGAAAGTAAAAGGTTTGTTATATGCTGGCGCTGAAAGAGGATTTTATATTTCCTATAATGGAGGGACCAGCTTTAGCAGATTTCAATTGAATTTCCCGATTGTTCCGATTACGGATTTAATTATTAAAGACAATGATTTGGTTGCTTCAACTGCGGGCCGTGCGTTTTGGATTTTAGATGACCTGGGTGCCATCCAGCAATCAAAAGGTGAGTTTGGAAGCACAACCCTAAAGTTGTATCAGCCTAAGCCAACCTATCGTTTATCATCTGTTACCATGCCAGAATACTTTGGAGAAATACCGGGGCTCGGGCGCAACCCTGCCAACGGAGTAACCTTAGAGTATTACCTGAAAGAAAAAGCAGACACTGTAAAGGTTTCATTAGAGATTTTAGATGCCGGTGGAAAAATCATTCGCATGTATACGAATAAAAAAGATGAAAGCTTTAAACCTTATCCAGGAGGACCTGCGCCTAAACAAGTTATACCTGCTGAAGCGGGTGTCAACCGCTTTGCATGGGATTTCCGAACAGAATCTTTATCAGGTGTCCCTGGAGTATTTGTTATGGGAGATTACAGCGGGCATCGCGTAGCGCCAGGCAAGTACAAGGCACGCATTACACATAAAGGTCAAACATCAGAGGCCGATATTGAAATAGTTTCCGATCCAAAGATTAATGCTACTGCCGCTGAGTGGGCTGCTCAACAAGATTTTCTGAAGCAATCAGGTGAACAATTTGAAGAGCTTCATAAGTCAGTTAACAAAATGCGCCAGGTGAAGAAGCAAATTGAAACTTATAATGAATCCTTGAAAGACAATGCCGATGCAAAAGACATTGTCAACGCGGGCAAAGAGCTAATCAAGAAAATAGATAAGTGGGAGAGCAACTTGATTGAACCGCGTTCAAAGAACTTTCAAGATGTGATCAATTTTCCGAACAAGCTTAATGCTGAGTTTATTCAACTGCGCAGTGTGGCGGATACACATGATCCCCGATTGACCAAAGGCGTGCAGGACCGTGCTAACGATGTGCAAAGCGATTGGAATAAGTACAAGCAACAAATGGTAGACATAGAGACAAAGGATATTGGTGGCTACAACCAGATGTTCAAGGACAAAAACCTACCAGCTATTATCACAGAAAAAAAAGAGACGGTGATCAATAATTAAGACAACTGGATTTATCTGACAACAAAAAGGGGCCCGGATTATTCCGGGTCTTTTTTTGTTAGCGGAAGTATGGATGGAAATAAGAAGCCTCTCGCCTGAAAAAGGCAGTTTAAAAAAAAGCAAGAAAGCTTAACTTGCCTGAAATAGTTCACCCAATGAAAATAACCTTTTTCTCAGCCAAACCATATGATCGAGAGTTTTTCGACAGACTAAACAAATCATTTGGATTTGAACTGGAATACTTTGAAACACATTTAGGGCCTCACATTATAAAGGCCGTTGATAACACGGATGCGGTTTGTGTTTTTGTAAATGACAAACTGGATGCCCAGGTGCTAGGTGAGCTTTCTTTGAAAGGTGTTAAAGTGGTTGCATTGCGATGTGCTGGTTTTAATAATGTTGATCTCGAGGCTGCAAAAAAGTATGGGATAAAAGTCTGTAGGGTACCGGCCTACTCACCCGAGGCAGTAGCCGAGCATGCAGTAGCCATGTTATTAACCCTGAACCGCAAAACGCATAAGGCTTACAATCGGGTAAGAGACCAAAATTTTTCCCTCAATGGTTTGATGGGATTTAATGTGAATGGGAAAACAATAGGAGTGTTGGGTACTGGAAATATTGGAACCTCCTTTTGTAAAATCATGATTGGCTTTGGATGCAAGGTGATAGCATCAGATGTTTTCCCTAACCAAGAGCTAGTTAAATTAGGTGTTAGTTACGTAACCAAGGAAGAGCTTTTTAAGAGCGCAGATATTCTATCTCTTCATTGTCCACTAAACGAAAGCACGCAACACATTATAAACAAAGAGACACTTCGAATAATGAAAAAGGGAGTGATGTTAATCAATACAAGCAGAGGAGGATTAATCGATACCAAAGCCATCATTGATGCCCTAAAGTCCAAGCGACTAGGATACCTAGGTATTGACGTGTATGAGCATGAGAGCGAACTTTTTTTTCGTGATTTATCAGCAAAGATTATTGAAGATGACGCTATCCAGAGATTAATGAGCTTTCCCAATGTACTCGTTACTGCTCATCAGGCCTTTTTTACAGAAGAGGCTTTGCACCAAATCGCAACCACTACCCTGACAAATGTACATGAGATTTTACAAGGAAAACCCTTAAGCTTAAAAACAGCTCAGGTGATTTAACGGAATCTCAACGTTTTTTGATAATCAAATCAGCTCAGAATAATTGATTGATTTTATTTATTCCGATGCCTTCTATTTATACCTTTTAGGAATACCGCGCCTTCTATATTATCGCCACAACAATAATTAAGTTGTCGCACTTACCCCGTAACATGGTGAGCTAACCCTGCTGTTTATTTTGTGGTAAACCCGTATTTGGTTAGTTAAGAAGACATCTGTTTAGGATGAAAGGATGTTCGCGCAACCTCTTTTCCGACTTATTTTATTGGCTTTTGGTACATCTAAAAATTTCGGTGCAAATCTTTATGGAATCTTAAACACGACTGCATCCTACAGTCAACTTTAAACAACTTTCATATGAAAACCATAAACAGTAGTACCCTTCGTTTTTTAAAAGTGGCGATGGTCATCATAGTCCTCTCCATAGTATCGGGCTTTAGATCCCTTCATTCGGTTGAATCAACATTAAAAAAAACGGAGGCAAAAGACCAGCAAATAATGTTGGCGTTGTTATTGGATACCAGCAACAGTATGGACGGCCTTATCGATCAGGCAAAATCCCAACTTTGGAAAATTGTAAACGAACTGTCCACTGCCAAATGTGGAGATGGTTCCCGCCCCAGTATTAAAATTGCTTTGTATGAATATGGAAACGATGGTCTTTCATCATCTGAAGGATACATTCGCCAGGTGAGTGCATTAACGGACGATCTGGATGTGATCTCAGAGAAGTTATTTGCGCTCACTACCAATGGAGGTAATGAGTTTTGTGGGCATGTGATCAAGACATCATTGAACCAGCTGGAATGGTCTTCCACCCAAGCGGATTTAAAGATGATTTTTATAGCCGGTAATGAGCCGTTCACACAAGGCTCTGTTTCCTATCAGATCGCTTGCTCTGTTGCAAAAGAAAAGGGCGTAGTGGTAAACACGATATTCTGCGGCAATTTTGAAGAAGGTATTCATACCAATTGGAAAGACGGTGCAGACCTGACGGGTGGAACTTATATGAGCATTGAGCAAAATCGTAAGACGGTTTATATCTCTACTCCGTATGATTCAAAAATTGCTGAATGCAATGAACGACTGAACAAGACCTATATCTATTATGGTGCATCAGGCGAACAAAAGAAGGCTGCTCAAGCTACGCAGGATAGCAACGCAGAGAGTTATGGTATGGCTAACAAAGTAGAAAGAGCTGTTTCAAAAAGTTCACATGTATATAAAAATTCATCATGGGATCTAGTCGATGCTGCCAAAGAGGATGAAGCCGTAATTTCAGCCGCCCCTTCCGAACAACTACCAGAGGAAATGAAGGGAATGTCTTCTGAACAGCGCAAAGGGTATGTAACACAAAAGTCAAATGAGCGTAAAAAAATTCAGAACGAAATTCAAGAGTTAAACAAGAAACGTCAAGAGTATATAGCCACTCAAAGTCAAAAAGGGAGTGAGGAGACGATGCTCGATGCAGCCATGATCAAAGCGATACGGGAAAAAGCTAAATCAAAAAATTTGGTTTGGTAGTAGCCTCTCACGATAGCTTGCATCAAAGGAAAAAGGGTGTTCTTTTGGACATCCGTTTTCTTATTTGAAATTTTTAATAAATTCAATGATGTCAACGTACCAAATTGCTACCTTTAAGCATGCCCTCCATCCTATCCGGACACGAATACGACATCTTCATCTCCTATCGCCACAAAGATAACCGGAGCGGCTGGGTAACGGAGTTTGTGAATGCCTTACAAGAGGAGCTGGCATCTACTATCAAAGAACCGCTTACTATCTACTTCGATAAAAACCCACACGATGGCCTGCTCGAAACTCACAGCGTAGATAAAAGCCTGGAGGGGAAACTAAAGTGCCTCATCCTTCTCCCCATCATCTCGCATGTCTATTGCGACACCAAGAGCTATGCTTGGCAGCATGAGTTTTGCGCCTTTAATAAACGGGCAAAAGAAGATAATTTCGGAAGAGATATTAAACTGGCTAATGGAAATGTGGCCAGTCGCATTCTCCCGGTTAAGATTCATGATCTGGATGAGGACGATAAAACACTTCTTAAAAATGAAATGGGCGGAACACTCCGGGCCATTGAATTTATATACAAGGAGCCTGGCGTGAATCGTCCTCTTAATTCCACCGACCATAAGAACGACAATCAGAATAAGACAGATTATAGAAACCAGATTAACAAAGTGGCCAACGCGGTAAAGGAAATTATTACTGTACTTAAAAATCCTGACACACAGCCTTCGCGAAAGCCCGTTAACGAACCCATTCCTTTTACGGGCTTGCCGGACTCCAAAGGCAGGACTTCAACCCTGTTTGAAAGGAATATTAAAACTGTAGTAGCTGTTTTCATTTCCCTGATATTGCTAAGCGTTTTGTGGAATTATTTCTATCCAAAACTATTTCCGGGCAATAAAGAAGTTGCAGACGAGCATTCCATAGCGGTACTTTCTTTTGTTGACATGAGCCCTGGTAAGGATCAGGAATATTTGGGTGATGGCATGGCAGAAGAAATTCTTAATGAACTCGCCAAAATCAAAGGGTTGAAAGTGATCGGGCGAACTTCTTCATTTAGTTTCAAAGGCAAAGACGTTGATCTAAAAACTATTGGAGAAACGCTTGGCGCATCCACCATATTAGAAGGAAGCGTTCAGAAATCAGGTGATAAAATTAGGATCACGGCTCAGTTGATTAATACAAAAGATGAAGCCCATATTTGGTCTGAACGATACGACAGTGAGTTGAAAGATATTTTTTCAGTTCAGGATGAGATTGCAGCTCAGATTGTTCAAAAACTAAAAGGCTCTTTGTTTGTCACCCAAAGTGATGACCAAGGAAAAGAACCGACAAAAAATTACCAGGCTTATGAAATGTATATGAAAGGGCGGCACTTTAGAGATAAAGGGCTTGACGGACAGCGAACAGCTCTTGGATATTATCAAAAAGCCGTTGACTTGGATCCCTCCTTCACTCAAGCTTATTCAGAGTTAGCTTATGTCTATTGGAGCCTAGGATATTATGGGATTACTGACCGGCATGAATCTTTTTCAAAATCCAAAGAGGCTGCCTTGAAAGCAATTTCATTGGATGAAGCCTCCTACAATGGCTATGACATGCTAAGCTATCTCAACTATTCTGTGGATTGGGATTGGCCGTCCTCTCAAAAAAATTATGAAAAGGCGGTGTCCTTAGGGTTGCCTCTGCCCGACATTAAGCATGCTTATGTCCAGCATGATCTATTTGGTCCCAGCGATCAACTTATCTCAGACGCAGAGATGATGGTTGAAAAAGATCCTTTGTCGGTGGAAGCTTTAGTTCATTTGTCCAGAATGTACCTCTATAGCAGACGTTATGAATCTGTTATTAAAAACGGGAATAGGACTCTTGAAATAAGCCCCGACCAGAACAGCATTCTTCGGCACATGGGTGAAGCTTATCTTTTCTTATCCAAGCCCGATTTGGCTTTACCCTATTTTGAGAAGCTAATGGGAATAAACCCGCACTATGTGCCTCATGATTTTATAGCGGCTCAAATAAAATTGGGAAATAAAAAAGTTGCCGTTGACAAGTTTAATGAATTGAAAGACTCGATTAGTCAGGCAAAAAAAGCTATCTGCTACATTTATCTTGGAGAAACGGATAAGGTGTTCATAGCATTGAATGATGCTATCTCAGAAAAAGATCCCTATATGACTGGAATTAAATCCGACCCTCATTTTGATGCTATCCGTGCTGACGCCCGGTACCTGGCCATCTTGAAAAAAATGAAATTTCCGGAATAATTGAAAAGCCTCGAATTAGACTTCTTCATTTCCTATCGCCACAATGATAGTCCCCACGACCCCCTTCGGGTAATGGGGTTGAGCGTTGGCTACCTTGATAATGCTTTCTATCTTTGAAGCATGCCCTCCAATATGCCCAACTTCGAATACCTGCCTGCGCTGCTGCTTCGGCAGACAGGCGACATCTTTATCTCCTATCGCCATCCACCTTCGCTGAAGCTACGGTGGACAGGCAACAATTCAGTAAATTAGCAGCATGGCAGTTTTATCTGGTTTTGAATACGACATCTCATCTCTTATCGCCACAACGATAACCGGAGCGGCTGGGTAACGGATTTAGTGAATGCTTTGTAGGAAGAGTTGGCAGCCTCGCTTGACTAATCAAGTCACGTAATCTCATTAAAATCTATACTTAAAATATTACTATATTTGATACTTAATTTTAACCATACTTAAAATCTAGTTGAAAGCGCCAAAAAAAGATATAAAAAGGCCTATTTATCTCGATAAGATAAAGCCGCATATAGGCAAAAACCTCATCAAAGTGCTGGTGGGTCAGCGCAGGGTGGGCAAAAGTTCGCTTTTGTTGCAACTGATGGATATTATTCGTGAGCGAGACAGTGAGGCGAACATCATCTACATCAACAAAGAACTTTTTGAGTACGATGCCCTGCGTGATTACAAAGACTTGATGAAAGTAGTCAGCGCTCAGAGCAAACAAAAGACAAAGAATTATCTTTTCATTGATGAGATACAAGACATTGAAAATTTTGAGAAAGCCATCCGCAGTCTGCAAGCAAAAGGAGAGCATGATATTTACATTACTGGTAGTAATGCATTTTTACTTTCGGGTGAACTGGCAACCTACTTAAGCGGACGTTATATCGAATTTAAGATTTTTGGATTGACCTATAACGAGTTTCTCACATTTCATCAATTACCCGATTCGCAAGAAACGTTTCTCAACTACCTTCGCTATGGAGGGTTGCCGTATCTCATCAACATTAACCTCACGGATGAGTTAGTTTTTGATTACCTGCGCAACATTTATGCTGCCATTCTTTTTAAAGACGTTGTAGCGCGCCACAACATCCGTAATGTTTCGCTACTGGAAAATCTAGTTAGTTATGTGGCCGACAATGTGGGCAATCTACTCTCGGCTAAAAGCATCAGTGATTTTCTGAAATCGCAAAGAATAAAAGTAACGCCCAACGTCATTCTAAGTTATTTGACATTTTTAGAGCAGGCTTT
>JANNAQ010000067.1:0-2622 GCA_031384515.1 Bacteroidia bacterium
CACCTCTTCCCATTCCGAACAGAGAAGTTAAGCCCACCAGCGCTGATGGTACTGCGGTAAAACGTGGGAGAGTAAGTCGTTGCCTTTTTTTATCAAAAGCCCGTGTAGAAATACCGGGCTTTTTTTATGCCTGCCAACGAGGAGATCATTACTACTTGTCAAATCTATAAAGCTATTTTCTTTGCTCAGCACCTTGTTTAATAGATCTAATCTAACGAGATTGTTGCTCTCAGCCAGGGATAGAAGCGGAAAGCCCGAAGTGTGTTGGACTACGCCTGGACGGACTTGAAGCGTATAGCCCGACCCGAGCTGCCAGCAAAAAATTACCGATTGGACTTAGCTCCTTAATGGCAGCGAGGGGGATGAAAAATAATGACTCTACTTACCTCTTGATTTTTCTATAGTGTCCCACATTTCATTTGGAATGGCTTCCAAGTGACTAAACTCTCCGCCATTACGGAGCCATTCTCCACCATCAATGGTTATTACTTCACCATTAACGTAGCCAGAATAATCTGATAAAAGGTAGGCTGCAAGGTTAGCCAACTCTTGGTGTTCTCCAACTCTTTTTAATGGAACGCGTTCGGCAGGATCAAATTTGTTTACAAGATCACCAGGAAGTAATCTGCTCCAAGCGCCTTCTGTTGGAAATGGGCCGGGAGCAATTGCATTACTTCGAATATTATATTTGGCCCACTCAACAGCCAATGACCGTGTAAGAGCGAGCACTCCAGCTTTACCACACGCAGACGGAACAACATAGCCTGATCCTGTCCATGCATAGGTGGTTACAATATTTAAAAATATACCAGGCTGTTTTTTAGCGATCCAATTTTTACCAGTTGCAAGAGTTACGTAATAAGTTCCTTTCAAAACAATATCTACAACAATATCGAAAGCCCGATGTGATAATCTTTCTGTGGGGCTAATAAAATTTCCTGCAGCGTTATTGAGCACACCGTGTATTTGACCAAATTCTTTTTCCGCGCTTTTGATGACGTTTTCTATTTCTTCATATTTCCGAATATCGCAGACTACCGCTAAAACCTTCCCCCCTGTCTCCGCCATGAGCTCTGAAGCGGCTTTGTTGATCACTTCTTTTTTGCGGCTGGAGATTACTAAGTTAGCACCAAGTTGAAGTAGATATTTACCCATTGCACGACCTAATCCAGTGCCACCACCGGTAATTAATATGGTTTTGCCTTTAAATGAATTTGGTTTTAACATTCCTTCCATACATCTAAGTTTTAATTCCTCATGAATGTAAATCGAATTGAAACATAATCAAAGAAACCTAGTTTGGGGTCATTTGCCTTACTTGACAAAAAAAGTAATTTGGATATAATCCAATTGTATGGAATGGGTCTATCTTAAACTAAACCCTGTATTTTAAATTCTTATTTGAAATTGATTACAAAATGATCGTGATTTTTTGGATTAAAGCCGATAGAAGGTAGTTTCGTATCTGGTTAAAAAAATAATCGAGAATTTACTATGAGAAATCTACAACTCCTTTTACTAATCACTATTCTGTTGCAAGGCTGTATTGTCACAAAGAAAAAATATGAAGACTTGCTAGCTCAAAAAGTAAAAACGGATGGCGACCTGATTGAAAAGTCTAAACAGCTCGATAAAACGACAACTAACCTAACTGATGCAGAAGAAAAGTTAAAAGCCTTGAAGAAGGACACTTCGGATCTGGGACTTTCTTATCGCGCTACCAGCCAAAAGCTTGGTGACTTGAACAAAGAGTATGAGCAGCTTAACTCTTATTATAAAAATTTATTGACAAATAGCGGAAAGTTAAACCGTGATGTTGCACAACAGAAGGATCAGCTTTTGGCTATTCAAGAGAGCATGGAGAAAACTAGAAAGTTAAATGACTCATTGAGCACAAGCTTGTCGGAGCGTGAAAAGAAAGTAAAAGAATTGGAGGGCGTACTGAGCAATAAAGATAAGGCGGTTCAGGATTTGAAAAATAGCATTAGTAATGCGCTTTTGAATTTTAAAGAAAATGACCTTACTGTGAATGTAAAAAACGGTAAAGTCTATGTTTCTCTAGCGGAGCAACTTTTATTTGGATCAGGTAGCATAGAAGTAGATGCAAAGGGAGTAACTGCATTACAGCAGCTTGGTAAAGCCCTGAAAGATCAAAGGGATATTCAAATCATGGTGGAAGGCCACACAGATAATGTTCCCATTTCAAAGAAATCGCCCTATATGCAGGATAACTGGGACTTGAGTGTGATGCGTGCAACTTCAATTACCAAAATATTAACCAAAGCAGGGGTTTCAGCTAATCAAATTACTGCTTCTGGTAAAGGAGAGTATTATCCCCTTGCGGCAAATGATAGCCCACAGAACAAACAAAAGAACAGGCGGACGGAAATAATCGTTACTCCAAATCTCGATGAACTATTTAAGATTCTGGAGTCTAATTGATTTAATTTAGTAAGTGTAGGTTAAACCGTTCAATAAAAGAGATTTAATGGACAAAAATGGTTGGTGATGCTTTGTCTAACTGATTGATTTGATAAGAGTTAACCTCTTAAAATAGGAGGAAATTGAAAATGGTTTCAATTTCCTCTTTTCATTTTATGAATACACGTAAAAAAGTCCTGC
>JANNAQ010000069.1:0-18899 GCA_031384515.1 Bacteroidia bacterium
CTGCCATCGTTAGCATAATTCAAGATCATGACCAACGGGCTCACGAAAGATTTATAGTGAATCCTTACCCAACTTTGAATAGCCGAATCCTTTTTCTGGAGGGTCAAATTAAAAATATATTCCAGGCTGTCCTGTTTAGGCAAAAGTTTGCCCGCTTGTTCCAGCTCTCCATAAATTTCCTGGATGTTCTGGAGGTGTGCATCATAGCCCGTTACCATCGTGTTGTATTGATTGAACTCTTTGTTCGATAGCGAACCGGAAACTTTTGCCTCCGGTATTTTCCCTTTCTCTGCATCTATCTGTACAATACCATTGTCGGCAAAAAACAAAAGCCGGCCAGCGGGGTCTTCTTTAAGCACCAAAGAATACAGCGTAGGCGATGGTTGGGTTATTTTTACCTCAAACTTGCCTTCTTTAAGTACGGCCTCGAATGTCTTTTTTTGCCCAAATACCTCTGTAGTTACAGTCACATTGCCAATAGTCAATCCGGAAATTTTACCCTTCACAATCAAAGAACCGCCCACGGTTGAGTTTTGAGCGGAAATGATTCCAACAGTTAACACCAAGCACAGACACAAAGCAATCAAGGCAATGGAAGGGTTTTTCATATTCATTTTTACTTTATTTTATTAGCCAATAAATTTCCGGGGTTAACACGGTAGTTTAATATTAAGTAACAGCTGGCAATAACGTATTGCATTCACTGGCATCCTTGAAATTCGGGTCAATATTTTAAAATTTAAAAAACCGATATGCAAAACAACGAAAAACAGAGGCTATCCCTATATTTACCGGTCTAAAAATTATGCCAATATGTTTATCGTCCTTTCCAGTTCCGCCATCGCTTTTACGCTGATAATACTGATGCTCGTTGGCCTTTTGCTGTTGGCCCAACAGAAACTTGTGCAGTCGGGGCCAGTCACCATCACCATCAATGGCGAAAAAGTCATAACGGTTTCGGCCGGAAGTTCCTTGCTTTCAACCTTAGGCAATGAAAAAATATTCCTTCCCTCGGCTTGTGGGGGCGGAGGCACCTGCGCCATGTGCAAGTGTGTTGTTATGACGGGTGGAGGCGATGTGCTGCCTACCGAAGTGGGGCATTTGACCCGGCATGAACGGAAAGAAAACGTGCGCCTCGGCTGCCAGGTTAAGGTGAAACAGGATTTGAACATCCGCATCCCCGAAGAAATTTTTGGCATAAAGAAATGGGAGTGCGAAGTGGTTTCCAACTACAACGTATCTACGTTTATTAAAGAGTTTGTTGTAAAACTACCTCCTGGTGAAACATTGAAGTTCGAAGCAGGTGGATATATTCAGATTGATGTACCCACTATTACTGTCGATTTTAAAACAATGGATATTGCACCCCATCCAGAGCTAGGTCATAAGCCAGGTGTTTTTCAAAGCGATTGGGATAAGTTTAAGTTATGGGACCTAAAAATGAAAAATGAGGAGCCAATCTTTAGGGCTTACTCAATGGCTAATCATCCCGCTGAAGGAAATATTGTCATGTTAAATATACGTATTGCTACTCCCCCTTGGGATAGAGCTAGTAATAAATGGATGGAAGTTAATCCTGGTGTTTGTTCATCCTATGTTTTTTCGCGCAAACCTGGAGATAAGGTAACCATCTCCGGCCCTTACGGTGAATTCCACATTAATAAAACACAACGTGAAATGATTTACATTGGTGGTGGCGCTGGAATGGCTCCCCTCCGTGCGCAAATTTTTCACTTATTCCACACCGAAAAATCGAGTCGCAAAGTTTCTTATTGGTATGGCGGACGCTCTAAGAAGGAGCTTTTCTACACAGAACATTTCCGAAACATCGAAAAGAAGTTCTCGAATTTTAAGTTTCATATTGCACTTTCCGAACCGTTGCCTGACGACAATTGGAAGGTAAAACAATCATTAGACGATAACGAGGCCGATGGATATACTGGATTTATTCATAAATCGTTGTTTGACAATTATCTTAAAAATCACTCGGCACCGGAAGACGTAGAGTACTACCTATGCGGACCTCCTATGATGAATGCAGCTGTTTTGAAAATGTTGGATGACATGGGCATTCCGAAAGAGAATGTCAGGTTTGACGACTTTGGAGGATAAGGTTTCGCCTAAAGAAATTTGACTTGAAGGAGAGGAAATAACCTCTCCTTCTTTTTTTTATTTAACTTCAAATAATTTTTATAACAAGATAAGGCTATGGATCTACTGCTCTTCTTCTCACCAGTTGACGAAAATGTTTATTCTGAAATAGCCTCGTCCAATTCGGTGTATAAAAACATTAAAGTTTATGGCGAGAAAATGCCTTCCTATAAAGATGCTCATATCGCCATTTTTGGAATCAACGAAGAACGAGGAACCCATACAAACAAAGGATGCTCCAAGGCTGCCGATGAAATTCGCAAAAAACTTTATAACCTAAAAAAAGGAACGGGCTCTTACAACATTGTTGATCTTGGCAACCTAAATCCAGGAATCGACCTAGATGAAACCTATGTTCGAATAAGTGAAGTTTGTAGAATGCTTTTGGAAAGCAATGTGTTACCTATACTACTTGGTGGACCGCAAGATCTAGACTACGGTCAATATAGGGGATATGAAGAAATGGAAAAGCTGGTGAGTTTGCTCAATGTTGATGCCTTCCTTGATTTAGAAGACGGAAAAGATCAACCTATGTCGCGCCAGCATATCAACAAAATATTGTTACACGAGCCAAACTATTTATTCAGCTATACACATTTAGCTCATCAAACTTATTTAATTGATCCTCACTCTTCCGCTATTTTAGAGAAACTTTACTTTGAAGCATTTAGAGTTGGGCAAATGCGCACCAATCTTCAAGAGATGGAACCAGCCATACGAAATGCGGATATGGTTTCATTTGATATTACTGCCATTCGCTCCTCAGATGCTCCAGGCAATGTAAACGCACAACCCTTCGGATTGACTGGGGAGGAAGCATGCCAAATTTGCTGGTATGCAGGGCTGAATGAAAAATTAAGTTCTATCGGTTTTTACGAATACAATCCCCTGAAAGATGATGAGCACAAAAAAACTGCATCTGTAATTGCCACTATGCTCTGGTATTTTCTAGAAGGATATTACCATCGAAAGAATGAGCAGGATTTTAAAACCAACGATTTTATAAAGTATGTGGTATCTATGCCCGTGGAGCCAGAGACTATCGCTTTTTATAAAAGTAAGTTCACTGAAAAATGGTGGATGGAAGTTGCCTATAACAAACCAGGAGCAAAATATCCTCGCAACAGTGTTGTCCCTTGCAGTTACACCGACTATCAAACAGCCACCAAAGGTGAAGTGCCTGGCCGATACATCAGCACATTGGCAAAATTAAGTTGAAAAAGGTGCCGCAATTTCACAGATGAAATCTATAGCACTAATAAAAGTCTGAGATAATTTATAACATGAAAACAAGATCCTATCATCTAATTATTATTGCGCTTCTTTCGAGCTGTACCACATTTCTTACTGACCCCCAAAGAATAGTTGATAAAGCAATTGAGTCAGCTGGGGGCGATAAATATTTGAATTCAACAATAGAATTTGACTTTAGGAATAGACACTATGTTGCCAAAAGAATAGGTGGCAGTTTCTCTTATGAAAGACTCTTTAAAGATTCTATTGGTTTGATTCATGATATCATTACCAACAAGGGTCACATTAGAGAAATTAATGGTATGATGGAAGTGCTACCTGATTCTATGAGTGCAAAGTATACCTCCTCTACAAATTCTGTTATTTACTTCGCGTTGTTACCCTACGGATTAAATGATCCCTCTGCAAGAAAAAAATACCTGGGCGACACGATGATCGAGAACCAAATCTTTTATAAAGTGGAAGTCACGTTTAACCAGGAAGGCGGTGGCGAAGATTTTCAGGATGTTTTTCACTATTGGATTAACCGGGAAGATTTCAGCATTGGCTATATGGCTTATTCCTTCAGCGAAGACGATGAGATAAGCTTGCGATTTCGCAAAGCAATTAATCCCAGAAAAGAAAATGGTATTCAATTTTATGACTACGTCAACTATAAGCCGAAAAATAATTCCATGAAAATGGAAGAACTGGAGCTATCCTTCACCAAAGGAGAATTGGAAGAGTTGAGTAAAATCGAACTCCTTGCTATAGTGGTGAGGTAATTAGTTGGCTTCGTTCTTTCCCAATCGATAGACATTCCATCCAACGACCAGAGTAATTGCAGTGGTCATGACTAGGTTTAGTGTCAAATGACTTTCTCTCAAGCCAACAAAGGTTGAAATAGATTTATCTATGCTGGTAAGACCTATCAGAAGCACACACCCAAAAATTAGCAACAGTACCAGGTTATAGGATCCAGCATGTCTATTCTCTTTAGGGATAAGGGTTCTATCATTTACAATAATTATCAAATAAGCTGTGACTAATGGAAGGATAAGCCCATTCAATGCTTGCACAACCAATATGATTGGGATTGGCTTTACACCACTAATTCCAAACAAAAAACCAATAATCACTACTATACCCCATGCCAGCCTGATCAAGTTCTTCTTCTCTGTTCCCAATACATTAGCCGCTATCACCGAAGCTGCATAGGGCGATGTGATGGCAGAAGAAAACCCAGCAGCAAACAGTCCAATTCCTAAAGCCCATGCGCCAACTAACCCAACTTTACTTCGAAACTCATCTGCCAAGACAGGAAAGGAAGAAAAGTCATTTACCAATGTGCCCGCCAATAAAATCCAAATGGTGATTAATCCACCGATTACTACGGAAACAGTTAGTCCAATTCGCATCAATGGAACTGTCTGTCCTTTACTGATACCGGAGCCTAGAAAAAGATTATAAGGCACAATGGTAGTACCCACTAATCCCAATGTGATCAACTCAGAGCCCTCTGGAATCTTGGGTAAGACATTGCTAGCGATCATCTGTGAAACCGAGAAATCGATATGAAGAGCTAGAACTAAAAATGCCAGGCCCATCATGGCTACCAAGATTGTCATCAAGGTTGAAATCCATTGCTGTCTCCCGCTCCAAAGTATAAATACAACAAATGCTGTTATCAGTATTGTATAAACTCTTCCGTCACCTTCAAACAAAAGATTCAAACCCGACACACCGCCTAAAATATTACCGGCTTCATAGGCGGCACATCCAATTATCACAGACACACCAATCGTTACATTTATCCAAAATCCTTTTTGGCTCCCGAATTTTTTAACGACTGCCTGACCCAGGCTCAACCCACTAGCAATGGTAATTCGTGCCGAAACTTCCTGTAGCAGAATGCATGCGACAGTAGCAAACGCAATCGTCCATAGTAAATCCAACTGGTATAACGAACCGGCAGTTACAGCAGTTGTAACTGTACCTGGTCCAATAAAGGCAGCTGATATGACTGACCAAATAATGACGCTCGACAATTTACTCTTCCTCATTTCGTTTCCGAAGAAGTAAATTAGTGAAAATTAAACATCCCTATTAAGAATTACCATTTGTACATCTTTGAACAGAAGCCTGTACAGTTATGATCAGTTGAACTGATAGTGGTTTCATAACTATCTAACAACCATTTGATTGCCAACTCGGCTGGTTTTTTGCAAATAGCCTTTAAAATTGACGAACCATGAAAACTTTTGCCACCCTTGTACTTTGGTGCATTTTGCTGGTGATCTGCTGGCCTTTGGCCCTTCTCATGTTGTTTCTATTTCCTTTAGTCTGGTTAATATTACTCCCGTTTACAATAGTTGGGCTCACCATAGGGCTGGTGTTCAAAGTAATCAGCGCAGTGTTACTCTTCCCCTTCCGAATGGCTGGGATGAAGTAAACGCTATAAAATATTATTAAGCTGCTCTTTAATTTTTTCCAGTTCTTCCTTCATTAATATCACATGTTTCTGCATGTCTGCATCATTAGCCTTGGAGCCAATCGTATTAATTTCCCGACCAATTTCTTGAGCAATGAATCCCAGTTTCTTACCATTTGACTGCTTGTCATTTAATGCCGAAGAAAAGTAATCGAGATGCGTTTTCAGGCGAACGCGCTCCTCATGAATATCAAGCTTTTCGATATAAAAAATAATCTCCTGCTCCAGTCGGTTTGCATCAAACCCTTCGCTTCCAAAAAATCCCGTAATGTTACTTTTTATTCTATTTCTGATTTTCTCTACACGTTTGGGATCAATGACTTCAATATGAGAAAGTGCATTTCGAATACTCTCGATGTAAAGGACTAATTTATCTTCTGTTGATTTCCCTTCGGCCAATCTAAACTCATCAAATTTCTGAATAGCCTCTTCAATCGCTTGCTGTGTCCTCTTCCATAACAACGGATCCAATTCCTCTTTTGCTTTGTTATCTACGACATCTGGTGAGCTCAACGCCAATTGAAAAAGATTATCGTAGGGTGCCACCACCCGATCTGCCAGTTTTTTTAATTCTGTATAGTAGGCAATGAACAATGCTTCATTGTATCGCTGGCGGACTTCTTCCTTTACTGCTGGTTGATATTCAATCGAGAAGGATAATTTTCCTCGTTCAAGTTTTTCAGAAATAAGATTACGAAGTTCAAGTTCCTTTTCAGTAAACAATTTTGGCAGCCGTAGACTCAGATCCAAAAATTTTGAATTGAGGCTTTTTATCTCAACAGTAACTATTGCTTCAGGGCTGTTTGAAACAGCTTGGCCAAAGCCGGTCATGGATTTGATCATAAATTAAGAGTGTTGCTGAACGCGATATTTGAAAAATTGAGCACGAAGGTATAGAAAATATAATCTCTTGCACTCGATATGAAGTGGACCGGTCTAAAAATCAAATCCAAGCGTAACAAAAACTCTTGGATCTTGCACCTTATAATTTTCAACAGGCCAAGCTAGGTCCAGTTTAATATAATATCCAAGCATCATCGACCGAAATCCAAAACCATAGCTATACAACCAAGGATTTAGATACTCTTTCAAATCTATTTCGAATGGGCCCTGATTAACTTCTCTTGTGCGCACGGAGTTTTGTGTTTTGAATGGGACCGCCCCAGTCCAACTAGAGCCAATGTCATAGAATGCAGTAAGCTGCATATTTCTGAAAAAATTAGAAGCTATTGGCCCACCAGATAACGCACGAATTAATGGAACTCTTAACTCCGCATTTACTAACGCTACGCTATTTCCATACAGAGTAGCATAATCGAACCCGCGTAAGCTTGTAGCAAATTCCGTAAACACTAAATTATTATTGAATTTAGCCCCGCTATTTACTAAGGGATTGCCCGACCCTTCACTATTGAATTTATTTCCAAACCAATTATCCATACCACCTAAGACATATTGCTTAGGAGAATTACCGAAGAAAGTACCGGTATAACCACGTACGGCAAAAACAATCTCCTTATAAATTTTCTGGTAATGTCGAAGGTCAATGAATGCGTGCGAGAAGCTTGCGTTCTTGTTAGCTAAACCCTCCATGTGCATAAAACCTATTTTTCCTCTTGAGCCTTCTATAATGTTTAATCCAGTAGTGATACTATTGTCGTATACCAACTCCGCCTTTGTTCCCGCGTAGAATTGTTGTTCGGTTGGTAAAAAAGTAGGGGGAGTCGCAGGAAAATTAATGCTACCTCTATCTACATATCTTGTATATCCAATAAAAGGTTTTAGAGAGACACGAGCTCGAACCGATAATGGCAATGAGGCACCAAATTCAATTTTTTGAAATGAATATTTTTGGTAGTTCGGGGTTTGTTCAGACAATCCATCCCAAAAAATAGACTTGCGATCAAACCGTATACTATAATCTACCAGGTGCGGAAGATACTGTACTTCGCCAAAAACATCACCACTCTTCCAGTCAAAGGCAGTTTGTATCCCACCGAATAAACGAAAGTTTTCAAGCATATCATTCATCTGTGCTTCTAGCTTGACACTAAACCCTCGCAAGGGATCAATAACGAAATTGGTAACAAGGTTTTCATAACTAAATCTTGGTTCATATTTGAAAGGACCAGTTAGACGGTTACTTTCTCTCGCTTTCATATAACGAGTCAAAAAGGTTTCTGTCGCATTATTCTTTCCTGCATCATCTTCGAATACATAATCTTCGGTATCAACACTTTTCTCCCGTGCTATTGGCTTTGCCACTGTGTCCTTCGCTATCTCTACAACATCAAAACTATAGTCATCAGTATTTATAGGCTTGGACTGATCAATTGAATCCTTATTCTCCACAACAGGCTTATCTGATTGTCTAGAAAGTGTGTCCTTTTTCTCTTGGAGTCGGGAGTTAATCAGCTCCTTAATCGTCATACTTTTAACATTCGTCTTCTTACGTTTTTCACTAATTACTTTTGCCAGTTGTACTTCCTTCCGCTTGGTTGATGGAGTAAACACTTGCCTGTCCAGATTAAAATTTGAGACAAGGAAAATATCTTCACTTAATTTTTTGTTCATTACTAGCGCAAGCAATCTATTATTAATATCCAGGTCATATTCTTTTATACTAGAGTCAAAGTTGGTAACCTGAGAATATATGCCAGTTGGCCTGTTGAACTTAAAAATATTTACAATCCCACGTTGATCACTCAAATAATAAAAATTGTCGAGATCAACTGCCTTCGGGTAAAAATCCTTACTTAATGTATTCGTGATTTGTACAACAGTTGTGGTGGTGGTATCCAGATTATAGGTGTATAGATTATAGTTTCCGGTTTGTCTATCGAACCCTTTTACAATATTATTTACGGTGTCTGTTGTCCTGTTTGATGTAAAAACAATTGAGTTTGTACTCGGAATAAAGGATGGATCAAGATCATCATAAATATCATTTGTGAGACGTTTCGTACGATCGTTTCGGCTGCTTATCAAAAAAAGATCATTTTGTCCTCCTGCATCTGCACTTAGTACAGCCAACCTTCCATTACCAGAAAAATCGAAACTTCGGATGTTACTGAATTTATCCAACTCCCGAGGAAGTTTGCTCCGTGTGCTCAGATCGTATAACCAAAAAATATAGTCACCCTTATTAACACCGATTACGCCAAGTGTATTTTGATCGGCCCAACTGAGTAGTGGAACTCTAAAGTCTACTGTCTGCCGAATCACACGATTACCGCCATTGATAATCGTTGTCTCCTTTCCACTTTCCAATGACTTAACTTTTACAACAAATCTTCCGCGATCATTTTCTGCGTAAGCAATCTTTTTCCCATCTGGACTTAACTTAACTGTGGTATATACTACTGAACGATGATGAGCTGGACTGAACTTACTAGAATCGGGAGGTGAAAGATAACTTAAACTCACCTTCTCTTCCATATCCGAATAATAGTTTTGCCAATCACTGATTAGTTGTTTGAAGCTTACTCCTAATGTGATCAACACGCTCTTCTGTTCGTTGCGGATGACACGTGTATAATTCAGAATGTTTGAAATACTACTCTTTCCGTACTTCTCAACTATATAATTCCAAATGGATTGTCCCACTAAAGCCGATTCTTTTCCGGTAAACCGAAGCGCCTTATTTATTTTTTTACTTTTTACCAACTGGCGCACGTAATCGTCCATCTCGGCATTCCAACCTTTGGCAACGTATCGGGAAGCTCCGTTGATAAACCAATCCGGAAGATTTAATAAAACAGCATTTTGAAACATGTCTTTGAGGCTCCCCCCGAACATCATTTCATTCACCATCAGGTCTGCCATCTTATAAATAAGCTCTTCTTTGAACTCATCCAAATTGCCAGGATGGGCAATTTCAACGATAGGCTTTATGAAATCGGTTTCTCCACCTACATTAAACTGAGTTTTATTCAGGCCGATATTGCTTTGCTGTAAATCGGTAATGGAATTGTATAAGAAAACCTTTGTTTTAAGGTAAGGCGGGTAGCCTATAAGATCTGTAACCCGATCAAATTCACTTTCAAGATACTGTATAGCATCAGTTGCAATTTTTCTCCTGTTGTCATAGTAATAAACATCAAAATTTTCGGAGGTAATAAATTGCCATTCGAATTGCTTGTACTGTATTCTATTTTTACCAAAAACCTCACGAGATTGTTGGCCATGGCACAAGGTAGCGACACCTAAGGCTGATAACGTAAGCAAAATTTTAAAATTCAATCCCATAAACTAACACACGGACTACCAATATAACGGATTGAATCAAGTTTACGCATCCCTTAGAGATTCTATTTCTTAAGTTTAAAACGGTTAATATCAACTTCTGGATCAATCTCTCCTTTCTCTAATAACCAATTTGATAATTGGTTTGCAAAATACGGAGCCAAGCTTACACCTTTGGTGCCCAAGCCATTAAAAATTACCACTTTTTTCTCATGTGGATAGCAGCCTAAAAAGGGCCGCCTGTCAGTAGTAGATGGTCGGATACCCCAATATTGGTTAGTTATTTCGAAGGGCACCTTTAAGAGCTCAAGCAATTTGTCGCTCAATTCCTTGCGAGCAAGTTCTGTAATTGACTTAGAAATATCACGCGGATTATAGGTAGCTCCAACTTTATAATAGCCCGACTTTACAGAAGGCACAACGTAAACCCCACGATTATAAATGACATCAAATTCTTGGTCTATTCTTACTTCTATTGTCTCTCCCTTCAAGGGCCTAAACGGAAGCCTATTGAAAAAAGTGCTGTTTAAAGCTTCATTTCCATTGCATAAAATCACTTTGTCTGCTTTGATAGTACTGTAAAAAATAGCGTTTGTGTCAACGATCAGCTTTGCTTCAGTAAAATAATCTGGACTATAAGAACCATTTGCAATTAGCATTTTGCGGACAGCATTTATAAATAAGTTTGTGTCAACATAACCACATTGTGAAAGGAGAAGGCCACCAAAATCATCATACACATGATTGCCAAATTGTGACTGGGTAACAGTCTGTTTAAGATACTTCTTCATACCCACATCAGCACTTTTACCCATCCATTCATTTTGCTCTTGTATCGATATAAATGGGCGATAGAGAGGCTTGGGTTTAAAAAACTGAGCGCCCAGACTTTCTTCGGCATTGGAATAAAAATCAATCAGAAATGGAAAAAGCAAATCAGCTTTCCAGGTTTTGGTCATTATTCGCCCTGTAATTGGATTAAACAACCCGGCCGCCACAGTAGATGATATGTTCTTATCCGGTTGGTCGAAGACCAAAATCCTTTTATTTCGTTTGATTAGTTCAAGTGCCAGAGCAGAGCCTGCCAATCCTTGACCTACTAGTATGAAGTCAACTTCCTTTTCAATGTTCATTTAAGCTCACCTAAATTGATACTTCCACTTTCTGTTAACCGTCACCAACTATAGCCATCGAGGAAATATAAGAAGGATTAGCGTAGCAAGTAAAGTGAGTGCCGTATCGAAAGAACCTTTAACTTTGTCCTTTATCGACCTATGATTCATATTAAAACATTTGTTTTTAACCCCTTTTCCGAAAACACATATATTGTTTATGACGATTCCCTAATTGGCGTTGTTATTGATCCAGGGTGTTATGAAAAAGAAGAAAAAGAGGAGCTTGACAATTTTATTAAAAGTAAAAACTTAACCATTAAGTATCTTCTTGATACACATGCTCACATTGATCATGTCTTAGGAAATTATCATGTGAAAGAAAAATACAAAGTGCCTCTTTTAATGCATAAAAAAGATGAACCGGTCTTGAAAGCAGTGACGGCATATGCTCCTAACTATGGCTTCGCCAATTACACAGAAGCGGTGCCCGACCAATTTCTGGAGGAAGGCGATGAAGTAGTTTATGGAACTTCAAAGTTTACTGTTTTATTCTTGCCCGGTCACTCACCTGGCCATATTGGCTTTTACTATAAAGAGGAAAAAATTTTAATTAGTGGTGATGTGCTTTTTCGTGCAAGTATTGGCCGAACCGACCTTCCTGGAGGTCATCACGAAACACTAATAAATAGCATCCAGCAAAAGCTATTTGTGCTACCCGATGACGTTGTGGTTTACCCGGGTCATGGTTCCACAACTACACTGGGAGAAGAAAAACGATCAAACCCATATTGTGCTCTTTCCATACGATGATTAATTATGAAAAAGCATATTCCTAATTTTCTTACCTGTTGTAACTTGTTGTGCGGTTGTTTTGGCATCGTCTATTGCCTTGAGGAACGCACAATTCCAGCCGCTTATTTTGTTTGGGCTGCGGGCGTTTTTGATTTTTTTGATGGATTTGCCGCACGTATGCTAAAAGTAACTTCTCCGATTGGCAAAGAACTCGATTCCCTTGCTGATATGGTGAGCTTTGGTTTACTCCCAGCTTTGGTAATGTATAAAATGATTGCGGCTACCTCTGCAAATCAATGGCTGCCTTATCTCGCTTTCTTCATAGCAATTTGCTCCGCACTCCGACTGGCCATTTTCAACGTAGATGAAACTCAAAGTGATTCGTTTAAAGGATTGAATACTCCTGCCAATACCATTTTTATTACTTCACTTCCGTTGGTGAGTTACCAGGTGGGCAGTTGGCTTTTTCAGGACTGGATTCTTATTCTTGTCACCATTACTTTTTCTTTGCTACTGGTATCCAGGATAGAATTTTTTGCCTTCAAATTCAAGGACTTCACCTGGAAGAGCAATAAAGTAAGGTTTACCTTTATTGCCGTTGCAGTATTACTGCTGGCTTTACTGGGCTTATTAGCATTGCCGCTACTAATAATATTGTATATAGCCTTTTCGTTGATTAGCAAAGCCTTGAAACTTCCAGAACAGGTGTAACCACTAATTTACTTGCGTAAACAACTTAAAATAGCAGGCATACTTCTATTCCTTTGCGGGGAATCCTTGACTCTGTTTGGCCAACTATGTTGCCAACCTTCAGTGCTTAGCACAGGACAATGGGTAAAATTCTCAGTTGTTTCAGATGGAGTTTATAAGATCGATTACAATCTTTTGAAAAAAGCAGGGATAGATGCAGATAAAATTGATCCTAGAAAAATAAAACTATTTGCTAGCGGTAATGGAATGCTACCTCAAGCCAATAACGCTTTTCGACAAGGAGAACTAAAGGAAATTTCTATTTCAGTCTCAGGTGAAAATGACGGTCGATTCGACAGAGAAGATTTTATTCTTTTTTTTGGCCAAGGGCCAGATGTTTATTCTTATAGCATCACAAGGGATATGTTTAACTATGAGAATAACTTATACACCGATAAAAATTTCTATTTCATAACGGTAGCATCTTCAGAAGGTAAAAGAATATCTACCATTGAAAGTGGTGCTTCCGGATTTCCGGTCATTGACGAATATGATGATTTTGCTTTTCATGAAACTAATAAATACAACGAATTAAAATCTGGGCGAGAGTGGTTTGGCGAACAATTTGATGCAACAACTGAGCAGACAATTAAATTTGAAATTCCAGGAATAACACAAGATTCCGAAATCAAAGTCGCATCTAATGTAATGGCAAAGTCATTTGTCGGATCTTCATTTAAGTTATTCCTTAATGGTACTTTGCTCGGGGAACAATTCGTTGGTCAAATACCCAACACAACCTATGGAATCAAAGGCCGGCATGCTATCGATACGTTCAGAAACAACTCAACTACTTTAGGAGCACCAACACGGGCTTCGCAAGAACTTAAGTTTCAGTACATCAAGGGTGCTTCTGGACCATCAACTGGTTTTATCGATTACTTTCTGATAAGCTTCAAAAGAAAGCTGGCACTTTATCAAGGTCAAACCATTTTCAGTTCAGTTAAGAGCATGAAAAACAGTTCGTCAACATTTGAAATTGAATCAATCGGATCGGAGGCCGCTATATGGGAAATTACAGACCCATTTAGTGCAACTAATCTTAAATTTACCATAACCGGAAGCAAAGCCATTTATTCAACCAACACCCAAAAATTAAAAGGCTTTATTGTTTTCGATTCTGGAAAAACTCTCGTCCCTAATTTGGAAGCGGTGGTTGCAAACCAAAATCTTCGCACGAACTTATCGACCGACCTAATAATTGTTGTCCATCCTAATTTTAAGAATGAGGCAATAAGACTAGCAGAACATCGCATAAACTTTAGCAAAATTTCTGTTCGCGTTGTTACTTCCGAAGAAGTATACAACGATTATGCCGGAGGGAAACAAGACATTACTGCTATCCGTGATTTTGCAAGAAGTGCATATCTGCAAGGAGGACTGAAAAATCTATTACTATTTGGGCGATGTTCTTATGACTACAAAGATCGAATTACAAAAAACACGAACTATGTGCCCACCTATGAATCAAATAATTCGCTAAGCCCTCTGGAGACGTATTCCTCAGACGACTACTATGCTTTCTTTGATCCTAATGAAGGTGAATGGCGCGAAAGCCCTTCACAAAATCATACTATGGAAATCGGTGTTGGTCGACTTTCAGTAAAATCCAATCAAGAAGCTGTTGACGTAGTGGATAAACTTATTGAATACGACCTTGGTAAAAAGACGTTTGGGAAATGGCGTAAAGAGATTTTGTTTGTGGCCGATGATGGCGATTTCAATATTCATCAGGGGCAGGCCGACCAACTTGCTGCACAAATTGAAGACAATTATCCTCAGTTCAATACACAAAAAGTTTACCTTGATTCTTATGAACAAATTTCAAGACCAAGTGGTCAAATATCGCCCAAAGCAAGCGATGCACTCAATCAAGTACTAAAGAAAGGAGTACTCATCACAAATTTTACAGGTCATGGCTCGGAACAGGTGTGGTTGCAAGAGCGAATTCTGGATGACAAGTTCATTTCGAATTGGCAAAATTATGCTAGCTACCCCCTACTTGTTACGGCCACTTGTGAGTTTGGAAGACACGATGATCCCGGACAGATTTCAAGCGGTGAATTGACTCAGATAAAAAAAAATGGCGGATCCATTGGATTAGTTACTACCGCCAGGCCAGTTAGTTCAAGTTCTAACTTTACCCTTAACAAAGCTTTCTATGAATCATTCTTTCAAAAGATAAATGGTCGATATAAAGACCTTGGGTCCATCTTTCGCGATACTAAAAACAAAAGCATGAGCGGTGTGGGCAATAGAAATTTTTCTCTATTGGGCGACCCCTCAATGAAACTTGCCATACCGGAGGAGGAGTTAATCCTTTCTTCGATTAGTACGATCAATAACTCCGATACACTCAAAGCGCTTTCAAAGGTTCAATTAAAAGGTGAAGTTCAAGTCAATGGCATAAAGAACACAAACTTCAATGGCACTTTGCTTGCAACCTTATATGACAAGGAAACTTCTTTTCAAACCAAAGGAGATGAAAATCCTGTTTTCAATTATTCACTATGGAACAACCCCCTTTTCAGAGGAGAAGCAAAAATAACAAATGGAGATTTTCAGATGGAGTTTTTGCTTCCCAAAAGTATAGCCTACCAGATAGGCGCAGGAAAGCTAAGTACGTATGCGCAGGACAAGTTGAACAAAACCGATGCAAGTGGTGGTAACATAGATTTTAAAGTTGGTGAAAGTGAACGCAATGTTAGGGTAGAAGCTAATCCGCCAATAATTAAATTATTTTTAGGTGATACAACTTTCATAGCAGGTGGGATAGTGGGTAGCAATTCACAATTGGTTGCTCAACTCTCTGACGAAAGTGGAATAAACATTTCGAGCTATGGAATTGGAAACACGATGGTGGCCATCTTGGATGATAACGAGACTTACGCAGTGAACGAATTTTTTATTGCCGCTGAAAATGATTTTACAAAAGGTACTTTACAATTCCCATTGGAAGCATTGGAAGTTGGCAGACATAGCATTACACTTAAAGCATGGGATAACTTTAACAATCCTGCTACAGCCACTATTGATTTTGTGGTTTCCGAAAGCGCGGAAATCTTAGTCGAAGAACTTTCTAATTACCCCAACCCTTTCTCAGAGTCAACAATAATTCAATTTATTCATTCGCGACCTGGAGAAGATCTTGAGGTGAGCTTAGCTATTTTTACGCTAACGGGACAAGAGGTTCAGATTATGAATTTTTTCGTCCCCGAAAGTAAATACCAAGTTTCTCTAGTCGATTGGGATGGCACTGATACAGGGGGCGTAAAATTGACCAATGGGATATACTTGATGAAGGTTTTGGTTCGTTCTTTGGTGGATGGCTCGAAAAATGAGCAATTTGGCAAGCTAATTATTCTGAATTAACTATCTTTAGCCCTTAGAACTTGATTATGAATAAGTTAAGGAGATATTGTTTATTGGGGCTCATTTCTTTATCGGGCTTTTCAGTCTATTCTCAAAAAGGATTGCAAGGCACCTTGATAGGGCAAGACAGCGCAAATAGAGTTATTACTACCGCTGTTCCTTTTTTGGCGATAACTCCAGACTCGCGTGCTGCGGGTATGGGTGACGTTGGAGCCGCTACCTCACCAGATGCTAACTCAGCCTATTGGAATTCTGCTAAACTTGCCTTTATCGACCAAAGCTATGGAGTGGGGGCATCATACACGCCCTGGTTAGGTAAAATAATAAATGACATGTCTATTTTTTACTTGTCCGGATTTTACAAAATCAATCGCGAGCAAACTGTAGCAGCATCTATGAAATATTTTGATTTAGGCGAGATCCAGTTTAGAGATATCAACGCTGTTGATCAAGGTCGGTTCAATCCCCGCGAATATGCATTTGATGTAACGTATTCTCGCTTACTGACCGAACAATTTAGTTTGGGGGGAGCCATTCGATATATACATTCTAATCTAACAGGCGCACTTACTACTGGCAATATTGATGCGAGACCTGGAAATTCAGTAGCGGTAGACTTAGGCGTGTTTTATACGAAGCCAATGGTTACAAAAAACTCTACACTTTCCTTTGGAGCTTCCATTACGAACTTGGGGGCCAAAATTTCTTACTCCGATGCACTCAATAAAGATTTTATTCCTGTCAATCTCAGGATTGGAAGCGCATTCAAAACGCAACTAGATCCATTTAACAGCTTAACATTTGCGCTTGATTTCAGCAAACTGATGGTGCCATCGCGCAAACCTCCTGTAAATGTTGCTCCACCTACATTGTTAAGTGGCATTTTTAGTTCCTTCACCGATGCCCCCGGTGGATTTAAAGAGGAGATACATGAGGTCATCGTTTCTTCTGGTGTCGAATATTGGTACAAAGAAACATTTTCAGGCAGGCTTGGATACTTTTTGGAAGCTCAGGATAAAGGAAACAGAAAGTATTTAACAGCTGGTGTCGGAATGAGAGTCAATAAATTTGGCTTGGATATCGCCTATCTTGTTCCCACAAATAAAAGAGAAAATGCCCTAGCTGAAACCATTCGGTTTACAATTCTGTATGTGTTTAAGAATGTGGAAAAAGTGGACGACTCAGTCACTGATTAAATGCTCGACCGAAAAATTGCTCCCTCTTTTTTAAAGAGTACCTCGTTTACCTTACCAAGCCCCAAATCATTTCAGCTTTCTAATGGGCTTAAGGTTCATTCAATAGAAGGTGTTCAGCAGAAAATTATTAAGATTGAATTTATCTTCAGGGCAGGGAAATGGTTTGAATCCAAAGTTGGACTCGCGCAATTTACCGCACAAATGATCGAACGCGGGACAACCAAAAAAACATCTTCTCAACTAGCAAAATTTTTTGATCGCTATGGAGCTCACATAGAAATTAGTCCTGGACTTGATTTCACTTCAATTGCATTATATTCGCTTACTAAAAATCTTCATCATGTCTTCCCCGTTTTTTTGGAATTATTAAAATCACCATCATTTCCAGAGAGCGAACTAAGACAAATGAAAGATGTATTCATTCAAAATCTAAAGGTCAACAACGAGAAGAATAGTTTTCTGGCGTCAAAGGCTCTACGCAAAAATATATTTGGCGACAAACACCCCTACGGCAGTTCTATAGAAATGGAGGATGTCGGAAATTTAAATCGCGCTGATCTACTTCAATACTATGAGCAATATTTAGTTCCCTCTGAAATATTTGTTGTGTCTACTGGAGACAATGACACAATCAAATACCTGGTGAATAACATATCACTTGGTTATTCAAAATCACCATCATCAAACGAAGTATATCGTGATCAACCCACCAAACCTATTTTTCAAAAAATAGAAAAACCTAACAGTGTACAATCAGCAGTCCGCCTTGGCAATAAGACAATTTCACGGGCACATCCAGATTATTTTAATCTCCTGTTCCTCAATCATGTTTTAGGAGGCTTCTTTGGCTCCAGACTGATGAAAAATATTAGAGAGGAAAAAGGCCTCACGTATGGTATACACTCTTCAGTGAACAGTCTGATGAACGAAAGTTTTTTTATGATTGGTGCTGATGTTAATAAAGAGAATGAGGACTTGATCTTTGAAGAAATTAAAAACGAACTCGTTGATCTACAAACTATCAAAATTGGAGAGAGTGAGTTAGAGGCAGCAAAAGGTCATTTTACAGGTAGTATTCAGTCAGACACTGCCAATCCCTTTTCAGTAGCAGAAAAGATAAAAACCATAAAACTATTTTCCCTTCCAGATAATTATTATCAAGCCCTTTTAGAAAGAGTCTACTCCCTCACACCTGAAGAGTTGCAAAGCACCGCAAAATCATATCTGAATGATAATGACTTCCACAAAGTGGTTGTTGGTTAAGTGGTTGTTGAAGTGAATTCAATTAACCTTTGTTCCTCAAAGTGATTGGGTGTATTGTTTTCAGATAAGATTCTTTGCAGATTCCAAACGACTTACTCTTCCACGTATTACTTACTAGTGGGCTTAACTTCTGTGGTGAGTAATGATCTTCTCGTTGGCAGGCATAAAAAAAGCCCGGTATTTCTACACGGGCTTTTGATAAAAAAAGGCAACGACTTACTCTCCCACGTTTTACCGCAGTACCATCAGCGCTGGTGGGCTTAACTTCTCTGTTCGGAATGGGAAGAGGTG
>JANNAQ010000099.1:0-66197 GCA_031384515.1 Bacteroidia bacterium
CATTTGATTTCACCACCAATACATTTAAGTTCAAGATTGGTTGAACCATACTGTCACAGCTAGTATTTATTATTCAAAACTTCGAGGTACATGCATCATTGGCAATGCCCAAACTCGGCCAAGGATAGAAACGAAAAGCCCGCAGCGAGGTACGAGCGAGGACTTGTAGTGGATAGCCTTGGTGGCGCGCCTCGCGACAGGCCGCATAACAATCCATAGCTAAACACTTGCTTACGAGTTTTAGGGGGTCAAAATATGTTGAATGGCCGGTTTTGAAGGTTATTTTTGAGCAAATTGGCTGTAAATTGAAACCAAATTGCCACGCAGCAGTTGAAGCATAGTGAGCATCAACTTTATTGCCATCTAAACCATCTATAAAACATCAAAAGCAGCCAGCATGCCAAATATCATTGAGACCAAAAATATCTCCCGGATGTACAAGATGGGTACCAATATCGTGAATGCACTTCAGGATATTTCCATTTCTATCAACAAAGGCGAGTACGTGGCTTTTATGGGACCGTCTGGTTCCGGAAAATCTACACTTATGAATATTGTTGGTTGTCTCGACACTCCATCAAGCGGAACATACATGCTAAACAATCACATGGTAAGCGAGATGACAGAGAATGAATTAGCGGAGGTACGAAACAAAGAAATCGGATTCGTATTTCAGACTTTCAACTTATTGCCACGTGCGTCTGCTTTAGAGAATGTAGCTTTGCCGCTTATTTATGCCGGCTACAATAAAAGTGATCGCCAGGAAATGGCAATGAGTGCTTTAGAAAGTGTAAGTCTTGGCGATCGTTGGCATCACAAGCCAAATGAACTTTCGGGTGGCCAGCGCCAGCGTGTTGCAATTGCGCGTGCACTCGTTAATAACCCTTCCATTATTCTTGCCGATGAACCTACTGGTAACCTGGATTCAAAGACGTCCTATGATATCATGCAATTGTTTCAAGAGTTACATGATAAAGGAAACACCATTATTATGGTAACGCATGAAGACGACATTGCCCACTATGCACATCGTATCATTCGATTAAAAGATGGTTTGATCGAGTGGGATAAGGTAAATGAAAATGTAAACAGAAGGCCTGTTGAGGCTGTTGTGGCGCATTGATGTAGGGACGCAAAAAATTTCGTCCCTACATCAAATCCCAGGCTTTTCTTTTCTTCCTTGATAGAAATTGTTCTGCTTCCTTGTCTCCAACGAACAACTCGTTCTTGGAATCCCAATCTAACTTACGACCGAGTCTCCATGAAATTAAAGCCAAATGCATCGGCAAAGTCATGTCGCGCACATATTTCAAACTGGATTCAGGCTGAGTTCTCGATTTCACAGCATCAACAAAATTCTGTTGGTGGCCAGGAGAACGCAATAGCGTTTTTGGGATCTCAGGAATATCAGAAACTGTTTCTCCATTAATAGTGATTGACATTGATTCGTAGTCACAAATCAAGGTGCCTTTGTCGCCTTCAAAGTAAGCTCCAATACCTCGGTCGGCTGCTCCAGGTAGATTTGGAGGTTGGGTTGTCCAATACAATTTTAAGCCATCAAATTCAAAATCAGCATCCAACCATTTCGGTGCGTCTGCAATTCCGTCTGTTTTCTCCCCTCGCGCCACCACACTTTTCAAACCCTTCGGTTGAATGGACCACCAAACAACATCAGCAATATGGCACCAAAAATCAGCAAACACACCACCACTATAATCAAGAAAATAGCGATAACTAACGTGGCATTTTTCAGGAATGTAATCTGTGTAGGGTGCCGGGCCAAGCCACATGTCCCAATTAAGTGTGCTTGGTGGTGTTTGAGGTTTAGGGTTTCCTAAACCCGGAGAAAAGCCATTTTTCCATAAGCGAACTGTATGAACCTTTCCAATGGCTCCTGATTGGATTATTTCTACAACACGGTGATAATTATCACCCGCATGTATTTGTGTTCCCAGTTGAAATATCCTCTTCTTCTTTTCTAATGTCTTTAATAAGGCCTGCCCTTCCTTTACGTCATATGATAATGGCTTTTCACCATACACATCTTTGCCAGCATCAAAAGCAAGCTGTGCAATCTGTGCATGCCAATGATCAGGGGTGGCAACAGAAATGGCATCTATATCCTTGCGATCAAGCACATGACGAAAGTCCTCATACCCTTTTGCCTGACTATCTGGCTTAAGTACCTTCAACTTTTTTAGTGTGCCATTCAAATGGTCCTGATCTAAATCACACAGAGCAACTATATCCACACCCGGTAACTCGGCAAACCATTGCATGTGATTGTTACCCATTCCACCCAAACCAATATGAGCGATTCGTAACCTGTCACTGGCAGCAGCCCGCGCGAGCATGGAAGGAAGAATTGTTAACCCTAAGGCACTCAAGGCGCTTTTCTTGAGAAAGTTCCTTCTATTTATTTGATGTAGCATTTCTGTTTAAGGTTAACGTGATTCACCTAAGCTATTAAAAACTTTACTCCAAGACAAATGGTATCAAAAGAGTCAGAAAGGTGTAGTGAGAAAAAGCAAAACAGAATTTTCTTTCTAGTAGCGAATCAAGTTACTTCCCATAAATCTGGTTAAGCAGTCCAGCAAGTCTAACCCCAGCTTGAAGTAATCGGTCTTTTGCCGAACCTAAATATTTATAGGAATATTTATATCCCAGATTACCATCCCCAATATCATAAACCTGTTTGCGGAAGGTCATGGATTCCATTGCCCAGTCACGAACAGAAGTTTTTTGCCACATTACCACGGATGCCTTATCAGGCTTACCTAAAGCCAGGGCTAATTCAGTGTAGCTAAGTTTAGTATCGTCAATCATATCGCTATCCCAAACACGATGTAGGTTTGAATCTCCACGAAACCACTTCACTTTTACTTTATTACCTCCCTGATCCTCACAACAACCAACGTGAAGAGGCTGATGAAGATCCCCTACAAGGTGTACAAGTATTTTTATGTATTCAATCTCCTTTTTTCTATCAACTTTATGAGTTTTTAATTCTGCCACAATACGTTCGATAGTCATGATCACGTCCCCGCTTGGATTTTTCTTTGACTGATCATATGTCTGACCATTTTCAATAGTTACCCAATGCCAATCACCCATGAAGTTATAAGTAGAGTCCGAACGAATCTCATCCATCCATGTACTGGCCATTGCCAGAGATTCCTGGCCAAGTAATTCCCTAATTCTCTTTTTCGTTTTGGCAGAAAGATGCTGCTCTGCAATTAAGCCAGTGGCACGGTGCCCAGTTGGGCCCCAACCAAATACTTGAAAAATAAAGGAAGAACATAGAACCAGTAGCAGGATTCGCCTCATTTTGTATTTTATTTATTTGACAACACAATATTACGGGTTTCGAAGTAATCAAAATTTCCTTACAATGATTTAAAGGTTAAATTTGGGATAGACCGTTATGGAAAAGAGAGTTAAACTTTCGGCTATCCTGGTAGCCAATCAGGTTGATATAAAAGGGCTTAAATCCTTTCTTGAAATTAAGCCTACTTCGGATTCTTCCACAGAGCTATTCTATAGTTTTGGGGGAGACAGATATCAATACTACTTCAATTATGGTGTTATTGTTTTTTCAGGTCATTCTGAAGAAGAGTTTAAGCTGGCTGTAAAGGCCGTGCAGCCCTACTTAAAAAATCCTACATCCAATTGGCTACGCGATGATCACGAAATAAGCGTTGGTGCTGTTGGGCAGATGGAGTTTGAATTTGATCAGGTGATTGTTGATCACTTGGATGCAAGGGTATTTCGAATTGCCATGCTAAATCTCGCACAATCAGTTGCTTTGGATCATTACCACCAAGTGTGCGAAAATTTATTAACTGAAATAAAAGGGTTTACAAATCATCTTGAACTTACCGGTCAATTGAGTATCAACAGAAGGAATATGCTCAAATTCATTGGCAAAGCATTGAATACTCAAATAGAAATCGCAGACAACATTTATATTTTTGATGCCCCCGAACAAGTGTGGGACGATGAATATCTGGATGGTCTTCATAAAGGACTAATGAAGCATTTTGACCTTCGCGTTCGGTTTAGCGAGATCGAATATACCCTTCGTATCATTGAAAGCAACCTCAGTGTCTTTCGCGAAATTTCAAATCAACGTCAAAGCAATATGTTGGAATGGATAATCATTATTTTAATATTAGTGGAGGTTGTCAATCTTTTCGTTTCAAAGTTTCTATAGAATGACCAACCGCCAGGCTCTCTTTTTGAATTTTGATATCAAAGCGCAACCAGATGAGGTAACATGCGGCCCAACATGTTTACATGCTCTTTACCAGTACTATCAAGACCCCATCACATTAAAAGAAGTAGTAAATGAAGTAAAGCACCTGAAAAATGGTGGCACTCTTGCTGTAATGCTTGGCAATCACGCTTTAAAACGAGGTTATAAAGCACACATCTACACCTACAATCTGACTGTCTTTGATCCGACATGGTTCAAACAATCTTCATCAAAAATGATTCAAAGCCTTAAGCGGCAGATGCAATACAAATTCAATAGCCGAAAACTTCATGTCGCTTCCAAAGCTTATATTAAATTTCTTGAGGCAGGCGGCAAAATTCTAAATTCAGAACTTGACGATAAACTGATCAAAAGTTATTTGCAGAGGCAGGTGCCCGTATTAACAGGTTTAAGTGCAACCTATCTTTATGGAACACCAAGAGAAATTTCTTCAAATAATAAATATGATAGTATAAAAGGCGAACCTGTCGGACATTTTGTAGTGATAAATGGATATGACGAACCAAGTGAAACAGTGTATCTGGCAGATCCAATGAACCCCAATCCTCTGAAAAGCCAATACTATAGCGTAAACTTCGATCGACTTATTAATAGCATTATGTTAGGCATTGTAACATACGATGCCAATCTTTTAGTAATAGAACCCAAATAATTTAAGGTGTCATGCCTAAACTAATTGTTGTTGAAAGACCGGAAACCTGGAAGTTCAGCCTTGATGATGTTGAGGTGATCACTCCAGATCAATACATTTCTGATGAAACCTACCAAGCCGGCAAGAATTTAAAAGTCCTTAATCTTTGCAAATCCTATCAATATCAAAGTGAAGGATATTATGTCTCCTTATTGGCAGAAGCGCGTGGACACAAAGTTCTGCCTGGTGTTTCTACCATTCAGGACTTTCGCTTTCCATCCATTTTAAGAGATGACTCGCTCGACTTTGATGCCCTTATCCAAAATACTTTTAAGGGAGAACCTTACGATAGAATTGAGTTTAATATCTACTTCGGTATCACACAGTCCGAAACACTTAACAAACTGGGGTTACAACTTTTTCAATTAGTTCAGGCTCCATCCGTAAGAGCAGCTTTCTCCAAGAAGAATAAATGGGTGTTACAAAGTATTCGCCCGATCAGCTTGAGCGAAGTTCCAGATAATGATAAGCCGCTCCTTATAACAGCACTTGAGAAATATTTTTTAAGAAAGCGCGACTATCGCCCCGATAAAAAAAAATACGACCTGGCCATATTAATTAATCCTGAAGATACCAATCCACCTTCTGATGATAGAGCACTAAAGCGCTTTTATAAAGCAGCTCTTGAAGCAGGATTTAATACTGAATTCATTACCAAAAATGATTTTGATCAAATCATCCAATACGATGCGCTGTTCATTCGCGAAACTACAAACGTTAACCACCACACATTCAGATTTGCCAAAAAAGCTGCTTCACTTGGCCTGGCCGTTATTGATGATCCTCAATCGATCTTAAAATGCACCAATAAAGTATATCTACATGAACTCCTTCATGCTCATAAAATTCTTACGCCCAAATCGATAGTTACATCCGAGGGAAACTGCAATTTAATTCCTGATAAGATGGCATTTCCCTTTATTCTTAAACAACCGGATGGCGCCTTCTCGAAAGGTGTCTTCAAAATTAACAACCTGGAAGAGTTCAAAAATGTAAGAGAGACCATGTTCGAGAAATCCGATCTATTGATTGCTCAAGAATTTCTTCCCACACCATTCGACTGGCGAGTTGGCATTATAGATAGTCAGGTGATTTATGTGTGTAAATATTTTATGGCTACTGAACATTGGCAGATTGTAAATTGGGATGCCAACAAAGAAGCTTCACGAGATGGTGAAGTGGAGTGCATAGCAGTTGACCAAGCTCCATCGGGTTTGTTAAAGACTGCCCTTAAAGCAACTTCTCTAATTGGCAAAGGACTCTATGGAGTGGATATGAAAGAAGTAGAAGGAAAATTTTATGTGATTGAAATTAACGACAATCCAAACATTGATGCCGGTATAGAGGATAAAATTTTAAAAGACAAACTCTACGATATCATTATGGAAGTATTCTTGAATAAAATAAAATTCGGCAAATGACAAGACATTCGCGGCTTCATCTTTTTCAGGGTTACGGGGTAGAACTAGAATACATGATAGTTGATCGAGATACATTGGAAGTAAAGTCTATCTCTGATGAATTATTAAAAAATCAATTAGGTGAATATGGTAGCGATTTTGAAAATGGGTTAGTGACTTGGTCGAATGAACTGGTTTTGCATGTGATCGAATTGAAATCGACAAAGCCAGAATTAGATTTTGAGGCCCTTCGGCTTTCATTTCATGAAAACGTCAAACTAATTAATAACATACTTTCCGAGTGGAACGCCATGTTGTTACCAACTGCCGCCCACCCTTTCATGGATCCTGGCAAGGAAACAAAACTTTGGCCGCACGATAACAATGAGGTATACTCGATCTACAATAAGATATTTGACTGCAGAGGTCATGGCTGGTCGAACTTGCAGAGCACTCACTTGAATTTGCCCTTTGCCAATGAAGAAGAATTTGTTAAACTTCATGCAGCAATACGAATAATCCTTCCCTTGCTTCCAGCCTTGTGCGCAAGTTCACCCATATTGGATGGAAAGTCATCCGGCATTTTGGACACACGATTAACATTTTATAAAACCAACCAATCACGTATCCCTTCTATCACAGGTCATGTTATTCCGGAAAGCATTTATTCAGAAAATGACTATCATCAATTAATTTTTGAAAGAATTAAAAAAGATATTGCCTTATTTGATTCGGATAACGTGCTAGACCCCATTTGGGTAAACTCCCGAGGTGCGATCACTCGTTTTGACCGAGGGTCAATTGAAATTAGAATTATGGATGTTCAGGAATGTCCATCAGCCGATTTAGCAATTGTTACGCTGGTCAATGAGACCTTAAAAGCCCTGGTAAAAGAACAATTCATCCGCCACAAAGCCCAACTGAGATGGGAAACCAAACCGCTTGTAGAATTGCTTGACAAAACAATTCTGACTGGAGCTCGTGCCAATTTTGAGAACAGTGATTATTTAAAACTATTTGGAATCAAAAAAGAATCGGCATCTGCCAAAGAGATTTGGCAAACCATCATCAAACATCACCTAAAATGCAGTAGTGAAACCTTAAAAAGATTTATGCCGGAACTCAATATCATACTTGATGAAGGAACTCTATCTGAACGCATTTTAAAATCCTTAGATGGAAATCTTTCACTTGAGAATCTTCAAAAGGTTTATAAGCGTTTGGCATTTTGCCTTGATGAGAATAAAATGTTTCATGTATAAACTATTACAATTTGTTATTGTACTTTTTGCATCCCCAATTTCTCAACTGCAAACTTATCAACTTCCATTTGCACACTTTCCAAATCTTTTGAAACAATATATGAACCCAACACATGTCCACCAGCATTAGGTATGGGGGTTGCAATCTTCAAGTCGGCCGGTGTACCAAGTTCATTATTCATTTCAATAATGGCACTTACTTTTACTGTAGGGTCTTGCTCCTTCTCATTTTTAAAGTAGTACATCGTAAGTGACGGGCATTTTACCTTCGCAAAGGTCTCTCTATTCATCTTCCTTTCCAGCAATTCCTGCAATTGACAAGCAGATTCAAATCTATACTTTTCATTCCAATATCGATTGTTAAGTTTAACATCAACACCCGGTTCTACTTTGGGAATATTGTTATCTCCTCCTTTAACAATTCTTGCCAATTGAAGGCCCCACGGATTATTTGCTATCCAAGCCAATGGATCATTAATTTCGATATTAGGTGACATGTTCACTAACGCAAAAACATCCTTAGGATACTCAGCCGCTAGGATCAGCGCCATCGTACCCCCTGTAGAAGTACTTATGATTATTACTTTATCACCTAGTGCTTTCCCAATTGCCAATGCTTCCTTGCTACTCTCCCACCACCGGTCAGCCGTAAAATATAAAAGCTGGTCTGTAGTATCTATACCATGATCAGCCATACGCGCAAGGTATAGGTTACAACCAAACTTTTTGGCGAATTGTTCGTGTATCGGATCGCCCTCTTCCTGACTAGCTGAAAAACCATGAAGATAGACTACGCTATACTCTGTTCGCTTCTTAGAACTATCCACCCAAACGATTCTTGCTTCATTATCAGGTTTAAGTTTATGTTTACTCTCCTGATCACTCACATACGATTCCAATTCCATTGGGTCTTGCGGAACCACAGGCATTTCAGGATTCCATTTGGGTGTTGAAGGTGATGGACCTATAAGGTACAGGACACTCAAAAGCAGAATTGGCAAGGTGATATAGATTACTTTTTTACTCATATTCCAAGCGTTTATCGATACAAGATACACCTTGCCTTTTTAATCCAATAACCTACCAATACAAAGTTGCTTCGCAGTAATCAATTGGCTTCTGGGAATACATGTCATTAACAGAGTAGTCTAATTGAATTTTATTGCCCCAAATTGTACCACTTCCTTCAATCGCAAAGCCATCTACGAATTGTTTTCGGATGTACAATCTGCGGCCTATCACTTCAGCCCTGATGGGTATTTCCTGGTCATAGAAATTATCAATATAAACAGTGTTGACCCCTGATTGACTAACCCAAACTGTATAATTAAAATTCTGGTTGTATGTCCGGCTATATTCTTCGACAAGATATTCACCCGGAACAAGGTTCACTTGATTAAAATCAGAATCAACAACTATTATGTCGCAGGAAGCTAATGTAGCCACGAGTACGATAGAGGATATGGTTTTCATACGGTTATCATTTTATTAAGGATAAACGCAAACCAAAGGCCACAATCGGAAAAATGATGTTGGTAGTTATGCCAATAAAGAAGCCGGACCATAGGATCCGGCTTCTCAGCTTAAAAAACTTATGATCAGGTGCAGTAAAAAATAATAATCCCTGCGCTAGTCATACTCCTGATCAAAAAGAAGGCAATCCGGTACCGGCAAAAAATATTTACCACCAACAACCACTACGAATGGAGTAAAGCCAGACGTACCGGATATGCCATAACCTCACCCCTAACCCCTCTCTAAAAGGAGAGGGGAAGAGGTTAATCTACATTATCATGCAAAAACTTGTTGTTACCCAAAAGAGTATTGTCATCATTCAGGTTATAGCGAGAAATGAAAGATTCAGATGAATGAGGAGCATTTTCCATTTTCACTCCTCTCCGGAGGTAGGCTGGTAGTGTCCACTTTTCAGTAAATTCTTCTTTCGTCATCTCTTGCTTCTTACTCGCTTTCATTCTTTCTCTTCTGTCTCTCGCTTGCTGCTCCAACCGCTCTTTTGTCTTGCGGTATTCCATCATACCCTCCTTATCAATTACCTGATCGGCTGACAACTCTTTACCAATTCCGAATTCATCTTCCTTGTGGAAAAATTGATCCTCACTTTCTTCCTTATCTTCATCGTGATTGTTACTCACAGGCTCTTCTTTTTTGAAGAGGATAAATTCATAAGGTCTTTTCTCCGTTTGCTCCTCCTCCTTTTTGAACGGCTTAGTCTCCGGTACATTCAAAATAGGTTTCTCGGCAGGTCGCTGTGGTGTCTCCATAGGCTTATTATCTTCATCTCTTAGTCGCAATTCCAATTCAGCATTGCGTTGATTCACCGAATTGTCGGCACCATCAAACAGAGATATTTGTGATCGGTCAAGTTCATGCACTTTCTTCTCATCCGCTTTCTTAGCAACTTTTCCTTCGGGTATAAATCCAGTAGCAATCACTGTTACACGAATCCGATCACCTAAAAGAGAATCCACTCCATGTCCAAAAATTACTTCTGCCTCGTCACCGGCCTGACCTTGTATATATTCAGTGATCTGAGTAAGCTCGTCCATTTGCAATTCGGCTTCCTCACCAGAAATAATCGAAAGCAAGATTTTCTTGGCTCCCATAATATCATGGTTGTCCAATAGTGGTGACGCTAAGGATAGCTGAGCCGCTTTTATGGCACGATTGTCTCCTCTTGTCTCTGCCGACCCCATCACTGCTGCTCCAGCATTCAACATTACTGTTCGTACATCCTGAAAGTCAACATTCACATATCCCGCCAACGTGATAATTTCAGCAATACCTTTTGCAGCGGTAGTCAACACGTTGTCCGCTTCACCAAAAGCCTGGCCTATTGCAAGGTTGCCATATATTTCGCGAAGCTTGTCATTAAGTATGACGAGCACAGTGTCACAACTTGCTTTGAACGCCTCCACTCCATTTTCTGCCTGTGCTAATTTCTTTTTGCCTTCAAAAGAAAATGGTACCGTTACAATTCCTACAGTGAGGATATCCATGTCCTTTGCTATTTTGGCAATGACAGGAGCTGCACCTGTTCCCGTTCCTCCGCCCATACCCGCGGTAACAAACACCATCTTAGTGCCCGCTAACATTTCTCGAATTTGCTCTTTGCTTTCCAAAGCGGCTGCGCGACCTACTTCAGGATTAGCTCCACAGCCAAGTCCTTCGGTAAGATTAACTCCGAGTTGGAGTTTATAAGGCACTGGACTACTGTTCAGTGCCTGCAGATCGGTGTTGGCCACGACAAATTCTACATCCTTGATGCCTTGTCGGTACATGTGGTTCACAGCGTTGCTACCTCCTCCACCTACGCCAATCACTTTGATGATTGACTTATGATGCTTGGGGAGATCAAATTTGTATCCTGTTACTGGTTCAAACATGACTATTATATTTTAGTGGTTGTGTTTAATTTTTGCGTTTACTCGTTGACTAATCAATATTCATTTTTTCCATCGAGATCGTCAATCAATAACCCCTTGGTCTTGTTTAAAATACTAGAGAAAAAATCTCCCGCTGGGTTAGATTTTTCCTTTTTTACTTTCACAGTTTTCTGCACACCCTTGGCTTCCTTGTATCGCTCATCACGTTCATCCAATGAACGAAAGCCAGAAAGCACTAGTCCAACTGCAGTTGCATACATGGGGCTTTTTACGGCCTCAAGTTTACTTTTGCCAAGGTGTTCATTCGGATAACCGATCCGGGTGTCCATTCCTGTCATATACTCGACCAACTGTTTCAGGCAACTGAGTTGAGAACCGCCACCCGTAATTACTATTCCCCCGGCTAATCTCTTCTCAAATCCTGAGTTGATTATTTCAGTATGTGCCATTTCAATTATCTCTTCCATTCTGGCTTGAATGATATTAGACAGATTCTTCACAGAAATTTCTTTGGCAGTCCTGTTACGTATGCCTGGGATAGAAACAATTTCATTTGGACTTGCCTCTTCCGCAATTGCTTTTCCAAATCGCGTCTTTAATTGCTCAGCCTGCTTGGCCATCACCATCAATCCGTGTTGAATATCCGTGGTAAGAATATTTCCACCGAAGGGAATGACAGCTGTATGACGAATGATGTTGTCGTAGAAGATAGCAATGTCAGTTGTACCACCCCCTATATCAATCAAACACACACCTGCCTCTTTTTCATCTTCGCTCAGCACCGCCAAACTGGAAGAGAGTGGTTCAAGGATTAGATCCTCAATTTCTAAACCAGCTCTTCTTACGCATTTATTGATATTATTGATAGCACTGGTCTGTGCCGTAATAATATGAAAGTCGGCCTCTAATTTCACACCGCTCATTCCTACAGGATCTTTGATATCCTCTTCGTAATCCACCGTATAATCCTGTGGCATTACATGAATGATTTCGCTTCCAGGTGGAATAACAATTCTATACATGTCCTCCGTGAGGCGGTTAACATCCTCAATACTTACTTCGTCATCCTTGGAGCTTCTTGTAATACTACCATGATGAACGGAGCTACGAATATGCTGACCTGCAATACCTACATTGACAACGCCAATGTCAATACCCGCCATGTCGCTTGCTTCTTTAACAGCTTTTTCTATTGCAAAGACCGTTTTATCTATGTTGGTAACAATACCTTTAATAACGCCTTCTGATTCGGCTTTGCCCATGCCAAGTACTTCGAGCTTACCATACTCGTTCTTACGGCCTACTATAGCGCATATTTTTGTTGTGCCGATGTCCAGACCTACTACTATTTTTTCGTTTTCCATAATGATCTATGTTTTGTTAGTGGTTGTTTCTCTCTTTTAATGTTGATTATTCATGTAATTCATTTCATATTTATTAAAGCGCTTGAGATATCATTCGGCTATCACTTGACCTTTATATTCCAAGTTTACTCGTTCATATCTAGTCCATCCTCGCTGAGGAAGTATGTCTTTATAAAAAATCATCAGCTTATTGAATTTCTCTTCAATATTTTCCGGTCTGCCAAACTCAACACGTTGACCCGTAATTTGAGGATAAATGAAGATTTTGCCCGCTGCATTAATATCCAGTTGTGCCACTTGAGCTTTCCAGAACTTATCTTCGTTAATAAATTCAATCATCTCTAAAATCTGCCTCCCCTCTTCTGTTTTATTTAAATCTTCGCTTTCCAGCAGACCTTTAACAAATGCTCCACTTATCAATACGACTCTTGAGGTATACTTTTCAGAAACTGGCATAATCACTCCTTCCTCAGATATATAAGCATCTGGGGCATCCGCTTGAACGATCCTGGCAATAGGACGCCTTAATTCAACATCTACTACCAGATTACCTTTCAAATCTCCATATAGATCTGCCTTAAGGATATGTTTATCAAACCTCAATTTACTTTCGATCGCTTTTAGATCGATGCGATCAATCCCAATTCCTTTAATGCTCTGACCACTTCCATCAACAAGTTTCATAACATCAGCTTCATCCATGAAATGGTTCTCATTCAGGTTTTCTAGTTCCACAACTATATCCTTGCAAACTGAACCTCCCTGCTTACGCTCGGTGAACGCAATAAGGAATGAAACAGCAATCACTGCGACTACTACTTTAATCTCTCTCTTTATGTTTAGCTTCCACTTCATCCTTATCTCCTATTCAACAATTCCTTTATCGGCTTTACAAACGTGTCAATATCTCCAGCACCTACTGTCGCCACTACCTCCACGTCAAGATCTTCCAACTTTTGCATCACGTCCTTCTTATTACACCGGATTTTAACAGGACTAGTAATATCTTTGAATAGCATATCTGAAGTAACTCCAGGAATAGCCTCTTCCCGTGCGGGATAGATATCCATCAATAATACCTCATCTGCAATACTTAAGCTTTTAGAAAACCCTTCAGCAAAATCGCGTGTTCGGGTAAATAAATGAGGTTGAAATATTACCGTAAGTTTCCTCCCCTTATACATTGACTTTAAAGAATTCAAAAACGCCTCGATTTCTGTTGGGTGATGAGCATAGTCATCAATGTACACCAAATCATCTCTCTTAATGATGAACTCAAATCTGCGCTTAACTCCCTTGAAGCTAGCAAGTGCCTCACGAATAGTTCTTTCATTCACACCCAACTTCATGGCAACAAGTGTTGCAGCGATGGCATTCTCCATATTATGAAAACCAGGGACACCGAGCTGTATCTTCTCAATCTTCTTACCAAAGCCATGAAGATCGAATTCAAAAAATCCGCCATTGGCGGTAATATTGCCGGCAAAAAATTGTCCCTGGCTCATGCCATAGGTTTCCTTACTTATCTCTATTCCATCTGCTAATGAAGAAATTGATTCGTGAATAATTAAATTGCCTCCTTTGGTAATTTGTTTTATAAAATCCTTAAAGGAAGTTAACATGCTGGCATGATCGCCATAAATATCAAGATGATCAGCATCAGCAGAAGTGACCACAGCTATCTCCGGGAAGAGCCGCAAGAAAGATCGATCAAATTCATCTGCCTCTACCACCACAATAGTTTTTGCATTCACCTCTCCGTGCATGACTAAGTTAGAGGAATAGTTTGTAGTGATTCCACCTAAGAACCCTACCATGTCTATTCCAGCATATTTAAGAATATGGGCAATCAATGATGAAGTTGTTGTCTTTCCGTGAGTTCCTGCTACAGCAACTGTTGTATAACTCTTAGTTAATAATCCTAGAACTTCGGATCTTTTTAAAATTGTAAAGCCCTGCCCTATCAAGTAAGCATGCTCTAAATGATTCTTTGGAATAGCTGGCGTGAAGACCACCAATGTTTTTTCCCGAGTCAGATATCCGGGGATAAATTCAATCCTATCTTCAAAGTGAATTTCCATTCCCTCTTCTATCAACTCATGCGTAAGTGGTGTCGGAGTACGATCATAACCTGACACACGTAAACCTTTGTGCTTGAACCAGCGAGCAATGGCACTCATGCCAATTCCACCAATTCCTAAAAAATAAACACTATCGTACTGCTCTAACTTCACTTGCTTATTCCTATAAGTTTTTCAATCTCATTAACTATCTCTTCAGTCGCGTTTGGCTTAGCCAGACGACCAATATTTTTTTTTAGCTTATCACATTGATCTCCATCATACAAGAGTTTGAGTGAGGCTTGAACAAGCAAGTCCTTTGCCTCTACATCTTTGATCATGATAGCCGCACCCTCATTGACCAACGACATTGCATTCTTCGTTTGGTGATCTTCAGCCACATTTGGCGAAGGAACCAATATGCATGGCCGCTTAGCCAGACACAATTCCGAAATGGCCAATGCCCCTGCGCGGGAAATGACTACGTCAGATGCAGCGTATGCCAAATCCATTTGTTTTAAAAAATCATGAATACGTATTCTACGCAAATCTTTATCTTGAACCTGAGCCTTTACACTTTCATAATACATTTTCCCGGTTTGCCAGATCACTTGTACCTGAGCATCAATCAATTTATCAATTCCCGAAAGTATACTATCATTTATCGTTCTGGCGCCAAGACTTCCACCCAGTACCAAAAGTGTAGGCTCATTTTTGTTGAAAGCAAAGTGATTCAACCCATCCTCTTTTTTTGAATCCAGATTAATGATATCCTTCCTCACTGGATTACCTGTAAACTTTACTTTATCCACCGGAAAAAAACTTTCCATACCAGGGTAGGCCACACAAACACGTTGCACTTTATTTGCCAGCTGTTTGTTTGTAAGTCCTGCATATGAATTCTGCTCCTGAATAAGTGATGGGATTTTATTCTTGGTAGACGCTAGCATAATTGGTCCACTCGCATATCCCCCAGTTCCTATTACCGCATGAGGCTTGAATCTCCTCATTATCCTTCCTGCTTTTAAATAACTCGAGATCAACTTAAAAGGAAATGATAAATTAGACAACGTCAACTTTCTCTGTAGGCCACTGATCCATAGTCCAATGATCTTGTATCCAGCTTCCGGCACTCTTGTCATTTCCATCTTACCTTGAGCGCCAACAAAAAGTATTTCAGCATCTGGATACCGATCCCTAAATTCATTAGCAATTGCAAGAGCGGGAAAGATATGTCCTCCGGTTCCACCCCCACTAATGATCAGTCGATATGGTTGAGAGGCTTTCACTTATTTTTTGCTAAATGGTTCAATGATGAATCAAAATCAATAGCTACTAGCTTCAAGCTGCAGGCTTCAAGCAGATGTCCACTAAACACTAGCTTGTAGCTTGTAGCAAGAAACTTGTAGCTTTTGTAAATCTTCAAATCGCCTAATTTGCTAATTGACCTCATGCTGCCTTTGCTTCGATATTTTTACTATCTTTTTCTACTTCCTTATCAGACTGCTGTCCCCAATTTTCTTCTTGTTCACCACGGCTGACACTTAAAATAATTCCAACAGACATCCCAGTAAATACCATTGCCGTACCACCCATACTAATTAATGGTAAGGGTTGCCCCGTAATGGGACCTAAACCCACCACCACTCCCATGTTTACCATGGCTTGACAAACCAAGTCAAAACTCAACCCTGCAGAAAGCAGCCCACCAAAAGCTCGCTCACTATTATATGCAGCTTTCATTCCCCGATGAAGGAGTACGAGGTAGAGAATAAGTACTATCACCCCGCCAATCATTCCGTACTCTTCAATTACAATCGCATACACAAAATCGGAATACGGATGAGGCAAAATATTTCTTTGATCACTATTCCCCGGACCTTTTCCAAATACTCCTCCGGTTGCTACTGCAATCCTACCGTGCTTGGCTTGAAATGGTAACTCAGTTCCATTAACAAAACTTAAAATCCGATTTTTTGCTGTTTCACCTCTCACACCAAATTTCAAGGCAACTGCTCCTGCGAGTAAGCCAACTAAAACAAGCATTGCCAAATATTTTACTGGCACTCGGCCAATAAACATCACAAGCATACAGGTTGCAAATAGCAACATGGCAGTCGACAAGTTTGTTAGGGCAATCAATCCGCAGATAATGCCGCACCAGATCAACATAGGAATTAATGATTCTTTAATGTCCTCAATGTTTTGTTGCTTCTTAGAAAGCATGCTAGCCAGATTGATAATCAAAGCCAAGCTCGCAAAATCAGAAGGCTGGAAGGAAGTATTAATAAAAGGAAGAGTAATCCACCGTGCAGCATCGTTGATCGTAGTACCATTTGTGAACGTATAAATCAGCAAAGGCACACTTACCCATAACGCCAACCGTGATATCTTGGAATAATAGCGGTAGTCAATTTTATGTGCAAACCACATGGCCGCCAAACCCAGGAACACCATCATCGTATGTTTCAATAAATAAGACTCAGTGCTACTACTTCGCTTATAGGCCAACGTTCCAATGGAACTATACACTACTAATATGCTGATCAGTGATAATGCAAACACCACAGCCCAGATGACTCGGTCACCTTGAAGATTTTTGTCAGCCCAAATTTTAAACTTTGCTGTCATACAGTTGCTTTTTCGGTTACTTGCTTCAACTCTAAAACTGCTTCTCTGAATTGATTACCTCTGTCCTCATAATTCTTGAAAAGATCAAAACTCGCACAGGCTGGAGATAGTAGTACGACATCACCAGCTCTGGAAACCTTCAATGCCAATTGAGCTAATTCCTTTACACTCTGTGTTTCATAAATTTCTTTCACAAGTCCACTAAAAGCCTTCTTTAGTTTTTCATTGTCCTTTCCAAGGCAAATCAAAACCCTTACTTTTTCTCTTACTTGTCCTTCAATAAGTTTGTAATCATTCCCTTTATCAATACCACCAGCAATCCAAACTAATGGGCCTTTATAACTTCCCAGTCCATATATGACCGAGTCCACATTGGTTGCCTTTGAATCATTTACAAACTCAACGTTATTTATTGTTGCAACTGACTCTAACCGATGAGGAGCGTTTCTGAACGTTTTAAGCCCTTCTTTTATCGAGCCAACAGAAACTCCAGCAAGTTTTGCAGCTGAAACAGCAGACATTGTGTTGATTAAGTTGTGAGGACCTTTTAATGTTGTCTCAGACTGTGAAATCTTGAATGACTCCTTCCCAATTGAAAAGTCCATTTGGCTTCCATCAAAATGTACAGGCGAGTTAGATTCTCCTTTCAATGAAACTACTAGTGTGCTGGGAACAAGTGATCGCTTCTTGGCTTCTGTCTTTAAAATCGCATCATCACCATAATAAATAAAATAATTCTCTGGTTTCATGTTTTGAACTAATTGAAACTTAGAGTTTATATAATTTTGCATCTGATAGTCATATCTATCCAAGTGATCCGGAGTGATGTTGAGTAAAATGCCTATGTGTGGCTGAAATGTTTTTGTTCCGTCCAATTGAAAACTACTAATTTCAATTACATACCACTCGTGATTTCCGTTTGCTACCTTACGCGCAAGGCTCTCTCCTACATTTCCAGCCAACGCAACACTGTATCCAGCCGACTTCAATAAGTGATAAGTAAGCAGTGTAGTGGTTGTCTTACCATTTGTTCCAGTAATGGCAATCACTCTTCCTTTTAAGAAACGGAATCCAAATTCAATCTCATCAATGACAAGAATGTTCTTTGACCTAATTTTCTTAAGGATCTCTGCATTCTCCGGAATACCAGGGCTTTTAATTATGATTGAAGCATTTATAATTTGTTCTTCCGAATGTTTGCCTTCCTCAAATTCAATTTTTTGTTCGTTTAACTCATTTCTGTAGTGATCTTTAATATTACCCTGATCGGAAACAAAAACATCATACCCCTTAGCTTTCGCAAGGATTGCTGCCCCAGTACCACTTTCACCTGCACCTAATATGACAACTCGTTCTCTCATCTTAGTTTAAGAATAGCCAAGGTTACTATTGCTAATAATATTCCAACTATCCAGAAGCGGGTTACTATTTTAGCTTCATGAATATTTTTCTTTTGATAGTGATGATGAAGTGGTGACATCAGAAAAATCCTGCGCCCTTCTCCATACTTCTTCTTCGTATACTTGAAATAAGACACTTGCATAATCACCGACATATTCTCTACTAAAAAAATTCCACAGAGTATCGGTATCAATAATTCTTTACGGACAGCGAAGGCCAATACAGCAATGATTCCACCCAAAGAAAGGCTTCCGGTATCCCCCATAAAAACTTGGGCTGGGTAAGCATTGTACCAAAGAAATCCCAAACAAGCTCCAACGAATGCAGTACAAAAAATAACAAGCTCTCCCAGGTTGGGGATGTACATGATGTTTAAATAATTACTAAAGTCAACACGGCCTGAGAGATAGGCAAGTATGGCAATTGTCAAACCTATAATCGCGGAAGTCCCCGCTGCTAGTCCGTCAATACCATCCGTAATGTTTGCGCCATTTGAAACAGCTACAACTATCAGAATAACGAATAGGGTGTAAACAATCCAGGTATAGTTCTTATCCAACCACGGTGTGAGGCTGTGATAGTCAAATTCATTATTCTTCAAGAAAGGGACTGTTGTTTTGGTAGATTTAACATCAAAGTCAGATTTCAAATCGCCTACAGTTTGAGTTATGGAGATAGTTTCCCGTGAAGCTGGCGTCTTCTCACGGATAACAACATTGTCATTGAAATAAAGTGTGAGACCAACAATCAATCCAATAGTTACTTGCCCAACTATTTTAAATCTTCCGGCAAGCCCTTCTTTATTCTTACGAAAAACTTTAATGTAATCATCTAAAAATCCAATTAGCCCTAACCAAAGAGTAGTTGCAATCAATAAGATTACGTACACATTATCCAACCTTGCCATTAAAAGCGTTGGGATTAAAATGGCGGCAATAATAATAATACCACCCATCGTAGGGGTACCCTTCTTTTGCAACTGACCTTCCAGACCAAGATCTCTGATATCTTCACCTACTTGCTTTCTATGCAGAATATTAATCAGGCTCTTTCCAAAGAAAACAGTAATCATAAGAGACAAGACGGCTGCAACTCCTGCTCTGAAAGAGATGAACTGAAACAATCCTGCACCCGGGAAGTCAAAGTTTCTTTCGATATAGTCGAATAGATAGTACAGCATTAATTAGCAAACATTTTAAGCATGCGTGACAATACCTCTTTATCGTCAAAAGGGTATTTAACTCCCTTTATCTCCTGATAATTCTCATGACCCTTGCCTGCTACCAGGATGATATCCTTCTCTTTTGCCAGCATACAAGCGGTCTTAATCGCTTCCTCTCTGTCCACCATCACCAAGGTTTTCTTTGCATCAGTAGGACCAACACCTGTTTGCATCTCCCGAATAATTTCCATGGGATCTTCGCTGCGCGGATTGTCGGAAGTAAAAATAATTTTGTTGGAATACTTGCAGGCAACAGCTGCCATTAATGCTCTCTTAGTTCGATCACGATCCCCACCACATCCAACAACAGAGATCAATTGCTCTTGTCCTGATCTGAAATGTTCAATTGTTTCCAATACATTCTTTAAGGCGTCAGGTGTATGAGCATAATCAACTATTGCAGTGAACTTTGAGCCAGGCATCACCAATTCAAATCGACCAGGAGCTCCTGTTAAGGCTGACAGTTTCATCAATACCATCTCAGGATCTTCTCCTAACAAACATGCTGCACCGTAGACGGTAAGTAAATTATAGGCGTTGAAATCACCAATTAGTTTAAACCAAACATTGCGCTCACCAATTTCCATCTCCAATCCTTCAATGGAATTGGTTATTATTTTTGCTTTAAAGTCAGCTAACTTTTTCAACCCGTAGGTGTGCTTCTTTGCCTTGGTATTTTGAAGCATCACCATACCGCGCTTGTCATCCACATTCACCAATGAAAAAGCATCGGCAGGCAACCCATCAAAGAAACCTTTCTTAGCTCGTATGTAACTCTCGAATGTTCGGTGATAATCTAAGTGATCATGGGTGATGTTGGTAAATAAGCCACCTACAAAATTCAAACCCTCAATTCTTCCTTGCGCTACCGCATGAGAGCTAACCTCAATAAAGCAATGCGTACATTTTTCCTCAAGCATCTTTACCAACAACTCATTGATTTGAATGGGGTCAGGAGTAGTATGAGTCGCTTGAAATTCTTTATCAACAATTCTATTCACAACTGTGGATAACATTCCACATCGGTAATCAAGCGAAGTGAATAGTTTGAATAATAGAGTAGCTACAGTAGTCTTACCATTTGTACCTGTTACTCCAACCAACTTTAATTTTGAAGAAGGGTTTTCATAAAAGTTGGATGCAATTATCCCTAATGCCTTGGCGCTATCTTTAACTGTCACATAGGTAACCTTATCAGAAATAGCTGATGGCAGATTTTGAGCTACAATGCCAATTGCTCCAAGGCTTACGGCTTTTTCAATAAAGGCATGGCCATCAGATTGAATACCCTTAATAGCAATAAACAAAAATCCCGGTTTAACTTTTCGGGAATCGAAGCAGATGCCCTTTACTTCCACATTCATATTACCTGATGTGGATGTGATATGAACTTTATATAATATGTCTTTTAGTTCTGCCACTAGCTCAATCGCAAATTAATTCGTGCTCCTTTTGAAATTCTTGTTCCAGGTGAAAGTGATTGACCCGCTACTCTGCCTTTACCTTCATAAGAAACTCTCAACCCTGATTTTTCTAATAAAAAAATAGCATCACGAAATGTCATTCCCATAACATCCGGAACGTGATCGCGCACGATCGCATTTTTCTTCCACACCACTGCGCTGCCATTCTTCGCTGCCTTAATCCACTCCTCTTCAGTAGTTGTGTGATTTGAAACTCCTAGTTCATTACTCAGCATGGTCAATTCATCTTGCTTACCTGCTCGAATGGTTGGAAATACTCCCGGCTCCAGAGTAGCTTTTTTCTCCATCGCCATATGTAGATTGATATCGCGCGCGTAAATATTATCAGCAATATCTTTAAACACTGGACCTGCTACACTATTTCCGTATTGGTGAATGCCCTTCGGGTTTTTAATCAATACAATGGCTGAATATTTTGGAGCATGCGCTGGAAAGTATCCCACAAAAGAAGTAATATATTTTTTTTCATATCGTCCATCCTTTAATATCACAGCAGTTCCCGTCTTTCCAGCAATCCTGTAGTATGAATTTTTTAAATTCTTTGCAGTACCACGATCAACCACTCCTTCCAGCAAAAGCTTTAATCTATTCAATGTCTTATTCGAGCATATTTTAGAATTTAATATTTCAGTCTCAAACTCTTTCTTTACGTTATCTGCTTGACTAATACTGGTTACAAAAATTGGTTTGATCATTTTTCCATCATTGGCAACTGCATTATACAAAGCCAATGTATGGAGAGGAGAAATCTCAAATCCATATCCATAGGCCATCCACGGCAATGTGATGCCGCTCCAGTTTTTATCTTTTGGTCTTGTTATTTTTGGGTACGCTTCACCGGTAATTTGCAAACCAAGTGGCTTTGAAAGTTTCAGATTGTCTACATATTCAATAAACTTCGAGGGCTTTGTGCCAAAGTGCTTGTCCGTCAACTTCGCCATCGCGATATTGGATGATCGCTCGAACGCATCTTTAATAGTAATACGGCCATATCCACCCTCATCGTGATCTCGTACTTTCTTATTATAAAAAGTATACTCACCGTTACCTGTATTAATAGTGTCAGATAGCTCTATGTTAGTATCTTCCAACAAGGCCATCATAGTAACCAATTTAAACGTTGAACCTGGCTCAAACGAGCCACCAACTGCGAGATTCAATTTTTCGACATAATCACCGCTGCCATCACTACTCAAATTGGATATTGCTTTTATATGACCGGTCTTTACCTCCATCACTACCACGGTGCCCTCATCAGCATTGTGCTGCTGCATCGCATGGTAAAGCGAAGTCTCTGCTACATCCTGAAGGTTAATGTCGATGGTCGTTTTAATATCAAGCCCATCCTTAGCTTTTACATTATTGCCATCGAATACAGGTTTCCAGGTGCCCCCTGCAATTTTTTGGAACAGTGCTTCGCCATCCTGACCACCCAATGTCTCATCAAAACTATACTCCAATCCAGCACCTTTTCCATCCTCATTCACGTAACCTACTGTCCTTCTGCTTAGATTTGAAAAGGGCCTATAGCGAACGTCTATTTTTTCAAAGATTACTCCTCCTTTGTAGCGGCCATAACGGAAGATTGGCCATTGCGTCATTTCTTTTTTTGCGATGTAATTAATCTGCTTTCGGTTGACCGTAACATATTGCTTTCCAGTTGACCTGGCATCTTTTAACATCTCTTTGTATTCTTTAGCAGATTTGTCCTTATAATATCTGGAAAGCATCATCGATAATGAGTCGATTCCTTTTTTAAACACCTCGTCCTTGGCAAGCGTGGGGTCAATCGCTACTCTATAGAATGGTAAATCAGTAGCCAATAAGCTTCCATTGTCAGAATAAATGTTGCCTCGGGTAGCTTTTACTTTCTTATAGTCGAAGTTAATTTCTTCACTCATCTTGGCCCACTTGTCACCTTCTACAAACTGAATATGTCCAATCTTTGCGCTAACGCAAAGCGCAAACACCACCACACACAGAAAGGCGACTCTTACTCTTACTAGTATGGACTTCTTAATATTCACTAATCTTTGGCTATAATTTTAAACGGAGGCGTAAGACTTTCTTTCAATCCCAATGGTTTAACTCTTCTTGCTACTTCACTTTGCTTACTAGCAAACATCACATCGGATTTGAGCGTTGTGAAATCTGCTCGCAAGTCTTCCACTTCAGTTTGGGCTCTGTCAATTTGCCGAGTAGTTTTTTCTGCATAATGGGTATTGCTGATATAAATCAAACTCAGGAGCATAACAAACAGAATCTTTGGTAAGTATTGAACAGGAAAGCCCTCTTCGAAATAGCTTTCTAACTTTAATCTCTTTTCTAAACCAGAGAACATACTCTTACCATTACTTACGGAAGGCTTTTCCTTTAGCTCGTTGGTACGTTCTGGTGCTCCTATTTTAAATTTATTCTCGGCCATTGCTTTTATCTTTAAAAATCGCTTCAAGCTCCAGGCTAGAAGCTTCAAGCCGATTTGTCCAACTTGAAGCTTGTAGCTTGTGGCTTAGAGCCTCTCTGCTATTCTCAACTTTGCGCTTCTCGCTCTGTTGTTATCTTTTACTTCCTCCTCCGATGCCTCAACAGGCTTTCGGGTTATTGCCTGGAAAGGTTTAAGTGGATTTCCATAAAAATCCTTTTCCAACTCGCCATACACCTTTCCGGTGTTGATGTAATTTTTAACCATTCTGTCTTCTAATGAATGATAGCTCATAACCACCAACCTTCCACCGGTATTCATGACGTCTGCACTTTGTAATAGAAAATTTTCCAATGCTTCCAATTCTTGATTTACTTCAATTCGCAAAGCCTGAAACACTTGCGCATAATACTTGAACTCCTTCCCTCTTGGCGCCAGTTTCTTTAAGACTATGATCAGGTCATTGTTGCTTTCAAAATTTTTCACGGCTCGTTGTTGTTCAATTGCTTTTGCCAAAGTACGAGCGTTCTTCACTTCTCCATACATTCCAAATATCTTATGAAGCCTTTCTTCCGGATATTCATTCAAAAGTCTTGCAGCAGTCACACTAGATTTCTTATTCATCCTCATATCCAGAGGACCATCAAAGCGAGTTGAAAACCCTCGTTCGGGTGAATCAATCTGGTGAGATGAAATTCCTAAGTCTGCCAGTATACCATCTACTTTCGTTACACCGCTCAACTTCAAATACTGCTTCATGTACTTGAAATTCTCCTGACAAAATGTAAAAGAACGACTCTGAATATTATCAGCTTGCTTCTTTGCATCCTCGTCCTGATCAAAGGCAATCAATCGCCCTCCTTTCAGTTGTTCGAGAATTTTTAAACTATGCCCACCTCCACCGAAAGTCACATCTACATAGATGCCTGAGGGATTAATCGCTAATCCTTCGATGCACTCTTGTAACATTACTGGCTTGTGGTACATCAGCTTCTTGCCTCTGGCTACTAGCTGCTAGCTTGTGCCATCAGACCTTTAGTTTATCAATGAACGATGCGAGCATCTTCTGCTCATTATTTATCATTACTAATAATTCTGAAACCTTTTCTTCTTCTGCCCACTTTCTTCTCTGAACTATTAATAAATGTGTTTCCAATTCAAATGCCGACCCCAAAGATATTTCACTGTATCTCGAATAATCTTTCTGGCTCGTCTTAGCACTACCTTCTGCAATATTTCCTGGTATTGAAACCGCATATCTTGTTATTTGAGAACGAATACCGAATCTCTCATCCGCTGGAAGTGAAGGGATCATTTCATACACCTTATCAACTATGTCCATACCCATTGCCAGATCATAAGTTTCTTAAAATCCTTCATAATCAACTTGCATAGGCTAGTAGCTTGTAGCTAGAAGCTTGCTGCATTAAATATTCCCGCATTAAATATTCTCGTGACAACGTGATATGCACGCTACTCATTCAAATACTTCTCTGCCAGTTTGGACAACTCACTTGGATCTTGGATTAGGTGCTTCTCATAAATTTTTGGATTCCAGATTTCAACTTTGCTTCCCGTGCCAACCAACATCGCATCTTTACCAATTTGCGCGTAAGTGAGCATGCTCTTGGGTATCAAAAACCGGCCATTGCTGTCCAATTCTACTGTTACTACCCCCGCCAAAAAGTTCCGCTGTAGTTTGCGACCCTCTTCGTTGAACTCATTGAGACCTGAAATTTTTGAGAAGACCTTTTTAAACTCCACCATAGGATATACGATCAGACATGGTTCGAAACCTCTGCGAATAGCAAGCTCCTGACTATCCCCCTCGGGTAGTTGTGCTTTTATTCGCGCAGGCAGAACTAATCTGCCTTTTGCATCAAGTTTACTTTCGTATTCGCTAGTGAAGAAAGTCATGGACGTAGTGGTTGTCTTTTTCTCCTAAACAAACGTATGTATTTTTCAACCACTTTCCACCACTTTTACCCACTTTTTTACACAATTGAACAAAAAACAGTTAAAAAACGATTTTTTCAATAACCGGTGAGGTTTTGACTTCAAAAGACTTGATTGGAATTTTGTTTGACTTTCCCTTGGCTTGCAACTAATTCGATGGGGAATCCAGAAATGATTAGCCTTTCAAACCGACAATTCGTGAACAGTTAGGCTACCTAATTGTAGTCTGTAGGTGTTATTCATACTATCCGACAACTTGGTGAAAAGGGAAATTCTAAAGCTTAGGATCTAGTTGAAAAAAATAAGTAGGGGCAATTTTGAGAAGTATTAATCGAGACCTCCTTTGCGTGTTGCTTTCTTTTGCTCTGGCCACTTACTACGGTCACCAGTTTTTGAATCGATTGGCATCAAACTTTTTTCACGCGATGTTTTAGTAGGGTCTTCACACGCCATGTATACCAGAATGGCAGCTAAAGTGGCATTGTTACGAACATCGTCAAACACAATCTTGTCATACGTATCGCGGTTGGTATGCCAGGTGTAGTCTCCATATGACCAGCTTAATGAGCTCAAAGAAAAGCCAGGGGCGCCAACAGCTACAAACGATGCAAAGTCTGATCCTCCTCCACCAGGAGTCCCCGGAAATTTGGTCTCAAGGCCTTTCTTAAAATTATCCGGCACCTTACTTAACCAGCGGCCTAAGTAATCATATGCGTTTAAAAATCCCTGACCAGAAATATTAGTCACTCTTCCAGTACCGTTGTCCTGATTAAAAAGAACTTGAAGGTTGGCCACAATCTCCGGGTGATCTTCCACAAATGCACGTGAACCATTAAGTCCTTGTTCTTCACTGCCCCAGTGACCAACTAAAATTGTCCGTTTAGGATTTGGATACATTTTCTTCAAAATGCGCATCGCTTCCATCATGGTCAATGTGCCCGTTCCATTATCAGTAGCACCGGTGCCGCCATCCCACGAATCAAAATGAGCTGACAACATCACATACTCCTCAGGCTTTTCTGTTCCTTTTATTTCTGCTATGGTATTGAAGGTCGGCACTACACCTTTCTCTTTGGATTCAGTGAACACGCTGATTTTTGGAATGCTCCCTGACTCTGCTAATCGATACATCATACCATAATCCTCCAATGCAATATCAACAGTAGGAATTTTCTTAGTTCTTGCACTAAAAATTTTATTTACACCAAACCCCTTCGACCAATAAGACATGACAATACCAACCGCACCAGCTTTCTCCAAAGCAACTGGCAAAGTGTTATTGTTGTAACCTGTTTTCTTAATTCGATTCGTCCAAGCTTCCGTTTGAGCAGTCCGTTCTGTTTTCATTTTCTCAAACGATTCTTTCGCTCCAAATTCCTCCCAGTTATAGTCCGGCCGACCTGTAGGTTGGTTCATGGAAATCATAACAAACTTACCTTTCACAGAAGGCAACCATTTTTGAAACGCAAGCGAATCTGCCACATCAGCTAAAATAATAACTTCTGCCAACACCGCCTTTCCATTTGTAGATGGGCTCCAGGCTAACTGCGTACCTTCCAATGTTTTCACCCAAGGCGACATCATATCGATATGTGACACACCTCTTTCCCATCCACGCCACTCGCCCCACTTTTCATTCTTAGCAGTAATGCCCCAACCAGTATACTTAGAAACTGCCCAGTCATGTGCTTGTTGCATTTTAGGCGAGCCAACTAACCGTGGACCAATTCCATCCATTAACTCATGTGCTAGTTTTTCTAATTGAGAATTTTCAGTTGCCTCTTTTACAATGCCTTCGACAATCGGGTCTTTTGTTTGAGCAAAGCTCGAGCTGCTTATTAATATGAGAGCAACAAAGAGCAGAAGGGAAATATTTTTCATGAGCATCGTTTAAGTATGTTCTTATTAATGGAATTTAGATGGGTAAAGTACTTTTCCCAAATAAGGTGATTTAGGCTTACCTACGGTACACTACATGGTACTTTGTCACACCTATTTATCCGGCATAATAACTGCCATAACAAGATAGACCAATAGTCCCATTCCAAAGCCAAAAAAGGCAAGTACAAAAATAATCCGCATAACAGTTGGATCAATATCCATGTAGTTCGCAAGGCCGCTGCATACACCAAAAAGTTTCTTTTCTCCTTTTACAAGTTTCTTTGCCATTCTCTTAAGATTTTAGATTCAAGAATTAAGATTTTAGACTTATGAAGTTTCAAAGCCAAGTTAGTCGAAAAATGTTAATCCCTAATAGTTAACCCAGGCTTTTCAAAATTTCATCTGTGTGTTCTCCAAAATGTGGTGGTGGCAATAATTCAATAGTTGGTGAAGGGTTACCGCTAATCTTCGCAATAAAATTTCTCACACCCATCACTCCATTTTCATTAATTATCAACTCCCTCGCCTTTTTCATATCAAAAGCTTCTTTCAAGTTCTGTATTAGGCCAGCTGGTATTTTCATTGCACTGGCCTTTTCCAGGAAAACCTTTGAATCTATCTTAGCCATATAACCTTCCAACATATTGTTTAGCTCAACTCGGTTTTCTACTCGTTGTTGGTTTGTCAAAAAGTTACCCCTCAATTTTTCTTGCTGAATGCCGAGAACCATGATCAAATCTTCAAATTGCCTGTCACTTCCAATTGCTAATAATATTCTTTTGCCATCACTAGAAATGAACGATTCTCCATAAGGTGCTATGTTGGGGTGAGCAGATCCTTTACGGGTAGGAATCTTTCCGGTTGTTAACCAATTAGTAGCTTGATTTGCTAACGAGGCAATCGCTGTCTGAATCAATGACACTTCAACTAAACTTCCTTCACCAGTTCTTTCTTTTTTTAACAAGGCTAGTAAAATGCCTTCCTTTAGATGATGCCCTGCCAAAATATCAATCAGAGCCACGGGCATTTTCGTTGGCAATCCGTTAGCTTCTCCGTTCAAATCCATGAAGCCAGCTTCCGCTTGTATCACAGCATCATAGCCTACACGATCGTTATCAGATCCATAGCCTGTTATTTGCCCATAAATTAGTTGTCGGTTGTTCGCTCTTAGTTGTTCGTAGGCAACACCTAATTTTTCTGCATCGCCAGGTTTATAGCTGGCAATCACTACATCTGATTTGGTTGCGAGCTTCTGAGCAACTCCTTTTCCTTGGTTAGAAGTTAAATCAATAGCAATTGACTTCTTCCCCCAATTGCAGGAACAAAAATAAGCTGATAAATCACCTTCCTTTTCACCAGCTATCTTCCAGGTGCGTGTAACATCTCCACCACTTCTTAGATTCTCAACTTTAATTACAGCTGCACCTAATTCAGCAAAGAATTGTCCTACACTAGGCCCGGCTAATACCGAGGCAAGTTCAAGTACCCTTAAATTTTCAAACATATTACTTAGAGTTGATCGTTGCTAGTTTTGGTATTCGGTTAACGAATAACTCATAACAAACAACGAAATTAGAATCATTTATAGCATTTTTGTGTTCCAAAACGGAAACCCAGCTGAATCAATGAGAATATTACCTTTTTTCCTATTTATAGCGATTTTTTCGTCTTGCTCAACCAAGCCCGTACAACCAAGTTCAGGTATTTGGCGAGGTGTCATAGAATTGCAGGGTCAGCAATTGCCCTTTAATTTCGAAGTCATTGCAGACAGCCTGGGCACCCGAATAAATCTTATTAATGCGAGCGAAAAAATTGCATTAAATGAAATTAATCAGATTGAAGATTCTTTAGTTCTCGTACTTCATATTTTCGATGCTGAACTGCGCGTGAAAGTAACTAATAACTCGTTGGAAGGATTCTATTATAAAAATTACGATAAGAGCTTTAAGCTTCCTTTTCATGCTACTCTCGGAGATGACTTTACGTTTGAACAAGTTAACGATCAACCAACAACTGATTTCTCTGGTAAGTATGCGGTTCAATTCATCCACGATAAAAAAGATACAGTTGTTTCAGTTGGCATATTTAATCAAAATGGAAACTACCTGGAAGGCACCTTCCTAACACCGACAGGAGACTATCGCTATCTGGAAGGAAATGTGGTGAACGATAAATTACACCTTAGCACATTCGATGGCAATCATGCCTTTTTATTCATCGCTAAGAAAAATGAAGATGGAACATTGGTGGGCGATTACTGGTCAGGCAATAGTTGGCATGAAGCCTGGACAGCAGTTAAAAATGAAAATGCCGTGATGCCAGATGCAGAATCATTAACATATTTGAAGGAAGGTTATGATAAAATAGCATTTAGCTTTCCTGATCTTAACAAAAATCTTATTAGTCCATCGGATGAGAAATTCAAAGACAAGGTTTTAATCCTACAAATCTTTGGCACCTGGTGCCCTAATTGTATGGATGAAACAAAATTTTTATCGCAATGGTACAGAGAAAACAAGGATCGAGGTATTGAAATTCTTGGCCTTGCCTATGAAAGAAAAGCTGACTTTGAGTATGCTAGCAAGAGGGTAAAGAAAATGAAAGACAGACTTGGCGTTGATTATGATTTCGTGATTGCAGGAACTGACGACAAGCAAAAAGCATCAGAATCATTGCCAATGTTAAATGAAGTGATAGCCTTTCCAACCACAATTTTTATAGGCAAAGATGGGAAAGTAAAACACATTCGTACTGGATTTGAAGGACCCGGTACAGGAATTTATTACGATCAGTTTAAAGAGAGATTTAATCAGGTGGTAAATGAACTTTTAGCAGAAGATTTAACTTTAAAATAAGCCTCGAGCTTCTTGCTAATAGCCTCTAGTCGCTTTGACTCGTAGCTAAAAGCTAGTAGCTAGCAGCTTTTTGTCACATGAAGAAAAGAGTAGTTGTCGGTTTGTCTGGTGGAGTGGACTCCAGTGTAACAGCGTACCTGCTGAAAGAGCAAGGGTATGAGGTTATTGGTATGTTTATGAAAAACTGGCACGATGATTCTGTCACCATCAGTAATGAATGCCCGTGGCTGGATGATAGCAACGATGCCATGATTGTAGCGCAACAACTTGGCATACCTTTTCAAGCAATAGATCTAAGTAAAGAATACAAAGAACGCATTGTAGATTGCATGTTTGCCGAATACAAACGGGGAAGAACACCCAACCCTGATATTTTGTGCAATCGTGAAATTAAATTTGATGTTTTCTTAGATGCAGCCATAAAACTTGGAGCTGATTATGTAGCTACCGGTCATTATTGCCGCAAAGGAGAAATCAATAAAGACGGCAAAACAGTTTATCAACTTTTGGCAGGAAAAGATCCTAACAAAGATCAAAGCTATTTTTTGTGTCAGCTCACACAGAAGCAGCTTTCAAAAGCATTGTTCCCTATCGGTGAATTACTAAAATCTGAAGTGCGCGACATCGCGAAGAAAGCAAACCTTTCTACCGCTGATAAAAAAGACTCTCAAGGCTTATGCTTTGTTGGCAAAGTTCACCTACCCGACTTCTTACAGCAAAGGCTGGAACCGAAAAAAGGAAAAGTAATTGAGGTGCCAACTGATTCAGCCGCTTTTAAAAATGGCTTTGCAGCCGATGATTTAGTTCATGTAACAGAATCTTATTCATTACATCCAGAACTTGGTGAAGTAGTTGGCGAACACAATGGAGCGCATTATTATACTATTGGTCAGCGTAGGGGATTAAACATTGGAGGTTACGAAAAGCCATTGTTTGTAATTGGAACCGATACAGAAAAAAATGTAATCTACACTGGCAGTGGCGATGATCACCCAGGTCTTTATCGCAAAGGTCTGTTTGTTCCGAATACAGATGAACATTGGATTCGTCAAGATTTAAAACTGTCAGTTGGGCAATCAAAAAATTATCTGGCACGCATTCGTTATCGCCAGCCATTAGAGAATTGTACCCTGCATAAAAAAGAAGAAGGGCTTTATATCATCTTTAATCGGCCACAAAGAGGTGTTACACCAGGACAGTTTGTAGCGTGGTATTCAAATGATGAATTGATTGGGTCGGGGGTAATCAATTAGACTTTCTAATAAAACAAAAAGACCCAACTGTACCCATTCATTCGAAAGTATAGCATTCTTTTGTAGACAGTCTTCTAAAAAAGTGAAAGCAAAGGGCGAACCACACTGCTTATCTTATAGCCCACTGAAAAAAGTATACTGCCGTAATGATAAACTTGCCTATTCGATATTTTCTGTCCTTCATAGATTTATAAAGTTCAGGTTAAATTGCAATAAATGCATGCGACACCCGTCTCTTTTAAAAAAAGCACCATGACAGAACGGAAAACAGTAGTAATCACAGGAGCCAACGCGGGGATTGGTTTCGCTACCGCACAATTGCTCGCGGCTAAGGGATATAATATTGTGACCGTATGCAGAGATAAAAGTAAAGGTGAGCATACTGTAGCTGAACTGATCAAAGTCAACCCTGGTATGCATGCCGAAAACTTCACGGCTGATCTTTCTGACTTGAAGGCCGTTCAAAAAGTTGCCAACGTGATTACTTCCAAATACGGGGTGATTGATCGGCTCATTAATAACGCAGGTTATTATCCGTCCACCATTGAATACGTTGGAGATATTGAAAAAACATTGCTCGCCTCACACCTGGGCCACATGCTGCTCACGCAATTATTAATACCTTCTCTGCAACGATCCCAGGAATCACGTATCATAAATGTTTCGTCAGCCATTCACACACTCGGGAGCATTGACCGGTTTTTTACGCGAACAGAGGGTCTCACTTTCAGTAACGCATATGCAGATGCCAAGCTGGCCAATATTCTTTTCACTGTGGGCTTATCGAAAAATTTACCAGAGAATGTAGTGACATATTCGTTACATCCCGGAGTTGTGCAAACGAATTTTGCCAAAGACTCGTCAGGTTTATTCACCGTGTTCTTTAATATGTTCCGGCCTTTCTTTATCAGTCCGGATCGGGGTGCCGAAACAAGCGTGTTCTTGGCGGACACAAAGCTTCAAAACGTGAAATCGCTCACAGGCCAATATTTTGTCAAGAAAAAACAAAAACAGTTAAGGCACAAAGACATAACCAATAAGAAGGTAGCTTGGCTTTGGAAGGAGAGCATCCAAATCCTGAACCCTTACCTCTCCTGAGAGCGGGCAACATAAAAATAATGGAAAACCTCAAACATGGCAAATACTATGCTGCAATCATTCCATGAGGATCAAGTACATATTTTTTCGCAGCTCCCTTATCAAAATCTTTGTAGCCCTTAGGAGCATCGTCTAGTTTGATCACCTGAACATTTACGGACTTAGCGATTTGAATTTTTTCGTACAAAATGGCCTGCATCAATTGCCGATGGTACTTCATAACGGGACACTGACCCGTAAAGAAGGAATGTGATTTGGCCCAGCCCAATCCTATCCGGATTTGAAGCATTCCAATTTTTGCAGCCTCATCTACTGCGCCAGGATCACCTGTAACATATAAACCAGGAATGCCGATCGCCCCTCCCGCTCTGGTTACATCCATTACGGAATTCAATACGGTTGCAGGATGTTCGAGTCCACAATTAAGTCCATGACCACGTGCTTCAAAACCAACACAGTCAATAGCAGCATCTACTTCGGGTACTCCGACAATTGCTGCAATCTGGTCTGCAAGTGAGGCATCTTTTCGAAGATCGATTACTTCACAGCCAAAGCTTTTGGCTTGCGCTAATCTTTCCGGGATCATATCCCCGACAATAACACAAGCTGCTCCCAATAAATGGCAGGAAGCAGCACACGCTAACCCAACTGGGCCAGCACCAGCAACGTATACAATAGAGCCAGGCCCTACCCCTGCCGTTGCAGCACCGTGGAATCCAGTTGGAAAAATGTCAGACAAAAGTGTTAAGTCCTTAATTTTTGCCAGTGCCTGATCTCTATCAGGAAATTTTAATAAATTAAAGTCAGCATACGGAACCATTACATACTCCGCCTGACCTCCAACCCAACCACCCATATCCACATAACCATAAGCCGCTCCCGGCCTTGCGGGATTTACGCTAAGGCATATACCCGTTTTACCTTCCTTACAATTTCTGCACCTGCCACACGCAATGTTAAAAGGAACTGAAACAATATCACCAACCTTAATAAATTCAACATCTCTTCCGGCCTCGATGACTTGACCTGTAATTTCATGCCCTAAAATCAATCCTTCCTGAGCAGTAGTTCTTCCTCGTACCATGTGCTGATCACTTCCGCAGATATTAGTAGAAATTACTTTCAGGATTACACCGTGATCGCACTTGCGCGATCCTATACTCAATGTGGGAAAATCAATATTTTGTACTTCCACTACACCAGGTTTAATGTACGCAACACCTCTGTTTTGAGCCATAATTTTTTAAAGTTAGGGTATGAAATAATACTTCAAACTATTACAAAAGACTGGGTAAAAAATCTTGAATAAACCCAAATTAGAAGTAGTTCAAATCCTTCGATATAAGTAAGCTGTTCTCATCAAGAAGTAAGGACTACTAAACGAATGTAGTGAGGTAATCCAAACAAGTCTAACTTTTTTTACTTTATCTCCACCTTCTTTTCACAACATCTTGATAAGCCATTCGCTAAAGGCTACATTAAACTACAACCATCAGGCTCAAAAATTACTGCCCTTGCGCTAAGAAGTCTCAATAAGCACAAGTCGTTTTCGTTTCTGAGTGTCTTGGGCTTGAGTTTGGGGATGGCGGCCAGCCTTCTCATTTCAATTAAGCGAGCCTACTTGATCAACTGCACACGCTGTTGGACTACATCCTCACCTGAGGAATAAAACCGGATGATCAGAAAAAGTCCGGCAAACAAAAGAAGATGACGCGGACAACTTTCTTCACAGAATCATTGCTCTTTAAATCCTGATATTCCTCCTGACACAATAAACTTCATTGCGATAGCGCCAGAAACATCCAAAGGCTTTATATTTTCCTTTGGCACCACAAAATGATCGCCAGCAAAAGCATAAGACTGGGGAAAGTAAACAACCACCATATCAGGCAACCCTAACTCTGCCAAATCAGATTGGGTAATGAACCCAACCCGATGAAGATTATTTTCCTTATTGATTGTAACCAACACAGGCTTATTGAATTTCCTTTTTTCACCCACAAAGGCCGCCATTAAATCTTTGACAGAAGAATAGATAAGTTTCACCAACGGTATTCGGTTTACCACATGATCAAACCAGCCAGAAAATGTTTTAAATGCAAAATTGGAAGTAAAGTAGCCGAATACAGTAATCACTGTAAGGATAATGGCAAAGCCCACACCTGGATATGGCAAATTTAACCGGCTATCTAGCCATTGAAATGAAACAATGATAAAGTAAATGGTGGCCACTAAGGGTACAATGAATAATGTTCCATTAAAGAAGTACCTAACAATTTTGCTGAATAAATTTTTCATGAAATCCCGTAAATCTATTGTTACCTGCTATCAAAACTAAAAAGGCTTCTTGCGAAGCCTTTACTTATATATTGCTCGCTAGTAATTATAAAGAGAATCCGAGGAAACTCAGAAAGCCCAGCGACATCAATCCCACCAAAATAAAAGTGATACCTAAGCCACGCAGAGGAGCCGGTACATTTGAATATTTCATCTTCTCGCGAACACCGGCCAGTGCAACAATAGCTAACATCCAACCCATTCCAGAGCCTAATCCAAACACGGTTGCCTCAGCAAGATTGTAAGGCCTACCCACCATAAATAGTGCAGCTCCAAGCACAGAACAATTTACCGCAATTAATGGAAGAAATATTCCAAGTGTTCCATACAGGGCAGGAGAGAATTTCTCAACTACCATTTCTGTCAACTGAGTGATAGCTGCGATTACTGATATAAATACAATAAACTGAAGAAAATTCAAATCAATGTCTGCGAAGGAAGGCCCCATCCAAGCCAAAGCACCTGGGATAAGAACATAGTTTTGTATCAGCCAGTTGATTGGAACCGTAACACCAATTACGAAAATAACAGCTACTCCTAAACCAAAAGCTGTCTTCACTTTTTTAGAAATAGCCAGGAAGGAACACATTCCTAAAAAATAAGCGAAAATCATGTTGTCGATAAAAATCGAGCGAACACCAATGCTAATTAAGTTTTCCATAGTAATCTTAGTTAATGCGATTCACGATAACCATTGAATGATCGCTGAACCCAAATAATAATTCCTAATAAAATACAAGCCCCAGCGGGCAACAACATAAGTCCATTGCCTTTGTAACTAACACCTATTGCTTCAAAAATCTTAAATCCGAACAAGGATCCAGCACCAAATATTTCGCGAAAGAATGCTAGGGTCATTAATATTAAACCATAACCAAGTCCATTGCCAATACCATCAAGGAAAGAAGGCCATGGTTTATTGGCCATTGCATATGCTTCGAGGCGCCCCATTACAATACAGTTGGTAATTATCAGTCCAACAAAAACGGAAAGCTGCTTGGATACATCATACACATAGGCTTTCAAAAGCTGATCCACAAGAATAACCCATAGCGATACAACTGCCAATTGCACTATAATGCGAATCCGTGATGGTATTGAATTACGCATCATGGAAATAGCAACATTGGAACTTGCTGTTACAATCATAAGTCCTAAAGACATTACGAAAGCCGGTTTCATTTGAGTCGTTACGGCAAGTGCAGAACATACACCCAACACTTGTACGGTCACCGGATTATCAATGTCAAGCGGGTTACTAATCAGCTTTTTGTTCTTTTTAGAGAAAAGAGGCTCTGCTTTCTTTTCAACAACTTGCTCTAATTCCGCTACTTCTGTACTCATAAATTGAGGGTTATTTGTTGATTCTTCTTTAAATAATTTTTATAGCATGCAAAATAATCTTTCAGCATGTTATTAATACCTTTTGCAGTTAGTGTTGCTCCTGACATACCATCAACTTTATGAGAGTCGTTGGTATAGTCAAATCCTTCACCTTTCATCATTACGACCGAAGAAAGGTCTTCACCTTCAAATACTTTTTTTCCCTTATAGCGTGACTGAATTTCTTCTTCCGTGATTCGCGCTCCCAATCCTGGTGTTTCGCCAGCGTGTTCAAATTTAACGCCTTGCACAGTATTCAAATCGGATTGAAGAGCAACGAATCCCCAAATGTTATTCCACAATCCATACCCGTAAACAGGCATAACTGCGTTGTCCACTTTGGTCGTATCATCGGCATTTCGAAATTCGTATACAGGCAATAACCGTTCTTCTGGTTTTTTCTTGTATTCTTTTGCAATGTCAATACTGCTTGCCTTTATGTTGCTAACATTACCTTGAAAATCAATTACAACCTCCTTGATACGCTTGGCATAAATTTCCTCCACGTTATCGGCTTCTTTTAACTCTAAAACTGTGGCAAGAATATTTTGCTTTCGTTCGTGTTCAATATTGGCTTGTTGCTTATCGCGCAAGCTGATAGATGCAAAAGCTAGGGCACCACCACACACTACGGTAATAGCGGCTGCGTATAAGAGGATGTAAAGGTTAGACTGTCGCACGTTGTAATCTTCGTTTTTTGTTTGCACTTACTACAAAATAATCAATCAGCGGAGCGAATACATTCATTAATAGTATTGCCAACATAATGCCTTCCGGATACGCAGGGTTAAACACGCGTATCAGAACAGTAAATATTCCAATCAACGCACCATAAAACCATTTACCAGTTTCAGTATGTGTTGCAGTAACCGGATCTGTAGCCATAAACACCGCACCGAATGCCAATCCTCCCATCACTAAATGATAATGAGCAGGTAATTGTGTAAATGGATTTGCGCCAACCAGATTTAGAAATAGCCCCATACCAAAAGCTCCCGCAAAAACACTGAATATAATCTTCCAACTTCCAACTCCAGTTAGGATTAATATAGCCGCACCAATTAAACACATTAGAGTAGAAGTCTCTCCTATGCAGCCAGGCATAATACCAAAGAACATATTTGAAAAACTATAAATCCCTTCTGCTCCCCACGAAGAGCCAAAGGCAGATAAGTCGGCAACGGCATTACCTGTGGAATTAGCAGCAATTGCTAACGGTGTTGCACCTGAATAACCGGCTACTGTCTTAGCACCTTCGCCTAAGTAAGTCCAAACTTCGCCTGATATATCAGTAGGATAAGCAAAATACAAAAAGGCGCGAGCGGTGAGAGCCACGTTTACAACATTCATTCCTGTTCCTCCGAATGCTTCCTTTCCAATTACAACAGCAAAAGCTGTGGCTATGGCTACTTGCCATAATGGTATATCTGCCGGCATTATTAAAGGGATCAACATACCCGATACAAGAAATCCTTCATTCACAGGATGTCTTCTAAGCGTGGCAAAAAGAAATTCTATACCAAGACCTACACCGTAAGAAACTACTATGATGGGAACTGTCTTTAACGTTCCAATCCAAAACTTCTGACCAAAGGATGCATCCAGCTGACCAATTGCTAAAAAATGCTGATGGCCTACATTCCACATTCCAAAAAGCAAACAAGGAACCATGGCAATAATCACGGTCATCATCAGTCGCTTCATATCTATTGAATCGCGAACCTGAACGCCTTTTATGCCTGTTGTCGTGTTTGGAACAAAAAGGAAAGTGTCGAAAGCTTCGTAGGCGAAATAATACTTCTCCCACTTTCCTCCCTTCTCGAAGTTATGTTTTACACCGTCTAATTGATTTCTTAAAAACTTCATAACCGGATTAACTATTTTGAATCAGTTCAATTCCACCTCGTAATATTTCCTGCACGTTGTGTTTTGAAACATCAACAAATTCACACAACGCAAGGTCTTCTTCAATCACTTCATATATTCCCAAAGCTTCCATCTCATCTAAATCCTCAGCTAATATAGACTTGATTAAGTGAGTTGGCAAAACGTCTATAGGAAGGACTTTCTCAAATACACCGGTCTGAACAAAAGCACGTTCTTCTCCATTGGTATTTGTATTCAACTTAAACTCTTTGTTTGGGGTAAGGAATGAAAACAATCCAAAGGCCCGCTGAAAACTAAGTTTGTTGGCTCCGGGTGTAATCCAACCCAGGAATTCATGTTGATCCCCTTCTGGTAAAACAGTAAGCTGCTGATCGTAAAACCCAAGATGTCCGTCCTTGTCTATCCGGGTACCCGTTAAGGCATTGCCAGAAATAAATCGAACGTGATCATTGGTAAGATTCTTTTCAATAAATTTCTTGATGGAGGCACCCGTGTAGGTCTTGTAATACTGAGGCTCTTTTACTTCCGAGCCAGTAACTGCTATGGCTCTGGATGCGTCATAAATTCCGTTCATGAACAGTTTGCCTATTTGAATAACGCCAAATGGATTCACCGTCCACACAACATCACCTTTATTAATAGGATCGATGTGATGGATTTGAATACCTACGCAACCAGCAGGGTGTGGACCACTAAATTTGTTCACCTCCACTCCTTTCACCTGAGAAAATACAGTAGAAATCTCACTGGTGGTGTGTACATTCAAATGGATATTGGAGGAAAATTTCTTTAGAACATCAATACCTACTTGAAAGGCCTGGTCTTGTCCTCTGAAAAGCACACTATAATCCGGTGCCAATGGATGAGTATCGAAGGCAGATATATGTATGGCTTTAGGAGTAACTCCCGGATCGGCAATAACACCAAAAGGACGCTGAACAAAGTTAGGCCAAACTCCTGATTTCAGAATCTGTTCCTTTATGTCAACTAAAGACAAATTTGCGATCTCAGAGACAGAATATTTTCTGAACGATTCATGTTCTACTTTCTTATCGGCTAAAATTTTAATTTCCAGGAGTTTTCGCTTTTCCCCGCGCTTGATTTCGACAATCTCTCCACTAACCGGAGCAGCATAGACTACGTTTTCATGTTTCTTGTCGTGGAAAAGTGGTGAGCCAGCCTTTACAATATCACCTTCCTTCACCACCGGTTTTGGCATATAAATGCCATGAAAATCAGTAGGTTTTATTACAAACGTCTCGGCTTGATCTGTTTCAGTGACTTTGGCTGCGGCTTTGCCAGCTAGATTAATGTTAAAACCTTTCTTGAGTCTGATGAATTTGCCCATGCGCTTAGCTTACAAAGAATGATTGAGGTTCCTTATCTGACCAACTCCAAATACGTTAACATTCCGAAGGATAGGTCAAGACGGGGCAAAATTAAGAATTAAATCTGTCCAGCAAAGAGAATAAGAAGGTAAGAATTTGATTGGTTTTCAATTGATTTATCCGGCAGGCTTAAGGCCTTACCATTCGGCTCAGGGCAAGGCGAATTACCTCGTCAACCTGTTCATCAATCGTAACATTTGTGGTATCAAGTGTGATGGCATCTGAGGCCATTACTAACGGGCTTTCCTTTCTGGTGCTGTCAATGTGATCCCGCTGGTTTAGATTAGCCACAATGGTGTCAATATCTACCATATCTTCTCGCTCAAGCAATTCTTTTTGCCTGCGAAAGGCTCGGGTGAGAATCTCAGCGGTCAGAAAGAGCTTTAAATCCGAATCCGGGAATACCACTGTCCCAATATCTCTGCCATCCATAACCACTGCTTTTTCTTTACCCATTCTTCGCTGTTGGGCAACCATTGCAATTCTAACATCTTTCAGGGCGCTCACCTGACTAACGTTTTCAGATATTCGCATCTTTCGGATCTTCTTTTCAACACTTATCCCGTTCAAGAAGGTTTCTGACACGCCTTTTGAGTTGATGACGAAAGAGATTTTTATTTGATCAAGGGCTCTCGCCACTTCTTTTGGATTGGTAAGCGCGATATGATGATCTAAGAAATAAAGAGTAACTGCCCGGTACATTGCCCCTGAATCAATATATCGATAGCCCAATATCTTGGCAACTTCCTTTGCAGTGGTACTTTTTCCGCAGGCAGAATAGCCATCAATAGCGATAATGATTTTTCTCATTAGCAATCTTTTAAGGGACACGGAATTGGCTTGCCTGGTTTAAGTTTCTTATGCTTGGAATGATTTGAAGAAGCACAAGCCGCAAGCAGACAAGTAATTATCAAGATGAAGCCAATTTTTTTCATGGATTACTGTATTAACTCAAAAGTATATAATTGTGTAATTCAATAATGATTAACTTAGTAAATTATAAAATAATAATCGCCTATGGAAACAAATGACGGGAAAGCCGAGAAATTCTTTAAAGAATTTGGAAAGAAAGTGGATCAATTCATTATTGAAGCTAAAGATGCTGGAAGCCGGCTTGAAGTAGACCTTCAAAAAAAATACGAGGAATTGAAAGTAACGGCCGAAAAATTGAAAAGTGAGGCGGAAAACAAAGAACGATGGAAGGAAGTTGAAGCAAGCCTTAAAAAAGCCGGTGACGAATTAAGCAATGCGTTTAAAGCAGCCTTTAAAAAGAAAGAGGAAGAGAAATAAGGCATTAGGCCTTAGGCAGTAAGAGTATTATTCTAAGGCCTAAGACCCAATGCCTAATTCCAAATTATATCTTCACCATCTTCCACTTGCCCCTTCTGAAAATAACAATAGCAGCAATTGCCATCGCAGACTCCGCAATTGCAATTGCCCAGAAAACAGCGCTGGCCCCAAAATCTAATTGTACGGCCAGCACGTAGGCCAGAGGAATTTGAAAAAGCCAATACCCACACAAGTTGAGAATCGTTGGAGTCTTTGAATCTCCTGCACCATTAAAGGCTTGTACAATTACCATCCCATATCCGTAAAAAACATAACCAAATGCAACGATGCGAAGGCATTGTGTTCCATAGCGAATCACTTCGCTATCAGCGGAAAATATCTTCATGATAGGCTCTGAAACAAAATAAAAAGTGAGAGAGATCATTCCTAAAAACAGCATGTTCAGAAATCCAGCTGTCCAAACCGATTTCTCTGCACGATCTGGTTGTTGGGCTCCAAGATTCTGGCCTACTAAGGTTGCAGCAGCATTGGCCATACCCCATGAGGGAAGAATTGTAAAGATGATGACCCGTATGGCAAACTGATAACCGGCAAAAGCTGCACTCCCAAATGTTACTATGATACGTGCCATGAAAAGCCAGCTTGCCGTTGATATTAAAAATTGTCCAACGTTTCCAGCCGAAACTTTCAACAGACGATTGATGATAGTCTTATCAATTTTAATGTTCGCTTTGCCAATTTTAATGACTCCCTTCGTACCTGTGAGATAGTATAGTTGATACAACACACCTGCCGCACGCCCGATATTGGTAGCAATCGCGGCACCCTCAACGCCCATTGACGGGATTGGACCCCATCCAAAAATAAGGATAGGGTCAAGTACCATATTTATAATGTTAGCAATCCACAATGAATGCATGGCTATGGCCGCGCTGCCAGCTCCGCGAAAAATTGCATTCACAAGAAACAAGGCTACAATTGTAAAATTGCCAACCAACATCCACTGCATATAGCCTGAGCCCACTGCCAGAACATCTTGGGAGGCGCCCATGAGAATGAGGATATCCTTATAAAAGAAAATCCCGAGAACGCTTATAACCACTGAAATAATAGCACCAATGTAAAGGGCATTGACTGCTGCAATGGCCGCCCCGGGTTCGTCCTTTTCGCCAATTCGCCTGGCGACCATGGCAGTGGCAGCCATCCCTAATCCCATTGCTAGAGAATAAACAATTGCCATTGTAGACTCAGTTAGGCCAACGGCTGTTACCGCATTGTTGTCATTTAACTTACTAATAAAAAAAATATCAACTACTGCCAGCATCGATTCCATAGCCATCTCAAGAATCATTGGAATGGACAACATGAATATTGCCTTATTGATGCTGCCCTCAGTGAAATTTTGCTGTTCACCATTGACGGCTTGTTTGAATAGTCGGATTATTGAAATTGTTTTTGAAAAAACTTTCATGAGTGAAATTTAATAAATGAATAATTAAAACTGCCCCGAACGAGGCAATGAAAGTTGGCAGGTGGCCAAACGAATCTGAATTAGCTTAAAAAAGGTAATTCAGATTTAGATAAAGAGAATCATAGGCAAAATGAACTTGAATGAAACAAGCTGCTACACCAAAGATAGACTACTAAACGTTTACCACCAAAAGCATCCCCTTAAGGGAGAGGCAAGCTAGCCCTTTGGCATACCTAGCGTTGCTAATGCTCCCTGCTTGAAGGCGCGTCCAAATGGCAGAAACTTGCTTGAGACTTCAACACCTTCGGTCGAGATTGTTGTGATGGCTTTTATCGATACAATAAAAGATCGGTGAATTCGAACAAACTGATTTCCAGACAGCTTCTGATCTAAGGAGCTAATGTTCTCGCGGGTAATAATGACTTTCCCTTTGGTATAAACTTTAACGTATTCATCAAGGCTCTCTACATATAAGACGTCCATCATCGGAATTTTATGGATTTTCCGATCAGCTTTGAGATGGAGAATTAGGTCATTGTTCTGAATATTGGCAGTTGATGAACCTGATCTGCGATCAAAAAATTTATTGACAGATTTCAATAATCGCTCAAAAGAAATTGGCTTTAACAAATAATCTACAACATCCAAATCGAATGCCTCCGCTGCAAATTCCCGGAATGCAGTCGTTAAAATAATGGCAGGTGAGTTCTTAAGTGTGCTAATAAATTGAAGTCCGGTAATCTCTGGCATTTGAATATCCAGAAAAATTAAATCGACTCTGTGAGTGTGCAAAAAATTACTTGCTTCGATCGCATCTCCGAATTCCCCAGCTAATTCAAGCCCCTCCACCTTACATGCATGAGAAACAATGAGCTTTCTGGCCAAAGGTTCATCATCAATTACGAGGTACTTGTACTTCATTACTTAACAATTAGCACCAAGTTAACTGAAAATTGATTTGGCTCACTTTTATTCACGTCAAGAGAATGTTTTCCGGGATATAAATGATCAAGCTGACTCTTCAAATTCTCCAATCCAATTCCATTTCCTGATTCGGTCTTTTTCCAGCTATTCCTTACTGTCACTTCAATGCGATCAGTAGAGCATTCAACTTTCATTCGTATCCATGACTTACCGGTTGAATTCATAACACCGTGCTTAAAGGCATTTTCAATAAGGGTTATTAAGATCATAGGTCCAACCGAATGATCCGCTGAATTTCCAGTTATAAATGAATCTATCTGAATACGGTCTTCATATCGAAGTAGCTCAAGAGCAATATAATTTTCTACTTGTCTCAATTCCAATTCGAGGGGAACAAATACAGATTTGCTGGAATGCATAACATAATCAAGAATCTCACTTAGTTGCAGAATTGCTTGAGGTGCCCTATCCGATTTTGCTGTGGTGAGGTAATACAGATTGTTTAAGGTGTTGAACAAGAAATGAGGGTTGAGCTGAACTTTCAAAAACTTGAGTTCTGCCTCAATCTTATCTTTCATCAATGATTGATAGTCATCCTTGGACTTTCTCCAGTGCAGCATCATCTTGATAGCAACACCAAAAAATACAACCATCAGTAAAGAAGTGAGTAAGAAAAAAATATCAATGGAGGCAGGACTCATGTCCGTGATCTTGATTTCGGCCATCACAATGAACGTGAGCATGGAAATCATCATCTCCATAAACAGAGAACCAATGAGCGTGTATACAAAGTAGAGTAAGAAGAATCCGAACCGCTCTTTCATCAGGTAGCGAGGAACGAGATAGTAATTCAAAAAGTAAGTGGTGCCGATTGTCACGGGCATCAGCAAACCAACAAAGAAAAACGTTTGGAGATAGTTGCTGTTTTTACGACCAAAAAACACCACATAAAAGGCAAGTATCAGCAACCAAAAGAAAACATGAATCACCCAACGTTGTCGCGAGAAAAGGTAATCCAGAAAACTTTCGAGACGATTCATTGAAACGCATAATTAAGAAAAAATCAGGCAAGCTGAATCAAAATCGAATAGAAGAAAGGGTAAAGTCACCCTTTCAACGGAATTTGATCCCTTTTCGCCATACAGCATTCACAGCCGGTTGTATCACAACGATGCAGCTAATCTGGTCAGAAAAAATAATTTCCAATTGTTTTCTTTACTAACCTTGCTGAAACAAAAACTAAACTTAAACTTTATGAAAATTATGTTAGCAAGTTCGCTTATTGATTTACACTTTGAAGGGGGACCGGTCTTTATGTTTCCGCTATTGCTTATGCTGATTACCAATATAGGCCTCGTCATCTATTCAATTTTAGGGCTGAAAAAAAAGACCCTCATGCCAAAATATGTTGAAGCCATCAAACAGATTGGTGCAATGGCCTCTGTGTTCGGAGCACTCAGTACTCTTATCGGATTAATGCAAGCCTTTAATTGGCTAGAGAACAGCAAGGAAGGAGCGTCCTTTCAAGTGATCATGGGTGGCATGAAAGTGGCAATAATTACTGCCATGTACGGCCTATTTATTTTCTTCGTATCCATGCTTGCTTACATTATTCTTAAATTGATGAGTAAGAATTCACCAGCATAATTTCTTTCCAAATGAAGGTAACCTCTCATTGGCCAGAAGCTACTAAACATCTTATCGCATTGGCACTCAGCTGGGGAGCGCTGTCGATACTTGTGGGTTTGTTCTACGCTTTCGATGCGATGGAGACTTCGAAAGAAGTTACCGCATCAATGGCCATTCCATATTTCTTAAAAGCGACTGCCATTACCTTCTTGATTGGGTTAATCGTGCTTAGCATTCCGCTTTTAATATGGAAACTGCTAAACAAAGAATGAAGTTTACATCTTTAAACTTTCTTTGCGAACCTCTGCGCACTCTGCGGTTAAAATTTTTACCGCAAAGGACGCAAAGGAATACAACGCAAAGAGCGCGAAGAACTCTATTACAAGTTCTGCTTCTTCAATTCTTTGACAGCGTAATCACAAGCACGTGCGGTTAACGCCATGTACGTCAGTGAAGGATTTTGACAAGCTGATGATGCCATGGCAGAACCATCGGTAATAAAAACGTTTGGCACTTCGTGCATTTGATTGAACGCATTCAACACAGAAGTCTTAGGATCTCTTCCCATTCGGGCTGTACCCATTTCATGATTCGCATTGCCTGGGAACGAGGTATTCATATACGGACTTACATTTTTATAACCCGCTGCCTCAAGCATTTCGGCCGCTGAGTTGGCCATGTCTTGCTGCATCGTTTTTTCATTCTCTTTGAATTCACAATCTACTGTCAAAGAGGGTCGGCCATACTTATCTTTTAAATTCGAATTCAAGGTTGCCCGATTTTCTGAATAAGGCAAACATTCTCCAAAACCCCCAAGGCCCATTTGCCATGGACCAGGTGTTTGCACTGCATTCTTCAGCTCCTCGCCAATTAACGCTGATCCATTCCATCCACTTCGACTAGCCCCTCCCTGCAACCCAAATCCTCTTAGATAATCTGATCTCTGCTCTTTAAGATTCCTAAAGCGTGGAACATAAACGCCTGTAGGTCTTCGTCCAGAGTAATAACTATCCTCAAATCCATCAACCGTTGCGTTCGCACCTGCTTGCTTGTGATGGTCCATTAAGTTTCTTCCTACCTGATCGCTACCATTGCCGAGCCCATTCGGGAAACGTGAGCTGATTGAGTTTAATAAAATAAAAGTAGTGCCTAGTGTAGCAGCATTTAAGAAAATAATTTTTGAATAGTATTCTAAAACCTCATTCGTCTCGGTATCGATCAATTCAACACCAATAGCTTTGCCCTTCTTATCATCGTAAATAACTTTATTAACGACTGAATTTGGGCGAAGGGCAAGGTTACCCGTTTCGAAAGCAGCAGGCAATGTACTTGCGTTGGTACTGAAGTAGGCACCATACGGACAGCCCCGGTGACAAAGATTACGGTATTGACATTGGCCCCTGCCCTTCACAGGCTGGGTGAGATTAGCAGATCGACCAATTATTAAATGCCGGTCTGGAAATTTCTCACTCAACTTGGATTTGAAATCTTTCTCTACACAATTCATTTCCATCGGGGCCTGAAACTTACCATCTGGCAAGTGTGGGATGCCATCTTTGTTTCCAGTTACTCCAATAAATGATTCCACATAATCGTACCAAGGAGCCAAATCCTTATAGCGAATCGGCCAATCCACGCCATGCCCGTCTTTCATGTTGGCTTCAAAATCAAGGTCACTTAAACGCCAACTCATTCGGGCCCACAAAAGAGAACGACCTCCTACCACATCACCACGTATCCAATCAAATCGTTTCGTTTCGTGATAGGGATTTTCTAAATCGTTGATATAAAAATGCTTGTTGTCTCCACGAAAGGAATAATGGCGAGCTTGGACAAAACTTTTTCGTTTGTCTTCTTCGGTAAGTCTACCTCCACATTCTATTTCCCAAGGATTTTTAGTTGCCGTAGGATAATTGGGATGCTCGACTGGTTTTCCTCTTTCCAACATCAAAACCTTCAAGCCTTTCTCACAAAGTTCTTTAGCTGCCCAGCCCCCACTAATGCCAGACCCCACCACAATGGCATCGAACGTATTCTGATCTTTGGCTTTAGTATTTAGGTTCATGCTCTTCCATTTTTTTATGAAAGTAAGAAGAAGACTTCAAAAGACACAAACAAAGAATATCAACGGACCTCTTATGGTAAGAAGTCAGTGACGCCTTAAAGAGAATCCATTAATAGAAGAAATCGGTATTACTTTAGTGAAATAGCGATCAGAAAGCCAATTGAACTAACTGCTCCTGCCCATAGCATCCATCCCACAATTTGATTTAATATTTTCTTTTCAGCACCACGCCCTTTTCTCCAAAGAAAAAAACCAAGGATGGCAAATGGAAATACGAAGATGACATTAAACCAATGTCCCCAATACCAGCCAACCAGCAAAAACCATAGCGCACAGATAAGCGCCAAAATGTTATACATCAAAAATTTAGTATTTGTTGTCATCTATTACCTGCAAGTACTTTTATTGCAAGGCGCAAAATACAAAAGAAGTTTATCAATTACATATCCTTAAAGGAGAGAGACTTGACGCTAGGTGGAACTTTCAATAAGGGTAAGTTCAAGTCTGTTGCCGCGTTTGAATGAAAGTAAATTAAAATCATTGTCTTAAGTATGCACGATGATCCAGCGGTTGTAAAAGAACTTCTGCGCATGGGTGTTCAGGGTTACTTACTTAAAAGCAATACGTATAAAAATCTGACAGAGGCACTTGAAAAAGTAATGGAAGGGAAGCGTTTTTTAAGTGATGAAATTGCTGAGCTTCTTATCCATACTCCAGAAGACGAAGATAAAGGGGTTTTGACATCGCGTGAAATTGAAATACTAAGATTAGTGGCGAAAGAATTTAACAGCCGCCAGATTGCTGAAATACTATTTATCAGTGAGCGAACTGTAGAAACTCATCGGAAAAATATTCTTAAGAAAACAGGTGCAGCTAATCTGGTAGGATTGATCAAGTACGCGTATGCCAATAACTTGATATGATCCTTACATTTAACAGCTGTCCTTAATTATTACTGCTTTTCAAACTTCGCAATAAATGTTCGGCTCTGCTGAGAAGCCTTTATAAAATAAGCTCCCGCGGAATAGGAGCCAACAGAAATCGTAGCCTTCTCTCCTCTCTTCAAAAGTTGATCCATCACCTTACCCGATAAATCATACACTACTATTCCAACGTCAGTACTACTATCGAAGGCTTTCAGGTTTATCGTTAACGTATTACTGGTCGGGTTTGGATAAACAAAAAATTCTTCCCTGGCCGATGAACTGATATCGCCTGTTATCACTAATATCTGCTCTGCAGAAAGTTCGCTGGAGCAGTTGTCAACCGTAACTTTTACAGAATAAGAACCGCCATCTGTTGGTGTAAACGTATTTGATATTGCATCCGCGATCAAAGTTCCATTCCGATACCATTGATTGTTAGTCGAACTACTTGATGTGAGAATCGGACTTCCTGAAGTTAAGCCGCTTGATGTGATCGTAGGTTTAGCCGGGTTTATACAAAAGGATTGTGATACCGCTACTGCTACATCAAAATTACTACAAAACAATACTCTGAAAATATCTGAAAACAAAAAAGGGAGCTCATCGCTCCCCCTTATATTCTACTTCGAATGATAATCTAATTACCCAATCGCCACTCTTTTAAAATCGGCTACCGCCAATCCTTTGGAAACGCTATCCAGATACTGAGCAACAGTTTTCGAATTGTCTTTTACAAATGGTTGATGAACAAGTGTATTGTCTTTGAAGAACTTGTTCATTTTGCCTTGCGCTATTTTCTCCACCATGTTCTCAGGCTTGCCTTCTGCTAAAATAAGGGCTTTGGCAATTTCCAATTCTTTGGCAATGATAGCAGGATCAATGTTCTTCTCATCAACCGCTACAGGATTCATAGCCGCGATTTGCATGCCTACATCTTTACCAGCATCCGTTACATCTTTTCCATTCACGCCTTTTAAGGAAACTAATACTCCTAATTTACTTCCGGCATGGATGTAAGGAACAACTGCTTCACCCGTCATGTGCACATAAGCTGAGATCTCGAGTTTCTCTCCGATTTTTCCAACAAGTTCGGTGATCTTATCATTCAATGTAAGGTCACCAGCTTTCTCAGCTAACAAAGCTTCTTTAGTTGCTGGCTTTTTTGCGAAAGCTGTTGCAACAATCAATTTACCTAGTGTTTGAAACTCTTCGTTCTTAGCAACAAAATCAGTTTCACAATTAAGGGCAATCAATATTGCCTCTTTCTTGTCGTCACTTACTTTGATAAATACAGAACCTTCCTTTGCGTCTCTGTCGGAACGGGAAGCAGAAACTTTCTGTCCTTTTTTTCTTAAGATTTCAATGGCCTTTTCAAAATCACCATCGGCCTCGGTCAATGCTTTTTTACAATCCATCATACCTGCACCCGTCATGGTGCGAAGCTTATTTACATCTTGTGCAGTAATCGCTGACATACTTAAATTATTTAAGAGTTAAGATTTTTGATTTTTAGAATTCCCTATTAAAAAAAAACACCGGCTAGAAGGCCGATGTCTATTATTCTTATCGGCCACGCGCCACGCGTGGTCAATTGACATTATTTGGTCTCCTCTACAGGCTCGTCTACTTTTCTTTTTTCTTCCTCGTCCTTCTTATGACCAGCTTCTTCTTTATCTTTTTTACGCTCCATCAAAGCTTCTTCAATCGACTTGCTGATATAGCCTGTCAATATCGAGATCGACTTAAATGCATCGTCATTGGCCGGAATAGGGAAATCAATATTTGAAGGATCAGAGTTAGTATCCACCATTGCAAATACAGGGATGTTTAACTTCAATGCTTCTGATACGGCAATGTGTTCGCGTTTAACATCAATTACAAAAAGTGCTGCTGGCAAACGATTAAGATCTGTGATACCACCTAACAACTTCTCCAACTTTGCTTTCTCGCGTGTAATCATCAAACGCTCGCGTTTCGCCAAATTGTTAAAGGCTTCATCCTTCATCAATTTGTCAATCTGAGCAAGTTTCTTCAATGACTTGCGAATAGTGGCAAAGTTTGTAAGCATACCACCCAACCAACGCTCCGTTACAAACGGCATGTTGAGACGGGTAGCTTCTTCTTTGATAACGTCTTTGGCTTGCTTCTTAGTCGCCACAAACATGATTTTACGACCTGAGCGAACAATGTTCTTCAGCGCAAAGGCTGCTTCCTCAAGACACTTAATAGTTTTATTTAAATCGATAATGTGGATACCGTTGTTCTCCATAAAGATGTACTCAGCCATCTTTGGATTCCATTTGCGGGTAAGGTGGCCAAAGTGCACACCTGCATCCATCAATTGTTCTGTTGTTAGGTTATTTGCCATGCTGATCTTTCCTTTATATCGATTAACGCTTGCTGAACTGGAACTTCTTTCTTGCCTTTGCACGACCTGCTTTCTTTCTCTCCACCATACGTGAATCGCGGGTCATCAATCCTTCTTTTCTCAAAGCTGGCTTAAATTCAGCATTGATGTTTACCAAGGCACGTGCAATACCAAGGCGAATTGCTTCTGCCTGCCCCTTGCTACCTCCACCTTCAACGTTTACGCTAACATCATATTGACCTTCTGTTTTTGAAATCGCAAATGCTTGCCTTACAGTAGTCTGGAGTATTTCTGATTTGAAATAATCATTTAGGTTCTTGTCGTTAACCTTAATTTCACCTTTTCCAGGTTGTGTATATACCCTCGCAATTGAGGTCTTTCTTCTACCTATGGTATTGATAATTTCCATTTATCAGAATTTTATTGCTTTTGGTTGTTGTGCTTCGTGTTCGTGCTTAGATCCAGCATACACATGAAGGCTTCTATAGATTTGTGCCCCAATGATGTTCTTAGGTAGCATTCCGCGAACGGCATGCTCAATCAAACGTAAAGGATGTTTCGCCCTGATCATAGCTGGAGAAAGCTCACGTTGACCACCAGGATATCCTGAATAGGTGAACAGAACACGGTTATTTTCCTTTTTACCAGTCAATTTGACTTTTTCAGCATTGATCACAATTACGTGATCTCCGCAATCTGTATTAGGAGTATATCCTGGCTTGTTTTTGCCACGGATAATTTTTGCCACCTGACTGGCTATGCGGCCGAGTATCTGGCCTTCTGCATCTACCAAAACCCAATTTTTCTCGGCTGTCGCCTTATTGGTGTTGATGGTCTTATAACTGTTGTGATCCACTTTTTTGCCTTTTAAATTCAATAAAACACACTAATGCCCTTTAAAAAGGGACTCAAAAGTAGACCCAAGAAACTGAATATCCAAGTAGGGATGCAAAATCTTGTAGGTCACCGTCAATCAACAAGTTTCAAATCATACCTGTTTTCCAAGAATGGAAGAAAATGCCCTTCTTCATCTGTTTTCGCCTAATTGCTTTAGAAGTGCTTGGAAATCTTTTGGATAGGGTGCCAAGGTCTTGACTATTTCTCCCTTTAAATTCTGGAATTCCAACGAAAAAGCATGCAGAGCCATCCTTTTAATCAGGGGTTGCTCTTCGGTATTTTTCTCAAGCTTAAAGTTTCTTTTTATCGAAGAAAGGAAGAAAACCTTGCCTCCGTAGGTCTCATCCCCTGCGATTGGAGCCTTCAAAAGTGACAAATGTATCCGGATTTGGTGCATCCGTCCGGTTACTGGGCGGCATTCGACCAATGTATGGCTCTTATAGATTTCCAATGAAGTAAACCAGGTTTGAGCATCTTTGCCTTCTTTTGAAATTCGCACGGTTCCATCATTTTGTTTCAAAATGGGAGCGTCAACGCATTGGTTTTGAAATTGGTGTAACCCATCGGCCACAGCATGATAGATCTTACTCACTTGACGATTTTCAAACTGCATACTAAGATGTCGATAGGCTTCGGGATTTTTCGCAATGGCCAAAACACCAGAAGTATCTTTATCTAACCGATGACAAACCTGGGCATCGTCAATTTTTGCCTTGGCAAGTGCCAACAAATTTTCAGGCGTATTCCTGTCTTCGAGTGTGGAAATGAAGGCTGGTTTGTTAATCAGCACATAATCATCATCCTCAAAAATAATCAGATCATCAAACCTAAGCTTTGTCGACTTTGCCATGCTAGAAATTAATGGGCTTTCGCCCAATTGGGTTGCAAGTTTACGATAATAATCTTGCTGGTTAGGCCAATCCGTTAAATTGAATTGAATCGCAACGACACTTAAACCTTCGCTCCTATTCCCCTTCTGTTTCAGGCTTAGATCGCTGCAACTTAAAGCTGAAAGTAGAACCCTTGCCTACCGTACTCTCCACTTCAGGTTTGGAATTATGACCTTCCAGTATATGTTTAACAATGGCTAGTCCCAAACCAGTACCGCCTTTCTCACGGCTTCTACTTTTGTCAACTCGATAGAAACGTTCAAAAATTCGAGTGAGGTGTTGAGCAGGAATACCTTCACCCGTATCCGTAACAAACGTTGTAATATTTTTTTTGCCTATATCAAAACTCACCGTTACTTCGCCTTCATCTGGAGTATAACTTATGGCATTTGATACGAGATTGGTGATCACTTGTGTCATCCGTTGCCAATCGGCATACACGGCTATCTTGTGATTGCCACCTTCTAACTTCAGCTTTATATTTTTCTTAGCAGCTTTTTCCTCAAATTGTTCCACCACCTCGTGACATAGTTTGTAAAGATCGACATGATCAAAGCGCATTTTTATATCGCCCGTTTCTATCTGCGAAAGCGTGAGCAGATCTTGCACCAAAACATCAAGTCCATCTAAACTTTTAGCGGCTTTCTTCAAAAATTTACCTCTTACGTTTTTATCGTTTACGGCACCGTCTAATAAGGTGTGGACAAACCCCTGCGCAGCAAAAAGTGGAGTCTTTAACTCATGCGAAACATCGGCAATAAATTCTTTACGGAAAGCTTCCAGTTTTTTGAGTTCATCAATTTCTTTCTGCTTTAGTGTAGCGAACGAATAAATTTCATCGTTGATTTTTTGAAGAGGATTTAATGCTCCCGATTTTTCTTTTGAGATACCCGATAGCTCTTTCTTACGAAGCTTCCCCATCATCTTATAGATCTTATTTATTTCGCGGAAAATGAGAAATTCCAGCACAATAAAAATCAATAAATAAGAACCTGAGAAACTGATAATTCCCGCTACAATAATCCCTTGCATATCTACCCCATCCACTAAAGACAGAAAAGAGGAAGTTATAATGGCAATGCAAGCGGCCAATAATAAAGCCAAGGTTCGCGCACTATAAACCATTACTCTTACTTATTGAGTTTGGGAGACATGAAATCATTGCCCGAAGGTAATCGGTAGAAACCGTAATCGGTAATCAGATCGAATAACGATTATGAAGGATGACAATTTTCCTGCCTAACCAAGGTTAAACTTATACCCCACTCCTTTTACAGTGGTGATATAGTCTTCGCCTATTTTTTCGCGCACTTTACGAATGTGAACATCCACTGTCCTGGCTAATACATAGACGTCAGAGCCCCAAATATTTTGCAACAAATCATCTCTACTAAATACCTTATTTGGATTTTGAGCAAGGAAGAAGAGTAATTCAAATTCCTTTTTGGGGAGGTTAATTTCCTTGCCTCCAATCTTTATGGTATAACTCGTGCGATCAATAATCAGCTCGCCAATTGTTATCTGGGCCGTAGGGGATTTCTTTTTTGATTCTCTTCTAAACAAGGCACTGATGCGGCTCATTAATGCCCGAGGCTTAATTGGCTTTAGGATATAATCATCGGCCCCCACATCAAAGGCTGCTATTTCAGAGTATTCCTCTGCTCGAGCGGTTAAGAAAACAATAAATGTATTTTGTAAATCCGGGTTGGCGCGGAGCAGCCGACATGTTTCCACGCCATCCATTTTCGGCATCATGATATCTAGCAATACAAGGTCTGGATGAAATTTTTTTGCGATCTCAACTGCCTCGTTTCCATTAGAAGCAATTCGAACTTCGTAGCCTTGCTTTTCGAGATTATACTTTAACAGTTCTAATATGGGCTCTTCATCGTCTACGACTAGTACCTTCTGCGATGTTTTATTACCCATACATTCACTTTATTTCATCGATAAAAGTAGAGAGAAATTAAGCGAATTAAAAACCAATGTTATGTTCTTAACAATTCCTTAATCCAATCAATCATTAAACTTAACAGTCCAAAATTTCTATAGGAAGGGGTACTTTGATTCATATGCTTTTATCATACGAAGGATGTCACCAGAATGTAGCTTGTCTAATTCTTCTTTAAAAAAAAGTTGCTTAGATTGATAGCGTCTGTACGACATAAAATACGTGTTGTTTGGCAATCTTTTTTCGTACCGCTTCGATGGCTTTCGCTGGGTGTGAAGAGTAAGTGTATCCATAGTTTCAACAATTTTGCGAATGGTCATCTCCTTTTTTTGTTTTTTGGATTCAATAGGCTCATCCTTAACTGCTTTGTATAAACTATCAAGCAGGTTTGTGCCTCTTAGCACATGCGGGTAGTATTTTCTATAATCCTGATCTTCGTATAAATAAGTGTGGTACTCTTCTGAATCAGGACCAAATTTCCATTTCAAAAAATCATAAGCGGTTGTGTCAGCAATAAACGAGGCTAGATTTTCATTAAGCTCTACACTATCCTTTACAAAAAAAGTGGCATGCACCATTTCATGAATAATCAAACTCGCCAAATCTCCTTCACTTCTACTAAGCATACCACTTAGAATAGGATCGGTAAACCAACCGAGTGTAGACCAACCTCCAGGATTCATAACACTTACATCCCAGCCCTCCTTCTCTAATTGATCTCTTTCTGCCCGTGCTTTCTCCTTATCGAAGTATCCTTTATAAGGTACTGCACCAACCACCGGAAAAGTCCATTGTTTGGGCTTAAGTTCAAAGGGTTCGCAAGCAGTAACCACCCACATCAGTTCTTCGCCTTTTTGATCGTAAAGAGTCTTGTAATTATCCGTGTCCTTGAGGCCCAAGGAATCAATTGCAAATTTTCTGACATCATCAATTAGCCGAAGTTTGGATTTGAGGGAGTCCGGAAACTGTATATCCGTCAAAAATTCTTCCACAGGCCGGGCATTCCATACAATATTCAGCTGGCCGATTCCCTGATTGATGCCATAAACCAAAAGCGACCAATTCCAGGCAATAATGATGAAAAAAATAAACAGGGCACCAAAAATGATTTTACGAGCCATAAGGCAGACAAGGACGCAAAAATTTCTAATTTGATTAGCAAAGACGCAAAATATTGGATCAAATTATAGTCAAAATTTGATTTTGCTAATTTAGTTAGTAATTTCATGCCCAATTCCTAAGTAAATAAAAACTAACTATATGAGCGACAGCAAGAGCGACAACAAAGAGAAAATGGAAAAACTCAAATCATTACAGCTTACCATCGATAAGTTGGACAAAACCTATGGCAAGGGAAGCGTAATGAGATTAAACGATCAGAAGATTTCAGATATCCCTGCCATCTCAACAGGATCTTTAGGACTTGACATTGCCTTGGGAATTGGCGGCCTTCCACGCGGCCGGGTAATTGAAATTTATGGTCCAGAATCTTCAGGTAAAACAACATTAACGCTACACGCGATAGCCGAAGCTCAAAAGGCGGGAGGAATGGCTGCGTTTATCGATGCGGAACACGCTTTTGATAGAGCCTACGCAGAAAAGCTTGGTATAGACACAGAAAATCTACTTATTTCTCAACCAGACAATGGCGAACAAGCCTTAGAAATAGCAGAACATCTTATTCGATCAGGAGCAATTGACATAATAGTAATTGACTCCGTTGCTGCCCTGGTGCCCAAAGCTGAATTAGAAGGAGAAATGGGTGAAAGCAAAATGGGTTTACAAGCAAGATTGATGTCTCAAGCATTGAGAAAACTAACAGGCACAATTAGCAAAACAGGATGTGCTTGTATTTTCATTAACCAGCTTCGTGAGAAAATTGGAATTGTTTTTGGCAACCCTGAAACAACCACTGGCGGTAATGCATTGAAGTTCTACGCTTCTGTTCGTTTGGATATCAGAAGAATTGGTCAGATCAAAGAATCGCCAGATGATATTACCGGAAACCGAGTAAAGGTGAAAGTGGTGAAAAATAAAGTTGCCCCTCCATTTAAGGTGGTTGAGTTTGACATTATGTATGGAAGAGGAATTTCAAAATCTGGCGAGATCGTGGATATCGGTGTTGAACTTAACGTGATTCAAAAATCTGGTTCTTGGTTTTCTTACAGCGGCAACAAACTAGGTCAAGGACGCGATGCCGTAAAGCAGTTGATTGAAGACAATCCAGAATTAATGGCTGAGTTGGAAAAGCAAATCAAAGAAAAACTGGCAACACCTGACGGTGCTAAAGTGCTAGAGGACAAAGAAGAGTAATAATAGAGATTATGAATTTGACATTAGGCCTTAGAAGGTAAAACTTCTGATGCCTAATGCTATATTTTTATTCCTGCTTACGCTCTAATTGCAGCCACTGGATCAAGTCGTGCTGCCATAGCTGCCGGAATAATTCCCGATACCAGGCCAATAATGGAAGATACTCCCAGACCTAATACAATATTTTTTAACGAAAGAATCACCACTAAATCTCCGAATGGAGCAAGAGTAAGGAACCACACCAATATCAATCCTGCTAAACCACCAATCAAGCTCAGAAAAACTGCTTCGAATAGAAACTGAAACAGAATAAAATAGTTTTTTGCGCCAAGTGATTTTTGTAGACCTATAACACTGGTTCTTTCCTTCACAGAAACAAACATAATGTTGGCAATACCAAATCCTCCAACGAGAATTGAAAAGCCTCCTATTATCCATCCAGCCAAGCCAACCACATCAAATAGCCCACTAACTACATTGGCAATTGCTTCAGGGCGGTTCAAGGCGAAATTGTCCTTATCGTTTGGCTTCAATCCTCTCTTGCCACGCATAAGCCCACGTATTTCATTTTCCAATTCTACTAATCCAATATCTGAGTCAAAACCCTTCACTCCAATGCGCGAAGCATTCTCGTTCCAAAGTCCGGAACCAGTCTGGTACAATCTGCGATACGAATGATAGGGAATAATGCATCCGTAATCGTTGCTAGGTGTGCCCAAAAAACTTTGTCCTTCTTTCTTAATCACCCCCATAACCTTGAACTTCATGTTCTTGATCTTGATGTCTTGTCCGATAGGATTTTCACCGTTTGGAAAAAGTGCTTGCATCACTTCGTATCCTAACACTGCTACATTTCTACCCGCTTCAATTTCATCCACCGTAAAATATCGGCCATTGTCAATGTTGACAGTCATAATTTTATCATACCCAAGACTGCCGCCTCGCAAACCAATCTGACTGATGCTACTTGAACCACGCTTAATAGTAGAGTTTCCCTTGACTGCAAAAATGGCAATGGCAGCTTGAGTCTTCAGATTGGCTTCTAAGAATTTATATTCATTATAAGATGCGTTGGGTCTTCGCCAGTATTCCCACCATGGAAAATCAGGCCCGCCAATGAATGGCCACTTCTCGGTATAGATCACCCCTGTTCCTAAAAAATCAAAACTGTCTTTAATATTTTTCTCCAAAGAATCGACTAGGGTAAGTACCGCTATAATGGCAAAAATTCCGATGGTAACTCCTAATAAGGAAAGAATGGTACGAAGGATGTTTGATTTTAAAGCGCGCCAGGCAAAACCAAAGCTTTCAAAAATGAGTCGTAGCGTTAACATCCGTTATTCAACGGGCTATTTGAGATAAGGATTCAACTACTAAACAATTTGCAGCTATGCCCGTATGGCTGCCACTGGATCAAGCCGTGCCGCCATGGCCGCAGGAACAATACCTGACACCAGCCCAATTATAGAAGAAACACCGAGGCCAAGTACAATATTCTTTATGGTAAGAATAACCTCAAGACTTCCAAAAGGAGCTAAGGTTAGTAACCAAACTAATATCAATCCAGCCAGCCCGCCAATTAAGCTGAGAAAAATAGCCTCGAAAAGAAATTGGAACAGGATAAAGTAATTCTTTGCTCCAAGTGATTTCTGAAGTCCAATAACACTAGTTCGTTCTTTGACAGAAACGAACATGATGTTGGCAATACCAAAGCCACCAACAAGAATAGAAAAACCACCAATGATCCAGCCGGCTATGCCTACCACATCAAACAAACCACTCACCATGTTGGCAATAGCCTCTGGTCTGTTTAAAGCAAAGTTATTTCCTTCGGTCGGTTTGAGTCCTCGTCTCACGCGCAATATACCGGTGACCTCGTTTTCCAATTCGACTAATCCGATATCCGTTTCACTTCCTTTAACACCAATTGATGATTGCAATTCATTCCATGCACCAGTTCCTGTTTGGTATAATTTTCGGAAGGCGCTATAGGGTATGATGACAGTATAATCATTGCTGGGGGTGCCTAAAAAACTCTGACCTTCTTTCTTAATAACACCAACCACCATGTATTTTAAATTCTTGATCCGGATAATTTGGCCAGAAGGATCTTCTGTGCCTGGAAATAGAGCATTCTTCACTTCGTGCCCAATGAGAGCAATACTTCGGCCGGCCTCAACTTCCTCAGATGAAAAGTAGCGTCCCTTCTCAAGATTAATTTCGAAAATATCATTGTAGCCGGGCCCGGCCCCACGGAGGCCAATTTGCCCGATACTGTTGTTATCTTTTTTGATGATGGAGTTTCCTTTAGCCGCATAAATGGAAATAGCACTTTGATTACGCAAATTGGCCTGAAGAAATTTGAATTCGTTAACAGAAACATTTGGCCTTCTCCAATAGTCCCACCACTTGTAGGGGCCATTACCCTCAGGAATAAACGGCCACTTGTTTACATAAATTACTCCGGTGCCCAAAAAATTAAGGCTGTCTTTAATGTTCTTCTCTAAGGAATCTACAAGTGTCAAAACAGCTATGATGGCAAAAATTCCAATAGTGACCCCAAGCAATGACAGAATGGTTCTAAGAATATTGGACTTAAGCGCACGCCAGGCAAACCCAAAGCTTTCAAAAACAAGTCGAAGAGTTAGCATTGTGTGACAACAGTTAGAAATAACGTAGAGTGCGAATTTAGCACAGTTATTAGTGTTTTTTTACTTTGATGTTGAAAAGCTGATTCTATCCTTCTTTTTCCAAAGTGGGAATGAGAAAAAGATCTGTTGCATTTCGTGCCCGTTTGATTATTTTTGCGTCCTTAATTTTAAAATCTAGTCCCTATCCGTTTGGGACAAAGCCCGTAAGCTTATGAAGTTATCTGAATTCAAATTTGAGCTCCCTAATAGTCTAATTGCCTCACACCCAGCTGAAAACCGCGATGAAGCACGGATGATGGTAATTCACAAAAGCACTGGAAAGATCGAACACAAGATCTTTAAAGACATTGTTAATTATTTTGACGAAGGCGATATTCTTGTCGGTAACGACACCATGGTGTTTCCTGCGCGCCTTTACGGACGCAAAGAAAAGACAGGCGCTAAAATTGAAGTTTTTCTATTGCGTGAATTAAATGCGGAAATGCACTTATGGGATGTTTTAGTTGACCCAGCCAGGAAAATCCGCGTGGGCAATAAACTTTATTTTGGTGATGGCGACCTTGTAGCAGAAGTAATCGACAACACAACTTCACGCGGACGAACAATCCGTTTCCTTTTCGATGGCGATTCAGAGGCCTTTAACAAAGTGGTAGAAAATTTAGGAGAAACTCCTCTGCCAAAATATATTAAGCGCAAAGTAGAGCAGGCAGATAAAGAAAGATTTCAAACCATCTACGCCAAGCATAAAGGGGCAGTTTCTGCACCAACTGCAGGAATGCACTTTACTAAGCAATTACAAAAACGTCTTCAAATTAAAGGTGTTGACATGACCTATGTTACCCTACATATCGGATTGGGAACATTTAGGCCAGTAGATGTGGAAGATCTTACCAAGCACAAAATGGATTCTGAAAACTACATTGTAGGATCCGAGGCAGTGAAAATGGTAAATACAGCACTGGATAATAAAAACAGAGTTTGCGCAGTAGGAACAACAACCATGCGTGCTCTTGAATCAGCAGTGTCAGCCAATAACAGACTTAAAGAACGTGATGGCTGGACAGACCGGTTCATCTTTCCACCATATGATTTCAAGATCTGTAGTGCTATGGTTACCAACTTTCATCAGCCAGAGTCAACTCTTTATATGATGGCCTGTGCGTTTGGAGGTTTTGAGTTAATTACTCAAGCTTACCAGACCGCCAAGAAAGAGAAATACAAATTCCTAACGTATGGAGATGCTATGTTAATCATCTAAGGAATTTCAACACCATAAAAAAAGCCTGATGAATTATCATCGGGCTTTTTCATTTTAAAAGGCCAGCTCAGGAATGTCGTATCATATACAAGTGAAGTGAGATGGCAACTGGATACAAAAATAAGTATGCTGCCGAAGGCTTTAAGAAGCCCATTACCATCAGAGTAGGCAACAAGATTAGAAATATACCAATACCAATCTTCCAACCTTTCTGGGAGGTAGGTGACTGATAAATTTGCAGCATTCTATAGATCAGGTACGTTACTATCGCCACATTGAATGCGAGCAGAAATATTCGAATGATTCCCATAGATTAAAAAAGGTATTTTTGTAAAGTTATGGAATATAAGGAATACGCACTTATTGTAGCCGGAGGAAAAGGCACCCGCATCAAAAGCAAAGTGCCTAAACAGTTTTTGATTCTCCACGGAAAACCAGTTTTGCTCCACACCATTGAAGCCTTCTACCGTTATTCAGAAAAAATAAATATCATTCTTGTTTTGCCGGAGGATGATTTTGAAACCTGGAAATCGATTTGTGAAAAGTATAAGTTCACCGATACTATTATTCTTCAAAAAGGCGGAGAATCACGTTTTCAATCCGTGAAAAACGGACTCGCAAAAATTGAAGGAGAAGGACTGGTTGCCATTCATGATGGTGTTCGTCCACTTGTGAGTGAAGATATTATTGGAGCCTCCTTTCGGCTCGCTGCTGTTCATCAATCCGCAGTTGCTGCCGTTCGCCTAAAGGAGTCTATTCGAATGACAGACCAAGACAACACCAAAGCAGTTGACCGTTCAAGGTACAGGTTGATTCAAACCCCACAAACATTTCATGTGCAATTGATAAAAAAAGCATATGAAATAAAAGAAGATACCAGCCTTACCGATGATGCCAGTGTTGCGGAGAAAGCAGGCCATATCATTTCATTGTTCGAAGGCAGTTATGAAAATATAAAAATCACCACACAGGAAGATTTAGTGGTAGCCGAAGCCTTGCTCAATTCAAGGGATTATTAAAAGCACAAAATAAAATGGCCCCGCTAGTGCAGGGCCATTTTCAAATAGTCAAATCGAATAATCTTCACATCAATATTCATCTTCATTAAAGAAGAAGTCTTCTTTAGTCGGGTAATCCGGCCAAATTTCTTCTATGCTTTCATACGGCTGCCCATCATCTTCCAATTCCTGCAAGTTTTCCACCACTTCCAGAGGTGCGCCCGAACGGATTGAGAAATCTATTAATTCATCTTTGGTTGCCGGCCAAGGCGCATCTTCAAGGTAGGAGGCCAATTCAAGTGTCCAATACATATATTAATCCCCTTATTAAATTTCCCGCAAAAATAGAATTAATTAGACCATTGTCAATAGTTGGTTGTGCATAGTTAATTTTTTGGAAAAGTAACCAAAACCAATAGCTCAGTAACAAGACCGCAACTATGGACTATTGACTTAAAAAAGCCATATTTGCCCTTTAAACTGATCCCTAATACTTCCATGGCAGACGAAAAAATAATTTTCTCAATGGCTGGTGTAAACAAGATTTACCCACCACAAAAGCAAGTGCTTAAAAATATTTACCTCTCCTTTTTTTATGGTGCCAAAATCGGGGTACTTGGCCTAAATGGCTCCGGTAAGTCATCACTGCTACGAATTATTGCTGGAATTGACAAAGAATTTCAAGGTGAAGTAGTTTCTGACTTAAGTTTTACGGTTGGGATATTGGAACAGGAGCCTCAACTGGATAAAACTAAAACCGTTAGGGAAATTGTAGAAGAAGGCGTTAAAGAAACCGTTGCGTTGCTCAAAGAATTTGAAGCTATCAACGAAAAATTTGGTGATCCGGCAATCATGGATAACCCAGATGCCATGGATAAACTCATTACCAAACAAGGGGAGATACAAGAAAAACTCGATGCCATAGAGGCCTGGGAATTAGATAACAAACTGGATCGTGCGATGGATGCGTTAAGATGTCCACCGTCAGATGCTAAAATCGAATTCTTATCGGGAGGTGAAAAAAGACGTGTAGCTCTTTGTCGATTACTTCTTCAACAACCAGACGTATTATTATTGGATGAACCGACTAACCACTTGGATGCAGAATCTGTGTATTGGCTGGAACAACATCTTAGACAATATAAAGGTACTGTCATTGCAGTTACGCACGATAGATATTTCTTAGATAATGTTGCAGGTTGGATACTTGAACTAGATCGAGGCGAGGGCATTCCATGGAAAGGAAATTACTCAAGCTGGCTGGATCAAAAACAAAAACGATTAGCACAGGAAGAAAAAACTGAATCGAAGAGGCAAAAAGCATTGGAGCGAGAGTTGGAATGGGTTCGAATGAATCCGAAAGGGCGCCAAGCAAAAGGAAAAGCACGATTAGGAGCTTATGAAAAATTACTTGGAGCCGAAGGTCGTGAAAAAGAAGATAAGCTTGAATTGTATATTCCACCAGGACCGCGTCTTGGCAATAAAGTAATTGAGGCCAATGGTGTTTCAAAAGCCTATGGTGATAAACTTCTTTATGAAAACCTGACTTTCTCTCTGCCTCCAGCTGGAATAGTTGGGATTATTGGCCCGAACGGTGCCGGTAAAACAACACTCTTCAAAATGATAACGGGCAAAGAAAAACCTGATACAGGTACATTTGCAGTTGGAGAAACTGTTCAAATCGCTTATGTCGATCAAGAGCATGATGACCTTAAACCAGATGACACTGTCTTCCAGGCAATCACTGGGGGCAACGATCTAATCTTGATTGGTGGAAAAGAGATGAACTCACGTGCTTATGTAAGTAAGTTCAACTTCAGTGGAACGGATCAGCAAAAAAAAGTAAAGGAACTTTCTGGAGGTATGCGCAACCGGGCGCATTTAGCTATTGCCTTGAAACAAGGTGGAAATTTATTATTGCTCGATGAGCCAACTAACGACCTTGATATTAATACACTACGTTCGTTGGAAGAAGCACTTGACAACTTCGGTGGTTGTGCCGTGATTATTTCTCACGACCGTTGGTTCCTTGATAGAGTTTGTACACACATCTTGGCATTTGAAGGCGACTCACAAGTATTCTGGTTTGAAGGCAGCTTCAGTGAATACGAAGAGAACAAGCGCAAAAGATTGGGCGATGATCAGCCACATCGGATTAAGTATAAGAAACTAGTCAAATAGACGTTAGACCTAAGTATCAAGACATAAGGCGTCTTACCTCTATCGTCTTGATACTTGTTACTTATGTCAAATTATGAAATCAGTCTACACCATCATTTTACTGATTCTTTCCAACACCTTCATGACTCTGGCATGGTATGGCCACTTGAAATTTAAGGAGATGAGTTGGAGTCAGAACTTAGGTCTTATCAGTATTATACTTATCAGTTGGGGCATTGCATTGTTTGAATACATCTTACAAGTGCCTGCAAATAGGATTGGCTTTAAGGAAAATGGTGGCCCATTTTCCTTGGTTGAGCTTAAAGTTATACAGGAGGTAATTACCCTCACCGTGTTTGTTATTTTTTCGGTGCTATTTTTTAAAAATGAAACCTTCAGACTAAATCACATCATTGGGTTCATTTTCCTCGTACTGGCTGTATATTTTATTTTTAAGAAGTGATCTTATGTAAGATCTCATGGGTGGTTAAAGAACAATAAACCTTGTTAAACTTTATTGATCACTTTATCATTCAACACTTTTGTATAATTCTTTAGAAGTTTTAATACAAGGTAAATAACCACCCAACACCCACATGCTATTGCCCAATAAGGGCGTTGAAACTCGACTTTGCCATTCACTGCATACTCACCAACCGTAGTGAAAATAAAGATGATTAGAAAAATATAAAAGAAAATATTCTTCTCACCACGAATTACTTTTACAATTTTAAAGGACCACTGTGGCTTCCTCCACAAGTTAAAGTTGAAAATAAAAGCGGGTGTTACGGAAGCCCAATCCGTATAGCGTGCACCAAATTTTTTTGTTAAGAATTGCTCTTCTGCAAACATGATTCGTTCGTAGTACACCCAATAGACCATTACAAAAAAGAGTACAAACCATAAATTCTGGGTAAGCATAGCTATTCCTAAGGAGCAGAAAAAATTACCCACGTAAAGAGGGTGTCTAACAATAGAATAAATGCCGTTTGTATTTACCGTATCCGCAACTTGCCCATCAATATTACGGCCCGATGTATTGTAGGGCGTGTACCCCACAGCATATGCTCGAATAAAACCGCCAAACAAGGCAACGGCCAAACAGACGAACTCATAATTTTGCTCACTCATAAAAGTGATTTCACTCCTTGACAGTTTAGTATTCACGTAAACTCCAAGGCCAGCCAGAATGATAATGACAGGGAGGATACCACGGTATTTGAACAAGACGAGGCCTTGCTGTTCCATTTCTTGCAGAAGCGGCATAAGTTTAGATTTAGGTTGTTACAAAGAAAGGGATTTTTTCCACATACCCTGTTGAGCTTCAAGCGATAATTACTTTCAATACCTAGCCTTTTATGCCAACGGTCTTGTTTTCCAGCGTTCATGCATCCAAACCCACTGAGTCGGATGTTTCCTTACTTGTTCCTCAATGAATAGGGTATAATTCTGTGTATTCGTAATAACATCATTCTCCTCATCACCAGTATTCACCAATGGAATTTCGGGAAGTACGTGCATGTGCTGCAATCCGTCTTCTGCCAAATAAATATAGGTGGGCACAACTGCTGCTCCTGTCTTCAAGGCCAGAATAGCCGCTCCAACAGGTGTGGATGCCTTCATTCCAAAAAAATCTACGAAGCAACTTTTAACATTAGTATCCTGATCGATTAAAATAGCAATAGACCCGCCTGTCTTAAGAGCCTTAATAAGCCGTAGCGTTTCCTTTCCGCGTGCGATAGCGATTGCTCCATGAGCATTTCTATATTGAACAAGCATATCATTCAAACGCTCGTCTTTTAAAGTGGTGCCTATGATATTTGGCTTCAATCCTCGCAATGACATGTTAGTAATCTGCAAATCAAAAGCACCAAGGTGACACGTCAAGAAAATTACTCCCTTGCCTTTTGCTGTTGCTGTTTCAAAATTTTCAATCCCATGAGTAACTAAAATTTTATTGAGACCGTCAAGGTTTCGAACTTTCATTGCACGAAATATTTCACCAGCATTCTTTCCTAACATTCGAAATGTCTGCTTGCTTAACGCAATTACTTCTTTCATCGATTTCTCTCTACTATAGGCAAGGCCAAGATGAATAATGGTCTTCTCACGCGCATCACGAACGAAGTGATAAGCCATACTCCCAAGTGCTCCACAAAAAGATAACCACAAGGTACGGGGTAACACATTCGCAATAAAAATCAAGAACCTGACAAAATAGTACAAGGAGGTATACTTAATACGCTTGCTAAGAGGTTTCTTTTCCATGAACAACAAAGATGATGTGCAAAATATCGATGTGCAAATTTGATTTCAATTGGATTTCGCTCATTTTTAATAAAGCGTTCAGATGAAAACCCTATATCTAATTCGTCATGCAAAATCAAGTTGGGACGATCAATATCTAACCGATCTAGAGCGGCCATTAAATGAGCGTGGGAGAAAGGATGCTCCTCGGATGGGGAAACGGTTGAAAGAAAAAAATGTATTCCCCGATTTAATGCTGACTAGCCCTGCCATTCGGGCATTTGAAACGTGCAAGATAATTGCGAAAATACTGGGCTATTCAGAAGAAAAGGTCAAAACAGACACACGGCTTTACCATGCCAGCGAAGATCAACTCTTAAAAGTGATTCAAGAAATTCAAGACTTGAATGACGATGAAGAAGTAGTGTTTATTTTCGGGCATAACCCGGGGCTAACTGATTTTGCTAATTCCCTACTTAATCAAACAATAGACAACATCCCTAC
>JANNAQ010000016.1:0-13938 GCA_031384515.1 Bacteroidia bacterium
AATTTGAAAATTCTTTTTTCAGCTAGAAGTACAACAGCGATTTATCGTGTTAGAAATGTCTCCACCACAAGAGACATTGACAGTTTGAAAATTACCGGGCTGGGAACTATTGCAACAGCTTTTAGGGTTTCTCCATATACGACAGCATCCACTTTGTTATATGTCGGCACGCAAGCAGGAAAATTGTTTAAAGTCGCCAATGCCAATTTGGCGTCACCCATAATTACGCAAATCACAACTCCTTTTCCAAACGGAACAATTAGTTCAATTGCATTTGGTGCATCAGATAATCAGTTAGCAGTAACCTTTTCAAATTATGGCGTAATCAGTGTTTGGGAGACTCGCAATGCTGGAGCTACCTGGACCAGTAGAGAAGGTAACTTACCCAATATGCCCGTGCGTTGGGTTGAGTATCACCCACAAAATTTTGATCAGCTCTACATCGCCACAGAACTTGGAGTTTGGTCGACCGATAATATTAACATAGCCTCTCCCGTATGGAACTCCACAAACGGAGGCCTGGCCAATGTTCGTACTGATATGTTGCGTATTCGAAAAAGTGATAATACAATCATGGCGGCAACACACGGCCGTGGTGTATTTACTGCTCTTATTCCATCTGAACTTGATCAAACCATTAGTTTTAAGACGTTCACTTCAAAAACATTTGGAGATACATCTTTCAAGATTTGGGCACAATCTACTTCTGGATTACCCATTACCTTTACTAGTACTAACACCTTAGTCGCTACCGTGGTTGATAGCACAGTAACCATCGTGGGAGGTGGAACGGCAACATTAGTAGCCTCACAATCTGGTAATCTTGTGTACAAGCCAGCTCCAGCGGTAAACCAAGTGCTGACTGTAAACAAAGCATCACAAACAATTAGTTTTGGGGTGCTTCCAGAGAAAGATGTCAATGATCCCACATTCGCAGTTGTGGGAACTTCATCATCCACCTTGCCTGTTACTTTTACGAGCTCAGCTCCTACAGTTGCAACTATTTCAGGTAGTACCGTTACAATTGTAGGGCCTGGCACAACAAGTATTAAAGCAACACAGCTCGGCAATGGAAATTTCTTGCCTGCGGCAGATGTGCTGCAAACCTTGACCGTAGTTACCAGGATAATTCAGTTGACAGGGACATTAGATTTTGGCGATGTTTTTTTAGGAGAGGACGACCAGAAGACATTTACCATAAGCAGTATTGGCACTGGAGCCATAGCCATCAACAATATTCTATATCCCAATGGTTATGCGGGCACTACAAAGACTGTTGGTAATTCTATTGAAGTTACTGTCACCTTTAAACCGGTGAACGTGATTGCTTACGATGGCGCTATTAATGTTGAGTCGGATAAAACAACGGGCATCTCTACGATTCCAGTGAAAGGCAAAGGGGTAAAAATTACAGAGTTGACGGACCAAAGGTTATCAGACGAATTTGAAGCGTATCCAAATCCTGCAAGCGATTTCATTTATGTAAAGACAAAAAGACAGATCAGTGCTGTAGAGTTAATAGATAGTCAGGGCCGCGCCAGCAAAGAGATTATGACAAGAGTGGATGGCAATACTTTTCAGTTGGATATTAGCAAGTACGCTTCGGGAAATTATTTTTTAGTGCTTCCGGCTGGAACAGGTCAGGTGGTAAAGCAGATTGTTAAGAACTAAAAATCTGAATAAATGGAATTAAAAAAAATTCAAGGCAAACTATTATTGATCAGATTCAATGTAATGTTGTTAGCGTTTGTTATTGGAACTCTTCTTACAATTTCCTCGTGCTCGGATGATCCAACTGCCGAGGAGACATTTCTGAAAAAAATCTCACTGGCTTGGAAATTGTCTGCTACAGGTGTGCAATTTGATGGGAAAGATGTGAATGGAGTTTTCAAGGACTTTACAATCACTTTTACCGAATCGAAAACCTTTACCACAACAGCAGGCAATGCACCTGTTTGGGCAAGTTCTGGCAAGTTTTCAATAAAGGCATCATCATCAGCGACTGGCTTTAGTCTTTTACGTGATGATGGGGTTGAGATTGCAGTTGATCAATTAACGGAAGCGAGACTTGTTATGAAATTTAGCTACATAGGAAAAACGAGCCGGGTGAAAAGTGTAAGCGGTGGCTATGTTTTTGATTTGGTGGTGAAATAAAGCTATGGCCTCCTTAAGGTCTAAATGCAGTCCAAACTGCGGCAGGGATAGCAGCGGAAAGCCCGAAGCGCGATGGGATTTGTGCCTGGCCGGACTTGTAGCGGATAGCCCGTTCGTCCGCCCAAAAAATATTTATAATTATCTTGTAACATCTCTATTACCTCACCGTCTTGTATTTGAACGATGAATCTTGAAGCTTTCGAAAACCGGGTATTACCTGCTAAAAACAAGCTTTTTCGGTTTGCTTTCCGAATGTTGGGAAGCAGTGAAGAAGCCAAAGATGTTGTTCAAGAAGTAATGATCAAAGTTTGGAATGGCCGGGAGCAGATGGCGGAAATACAGAATATGGAGGCTTGGTGCATGCGCATCACCAAAAACCTCTCGCTGGATAAGCTTAGGACGCAACAACGCAGGGCAACCGATTTGATAGATGAGGGATTTGAAGTTAGGCTGGATGCCTTGTCACCTTATGAAAACACAGAATTAAATGAGAGCATGTTAAAAGTTAACCAATTGATTGCAGCGCTGCCAGAAAAGCAACGACAGGTGATCCACCTTCGGGATATTGAAGGGTACAGTTACAATGAAATATGTGAGATGCTGGAATTGGACATGAGCCAGGTAAAGGTGAGTTTGTTCAGAGCACGAAATGCAGTACGAGAGAAACTTTTAAAAATGAACGCGTATGGACTCTAAGCAACTAGAACAACTGCTTGAGAAGTATTGGAACACCGAGACTTCTTTAGAGGAAGAGAAACAGCTCAGAGACTTCTTTAGAGGTGAGACTATTCCAGAGCAGTTTAAAGAGACGGCCGAATTGTTCCGCTATTTTGATCATCAAAAAAAAGTGCAACTAAACGAGCCTTCCTTTGATGGTGATGTGGCTCGCAAGATTAACGCTACCCGACCGGCAGCGAAAACGGTTAAGATGTATTATAACTATGCACGAATTGCAGCAGGGGTAGCAGTAGTAATTGCCGCGACCTATTTTGTCGGGCAGGAAGTAAGGAAATCCTATCCAGCTGAAGTGACCGATACCTACAGCGATCCTAAGTTGGCGTTTGAAGAAACTAAAAAGGCGTTAATGATGCTGTCTAAGGGATTTGGCAAGGCAAGGCATGAGACAGAGAAAATAAAAATGTTTAATGAGGCCGAGCAAAAAGTGCAGAGTAAACACACGGCTAAGGAGAAAGAAACATCGATATAAGTAGAAAACTAAAGCAGCATAAAAAAATCAAAGAAAATTAAACCGATAAAGATTATGAAAAAGTTAATGGTAGTGGCAGTAGTGATGATGGTGTCGGCAGGCGTACAAGCACAGGATGCGATCTCGAAGTTTTTCAGTAAATATCAGAATGATGAGAATTTTAGTCAGGTGACTATCTCCAGTAAAATGTTTAACCTTTTCACCAATATGGACGTGGAGGATAAGGATGATCAGGAGGTATTGGATGCTATCAGCAAATTGAAAGGATTAAGAATACTCACAAAAGAAGATACACGTGATTCTCGTGCACTTTATAAGGAAGCCATGGGAATGATACCTTTGAAAGAATATGAAGAATTGATGACGGTGCGTGATAAAGACAAGGATATGAAATTCTTTATCAAGGAAGCTGGCGGCAAGATTAGCGAGTTGGTGATGGTCATGGGAGGAAACGAGGAGTTTATGGTGATGAGTTTGTTTGGTGAGATTGATTTGAAGCAAGTTTCGAAGATTGGAAAGAAGATGAATGTGGATGGATTGGAGAATCTTGAAGGTATTAAAGAAAAGAAAAACTAGGCGATAGAATAACTGGATGCTTGAGGCCCACCTCATGCATCCAGGTTCACCTTTTTAGCGTCTTTAAATAAAACTAGGTGTATGAAAAAAGTATCCTTCCTTTTTGCTCTTATTCTAATTACGTCCTTAGCGTTTAGCCAAAGTAATAGTTATCAAACACTAAGAGATAATTTTATTGACCAACCAGATGTGAATAGTTTTGCAGTAAGTGGGTTCTTCTGTCGCATGGTGCTTGGGATAGCAGGGGAATGGGAGTTTAAAGATGCGATTAAAGACATCCAGCATCTACGCATTATTACCATACCAACTGAAGAATTTAAGGCCAAAGGGCTTTCTGTTAGTGGGTACAAAAACCTGTTGAAGAAGGATTCATTTGAAGAGTTAGCTTCCATTCGTGATAACGGTGATGACATTACTTTTTATCTTCAGTCCGATGGCAATAAAAACCGATACATGGTATTAATACAAGAGCCCGATGAGGTTGTTGTTATTGAAATGAAAGGGTATATTGATGCTAATCTATTGTTGGAAGCGAATAAATCTCTGTCTTATCAAAATCTGTAAGGTGGTTTCATCCGCGTTGCACTCATTTACGTATTAGTAATTGCTATATGAAAAAAATACTTTCCGTACTATTTCTCCTTTTTTTTGTTAACCTATTTTCTTTTTCACAGACGAAAACAACCGAAGATCTTGATAGCCGGTTTGAAGGTGGTCTCTCACTTTATTTTTATAAAAATACATTGCGAATGTTAAATCAAACTGATAGCAAAGAGTTTGACGAGCTTATCAAGGACATCGAAAAAATGAAATTTCTGCTTATTGACAAGGGCGAAGTAAAATTCAGTGAGACTGATTATAGGAAGTTGATTTCAGGATATAAAGAGGAAGCATATGAAGAAATGATGACCAGTAGATTTCAGGGAAAAAACTTTGGGGTTTACATTAAAGAAAAAGAAGGAAGTGTTAAGGGTACGGTAATTCTGGCAAGTGATTCTACCAACTTATATGTTTTAGATATTGTTGGAAAGGTGGCACTAACAAAGGCCACTGAACTTTTTAAGACAATTGACGAGAGCACCGACATTGGGGGTAAGATAAAGGATTTTATGGGTAAGGACGATAAGAAGAAGGGTGAAAAGGATAATGACGAGGATAAGAAGTAAAACAGCAGTAGCTTAAAAACCCATGATTCTAATAGGAAGTGTGAATTGAATCTTGATAAATAGGCAGAATTGAATTTAGCTATGGAGACAGTCCTATCGATTAACAAACTCACGAAGAACTTCGGTAAGCTTTGCGCAGTCAATAATCTTGACATGGAGGTAAAGCGTGGTCAGGTATTTGGGCTGTTAGGTCCGAACGGCAGCGGTAAGACCACAACGCTTGGAATGTTAATGGGTGTTGTGAATCCCACCTCTGGTAGTTTTTCATGGTTTGGAGAAGCGCCAACACATTTTACTAGAAAAAAGATTGGTGCCGTGTTGGAGCACCCAATTTTTTACCCCTATTTAAGTGGGCAGAAAAATCTGGAACTCAACGCCATGATCAAAGGTGCAGATCCCAACAATATTCCCAAAGTATTAGAGTTAGTCGAGCTTTCTTCACGTAAAGAGGATAAATACAAGACCTATTCATTGGGCATGAAGCAGCGCTTGGCGATTGCTTCGGCATTAGTAAGTAACCCGATCATTCTTATTTTGGATGAACCTACCAATGGACTTGATCCAATGGGCATCGCGGAAATCCGTGAGATCATAAAGAAAATTGCGGCCGATGGCAAGACGATTATTTTAGCCAGCCATTTATTAGATGAGGTTCAAAAAGTTTGCAGCCACTTTGCAGTGCTCAAGCGCGGAAGTCTCATGCATTGCGGCCCAGTTGATGAAGTAGGTAAAGGTGAGGAGATTGTGGAGGTGCAGGCATATCACGATGATCTCTCTGTATTGCTACAGGAGTTTATTGGAAGTGGTTCTGTTAAAAAGGAAAACGGGGTGTTTCAGGTGATGATGAAAGATACCTTTCATAGTCAGGATTTAAATCGGTTTTTGTTTGATAAGGGGATAGTGGTTTCTCATTTGTCTACGAAAAAGAAAACATTGGAAAAGCAGTTCCTGGAAATCCTTGCAGATTCTTCACATTCAGAAACTAGTAAATGATAGTTAATCAGGAAAAGAAGAGCTTGCGAATAGCGATTAAAAATCAACCATCATAGACCTTATGTTGCATCTTCTCAAAGTAGATCTTAAAAAACTGACTAGCTACCGTACTTTCTGGGTGATTTGCGGCTTGTATTTTCTTACCCTTGGGTTTACGACAGCTAGTGGTATGGAAATTCTAAAATGGATTGCTAGTAAGGGCGCTGAGTTTGGAACGTCATTAAACATAAACAGGGTGCCTCTGTATCACTTCCCTGATATCTGGCAAAACTTAATCTGGATAAGTGGACTTTTTAAATTGATTTTATCCGTGATGGTTGTCATTTCCATTACTAATGAATATCAGTACCGCACCTTACGCCAAAATATCATCGATGGATTTAGTCGTTGGGAATTTCTTTTTTCAAAAATCCTGACCAACCTTTTGCTTAGCCTGATGAGTGTGGCTATGATTTTGGTAATTTCAATTGTTACTGGGTTAATTTATACACCTGAAATTGAGTGGACCTATTTTTTTACGGGCATGGAATTCTTTCTGGCCTATTTCTTAGAAGTCTTTGCATTTCTTTCTTATGCGCTAATGCTTGGTATCTTTATTCAACGATCGGGACTGACCATCGTACTGTTGATGCTTTCTCACATGATTGAGGCCATCATAAAATTGAATCTGTTTCGGGAGAGATTTGAAGATAGTATTGGGTGGATGAAACAGTTTTTTCCGCTGGAGTCCATTTCTAATCTGGTGCCTCTGCCATTTGCACGATATGCTTTTCAAGAAATTAAAGACACAGTTAGTTTAACGGCAGTTGCAATAGCATTGGTCTGGATTTTCTTGTTCAATTATTTTGCATATCAGCGATTGAAGAGAGCTGACATTTAATCCTTCTTTAAGAACTTTACAAAGTGTTTTGAAGTCTCGCCATAACCCATGTTTTTATAGTATTGTTGGGTCTGGGTTCTCCTTAAGTTGCTCGTTACCTCTATTTTATAACAGTATAAATTTTTAAAGTGCTGTTCAGCTGCAGTTAGCAATTGAGTTCCATAGCCTTTTGTACGCGACTGTTCATTCACACAAAATGCAGTGATCCTTCCGATAGATCCTGACTGATGCGGTGTATCGTACCAGTGGAGCGAAATGAATCCAGTAACACTCCGATCCACTTCTGCCATTAGCATTTTATAACCCTTTTTCGTGTAAGCCTTTATTTTCTCGCGACATGAACTAACGGATGTAGGATAGCCTAGTTGCTCCAACAAATTTGATAAGACTGAAGCGTCTTTTGTCTTAGCGGCACGAATAATCATGTAGCAATTTACGCCCTACGAGATCGAGTAAAAAATTCCGCAATCGTTTTAAATGGCGTGGAATTAGAAAAAATTACATCGGGGCAACCTCCACATCTTGCGGACGTATCTTTGTATTGGTATTACAAATGCCTTAAACGCTAAAAGAAGATTACGATGAATACAACACAATTGCTTGGACTTTCTGCTGGTGCCTTTACTACTATTGCTTTTCTGCCTCAGGTGCTTAAGACATGGAAGAGTCGTTCAGCGAAGGATTTATCATTAGGAATGTTTTCATTTTTTTGTCTGGGGGTAGCCATGTGGCTGGCATACGGAATTCTTGTTCGGGACATTCCAGTGATTGCGGCTAATCTTATGACCTTGATGCTGGCCTCAACTCTTTTATTCTTTAAACTCAGGTTTAAAAATTAGTCTTCCATTCCCGGCCATTCTTGTAATTTAGAAGTCAAGGATCGCTTTGCGTCCAGAATTTGCTTACATTCAATTTCTAAAATTGAACCTATGAGCATTTCCAGGAGAGAATTCATTCAAAAAGTAGGAGCTGGGGCAGCCTTATCAACTCTTCCATCAGTTAACGCGTTTTCCAAACCTTCATTTCAAGATAAGAAACTTGGAGTCGCCCTGGTTGGGATGGGTTATTATGCTGAAAATAAATTAGCAACAGCTCTTCAAGAGACCCGCAACTGTTATCTTGCTGGCATTGTCACGGGCACACCTGCAAAAGCTGAACGACTAAAGGCGAAATACAACCTTCAAGATAAAAATATTTACAACTACGAAAATTTTGATCGCATTGTCGATAACAAAGACATTGATATAGTTTACGTAGTGTTGCCCAACTCCATGCATGCAGAATATGTGATCCGCGCAGCAAAGGCAGGCAAGCATGTTATTACTGAAAAACCCATGGCGGTTTCAGTAAAGGAATGTCAGCAAATGATTGATGCCTGCAAAAAAGCTGGTGTGAAACTTTCTGTTGGATATCGCCTTCACTTTGAGCCATTCACGCAAGAGGCGATGCGAATTGGACAGCAAAAAGTATTTGGTAAAGTTAAGTTGGTGGAATCATCCGATGGTTTTAAAATAGGCGATCCGACTCAATGGCGATTAAAAAAATCATTGGCAGGTGGTGGTGCCATGATGGATGTAGGAGTTTATGCCATTCAAGCTGCACGTTACTCCACAGGCGAAGAACCAATTTCTGTTACAGCCCAGGAATTCAAAACTGACCCTGTGAAATTCAAAGAAGTGGATGAAACCATTTTCTGGCAAATGGAATTTCCAAGCGGAGCTGTATCCAATTCAGCAACTACATATGCCAGTTCAACCGAGCGGCTTTTCATCTCGGCAGAGAATGGTTGGGTAGAACTCCGTCCTGCTTATGGATATGGTCCACTTGCAGGCCGCACTAGTAAAGGTGAACTCAACATACCGCAAACCAATCACCAGGCGCTTCAAATGGAAGACTTCGCGCGTTGTATTTTGGAAAACAAAGAGTCAAGCGTTTCAGGCGATGAAGGTTTGAAAGATATGAAAGTGGTGGAAGCTATCTATCGTGCTATAGCAAGTGGCAAGAAGGAGAAGATAGTTTAGAATAAATTATTTGTCGGGCCAGTATTGCTTCATTTTCTTTCGTAGAAATAAAACGCTTCGCTCCAGCTGATCCATTCCATCTACTCCATCTTCAATGCTGATCCATCCATTGAAGCCAACTTTTTTGAGTTCTGTAAAAATTGCATCGTAGTTATTTAAGCCTTTGCCAATTTCACCATGTCGCAAGCGCTTTGCATATCCTAAAGCACCACCTTCTTCTTTGCGTAAATCTTCAATGGTACCTTCAATCAAAAACCGATCGCTGGCATGCATAGTCACCACTCGTTTTGAAACTCGTTTCAATAATTCAAGCGGGTCTTCACCTGCCAAATACGTATTACTGGGATCGTAATTCACACCAAAGTTAGGATGATGAATGCTATCGACTAGTTTGCAAAACACATCCATCTTTTGAGCAAACTCAGGATATTCCCAAAAATCATCCTTGTAATGGTTTTCAATGATGAGTGTAATGTTTCTTTCTTGTGCATAAGGAAGACAGGCTTCAATACATTCTGCGGCAAGCTTTATTCCTTCCTCCATAGTAAGCTCTGGCCTTCGTTGGCCGGAAAGAACCCGACAATAGGAGCCTCCTAATGCAAAGGTCATGTCAATCCATCGTTTTTGTTTGACGATTTCTTTTAGCCGGAATGATTTATCAGGATGAGTAAAATCAGGTGAGCAGCACATCATCGGAATTACTTTGCCATGATCTTCCACTTTTTTTCTGAAAACGGACCAGTTGGATTCATTGGTCATTTCTAGAAATCCGGCATACCACTCTAATCCATCGATGTCAAGTTTGACCGCAAGGTTTATCCATTCGGAAACTTTCATAGTTCCGTCTTTGCATAAAGCCTGCATAAAGGCTTTTGGAAATGCAGCGAGCTTTGGCATAGACTAAAGTTTGGATTTGGACTTTAATAAATCAATTAACGTCTTTGCGAGCACCTGCGTGGATTTGTGAGAAAGGCGAAGCAATCTCCGAATTTTGAGGATTGCTTCGTCCCTCCCACTGCCCGCGCTGACACTCGCAATGACGTAATATATAGTTTTGTGTAAAATCAACGGGCAATCGTTGTTTCATCTTTGGGCGGATTACGTCCGATGAAAGGATATTGTTCCAGGTCAACGACCTGTCCACTGATTGGGCCGCTTTCATCGGCAAGCCAATAAATTGAAGCCGCTGCAATTTCTTCAGGTCGAAGTATGCGACCGGCTGGCGCATATACCTTCGATAATTTTGTGTCCCAGTCTGCAGGTAAACCGTGATTCTTTTTTCGTTGTGTTTCATTTTCTGTCAACACCCAACCCGGATTGATTTGATTGACTCGAACTCCATACTCGCGATGAAGTGTGTCACCCAGATTGCGCGTCATTGACATTAGGGCACCTTTTGAAATACTGTAGGCCAATAGATTAGGTTCACCACTCCACGCATTCACCGACCCAATATTCAAAACACAGCCTTTGGTTTTTGTAAGATGTGGTAAGGCTGATTTAATTAATGAGAAGGGTGCAATGGTATTCACATGTAAGACATGCTGCAAAAAAGTTTCATCTGTTGTTTCGATATTGGATGAAATAACCAGAGCAGCATTATTAACAATGCCATCAATTCTTCCGAATGAGTTAATAGCCTTATCTACTAACCGTTCTGTTGAACCTTTGGCGGTGATATCTTCAATATGTAGCACAGCTTTTTCTTTGTCAATCGTTTTGAATACGATATCGCCTAAATCTTGTTCTAGCCCGTGAATAACCACTCGTGCTCCTTCTGCTATACAACGAAGCGCAATGGCTTTACCAATTCCTGTTGTGCTACCGGTAACAATGATAACTTTATTGTGAAGTCGCATATTTTTAGAGTGGCTTCAATACACTTTTAACAACTTCACCTTTGTGCATTTTTTCGAAAGCGGTATGCCAATCTGTGATGGGCCACACACCTCCAATTATTGGCTTAACATTCAGTTGTCCACTTGCCAATAATGCAATAACACGTTCCCACACAGGCCAATTGTGGCTAAAACTTCCTTGAAGAGTAACATTTTTTTGTACTAAGGGATCGAGTGAATAATTAAAAGGTGTAGGTCCCCATCCAACTTTTGTAATCGCGCCATGTGGCCGAACAAGATCTAACGCTGTCTTCAAAGTTATACTCACACCGGCAGCATCAATAACACAATCCGCTCCCAAGCCATCACGTTGTTTAGCCCAACCTGAGGCATCACCTATAATACATTCAAGGCCATACTGCTTTGCAATGCTAAGCCGATGTTTGTCAACTTCTAATCCAACGATTGCCACCTCTGCCCCACATAGTTTAGCAATAGCAGCACTGAGGATGCCTATTGTTCCAGGACCAAGTACAACTATACGATCTCCTGGTTTAATTCTGGTGTTTACAGCCACCGCATTAAACGCAACACAGCAAGGTTCTGTCAGGCAAGCCTGCTCGAAGGAAAGAAGATCCGGAACATGATGCAAACAACGAGCAGGAACACGCACATACCTAGTCATTGCACCGTTGACACCATACCCAAAACCTTTGCGCGTAGGATCAAGATTATACAAACCAGCTCGTGATAAAGGATTATTTGTATCGATAACCGCGGCCGTTTCACTTACTACCCGATCTCCTTCCTTCCAACTTTTTACACGACTACCTATTTCAACAATGTGGCCACCAAATTCATGACCGAGCACAACAGGATAGTTGACAGGCCAACTGTGATCGGAAGTCCATTGGTGTAGATCGCTTCCACAGACTCCTACATTAACCACTTCCAGTAAAACATCTTCATCACCAATTACAGGTTTAGCGACTTCACGAATTTCAACGGAACCTTTTTCAGGAGCAAAGTTGACAACAGCTGCAGATTTCATTTGGATCGATTATCAAGTTGATTTTACTAATCTATTATTTTCCAATGACAACATCTCCATATGCATGAATCTTTTGGCATATCATGCGGAGCGAACTTTCAAGATCACCGCTGGCTGTTTTAAATGCATCGGCATCAATTGTTAACGGGGCGCCCAATACAACTAAAGGAGCACCAAATTCAGGGCAGCGTATCGCTTGTTCAAGACTTAGACCACCCACTGCCTGCACTGGAATATTTACAGCTCGCACTACTTCGTGAAGCTGATCTAATGGACTTGGCATGCGTTTTCCTCGCGCTGCAATTCCTCTGCGTTCGTCAAAGCCAATATGATGTACGATGTAATCACACCCAAAATCTTCCAACCACTTTGCTCCTTCCACCATATCCGGGCAACCGAGGTTATCGCCCATTACTTTGATCTTGTAATCTTTTCCAGCTTTTACTACACACTTTATTGTTTCTTCATGAGCGCGAGCCATGACCACCACATGAGTGGCGCCAGCTTTAGCCATCATCTCAGCCTCGAGATAACCGCCATCCATTGTTTTAAGATCTGCAACTATTGGTGTCTTGGGAAATGCCTCCCGAAGTTTTCTAACTCCATGTAATCCTTCAGCAAGGATAAACGGTGTGCCCGCTTCCAGCCAATCAACTCCTGCACGCATAGCCATTGCAGCCGTTTCCAAAGCCTCATCAAGGTCAATGAGATCAAGTGATATTTGAACAATAGGTTTCATAGATTCTATTCCTTAGTGATCACAATTGCAATCCTTTCCTGTTCTTGCTTTCTCAAAACACTCTTTTCCTTCTTTAAAGGAAAACCAAGAAAGGCCTAAGGTTCCAATGGCATCTGCGTAAGCGAATCCGGTGAATTCATAAATGGCGCTTGAAGCCAGCAACACGCACGACATGTAAATGCAAACTTTGGTGCAGTTGGCATCGGCCAAGATTGCATCCGAATGAAGCTCTTTGCCTGTTTTTATTTTCCCATAAATCAAACCCAACATCACTACAATGGAAATTAGGGAAATGATAACTCCCCAAAATGTTGTTGTAGGTTTATGACCCAGATAGACGACAAGCAACGCGGAAGAGCTTAGTGCAACAACTAAAAAATAAAACGAGAAACCGGTAACCCGTAAAGCCGTCTTTTCAAAGCCACTTCTAAGGCTATTTGGATTTTTACGGCTGCGTATGATCATGTACACGATACCCATGCCGGAAATCATTTCAATAAAACTGTCGATACCAAATCCAAATAAGGTTAACGTTTCATCTTCGTATCCAAGAAGGGTGGCTACAACTCCTTCTGCCAGGTTATATAGGATAGTAAAAATGGCAAGCCAAAAAGCAAGAGTATAGAGTCGTTTTTCTGATTCCGAATGCAACGTACCTTCCTCCATAGCCTTCGATGCCTTCTTGTGGAATTAATACATTAAAGACCCTTCACAGACATTCCTCCGTCTACCATAATATTTTGACCAGTAATATAACTAGCAATGTCCATTGACAAAAATGCAGCAAGGCTTGCCACTTCTTCCGGTTGACCTACGCGACCTAGTGGCGTTCTTTCAATTATCTTTTTCATCCGTTCAACATTCGTCATTATAGGAGCTGTCAAAGGAGTATCAATATACCAGGGTGAAATAGAGTTGACACGAATATTGAAGGGTGCCCATTCGACAGCAAGATGGTGGGTGAGTTGAATGATAGCTGCTTTTGTCATCCCGTAAGGAGGACCACTGAGAACATCGAAAGTTCCTGCGACAGAGGCCATGTTAACCACGCTTGCTTTTCCAGAGTTCTTTAAAAGTGGAAAGGCAAGCTTCGTAATTTCTGTGAGACTAAATAAGTTGGTTTCAAAAAGCTGGCGATATTCCGCTTCCGTGTATTCAACAAATTTCTTTCGAACATTTGTTCCTACATTATTTATCATGATATCTAGTTTGCCCCAATTATCTGTTGTCTTTTCAATTAACTGAAGTCGAAAAGCAGGATCGGTTACATCCCCATTTAGCACAAACAAATGTGCTGAATTCTTTAGTTTACC
>JANNAQ010000060.1:0-14173 GCA_031384515.1 Bacteroidia bacterium
AATGGCATTTCATTTCCATCATCATCCAAAATTAGGATCTCTGTACTTGGTACCGGAATACCAATCGTGCCCACACGATGTTTACCATCTAAAGGATTGCAACACAACACTGGAGAAGTCTCGCTTAGTCCATATCCCTCCACTAACGCGGTACCTGTTATGTCTGTCCATTTCTTAGCAACCACGTCTTGAACTGCCATTCCACCTCCTACTGCGCCCTTTAAACTTGAAAAGTCAATAGTCTTAAATTCAGGATTATTGAGAAGGCCATTGAAAAGGGTATTAACACCCGTTATAATTGTAAACCTGTGTTTCTTCAATTCCTTGATGAAACCAGGAATATCTCTTGGATTCGTAATCAATACGTTTTTTACCCCAGATGAATACATCAAAACTCCATTAACTGTTAATGCAAAGATGTGATACATCGGGATGGCCGTTATCATTATATCTTTATGATCGGGTGACATATAGGGCTTAAACCAATGGGTAATCATCATATTGTGAGCGATGATATTTCGATGTGAAAGTTGCGCCCCTTTTGAAATGCCTGTAGTTCCACCCGTGTATTGAAGAACGGCAACATCCTCAACCTTAACATCGGGCTTTGTATAATTTAAACCGGCACCGTTGTGTAATACGGTTTTAAAGCTGATCGCGTTTGGAATGTGATAATCTGGGACTAACTTCTTTATCCTTTTCACCACGAAATCGGTAATTGCTCCTTTAACGGTTCCAAGCATGTCACCCATTTGAGTAACAATGATATGTTTTGCAGGAACTTTATCTAGGATAGTTTGAAGATTGTAGGCAAAGTTGGCTACAATTACAATGGCTGATACACCCGCATCTCTAAACTGATGTTCCATTTCGCGTGGTGTATAAAGTGGATTGGTATTGACAACAATCAATCCGGCTTTGAGTGAACCAATAAACGCAATCGGAAACTGAAGGAGGTTAGGCATCTGAATGGCTATTCGTTCTCCTTTTTTCAGACCTAATTCGTTCTGAAGGTAAGCAGCAAAATGAGTAGCATATCTGTCAACTTGAGAAAAGGTCAGTTTCACTCCCATATTCTCAAATGCAACCTTAGATCCATGTTTTGAACTTGACTTCTCAAAAAGCTCAATTAAGGACTGGTACTCTAAGGGGCCAATTTCATTCGGGATGCCGCTCGGATAACTCTTAAACCATGGGAATTCTTTCATACGCTAAAATCAAAATCCTAATTAGCTTAAAAAAAACCTCATAGCAATCGTTTGTTCATAGATTTTTGTTTCAGATAAAGCAGATTTAACCAATCAAAAATGAACAGAAAGTGAAAGAATCAACGAATTAAGATTAAACTCTTTTGTTGCAGAATAGGCAAAAAAAAGAACCCGTCTACTAGTACGGGTTCTTACTTTTTAAGTCAACTTCACCAAACCTGATTGCTGTAGAGGGAGGGTTCGAACCTCCACGGGGCAGTTAGCTGCAGGACATAAGAAAACATTTAGTGGTCAACCCATTACCCTGCGTTTATCCTTAGTTCCCCACCCCCGAGACAGGAGGGTATGTCTGCCAATTTCAACACCCTACAATTTTAAAGAACTTATCCAGCTGTAGAGGAAGGTCTCGAACCTCCACGAAGCAGTTAGGCTAGTTTTATCCGGCTTTTTCCTGTTATCTCCACCCCCGAGATCGGAGGGCTTGTCTGCCTATTTCAACACCCTACATTATAAATACTTCAGCAAAGCAATATTAAATCAGATAATTTATCAATAATACTATCAAATATTTATACAATATTTAATGAAATAGCTATAAATTTGAATATTCATTCTAAAAAAGTTCCTGTCATGGCCAAAAATTATGAAATTGATAATACTGACCTCAAAATTCTGGAAATACTGATGCAGGATGCCAAAAGGCCGTTCACAGAAGTAGCCAAAAAGGTAAATGTTTCACAAGGAACAGTTCATGTGAGAATGAATAAAATGGAAGAAGTAGGAATCCTGGGAAAAACAACTCTCAGAATTAACTATGCTAAACTCGGCTTTGATATAACAGCTTTCATTGGTATCTATTTGGAAAAGAGTGCGTTGTACGAGTCTGTTCTGGCAAAACTGAAAGGAATTCCAGAGATAACCAGCATACATTATACTACAGGTAACTATTCAATGTTCTTAAAAATTCATTGCAGAGATACCAATCATTTGAAAGAAGTTCTTCACGATAAAATGCAGCAGGTAGATGGAATTGAAAGAACAGAAACTATGATCTCGCTGGAAGAAAGTCTGGATAGAAATTTAAAACTATCAGAGTAAATAATTTTAAGTATCTGAACCTTAAAAGCTCTTTATTGTTAGTATTTTTGAGGTCAATTTAAAATTAGTCTAAATAGACTACGGATGAGTAAGGATAATCAAGTACTTGAAGAGATAACATCAAAGGAGTATGAGCATGGTTGGAATGTCAATCTGGAAACAGATGAGGCACCCAAAGGCCTAAGTGAGGATACGGTCCGATTTATCTCTGGCAAGAAGAATGAGCCCCAGTGGTTGCTTGATTGGAGATTAAAGGCATACCGAATGTGGACCAAGATGGAGGAACCCAAATGGCCAAACGTACACTACCCGGTTATTAACTATCAAGACATTATTTATTACTCTGCACCTAAACAGAAAGCCAAGACAAATAGCCTTGAAGATGTAGATCCTGAATTGATTAAAACCTTTGAGAAACTTGGTATCTCATTAACTGAACAAAAAAGGTTAACTGGAGTAGCTGTAGATGCCGTTATTGATAGCGTTTCCGTAGCCACCACCTTTAAGGATAAACTTGGGGAACTAGGTATAATCTTCTGCTCCTTCAGTGAAGCGGTAAAGGAGCATCCAGATTTGATTAAAAAATATTTAGGATCGGTCGTTCCAATGAATGACAATTACTTTGCTGCGCTTAACTCAGCAGTATTTTCAGACGGTTCGTTTTGCTACATTCCAAAAGGTGTTAGATGCCCAATGGAATTATCTACCTACTTTAGAATTAACGCGGCCAATACGGGTCAGTTTGAAAGAACTCTTATCATTGCCGATGAAGGTTCGTATGTAAGCTACCTAGAGGGTTGCACAGCACCTATGCGTGATGAAAATCAATTGCATGCCGCGGTGGTTGAACTTTACACAATGAAGGACGCTGAGATCAAATACTCTACCGTTCAAAACTGGTATCCAGGTGATAAAAACGGAAAAGGAGGCATTTACAATTTTGTAACTAAGCGCGGACTATGTGCTGGTGACCGTTCTAAAATTTCATGGACCCAGGTTGAAACAGGATCTGCGATTACATGGAAGTATCCATCTTGCGTTTTGAAGGGAGATTACTCCATTGGCGAGTTCTATTCAGTTGCTGTGACCAATAACTATCAGCAAGCAGATACTGGCACCAAGATGACTCATATTGGAAAGAACACCAGGTCACGAATTGTTTCCAAAGGAATCTCTGCGGGCAAATCTCAAAATAGCTATAGAGGTCAAGTGCAGGTATTAAAGCGTGCCACCAATGCACGTAATCACTCTCAATGTGATTCATTGCTGATGGGCGATCAGTGTGGTGCGCACACCTTCCCCTACATTGATGTAGAAAATAACTCTGCTAAGATTGAACACGAAGCGACTACTTCTAAAATAGGTGAAGACCAGATTTTCTATTGTCAGCAAAGAGGGATTAGTGAAGAGGCCGCAGTTGCATTGATAGTGAATGGTTACGCCAAAGAAGTGTTGAGTCAATTGCCAATGGAGTTTGCCGTTGAAGCCCAAAAGTTACTCGCCTTGACATTGGAAGGAAGTGTCGGCTAAAATTTGAATGTACTAACATGCTAAGGATAAAAAATTTACAAGCTAAAGTTGCTGAAAAGCAAATACTGAATGGCATCGATTTGAAAGTGAATGCAGGGGAAGTCCATGCAATCATGGGGCCCAATGGTTCAGGTAAAAGCACGCTGGCTTCTGTCCTTTCTGGAAGAGAAGATTATGAGGTGACAGGTGGTGAAATTGATTTTCAGGGAAAGAATCTCTTAGATCTTTCACCAGAAGATAGAGCGAGAGAAGGAATATTCATGGCCTTTCAATACCCAGTAGAGATACCGGGTGTGAGCACCATTAATTTTATGAAAACTTCGCTTAATCAAATTAGAGAATATAGGGGTTTACCCACACTTGATGCTGTTTCATTTTTGACTTTAATGAAGGAGAAAATGAAGTTGGTAGAAATTGATCAATCGTTATTAAGTCGTGCGCTTAATCAAGGCTTTTCTGGGGGAGAGAAAAAACGAAATGAAATATTTCAGATGGCCATGCTTGAGCCCAAATTAGCTATTCTGGATGAAACTGATTCAGGTTTAGATATTGATGCCTTGAGGATTGTAGCAAATGGCGTGAATATGCTTCGCTCGAAAAATAATGCGATCATTGTTGTGACACATTATCAACGATTATTGGATTACATCGTACCCGACTTCGTTCATGTTTTGTACAAGGGCAAGATTGTTAAATCAGGAACAAAAGAGTTGGCACTTGAGTTGGAAGCGAAAGGGTATGATTGGATAAAGAACGAAGTGGCTGTCGCTTGATTTATGAGTATTGTTACAGAAAAAAAAGATAGTACAACTGACATCATCAACGGCTTTCACAAACTAAAATTTGGTGAAGCCAAGGAAAGTCGTGAAAGAGCTATTGGTAATTTCAGCCGACTTGGATTGCCAACCGATCGCTCGGAAGAATATAGGTTCACCCCTATCACAAAAAGTTTAGTAAATAATTTTTCTTGGAGCACTGAATTAACCGGATCAACTATTAATTCGATTGATGAATTCCGTATTCCTGGGCTCGATGCCAATATCTTAGTTCTTATCAACGGAATATATTCTGCCAAACTCTCGAACATAGTAAGTCCTGAGACTCAAGTTAAGATAACTAGGTTATCAGAGGCATTTCAGTCTGATAAGGAAGTATTGGTTCAATTTTTCGACAAGCTTGTCAATTCTGAAGCAGATGCGTTTGCTGCTATGAATACAGCCTTTTGGACAGATGGTCTGCTAATACACATTCCAGCAAATACCAAGGTAGTCAAGCCATTGTTAGTATTGCACATTAATGATGCATCGGCTTCACAAGTGATATCACACACCAGATTGTTGGTGTCATTGGAATCAGGAAGTGAAGTCACTATCTTAGAAAAGTTTGATTCAATTGGTAACCAATCTGTATTTCACACTTTTTCAGAAGAGTTTGTGATCAAGGAGAACGCACAACTCGAATACTGCAAGATCCAAAATGACCACGGAAAAAGTTACCAGGTTGCAAATACTCTAATGCACCAGTCAACCGGAAGCAAGGTTAATACCTTTACACTTACCCTAGATGGTCAACTTGTTCGTAACAATTTTGGGATTACCATAGACGGTGAGAGTTGTGAATCACATTTCTACGGATTGTATTTAATGAATAAGAATACCCTAGCCGACAATCATACAGTCGTGGATCATCGAAAGCCTAATTCCTTTAGCAATGAAATGTATAAGGGAATTATTGATGATAGCGCCAAAGGGGTTTTTAATGGAAAGATTTTTGTTCGCCCTTATGCCCAGAAAACAAATGCTTTTCAATCTAACCGCAATATTCTGATTTCGGAATCAGCAAAGGTTAACACTAAGCCTCAATTGGAAATTTGGGCAGATGATGTGAAATGTTCGCACGGATGCACAACTGGTCAATTGGATGAAGAAGCTGTTTTCTATTTGCAATCCAGAGGAATTTCATATAAAACAGCCAAGGCAATGTTGTTGTATGCATTTGCAGCCGAGGTCCTTGAGCCCATCAAGAATGAGACTGTTAAGAATTTTTTAGATCAATTAATCTCCCAACGGCTTCACAAGGATTTTTAAGTATGAACATAGCCGAGTCACCTATATTGAACATTGAGAAAATCAGAAAGGAATTTCCAATCCTTCACCAACAAGTGAATGGGAAGCCACTTATATATCTCGATAACGCGGCCACTAATCAAAAGCCAAAGCGGGTAATAAAAGCGTTAACCGATTATTATGAAGGGTATAATGCCAATATCCATCGTGGTATTCATACTCTGGCCGAAAGAGCTACTAAGGCTTACGAAGAAACTCGATTGACCATGCAAGAGTTTATTCATGCAAAGCGTAGCGAAGAAATCATTTTTACCAGAGGGGTTACCGAAAGCGTCAACTTGGTTGCCTCTTCTTATGGAAGAGCATTTTTAAAAGAAGGAGATGAAGTCATCATTTCAGGCCTTGAACATCATTCTAATATTGTTCCGTGGCAAATGGTTTGTGACGAGAAGAAGGCGATTCTTAAAATTATTCCGATAACAGATATTGGAGAAATAGATGTGGCTGCTTACACAAAGCTCCTCAACTCTCGCTCTAAAGTTGTTGCTGTTAATCATGCTTCGAACAGTTTAGGAACAATTAACCCAATTAAAGAAATTATTCAACTTGCGCATAAAGCAGGAGCAGTTGTTTTAATAGATGGCGCACAATCAGCTGCCCATTTGGAGATTGATGTTCAAGAACTTGACTGCGATTTTTATTGTATTTCCTCTCATAAGATGTATGGTCCTACAGGTACGGGCATTCTTTATGGGAAGAAAGCCCTTCTTGAAAAGATGCCTCCGTATATGGGCGGTGGTGAGATGATTAAAGATGTAACATTTTCAAAAACTACTTACAACGACTTGCCTTACAAGTTTGAGGCGGGGACACCCAATATTGCAGATGTTGTTGCTTTAAAAGAAGCGATAGGTTTTATAAATGAAATTGGTAAAGAGAATATTGCAGCCCACGAATCAGAATTGCTTCGGTATGCAAATGAAAAGTTATCTTCTTTACCTGCTATTAAATTGGTTGGCACTTCAAGGAATAAGGTAAGTGTGCAGTCTTTTATCATTGAAGGCATTCATCATTTTGATATTGGTCAAATGTTGGATGCTAGAGGAATTGCAGTTCGAACAGGGCACCACTGCACGCAGCCTTTGATGGAACGGTTTGGAATTGAAGGAACTGTGCGGGCTTCGTTTGCTGTTTACAATACCAAAGCGGAGATTGATCATTTAGTTGAAGGACTTACAAGAATTATTAAATTCATGAAATAAAATCAAGTTTATGGAAAATGAAAAAAGACTTGTGGAGATCATGGCTGACTTAGTAATCAAATTCGATGAGTTTATCGAAGGTCAGAAGGAGACTAATCAAAGGTTGGGGAAAGTGGAAGATGGAATCACTAAGCTAAATCTGCAAACGGCAGAAAATACAAGAGCTATACTTAAGCTAGCAGATAGGGTAGAAACAATTGCTGATTTAGAAAACAGGGTATCTAAAATTGAAAAAGTTGTCTTTAAATGATAATCAGCGAAATCCAAGACAAAATCATTGATGAGTTTTCGCTTCTGGACGGAGACATGGAAATGACTGTCTTTTATGTGATGGAGTTGGGGCAAAAACTCCCTGAAATGAAGCAAGAAGATAAGACGGATGAAAACATAGTTAACGGCTGCCAATCTAAGGTTTGGATGAATGCTAAACTTGATGGAGAAAGAATTCAATTTACTGCAGATAGTAATACGGCAATCACCAAAGGCTTAGTGAGCTTGTTGATTCGTATTTTTTCTGGTCAAAAGCCCGAAGACATTTTAGAAGCTGACTTATACTTTATGAAGGAGATTGGCATGGAGCGGTTTATAGGAACGCAACGTTCCAATGGATTTGCTTCCATGATAAAGCAAATAAAATTATATGCAGTTGCTTTCAGAGCTCAATTAGAATTTAAATCATGAGTGAGTTAATTGAAAATAAAGAAATCTCAACTGAGATTCCGCAGGCTGACTTACGGGAGAAAGTTCTTGCAGCATTAAAAACCATTTACGACCCGGAAATCCCTGTGGATATTTATGAGTTAGGCTTGATCTACGAGATTTCTGTGTATCCTGTAAATAATGTGTTTATTCTAATGACGCTCACCTCCCCATCTTGCCCTTCCGCAGAAGTTATCCCAGTTGAGGTTGAGCAGAAGGTAAAGGAGATAGAAGGTGTTAGCAGCGTTAAGGTTGAACTTACTTTTGATCCCCCCTATACGCAGGATATGATGAGCGAAGCAGCTAAATTGGAACTGGGATTTATGTAATTGTGTTATAGAACTTGGTTAAAGAAACTATCATTAAATTTTAAAATATGTACCCTGAACAACTTGTAGCCCCAATGCGATCTGATTTGACCATAGCGGGATTTAAAGAATTAAAGTCAGCCGAGGCTGTCGACCAAGAATTAAAAGACCAAAAGGGGACTACTCTGCTGGTTATCAACTCAGTATGTGGTTGTGCAGCAGGTGCTGCCCGGCCAGGCATTAAGTGGGCCTTGCAAAACTCAGACAAAAAACCAAACCAACTCACTACGGTATTTGCAGGAGTTGATAAGGAGGCGGTAGCCAAGGCAAGAGAGTATACCATTCCTTACCCTCCATCATCACCCGCCATTGCCTTATTCAAGGACGGTGAGCTTGTTCATTTTGTAGAGCGTCATCATATTGAAGGCCGCAATGCTCAGATGATCGGCCAACATCTTGTAGAAGTGTTTGATGAATTCTGTTAAACAACTATACGATCATAATAAGCCGCTCCTGCTATCAAGTTAGGGCGGCTTTTTATTTCAACCCAAAAGTTATGTCAAAACAATTCAACGATCTTGGTCTTGGCTCAAAAGTTAAGCGACTTGTCAACAAGAACGGAACGTTCAATGTAAAGCAGGTTGGACTTGGCTTCAATACTGTAAACCTTTATCAGGATCTGGTCAAGATGTCTTGGGTCAAGTTTTTGCTGCTTGTAACATCCACGCTGTGTATGATCAATATTTTATTTGCTTTAACCTATTATGCAATTGGGATTGAAAATTTTAGTGGAATGATTCCCGGCTCTTTTCTGGACAATATATTACAGTGCTTTTTTTTTAGCTTTCAAACATTTACCACCGTTGGCTATGGACACATAGCCCCTCGTGGAAATCTTTTGAGTCTAATGGCCTCACTAGAGGCTATGACTGGCCTCATGATTTTTGCGATTATAACCGGACTACTTTATGGTCGATTTGCCAAACCATCAGCAAAAATCTTGTTTAGTGAAAACATATTGATTGCACCATTTGGCGATGGATTAAGCTTGCAATTTCGAATCGTAAACAAGCGAAAGAGTACGATTATGGATATTTCAGCGCGGGTTATTTACTCGCATCAGGAAAAGGGCAAAAGTAGAGTATATCTTCCATTGGAACTTGAGCGAAGTCAGGTAACCTTATTTCCATTAAATTGGACCTTAGTCCACCCCATAAATGAAAAGAGTCCCATGTATGGAAAGGCATATGAGGATATCTCAAAAGTGGATACTGAATTCATTATTGTTTTGAAAGGATATGATGACACCTTTAGCCAGGACATCAACTCAATTCACTCCTACCATTATGAAGAGATGATTTGGGGTGCGAAGTTCGATCCAATGTATGATTCAAATTCTGAAAATATCGTAGAGTTAGATTTTGGTAAATTGAGCTCCTACACAAAACTTACCTAATCTAGAAAGCTCAAACTCAAATAGGCTATCAAAAATGAACCTTTTCGGTTTCCCTCTGTTTAATTAACGAAGATGAAAGTAGCAGTATCCAGGAAGGAACATTTTAATGCAGCACACCGATTATTCAATCCGTCATGGTCAGACGAAAAGAATGAGGCTGTATTCGGTAAATGCAACAATCCGAATTATCATGGCCACAATTATGAAATGATTGTAACAATTATTGGTGAACCTGATCCTGAAACGGGCTATGTATTTGATATGAAAATACTTAGTGACCTGATAAAAGAGCACGTCACGAACCAATTTGATCACAAAAACCTTAACTTAGATATTGCTTTCTTCAAGAATGTTAACCCCACTGCTGAAAACATTGCCATTGTCATCTGGCGGATATTAAGGCAACACTTAGACAACCAGTACGAGCTTAAAATCAAACTCTATGAGACAGAAAGAAATTTCGTTGAATATCCTGCCCATTAGACCTATGGGTGATGAAGATGATCACGAAGGATCATCACATGAAACCCCGATGCGTCCGGATGCATTTGACCTTACTGATGATGAAAAGATTGAGAAAATAGAATCTCATTTCAGAGAGATAATGGAAGTGCTTGGCTTAGACCTTCGTGATGACAGTTTGAGCGGAACTCCAAGGAGAGTTGCAAAAATGTTTGTGAAGGAGGCATTTAGCGGACTCAATCCGGCTAACCGTCCGACTGTCAGACTTTTTGAAAACAAGTATAAATATGATCAGATGTTGGTTGAAAAAGACATCACCTTCTTTTCTCATTGCGAGCATCATTTTGTACCGATTTATGGAAAAGCCCATGTCGCTTATTTTTCATCAGGCAAAGTAATTGGCCTGTCAAAAATTAATCGATTTGTCCAATATTTCTCGAAACGGCCTCAGGTTCAAGAGCGATTAACTGTGCAAATAGGAAAGGAATTGGAGAGAGTCTTAAACACTCAGGATGTGGCAGTTGTGGTGGATGCAAACCATATGTGCGTAGCCTCTCGCGGAGTTAGCGATACCAATAGCAAGACCGGAACGGCTTATTTTTCCGGCAAGTTCAAGGACGAAAATGTTAAGAGAGAATTTCTTAACTATATCAACGCAAAATAAGACTACTTAAAATTCCCTGGGGACAAAATAGCTAAGGCATTTGCCAATTTGCCTGATCCTTTTTGTCCGCACTCTACTGTTTAATTGACCTTTTTTGTAGATTAGCGACATCAATTAATCTACTTATTATGGTATTCGATTTAGACATGATCAAGGCCGCTTACGCAGCGATGCCGGGCCGCATTGCCAAAGCAAGAAAAGTTGTTGGCAAACCCCTCACTCTTTCTGAGAAAATACTATTCTCTCATCTTCATTCTGATCAAAAGATTGAAAACTTTGGACGTGGTAAATCTTATGTGGATTTCGCTCCAGATAGAGTGGCCATGCAAGATGCAACAGCCCAAATGGCGCTGCTGCAATTCATGTCTGGAGGAATACCTAAAGTACTGGTTCCCTCCACCGTTCATTGTGATCACCTGATCCTGGCAAAGAATGGAGCTAAGCAAGATCTTGCAGATTCTATAACCGCCAGCGGTGAAGTATTTAATTTCCTTGAATCTGTTTCCAATAAATATGGCATTGGGTTTTGGAAGCCAGGTGCTGGTATTATTCACCAGGTTGTTCTAGAGAATTACGCCTTTCCTGGAGCTATGATGATCGGTACAGATTCTCATACTGTAAATGCTGGAGGTTTGGGCATGGTGGCCATAGGTGTGGGCGGTGCTGATGCAGTTGATGTCATGTCAGGAATGGCCTGGGAATTGAAATGGCCAAAATTGATTGGTATAAAACTTACTGGAAAGCTTAGCGGCTGGACTTCCTCTAAAGACGTAATCTTAAAAGTGGCAGGCATACTTACTGTAAAAGGTGGAACTGGTGCCATTGTTGAATATTTTGGTCCAGGTGCACTATCACTCTCGTGTACCGGAAAAGGAACGATCTGTAATATGGGTGCCGAAATCGGAGCAACCACGTCAACCTTCGGCTATGATGAGAAGATGGCCCAATATCTGAGAGGTACAGAGCGCGCTGAAGTAGCTGACCTTGCAGATAAAATTAAGGAACACCTCACGGGTGACCCTGAAGTATATGCTAATCCGGAGAAATATTTTGATGAGGTTATTGAAATCGACCTTTCAACATTAGAGCCACATGTGAACGGCCCATTCACGCCCGATCGTGCGATTCCTATTTCCAAATTTGCTGATGAAGTAAGAAGCAACAATTGGCCACAACGACTTGAAGTTGGATTGATAGGCTCCTGTACAAATTCTTCTTATGAAGACATTACACGCTCAGCGTCTTTGGCTAAACAAGCAGTTGATAAAAATTTAAAAGCCAAAGCAGAATTCACCATTACTCCAGGTTCGGAAAAAGTGCGATACACGGTTGAGCGCGATGGATATCTGGACATTTTTGGTAAAATGGGTGGTGTGGTGCTAGCCAATGCTTGCGGACCCTGTATCGGTCAATGGTCGCGGCATACAGACGATCCTAATCGCAAAAACTCCATCATCACTTCCTTTAACAGAAACTTCGCGAAAAGAAATGATGGTAATCCAAATACTCACTCCTTTGTAGCCTCACCTGAGATCACCACCGCTTTTGCCATTGCCGGTGATCTTACTTTCAATCCTCTTAAAGACACCTTACTTAACAATGACGGTGTAGCGGTACGATTGGATGAGCCTAAAGGAGTTGAACTTCCACCTCGGGGTTTTGATGTGAAAGACTCTGGCTACCTGGCCCCTGCTAAAGATGGCAGCAAAGTTCAGGTCAATATTGATCCGAAATCGAAGCGACTACAGGCATTAAGTCCATTTGCCCCTTGGGATGGAAAAAACTGGGCTGGATTGAGACTTCTAATCAAGGCAAAAGGAAAATGTACGACAGACCATATTTCAATGGCAGGTCCATGGCTTCGTTTCCGTGGTCATTTAGATAATATATCGGATAATACACTTACCGGTGCTACGAATTACTTCAATGACAAAACAGACACTATCAAGAATCAATTGACAGGAAATTATGGCCCAGTGCCTGCTACTCAAAGAGCATACAAAGCCGCTGGCATCTCTTCAATTGTTGTAGGCGATCACAACTATGGCGAAGGTTCATCTCGTGAACACGCAGCCATGCAACCCCGCCATTTAGGCATTAAGGTGATTCTGGTTAAATCCTTTGCTCGTATTCACGAAACAAATTTGAAGAAGCAGGGAATGCTGGCAATTACGTTTGCAAATGAAGCCGACTATGAGAAATTTCAAGAGGATGATAAAATTGATTTTGTTGATATAGTTTCTTTTGCACCGGACAAGCAACTCACCCTTGTGTTAAACCACATGAATGGAAGCAAAGACACAATTAAGGTTAATCACACTTACAATGCTGGACAAATTGGATGGTTCAAGGCAGGATCTGCATTGAACTTGATGGCCAAAACAATTGCTGCTAAAAAAGTCGCGAGTAAGCCAGCTGTGGAAGGAGTGAAAGTCCCTAAAAAAGTTGAGACAGCCAACCTGCCTGCCGGCAAGGCAGGAAAAAAAGTAACACCTAAAAAAGTGAAGCCAGCCGCAAAAAAGACTGTTAAAAAAATAGTAAAGAAGGCAGCTAAGAAGGTCGTGAAGGCTGCGAAAAAGAGAGTAGTAAAAAGATCGATAAAGAAGATCACAAAAAAGAGCACAGCGAAAAAGGCACCAAAAAAGCTGGCTAAGAAAGCTGCAAAAAGAAAAAAGTAAATAGACGTTTAGGGCTTAGGCATTGAATTGCGATCAATGCCTAATGCCAAAGTCTAGTGCTCTAATCACCAACCTGAATTCATTCAGCATCATGGCGGTAGCACCCCACACAACTTCGCCCTCAATTTCAAAATGTGGCGCCATTAGTTGGTATGTTTTAGCCGCAAGTATCTCTTTTGTTTGAATGGCATCTTCCTTGATCAATGAGTCAAGGCTTCCTTCTATAATCCTTACCACCTCAATTGGATCTGCCTTGAAAGTCGGCTTAGTATTTACAAAGGCAATTACTGGAGTTACCATAAAATTACTGGGTATGACAAAGAACTCAGTAAGTTTACCAATCACTTTTACTTCTCGCCTGTTAATCCCAATTTCTTCTTCTGCCTCGCGCAAAGCAGTCTCAATAGCATCTTCTCCTTCTTCGGCTTTTCCTCCAGGGAAACTGATCTGACCTCCATGTGTTCCTAAATAATCTGGTCGTATTGTTAAAGGAAATTTGATTTGGTCACCATCAGGATAAAGCAAGATTAAAACACTGCCAGGTCGTGGTGGCAATTTATGTTCGAATTTAGGCTTGAAAGTTCCAACAGGAACAGCGCGCAAAGGTTCATGCGCCTTTGATCCAGGCAAGGGTTCTTTAAGTCGTTCCGTTAATAGATTATAATCGAGTTTCATTAGAAGTTTCAGATTCAATGTTTCAAGTTGCTGGTTTCAAGTCTCATGTTTCAAGTTTTATAGTTGA
>JANNAQ010000068.1:0-39954 GCA_031384515.1 Bacteroidia bacterium
CTTGCCAACAACCAAAGCGTAACAACCAATGAAGATGTTGCCAAAGCAATTACCTTAACAGGCAGCGATGCAGAGGGAAGTCCATTGACTTATGTTATTGTCACCGCCCCAACAAGAGGAACGTTAAGCGCAGTGAGTGGATCAGGCGTCACGTATACACCAAATTCTAATTACAGTGGTTCAGATAGCTTCACCTTTACGGTAAGTGATGGTGGACTTACATCTGTTCCCGCCACGGTTTCAATCACAGTTGACCCAGTAAACGACAGGCCTGTTGCCAATGGTCAAAGTGTAACGACAACGGAGGATGTAGCCAAAGCGATTACCTTAACGGGCAGTGATGTAGAGGGAAGTACATTGACCTATGCAATTGTTACACCTCCGACAAACGGAAGTTTAAGTGCAGTGAGTGGATCAGGGGTCACTTATACTCCAAATACTAGTTACAATGGTTCTGATAGCTTCACCTTCACGGTAAGTGATGGTGGACTTACATCTGTTGCCGCCACGGTTTCTATTACTGTAAATCCAGGCCCTGTAAATAATGCCCCGGTTGCCAACGGTCAAAGTGTAACAACCAATGAAGATGTAGCCAAGGCGATTACCTTAACAGGCAGTGATGCAGAGGGAAGTCCATTGACTTATGTTATTGTCACCGCCCCGGCAAGAGGAACATTAAGCGCGGTGAGCGGATCAGGCGTCACGTATACACCAAATTCTAATTACAGTGGTTCTGATAGCTTCACCTTTACGGTAAATGATAGTGGACTTACATCTGTTCCCGCCACGGTTACAATCACAGTTGACCCGGTAAATGACAGGCCTATTGCCAATGGTCAAAGTGTAACGACAACGGAGGATGTTGCCAAAGCGATTACCTTGACAGGCAGTGATGTAGAGGGAAGTACATTGACCTATGCAATTGTTACACCTCCTGCAAATGGAAGTTTAAGTGCAGTGAGTGGATCAGGGGTCACGTATACACCAAATACTAATTACAATGGTTCAGATAGTTTCACATTCACGGTAAGTGATGGTGTAATTACATCTGTTGCTGCCACGGTTTTAATCACAGTTGACCCAGTAAACGATGCCCCCGTTGCCAACGATCAAAATGTAACCACCAATGAAGATGTTGCCAAGGCGATTACTTTAACGGGCAGTGATGCAGAAGGAAGTTTATTGACTTATGTTATAGTCACCGCCCCGGCAAGAGGAACATTAAGTGCGGTGAGCGGATCAGGCGTCACGTATACACCAAATTCTAATTACAGTGGTTCAGATAGCTTCACCTTTACGGTAAGTGATGGTGGACTTACATCTGTTCCCGTCACAGTTTCAATCACAGTTGACCCGGTAAATGACAGGCCTATTGCCAATGGTCAAAGTGTAACGACAACGGAGGATGTTGCCAAAGCGATAACCTTAACGGGCAGTGATGTAGAGGGAAGTACGTTGACCTATGCAATTGTTACACCTCCGACAAACGGAAGTTTAAGTGCAGTGAGTGGATCAGGTGTCACGTATACACCAAATACCAGTTACAATGGTTCTGATAGCTTCACCTTTACAGTAAGTGATGGTGGACTTACATCTGTTGCGGCCACGGTTTTAATCACAGTTGACGCAGTAAACGATGCCCCGGTTGCCAACGGTCAAAACATACCAACCAATGAAGATGTTGCCAAGGCTATTACTTTAACGGGCAGCGATGCAGAGGGAAGTCTATTGACCTATTCAATTGTTACGCCTCCGACAAACGGAAGTTTAAGCGCGGTGAGCGGATCAGGCGTCACGTATACTCCAAATGCTAATTACAATGGTTTAGATAGTTTCACCTTTAGATCGAATGATGGGACTGAAGACTCTAATGTTGCAATAGTATTGATCACAATATCGGCAGTTGATGATGCCCCTGTTGCATTTAATCAAACCAGTACTCCAATCATCACTTCTGAGAATGTGGCAAAATCAATTACCCTTGAGGGAAGTGATCCAGATAACAATATCCTTACATTCATAATTGTTACTAGCCCAGTCCATGGCACCTTAAGTGGTGCAAATGAGAATTTAATTTATACTCCTTTTGGTGACTATAATGGCTCAGACAGTTTCACATTCAAGGCAAATGATGGCACGACTGATTCTAACATAGCCACTGTATTAATCACAGTTACACCGGTGCAGGATAATCCAACAGCTGACAGCCAAAGTGTGATTCTTGCAGAAGATGGTGCGCAGAGTATCATCTTATCCGGTAGTGACGTTGATGGAGACTTAATTAGTTATTCTATTGTAACTCAGCCTTCAAATGGCACGATTACCGGAGCCTCTCCTACTCTTACCTATACTCCATATGCAAATTATAATGGTTCTGACACTTTTACATTTAAAACAAATGATGGACTCAGTGATTCTAATATTGGTACGGTTTTTATAACGGTAACTCCGATTGATGATCCGCCTGTTGCATTTGATCAAACAGCAACCCCGCTGACTACTCCAGAAAATATACCAAAGCCGATTAAGCTAGATGGCACTGACCCTGATGGAGATGTACTTTCTTATATAATTATAAGTAATCCACTACATGGAATTTTGAGTGGGTCAGGTGCGAATTTGATTTATACCCCGACAGCTGACTACAATGGGGCAGATAGTTTCACTTTCAAAGCGAATGATGGAACAACAGACTCTAACATAGCAACCGTATTGATATCAGTATTACCTGTAAATGATGCCCCTATAGCTGACAACCAATTGGTGACCACACTGGAGGATGAGGCAAAAGATATACTATTGACAGCAAGCGATACTGATGGTAATGTTTTGGGCTACCTAGTATTAACTCAACCGACACACGGAACATTAACTGGTACTGGATCTAATCTCACCTATACACCATTGCAAAACTATTTTGGCGGTGATAGTTTTACCTTTAGTGCAAGTGATGGATTTACCGATTCGAACATAGCAACAGTATCGTTACTTGTTACGCCTGTCAATGATCCCCCAATTATTACACCTATTCCTGATTTGTTTGTGAAGGAAGATTCGTTACTTCAAGTATGTCTCAATGTGGTTGACCCGGAGGGTGATGAGGTAGTATTTAATTTACCATCAAATATTTCAGGTGGTGGTACAATGGCTAAGGATGTGGCCCCATATGATTTTTGTTTCATTTTCACCCCAAGTCCTAATTTTAACGGAACATCCGTGTGGGAAATGAAAGTCAGTGATATCAATGGCTTGTTAGGAACTACTCCGTTGAATATTATTGTTATGCCTGTTAATGATCCGCCAATATTAATTGACCTTATTGCCACAACAAAAGAAAACACTTCATTAACTGGAAGTGTACATAGTTTAGGTGATATTGATCCAGACGGTACGGTTCTCAATGTAAATACGGTTCCTCAAAGCGGACCTTCCAACGGAGTGATTGTTATCAATGTGGACGGATCGTACACCTATACACCATCGCTAAACTTTTTTGGGAGGGATAAAGTCAATATCCAAATATGTGACAATGGAATTCCATTGCCATCGGCTTGTGCTACTAAAGTGTTAACAATTGACGTAACAAGGATCAATACTCTACCACCGAGTTCGATTAGTACTTCTACCGCAGAGGACACCCCCACTTCATTCTGCTTTAATTATGTCGATCCGCAGGGTGACAAGATCACCTTAGGTTCAATTGTAAATATATCTGGTGGCGGCACATTGAAAGCAACAAAGACTGTTGGTTTATGCTTTGATTTTTCACCAGCACTTAATTTTAATGGAGCGGCTATATGGGAAATTGAAATTTGCGATGACGGGTCACCAAGTCTGTGCACGAAATTGACTGCCACTATTACTGTAACTCCAGTAAATGATCCACCGGTAGCCTTACGTGATTCTGTAGCTGTGCTGCGAAGAGTGGTGCAAGATGGAAATATTCTTGCGAATGATTATGATATTGAGAAGGATGCATTGTCTGTAACTACTATACCAGTAACAGATGTCTTACATGGCGAACTAACCTTAACTTCTGATGGTCGATTTACCTACATTTCTGATAAAACCTTTAGAGGATTAGATTTTTTGGTTTATGAAGTTTGTGATAATGGTTCTCCGTCAAAATGCAGTACTGCTACTTTAGTTATTAATGTTGAGGATCTTCCATTCAAAGTTTATGAGGGGGTTACCCCAAATGGGGATGGAAACAACGACTATCTAAGAATTGAGGGCATAGACTTTTATCCAAATTGTACGGTTCGGATATTTGATCGTTACAATAACCTTGTTTTTGAAATGGCGGGATATAATAATGAAGAAAAGGTTTGGCGAGGTAATGCTAATAAAGGAATAGGTAATGATGTGCTTCAAGAGGGCACCTATTTCTATACGGTCAATCTTGGAGATGGTAGCAATATGTTTAGTGGCTTTGTAGTATTAAAAAGAAATTAGAGTGATTACTCTTAGGAAGTATATAATAGTAATTTTTATAATTGGATTTGGGTCATCAGTTCAGGCTCAGCAGCAAGCCACCGTTACACAATATATGTTTAATGGGATGGCAATTAATCCAGCTTACGCAGGAAGCCATGGTGCACTTAGTGCAAGTTTTCTCTCACGTTTTCAGAACGTAGGGCTTCCTGGCGCACCAAATACCCAGACCCTATCCATTCATTCTCCAATCAATGGAGAGAGAGTTGCGCTGGGTTTTATGGTCGTTCATGATAAAATTGGCGTAATTGGTCAAACGGGCGTCAATGGGGTCTTTGCCTATAAACTCCCATTAGTAAATGAGGCAACCCTTTCGTTTGGTGTTCAGGCAGGATTTAGTGCCTATAAAGCTGAGTATACCAGCCTTGACATTTATCAAAATGATTTCCTCTTTGCACAAGATGTAAGGCAAACCAGACCAAATTTCGGAGCAGGTGTTTTTTACAGTAAAACTTTGTGGTATATGGGTGTTTCAATGCCACATATGATGAACAATGTCTTTCAACGTGGCAATAATTTTGAAACGGTCTATCAAAACATACCGATTATTCTTACAGGTGGATATGTTTATAAATTAAATCGCATGATGAAGTTAAAGCCAAACTTCTTGTTAAAGATAGTTGACAAACGTGGGGTGGAGCTGGACCTGAATGCGAATTTATTGTTTGACGAAGTGGTTTGGGTAGGGGTGTCCTATAAATTCAAAAACGCGGTAAATCTTTTGTTTGAAATGCAAGTAACAGATCAACTCCGGGTAGGCTATTCGTATTCAATTACCAACGGCCCGATTCGACAAGTTGATTTTGGATCACATGAGATGTTGGTTCAATACCGATTTAAGTTTAATATGAAAGGCATTGTTACTCCCAGGTATTTCTAAATGAAACATTTTCTTTCAGTCGCCATTCTCTTTTTTTATGCGTCACTCACAATGGCGCAAAGCACCAATATTTCAAATCTCTTTCAAAGCAATTTTAAAAAAGCTGAGATCATGTACGGTCATCTTTCGTACAGAAATGCATTGGAGCTATATCAGGTAGTGGTTGAGAAAGATTCATCTAATTATGTGGCGCGCCAACGTATTGCAGATTGCAATTTCAGGCTTGGAAACATTGACGAAGCCGAGAAGTGGTATGCCTCATTAGCGGCCACTCCAAGTATTTCTCCTCAGTATAAGTATCAGTATGCTCAAGTATTAAGCATTCAGGGAAAATATGCGGATGCCCAAAAATGGTTTTCAGAATACCACAAGCTTACCACCGATCTCCGTGGGCAATCAAAATATGAGTTTATCTATTACCTCAGTTACTATTTCAGAGACTCAGTGTTGTATGAGGTTAAAAATGAGCCATTCAATTCTGATCAATCTGATTTTGCGCCTCAGTATCACAACGATGTAGTAGTTTTTGTTTCGGCCCGCGATCGCGATTTGTTTGTGAAAAAACAATCCACCTCAGCCTTGAATGACAAAGAAGCTATGCTTAACATTTTTTTTGCGCCTAAAGAGTCAAGTGAAGAAAAGGATGCAAGGTTCTTTTATCATCAGCATCTAAACTCACCATATCATGACGGACCTATTGCTTTTTATGGCCAAGGAAAGAATGTTGTTTTTTCCAGAAATAATATTTCAGAGGGAAAGCCAGTCCATAACAATGGTAAGGTTCACTTAAAATTATACTTTGCTGATCTTAAGGAAGGTAATATCATGACCAATGTGGAGCCCTTTCCTTTTAATGATGATGCTTTTTCTATTGGTCATCCCTGGATGTCAGAGGATGGAAACGTCTTGTATTTTTCCTCTGATCGTCCTGGTGGCTTCGGTGGAGTAGATATTTATAGCTCAGAATGTAAAAGTGGTAAATGGACTAATCCCTTTAATTTAGGACCTACTATTAACACGATGGGAGACGAGTTTTATCCATTTATGTCTAATGATACTACTTTATATTTTGCTTCTACCGGTCATGGTGGCTTAGGCGGCTTGGACATTTATGTAAGCCATCGTGCCGATACTTCTTTTTCTATGCCTGAAAATCTTGGGTTTCCTTTAAATACTTCTAGCGATGATTTCGCGCTGGTAATGGAAGCCAATGGAAGGAAGGGGATGTTTTCTTCGAATAGAAATGGAGGAAAAGGATATGACGATATTTATAATTTTAATGTAAAATCTTTTTTTGTGGTTGGGAAAGTCATTGAACGAGATGATTCAACAAAATCAATAGCAAATGCAAAAATAACTTTGATGAATGAAAAGTATCAAGCTATTGATTCAATAGTAAGTGATAGTAAAGGCGGCTTTTATTTTGATTTAGACTTTGATAGGACCTTTTATTTTATGGCAAAGAAGGATGGATTTACATGGATGGATAGCCTGGAGTTTTCTACCAATACCCGCGCATTAGGAAGAGATAGTATTTTAATACCGCTATGGAAACATGCCTTGTTTGCCAAAGGAATTGTCTACAGCAATGAGACACAGAGTACATTGGAAGGTGTTACTCTTATGCTCGAAAACCTAACTGACAGGAAAACGGATTCTTTTTTTACTAGCCCTACCGGTGAATATGGTTTTTTAGTTATACCAAATAAAAAATATAAGATTCACGCGAATAAGGAGGGCTTTATTCCTAGGGAGCTGGAACTAAATACAAAAGATTTGAGAAATGGAGATCTTCTTAATGATTTTGTATTGGAAGAAGTATTCATGGAAAAAGTTGTCCTGCAGTTTGAATTTGATAAATGGGACATTAAACCTGAGGATAGGATTCACCTGGAGAATTTGGCAAAAATCGTAAAGCGAAATTCTAAATCTCATATTCATATTGGAGCCTATGCCGATGCACGGGGTACCCACGAATACAACCAGACGCTCTCTGACAAACGGGCAAATAGTGTGGTCAAGTTTTTTGAATCACTTGGGATAGAAACTAAACGGATGACCGCGATAGGTTTTGGAGAAGAATTGCATTTGAATGAATGCAGCAATGGAGTCAATTGCACAAACGAGAAGCATGCCCAAAACAGAAGGGCAGAACTCAAAGTGCAGTTGTGGAAGCAAGATTAGCCTACTTGCTTCATTATCAAAAAGACATTTGTTATTGATTGATTTGTGATTGATTGACCTGCACTCTTTGAACCAATTAATTCCTTTACCTGAGTGTGATATCTTCCTTTTTTATACCTAGAACCTCATGCCTTGTAAATTAAAAACCCCGATCGCTCGGGGCTTTTAAGTGCAGAGGAAGAGGGTGTTTTAACCTTCTCCTAATGTGTTGATAATCAATATGTCTTATCGCTTCTGATCTTAGTGGCACCTCGTTTGGCACCTTCTTTTTGTGATCAAAATCGTTCGTTCTCTATGAGATAAAAATACAAAATTTCAATGATACTAGTACCAAATTTGAACAGGTTTTATACTGTTAAAAATGAAGTTACTTGTTCATATTTTAATCCGGTATAAGAGCAGAATTCATCAATGCTCACAAGCTGATGATCTTCTTTTTTGAAATGATCTTTGATACGTCTGATCAATAACCTACCATGGCGCTCACTCTTGCCCGTGATGCGTTGAATATCCTTTGGGTAGATAATAATCCTATTGACTTTCATACACTATCTATACTTCATCCCTGCCTTATCCTGGGCAAAGCTCTGCACTTAAAGTAAATCATTTTTGGAAATAACGGAAGAATAGCGCGCAAGTGTTCACCCGCGGAAGCGCTTCTTATGTCTTGATGATTCCATCGAATAAGTTTGGCCATTGTTGCAACAACGGCTTAACCAGACTGTGCCGCGAACAGGTTGGACAACTAATTTTTTAAACTATGGCAAGACAAAAAGGTATTATCAAATTACAAGGACAAATGGGAGGAGTATCCTTCTACAAGTCTCAGCAAGATGGATTTCTTGCGCGCGAAAAAGGAGGCGTTGATGCAGACCGCATTAAGAACGATCCCAACTTTGAGCGCACACGTGAGAACGGTGCCGAGTTCGGACGCGCTGGCGCGGCCGGCAAGCTGTTGAGAACCGCATTGCGTGCATTGCTTATCAACATCTCAGATAGCCGGATGACTAGCCGCCTGACGCGTGAGATGGTGAAAGTCATCCAGGCAGATGCGACTAACGTGCGCGGACAGCGTAACGTGATCGATGGAGAAGCAGAGTTGCTGAATGGCTTTGAGTTCAACCTGGACGGAAAGCTTGGCAGTACATTTTTTGCTCCGTTTACTCCAACCATTGATCGTCCTTCTGGCAATCTCTCGATTGATGTTCCGGATTATATCCCTGGTAACATGATTGGAGCACCACAAGGTGCGACTCATTTCCGGTTGATCGCAGCAGGTGTTGAAGTTGACTTTGAGGCAGGAAGCTATGTGGTAACTACTTCTGCAACTCCTGAAGTGGTGCTTGGTCCACAAACTGAAGCAGCGTTGACCTTGACCAATGCAGTAACACCAGCCAGCACGAAGCCGCTCTTTGCAGCCTTCGGTATTGAATTCCTGCAGTTCGTCAATGGTGCTTACTACCCATTGAAGAACGGAGTTTATAACGCATTAGCGTTGGTGGCTGTTGACGGTGGCGTGTAATGGAACTGGAGTTATTCAGGACTTATGACCCTGAAGGAACCAATGGGGAACTCAAGCTCGTGGTGTGCAACACCATCGAGCTCCCCTGGCTCCAGAATCAGCGGAATGTTTCCTGCATCCCTGAAGGAAGGTACGAGCTTCGGAAGCGATTCATAAAAAAATTCGGGTTGCACTTGTTGGTTGTGGATGTGCAGGATAGAAGCTGGATACTTATCCATCCTGTCAATGATGCAAAGACTCAACTGAAAGGATGCATAGCACCCGTCACTCAGTTGACCGGACCAGGTAAGGGAAGAGATTCGCGCTTAGCGAATGAAAAGCTGAAGGCACTTGTGCTGGAAGCTTTGGAAAGAAAGGAGAAAGTATTTATCACAATTAAATCCAAGTGCTCATGAAATTGATAGAAAGATTAAAAGCACCTACTCCGAAATTCTTTCGGGTGTTGCGAAATGTTGGACTCGCGCTGGCTGCTGCCGGTGGCGCATTGCTCACGGCTCCCATTGCTTTACCGGTCGCGGTTATAACCGTGGCTGGATATATCACGGTGGCCGGTGGTGTTATCACGGCAGTTAGTCAGACAGCTGTTGACGGTGAAAAGGATTGCAAAGATGACGACTCATAGCAACCATGGCGGCACCGTGGCCGGGACGGCCGGAGGTACCCTCCTCACGATCTTCGCGAATATTCATTCGGAGGATATTGTAAAGACTGCAGTGTTGGCGTGTATTGGAGCGGTAGTCAGTTTTATGATATCTCTCTTTATGAAATGGATGTCGAAGAAGATCCTGAAGGATTCGGAGTAAAAAGAACCCTGACAATGCTGTCAGGGTTCTTTGCTTTAGGCCTACCTTAAAATTTTATACATGATTGCTTTCTTTGCTTGCTTGATGAGTTGAATCTGCTTTACCAGGTTATCGTGATGAACAGAAAGCTTATTTAAAATTTCAAGTGAGTTCATGAGAGCTTCCTTTCTCAAAGCAACCTTTGATCTGGTTGCGTTAATAACTTGATGAAGTTCGCTGATTCGTAAAAATGGGATCACCGAACCGGTGAGAACCTGACGGAAAAACCCACCTACCCAAAGCCCATAGCAAAGCCAGTAGAAATATTCTTTTTCTTCCAAATTGGAAGTGATTACTACAAAGCAATTTGGGCAAGGATTTAAGAGTGGCTTCCCGGCATTGTGGCCTTTAGATAAAATGAAAAAGTGATTTTGATTTTTGAATTCATCCATCATTCTGTGTGTTTTGATTTTCGGTGTGTTCATAGTTTGCGCTTTAAAATTTTGCGCGACCCCCACGAACATTTTTAAGAGAAAAGAAAAACGAAAAAAAAGAAAAGAGAAGCCTTCTGAGCAGGCTGGCTATGGAGGTGAAGCAAGGAGGAACGGAATAAATGAAAGGATGTGCGATGGCATGTGTTTATGCCGTAGTTCCTTGCTTAACCATGAGCGCTGGAGCACGCGCGAGCCAGCCTATCTTTGCTGACTCTTTTAATTTTTGCGTAACAATAATCTTTCAATTAAGATTATAGCTAAACCAATTTGAAATATGGAAAACCCATTCGAAATGATCATGGAAAGACTTGAAGCGATTGAGAGTCTCTTACATGAATTAAGAGCAACCAATTCAGTAGCCTACAAAGTACATGCAGATAAACAGATTATGAATATCAGCCAACTTGCAGAGTATTTAAAATGTTCAAAATCCACCATTTATAAGGATACATCCACCAGAAAGATTCCACATTTTAAAAGAGGAAAGAGAGTCTATTTCAAAAAAACGGATATTGATGAATGGGTAACTGAGCTAAGAATAAAAACTACAGATGAAATTGATTTAGAAGCTTCAACCTATATTAAAAAGAGGTAGAGTAAAATAGGGATCTTCATTTTCTTGTGGCTTTGTTTAATAGAAGAAAAAAGAGCCCCCTAAAAAGGGAGCTCTGAAATACCAACCTCAAGCCAGAAGACCCGAAGCCAAACCTCACGCGCACTGCACGTGACTGTACGATAGAACATAAAGGGGCGAACCCACTTGCACCAAACACCGCCCAGCAGCCACCAGCCACCGATGCGGAAACGAAATATATATTTAAACATGATGCCCGACCACGGGACCGGAGAGTAAGGTGCAAGGGCCGCCAAAAGAAAATACTACCTGGCGGAAGAAGTGAGGAACGAACGACTGACAGAAGGTGGAGATTTTGTTTTGAGTCGGGCGTAGCGAACCCTTGAAGACTTACGAACCGCAAGCCCGTAACTTTGTATTATGTTTAGATATTCTCAGTTAATTGACTTCAACGTTGTGTATTGGGTAATTGCTGTTTCAATTGGTGGTTTCATTGGCGCGCATTATGGAGCCAAGCGTTTTAGAAATGAGGTAATCCTTATTCTGCTCTCGCTAGTTTTACTGTTAGCAGGAGTGAAATTTATTCTGGTGTAACGACTAGATAATGCCTTAACAAACCCAATGTTTTTTTCGGATTCAGAAAAACCACTTTTCTATTTCTACAGGGGCTTCCGTTCTAACATTATTTGATGGTGTCCATAAGTGCTGCCAGTAATTCATGTTCCTTATCTACTTTGCCATAGCTTTTTCATTGTGGTAATATCGTGCGAGTAGAGCGGGTAATAATTTCTCTTCCGGCAGATAAGGAATGCCATACGTTCTTTTTGATAATTTTTCTTTGATGTTATTGATGATACCTATTTCCGATGATGCCCGTTTTCGCAATAGTGGGTCTTTTAAATTCTTCAAAGCAGAAAGGCATTGATTGATCACCCACGCATACGGAATAATGCCCGCCCTTTTCAGATCATTCTGAAGACTTTCGGCTTCTCGCATGGGTGTAGTTTCTGGCAATGCTACCAGTATAATTTTCGCAAAATCCTCATCTTGCAAATACATATAGGGTGTTTTCATCTTTACAGAATTTGCGTTCTGTTTCTTTAGAATTTCCCGATGGTAACTTCCAGTGGTATCCAGCAATAACAGCGTATGGCCAGTAGGTGCTGTATCTATTACAACGAATTGTCGCTTTGCTTTATTAATTGTACTTGAGAATGCATGAAACACTGCTACTTCTTCTGTGCAAGGGGATTTAAGGTCTTCCAGCAATAATTTTTTGCCCTCGTCATCCAGCGTAGCACCTTTTTGTTTTACAATCTTATCAATGTAATTCTGAGTTTCAACTTTAGGATCAATCCTTTCTACTGTTAATTTTCCGGGCAATTCCTCCAGTTGATTTATAAAATCGGTAATGTGTGCCGCAGGGTCTGTTGTTGTCAAAAGAACTTCATGGCCACGCTGCGCTAACATCGTTGCAATGGATGCGGCTACAATCGTTTTACCTACGCCACCTTTGCCCATTGTCATTATTAATCCACTCGTACTTTTACCTTCCAGGGCATCTACCAATTCTGACAAATCTTCGAGCGGATGTTTGAATTCGCTTTCGCTTGATATTTCTAAGTCAACAATTTTCCGCTGCAAATCCGTATTTAACAGCGATCTTAATTTTTCTACGCCCAATACATTATAAGGTAGTAATGGATAGTTTAAAGTTCGTAAGGTTTTTAAAGGCTCTGGCATTTCAGCTAATTCCTTTTTTGCTATCTCTTCCATCTTTAGTGCAACAGGGTCACTTCTATCAAGCGCATTGAATACACCGTTGATCAGTAGTTGCTGATTGGCTAAGCCTAATTCTTTCAATTCTAAACTTGTCCGTGCAGCTTCTTTAAGAGAAGACGTTTCGGCTCGTGCTACCAGATAAAAAGTAGTCTGCTCTGCATCCCTTAGACTATCGATCACTTTCTTGTATCGCTCTTTGCTACTTTTCAATGCTGATGATGGCCCAATACATGACGCACCCTTCGGATTATCAGTTAAAAAAGTATCCCATGCAGCAGGCAATTCTAAAAGACGAATGGTATGGCCGGTTGGCGCTGTATCAAAAATAATAACATCATACGTCTCTGGATTGCCTTCCCCTGTAATAAAACGTGAGAACTCATCAAATGAAGCAATCTCGGTTGTACATGCTCCGGATAGTTGCTCATTCACTTTAGTTATTTCTTCACGGGACGCTACACCCTTAAGTGGGTCTGTCGCTCGATGCCGGTATTCTTCTGCTGATATTTCAGGATTGATGTTAATGGTAAAAAGAGTGCTGAGTGTTTTATGTGGAGTTATCTCATTCTTTACGGGACTATCCAATACATCTTCCAGATTTGAGGCGGGGTCTGTGCTGATTAAGAGTACTTTTTTTCCTTCATCAGCAAGTTTTACAGCCGTTGCACAGGCAAGAGAAGTTTTTCCTACGCCACCTTTACCGGTGAAGAATAGAAATTTAGTGGAAGTATTTTTCATTTGTTTTTCTAAGTCTGTTTATAGCCAAGCAATCGTAAAGCATTTACAACTACAAGCAATGTTGAACCTTCATGAATAAGAACGGCAATACCAAGATTAGCGATTCCAAAAATCGTGAGAGGTATCAGTATTCCTACCACACCTAAACTAACCCAAAGATTCTGCTTAATGATTCGTTTAGATTTTCTGCTTAATCCGATTGCAAAGGGCAGATTTTCTAAATTGTCAGACATTAATGCAATGTCTGCTGTTTCAAGTGCAACATCTGAACCTGCTGCCCCCATCGTTATTCCAACGGTACTATTAGCCATAGCAGGAGCATCATTTACTCCGTCACCAACCATTGCCACTTTATTTTCCTGGTTTAATATTTTCCGTATTGCCTCAACCTTCGCTTCCGGCAACAAACTACCCCATGCATCAGTTATTCCAATTTCTTTTGCAACAGCGTTTGCTACATTTTGATTGTCGCCTGTTAGCATAATCATACGGTTTATACCGATTTGCTTCAACTTCTTTAAGGCAATTCCAGCAGTTTTTCTTGGTGTATCCATCAATGCGATAATGCCAATGTAGGTTGCACCTTTCCGAACTAACATGGTAGTGTTGCCTTTACCTTCCAATGACAGTATCCTTTCTTTAATTTGATCTGAAGGTATATTCTCATTCATCTCTTCAAACAAATTAAGATTTCCAACTACTATTTCCTCACCGGAAATTTCAGCTTTAATTCCTCGACCTAAAATGGATTTGAGATTTTCTGCGCGAAGGGTAGTGATATTTTGAACGCGATCTCTTGCACCGATTACAATTGCCTTTGCTAAAGGATGATCACTTAAACTCTCTATTGCAATTAATATATTTAAGAAATCCTCTTCTTTTGTCTCTTCAAGTGGTATGACATGGGTAAGTTTTGGTTTCCCTTCTGTCAGTGTGCCTGTCTTATCAAAAGCTATTGCATTGATTTCACCCAGATCTTCCAACGGTTTTCCTCCCTTAATAAGAACACCACCACGTGCTGCACGTGCAATTGCACTTAACACAGCACTGGGCGTTGATATTGCTAATGCACAAGGACTGGCAGCAACCAACACGGCCATAGACCTGTAAAAGCTCTCACTAAACGTTTCATCGATGATCAGGAAAGCGAAGTTTAAAAGGACCACCAATCCCAACACAGCAGGGACAAAATATTTTTCAAACTTATCTGTAAATAATTGTGTGGGAGACTTTTGAGTCTGAGCCTCATTTACCAATTGTATTAATCGCGAGAGTGTTGAGTCTTTGGCTAATTTTAGTACTGAGACTTCCAACAGAGTATTTCCGTTAATTGTACCTGCAAAGACTCTGTTTTCATCTTTAATATTCCCTTTGTCAAAAGCAGCGTGATTAAATCCTTCAGCAGGTGTTTTTTCAACTGGCATACTCTCACCCGTAATAGGTGCCTGGTTAACACTGCCGTGCCCATTAATGACTAGCCCGTCAGCAGAAATTTTAGTATTCGGACGAATAACAATCACATCACCAATCAAAAGTGTTTCAATTCCAACTTCTTCTGTTTGATTATTTCTTTTTAGCAATGCTGTTTTAGGTGACAGATCTGCCAATGCGGCTATCGACTTCTGTGCTTTACCCATTGCGAAATGTTCCAATGAATGACCAATACTAAACAGAAATAGAAGCAGTGAGCCTTCTGCCCAGTCACCCAGAATGGCGGCACCAATTGCCGCTACCAGCATCAAAAAATCTATTTCGAAACCACCTTTAATAATTGTTTCAAAAGCTTCCTTCGTAGTGTAAAAACCTCCGAAAAAATATGCGGCCACATAAAAGATAATGCTTACAAAAGAATCAATACTGTGAACAAAGGATAATCCAAATCCAATTGCCAGAAATAAACCACTTAGTATTGAAAAAATAAGTTCGGAATTTTTACCAAGCACTCCTCCTTGATCATGTGTATGCCCTTCCTCATGGACATGTTTTGGCTCTACAGTATATAGTTTTTGTTTTTTGAGAATTTCAAGAATGACTTGTTCGGTAATTTGTCCAGTATCATATTCAATACGAACAAATCCTGTCTCGCTTACAGAAACTTCCAGAATGCCATTTGTGGCCTTGATTATATTCTCTATTTGTTTCGCGTGCCGGATATGCCGGATTCCACTTACTTCAAATAATTTATGACCAATTTTAGCAGTAAGGACAGCACCTGTTTGTCTTGCTAAAAAAGTAATACGGTCGATGGAAATAATGTCTGGATTGTAATGGAAGCAGAGCTGAGACACTCCATCATCTTTTTCACTTGAGACATGAATTTTTTCAATGCCATCCTCATCCTGCAATTTGTCAATAAGTCTTTGTACACAACGATCCTTTTCATCGGGTACATCAGGAAGGACAAGCGGTATTTTGATTTGAAGTTTTTCCATTTATTTAATCTATATCAAATCCTTCATATTTAGTGACCGCAGTCTAAATGCTATTGATGAGGTAAACAATCAGGAATAGGCTTACAGTAAAAATGAATGCAGTTAATATGGTTAATAAAAACGAAGAATGTTTGTAGTGGCCATCGTTCAATTGCTTTTCTGTTTGTTTGTATCGAATGTAAGAAAGTACAGCGGTTGTCGTTCCTACTGCTACCAAGGCTATGCCGTGTATGGCTAAGTTAATCTTGGCCAACTTAGTGTTGTTGGTCTTTTGTTCCGTACCATAACACTTAATCACTTCATTCACTTCTTTGTTGCTGTGGCTTTTTACAAAGTAGCCAGTCTGAACAAACATACCACCGGAGCCACAGGCGGGATCGTGTATAATGCCGTGATCGGGTTCAATAAAATTTACAATCAACTGCACTAAGCTTGGAGGCGTAAAGAATTCTCCACCTTCCTGCGCACCAGCTCCTTGCATGGAGAACTTCATGAGGAAGTATTCATAGATGCGCCCGAATACATCACCCGTTGCTTTCTTCACTGCATCTTTGTTGAACACCCGTATCAAATCCCGTAACAGGTCGCTTTCAAATTCCTGGTAATTTTTCGGAAGATTCCCCTGCAGGTCGGGGTACTCGGATTCAATCTGTTTCATCGCCTTATTGATGGCGTTAGCAATGTCTTTACTTTCAGGCAAGGCCGCCAGGTATTCGTACTTGGCTTCATCAGGAAGCATAATTGCACCAGCAGCTAAGTAGTCTTCTTTAGTAGCAGGTCTTTTGCCGCGTGGCCCTTTCGGAATTTTAGACTCAACAATGGGCTTAGCTTCTTCGTACCTGTTTTGCGCGAAGCGCAGTAACACCAATCCTAACACTGGGTCTTTGTACTCCGCAGCCGTTAGCTTACTATTAGCACGAAGGGCATCGGCTGCATCCCACAATTCTTTTTCAAGTTGACGTATTTGGTCTTGGGTCATGATTCTATGATTACTTCTCGTTTAATTCAATGGATTTGTGCCAGTAGTAAAAGGCTTCTGGATTTGATTTCTTTAGTTTGTTAAGCTTTGCGTAATCGGGGCTTTCAATATTTAGTGTGGCCAATTGATCCGGTGATTCAAACCTTACTGGCGCATCCGTTTTGTCAGCCTCTAGCAGTTTGCAGAGGTAAGCTGTTTTAGCCGATGCAATGATGGCCTCTTCAATTTTGAAACGATCAAGAATAAAATTCGTGATATTGGTAATGCCGGTTTGTAAATGAATGAACTCCTGCCGGGCCTGGTCTCGTTGGGCAAGTATATGGCATGTTTCGATGGTGTCTTGCAACACATGTGTCCAGGTGATGTCCAACTTTCGGAAAGCAATTTCTTCATGCACCACTTTCAGAAAACTCTTTTTCACCAGTTCAAAATCAGAGGATAGATCGAAGAGAAGCCCCACATCATACAATTGCTTGATGATTTCCACAGGTCGGTTTTTTGTGTACAAGATGCCGGTAGTATTGGGTGCAAATGCAGTCAGTTTATCACCGAGTAGCGATTCGAAAACCGGAATGTTTACATTGAATGGTTCTTTATCGGTTAGTAGCCAATCATGAACAACAGGGTATTCCTTTACTTTAGGATACGGGTTTGATGCGAAAAGTACATCGAGTAATATGGGCTCTTCGGGTTTGTGGGTATCTACTTTGCTTTTGTAGTACAACTTATAATGTGCCACCGGTGCCTCCACTGCAGATTTGCGGTCGTTATCAGGTACCCATCTTATAAACAGTCCGGTTGCAACAATTTTATTGAGTAGCACTTCAATTTCCTTTTGCGGGGTAGTTGTTATTATGTCAATGTCAATTGAAAATCTGCGAGGTGGGTTGGTAGAAAGAAGTAAAGAAGTACCACCCTTGAATATGAAGTCGAGCTTGTGAACTACAATCTGTTCTAATAGAGTAAAGGCGTAGATTACTTTCTCCAATAACTTGGGGTCACCTTTTTTGCCAAGTGATGCGGATACCTTTTGTATCCAATCTAATTCGTATGAGGCCTTATTTATCATGTCAAATTTGCGGCACTATTTTCAATTTTTGCCAAAGTTTTGAATTCGTGTTTCGAGTTCTTTCAATTTATTCCTTCTCCTGGCGTATCGCTTCATTGCATTGATGTTGATGGTATATCGATCAAAGGCGTTTTTAAAAATAGTATCTAATTCGGCTTGCTGGGCACTGAACATAACAGGCTCGGCCAGGCAGTCGACCAACAATTTTTCAAGTGATGCACATACGATATTTGCGTGATCAACTACTGGTGCTTCTGAAATCATTGATTTAACAATGATTACTTCATCATGATATGCAATGTACGTTTCAAATATTTCTTTTTCAGGGTTTAAGAAGACACTTCCACTGGGACTTACCAGCCTGTTATGGATTGCTTCGGTAGTGTCTTTCTCTGCCTCTATCACCAGGAAATGCTTGAAGAGTTGGAGTTCCATAAACTCGTTAAACCATCGTGTATCCCAAACGCAGATAGGCGCATAGGGTAATTCCTTATGTACTTTGTTATAGAGCCTTTTCAGTGAGCGTGATATGGTGGGCTTGTATTCTGGACGTTGCTGAAAGGAGTAGGTGCCTCTGGTAACATGGTGGAGGATTCCCTTTTTTTTGAGTTCATAGATTCTCCATTGGAGTGTCTTGATGGCTACCTCTGGGTATTGGTTTTTAAGAAACCGTAGGATTTCATTGGCAGAAACTGTGTTTTTGCCATTAAATTGATCTAAAAGTGCCTTTTCTATTGTGATGGCCATTGGATTAAATATACCAAACTTTGGCAAATATTAGAAATTTTGCCGAAGTTTTGATATTAATACAATCTTGGATTTGTGGTTTACCGATAAAGGCCACACACGCCAAGCCGGAATTTTACCATGTCCTGGCTGGCATTAAATTTTTCAGCTATTTCTGTAACTGAATTTCTGTACACTTTGTAATGAAAGTGTAAGGCAACCCGTGGTAACTGCAGGCATCCACCGAGCCATTCTGCTTCTTTTTCCATTTCATCATCATAATCACGAAGTGAAATACCGTGTGATAAATGAGAGAATTGCCCCATTTCGTGATTGCAGATTACATGCGCCAATTCGTGCATGATGCTGCTCTCTTGCCTTGCCTTTGAGTGCGAGTCGTTGATGATTACCAACAACTTTTCATTTATTCTAAGAGTAACGCCTGACCAATGCGAGTCGCTCCCTCTTCTGAGGCAACTCAACGTTGCTTCATCCATATCCGGAATTTGATGAGGGAATAGAATTGGAACCTTTAAATGCGCGGCCAGTTTTTCGGCCGGTAATGGAAAAGAAGGTTTAATGCCAAGGTCTGTCCGAAGCTCAACAGATTTCTTCTCCGCAAAAGTCTTGAAACCTCTTTTGAACTTTAACTTGGATGTGGCTGGCATTACTACTCATGCGCTTTGTAGGCCAATTTAATCATTTTGATTAACGCCTCGGCAGTTTCTTTAGGCAACGCTTTGTCTGCCCTAAGATGCGCGACAATCTTTCGTTCGGTAGTGTCCTCAGCAGATTCGGTGAAAAAGTCCGTTGAAACTTCAAGCCAGTTGCAAATCTTAACGTAGGTGTCAATGTCAGGGAGGTTTCCTTGTTCAATCCGTGACAGGGTTGAGGGACTTACGTCTCCAATATCTTTGGCTGCTTCTCTGAGACCCATGCTTCCCCGTTTCGATTTGATCATCTCAGATAACTTCTGAGTGTCGATTTTAGACATTCTTAGGTTTTTGTTTCACGAAAGATACAAAATTTTGACTAATCGCACAATATTTCCTATATTTGAAACAGTTGTCCTACTGATGCAACAAACGCCTTTAACGACTCAAAATTTGGCAAGTAGCCATTTTGACATTAAAAAAGTTTGGCATTAGAGTGGATAATAAAAGAATAGTGCTGAAAGTTTACGAGGCCGACAGCACTATTTTTTGAGGAATACGAGTTGATGTTTTTTGCTCAGTTAACTGAGTGTATTCCCTTTTGAGTATTAATGATGTGCCAAATCTAAGACTGTTTAAAGAAACTCCAAAACAGTTTTCCACCAGCGGCCACCTCAAGAGCCAAACAAATTCATCCGGCAACATATTCCCATAATCCGCAAAGTTTCTGGGGATTCACTTTAACCCTTAAAAAACAAATGGGAAAAAGTAAAACACAACACGTAGTACCGCACGATGGCGAATGGGCTGTTAAGCGCGGTGGCAGCGATAGGGCAACAACAGTTGTGCCTACGCAAAAAGAGGCAATCAAGATTGCAACCGAGATTGCTAAAAATCAGAATGCGGAATTGTTCGTCCACGGCAGGGATGGACAAATTCGCGAACGAGAGAGTTATGGTAATGATCCTCATCCACCTAAAGGTTAAGCGTATGGAGATAAAACATTACAAACTAAAACCCGGGGATCGGATTGTGGCACCGAAAAGTCTTGCAGGGATAATTCAACATCATGCAGTTTATCTTGGCACGGATCATCGTGGACAAGATTTGATTGCAGAGAATGTTTACGGAAAATTTGTGGCCGTAGTTAATGCAAAGAAGTTCTTTGATGAGTACCCACAAATTACGCGTGTCGAAGCGTTTAAGGGAAATGACTTTGAACGCAGAGGTGCAGTTGAAAGAGCTCTTAAATTATTAGGGAAGCCTTATAGTTTAATTAATTTCAATTGTGAGCACTTTGCCAATTACGTTCAGCATGGCAAAGTTGAAAGCTTTCAAGTGAACCGAGGGATTCTAGCTCTCTTTGCAATAGTTGTTGTTGGATTAATATTGAATGATTAGTATGAATAATCCAAAATTTCAAGTATTCAAGAGTTCTGCAAATAGTCAATACTATTACAGACTGAAGGCAAAGAATGGTGAGAACATACTAAGTGGTGAAGGCTATACAACTAAGCAAAATTGTTTGGGTGCGATAGCTTATGTTAAACAGAATTCTCCAATTGATAGTCGCTATGAGCGAAAGGATGGTTTTTCAAACTATACTTTTAATCTAAAGGCTAGTAATGGAGAGGTCATTGGACGCAGTGAAGTTTACACGACAATTTCGGCCCGTGAAAATGGGATTGCCGCTGTTAAGCGTGATGCACCTGATGCGCCTATTGAGGACTTAGCATCTTAGAAGGCATGTAATATTAATAAAAAAGAAAATTAGTAAATATGACTAGCAACATTGAGAATAAAGGAAAAGCCGATGCACCCGGTCAAAACAAGGTGTTTCACCTAGTTGTAAACGGTGAACAAAAAACATGGGATGAAAAGAAAATCTCTTTTGCGCAAGTTGTAAAACTTGCATTTGGTGTGTACGAGGATAATCCTCAAGTAGTGTATAGTGTTACCTACAAAAGAGGTGATGACTCGAAACCCGAAGGATCTATGGTAAAAGGGGACACTGTTGTAGTAAAAGATAACGAGCTATTCCATGTATCAAAATCTGGCGAATCTTAGTCCTGACATTAAGCAATTGTTGGATGAAGGTTACTCCATTGAAGTGAGGGGTGGTGGTGGGTTTTTACTAATCCACCACATTCCTTACGTCACTTCATCCAAGGAAATCAAATATGGGACCTTAGTCACTGAACTCACCATGAGTTCAAAAGACAGAACAACAAAACCATCAACTCATCAGATCTACTTTAAAGGTGAGTATCCATGCAATGCAGACGGGACAGTAATGTCAGGTCTTGGAGGCAAAGGAAGTAATCCCCAAATTCTGTTTGATGACTTCATGGTTCACTTTTATCTGTCCAATAAGCCAGGCGAAGGGTATCAAGACTACTATCAGAAAGTCTCAAATTATGCGAACATAATATCGGCTCAGGCAAAGGCAATTGATGATAAAGTCACAGAAAAATCTTTTAAGCCCATTTTCCATGAAGAGGATAGCGTGTTTGAGTATTACGATTTGAATTCAAGTAGAGCTAACATTATTCCAATTGTTGATAAATTAAAAGGACTGAAAATTGCTATCATTGGAGTGGGTGGAACTGGTTCGTATATTCTTGATTTTCTTGCAAAAACTCCCGTTCAAGAAATACGAATTTTTGATGGAGACTACTACTATATGCATAACGCATTTCGTTCTCCTGGAGCGGCACCCCAGTCTGTACTAGATGAACAATTAAAGAAGGTTGTTTACTATCAACGCGTTTACTCAAAAATGCACAAGCACATAATTGCTTATGACTATCATATGAACACAAATTCTTTTGGTGAGTTAGATTTAATGTCTTTTGTTTTCATTGCTATAGACAAGGGTGTTATAAAAAGGGAAATATTTGACTATTTAATCGCGAGGAAAATCCCATTCATCGATGTTGGAATGTCGATTGACAAGACTAAAGATAATAGTGCCTTGATGGGACATTTAAGAGTGACTACTGCAACCCCTGAATTTAATATTCATTTAGGAAGAAGAGTTACTTTGGATGATCCAGAAGACAATCTTTACAAATCGAACATTCAAATAGCGGAGGTAAATGCTTTAAATGCTGCGCTAGCAATCATCAGATTTAAAAAAATGTTTGGATTCTATCTTGACTTAGAAAACGAGCATCACTTAGACTATACTCTTGAATTTTCGCAGCTCTTAAATAGTGAGAATGAAATTCAGGCATAAATTCGTGGACTTTATTCCTAGTGAGATTGAGGAGGGAATACTCTACATATCAATAGAATATTGCACAGCTTCACACAAGTGCCCCTGTGGATGTGGAACCAGAGTGGTAACACCGTTGACACCCATCAATTGGCAACTAATCTTTGATGGAGACACTATTTCTCTTGAGCCCTCAATTGGTAATTGGAGTGATCCATGTCAGTCACATTACTGGATAACTAAAAATGAAATTGTGTGGGCCGAAAAGTGGTCGCAAAAAAAGATAGAAAAGAGTCGGGAAAAGAAAGCGGTATTTGAAAGGTCTTTCTTCAAGAAAAAGAAATAACTCATTTGCTTGAGTGTTTCGGATATCTATTTTCTTTTGTCAATAGCATTTGTTTTAAATGCTACTAAGTTGAACATCTCCCTTAATCTTGACCGGATTCTATTGCCGTAGCCTGATTCTATTTCGCTGGCTGAGAGATTAGTAGTCACGTGAGTCACCATCTTTTGAGAAATGAAGTATTCATATCTACTCAGTAGAATCTCACCTAACACATTGCACTCATTACCGAAGTACTTCAAGTTTTGCTCCGTGCCCAGGTCATCAAAGCAGTAAATTTTCGGATGACCATTGTTGAAAGACATTCGACTGTAGCGCCAGATTACTTCATAACCCTCCTGTATAAACTCAAAACTCACATCACGGCATGGCTTCATGATGTGGTTACGTTCCGGTGGAGGAACAAAGCGCATTAGATTCATTAGTGAGGTTTTGCCGCAGCCGATCGGACCAGTGAGGAGGATACCTTTTTGCAATTCGATGCCATGCTTTTCAGCATTCAAAATATCACCAATGAAGTAAACGATGAGCTTGAAAATGATTTCATGATCCTCCTCGGAGATCCTGAATTTCTCTCCATACAGTTCTTTACCTCTTTTCTCCAGGAATGAGATACACCACTTGAACCCTTCGCCCTTTATTCCATCTTCCAACATGGTAGGTGAATTAGAGGGGTTCTCCATAATCTTTTACTGTTGTTGCGTGAAGCGAATGCTTATTTTTCGTTTCGAATTTATGCGAATTCAGAAGCCAGTTGCGCGCTGCAGCTTGCCAGTCTCTCATGGGAGCTAGGCCTCCTACTTTCCAGCCGTTGCTTTGGAAGTAGTTGTAGAATTTTTCAGCCTCGATGGTTGTGGACTTTTGTTCTGAGAAGAAGGCTTTGACTTCTTCGAGTGATTCTGGCATTGGCACAGGATCTTCTCTTTTTCTTTTAGCGCAATTTTTCTTTTTCTCTTGCGGATTGGTTCCAACAAAATTTGAACTAGTATTTTCATGTGCTTGCTCTTTAGCTAGTTTACTGTTTATAATGTTTGTATTGTTTATATAAGGCTCCTCGACCTGACTGGAAGCAGGTTTGATTTTAGTATGGCTGCGTTCTTCAAGCGGTTCATCACCTGTTTCAAAATTGAACAAGTAAACAAGGCTTCCGCGGATAGGATTGAATGATGGCTCGTAGCGCAGATAACCATAATTGTTTAGCTCTTTAATGCATTTGTGATAAGTAGCCTTGGCACTAATCTTACTAACTCGCATCAATTCACTTCTGGAAATGGATATCGGATTTTTAAAACGACTTGCATTCCAAAACTGAAACAGGGAAACGTACATGCTTACATGAAGAGGTCCGAGCCTGTCGTCCTTGGCAACACGGTCAAAGAATCCTGCTAGGTGGCGGATGTAGTTCATAGCCTCACCCCTTTACCCCTCTCTCCAGGGAGAGGGGAGTTTTGGTCTTTCATTCCGGATTCCAGCAATGCCTCAATATCTGCATAGCTATAGTAAATGATGCCACCGATTTTTGTGAAACGTAATGTTCCGTTAATGCGGAGGTTCTGAAGTGTGCCTGGCGAAATTTTCAAGATCCTTCTTACCTCCGAACTTTTTAGCCATTGCTTGGGCTTAGCCGGAAGGTTAGACGAAAATTGTTGCTTCAGGTCGTTGAGCAATTCAACGCGAAATGCATGTAAATCCTCTTTGGTGATTATCTCTACTGCCATAACTTTTGATTGGTTTTGTGTGCAGCAAAGGAATCTGAGAGCAGTATTCGAAAACAGTTACAAGGGGTACCGGTACCCCCCTAAGTGCCTCATTTACAGTTAATAAATTTTCAATTTATTTTCAGTGAGAGAAAACTTCTACGATTAAAAATGAGTTACTATTAATATGGCCAGCGAAAAAGAGCTCTTATTGTATAAGCCGATTGAGGATTTGAATGTGAGTGAGACATTCAGAATGGATTTTTTAAAGGCAGGCTTTGAAACCCTGGGTGAAGCCTTGGAATTTGAAGCAGATGTTCTGGTAAAGGAAAAGAAATTCAGCCTTCATACTATTACGGAATTGATAACACTCCTAAATAATGAAGGTCTAGGCAGGTTGCTGATCGATTAATATTTTTCCTTTTTGCTGTGCTCCATCAATTTATCCAATATCCCCTGGACAAAGCGAATGGATGATCTATCGCTATTGTAGTATTTAATTCTCAGACTCTCCGAAGAAAGATTTTGATTACGAGGCGTACTGAAGTACTGGGAGAAGAACCGTATCAACTCCGTTTGATTTTGATTTGTAATAATGCCAGCCTCTTTCAGCAGGCGGATCGAGTAAGCCAGCTGCGGTACCGATAGAATTGTGTTTACCTTAAAACTTTCAGATTTGACTAATGGTCCGGAAGGTGGCATCATGAAAGTTAACTGCTTTTGCTTTTCAATAAAATGGATCTCCTCACTAAGCCACATACTAAGTTGTTCTTGAATGGAGGGCCTGTCATGCTTCAGGGCGAAACCGGGTTTAACTTGATTTTGATTTAATAGTTTAACCCAAAAAGAAAGTCTCTCGACTTGATGGACTAATGTTGAAAGTTCTTTTACCTCCTTACTAATTTTATTGGTGGCGAAGGTTAGAAAATAAAAGGTATTGAAGTTCAGATAGAACATTAAGCCAAATACGTCATCGGTATAATCTTCACTGGTCTCTTTCTTAAGCAATGGATCCAGATCTTTTACCAGCTGCTTGAGATAGATTAACCTCCGGAATGTGATACCATTTTTAGATTGATGGTTTGCGAATATTTTTATAGGATAAAGTGCAACCTCGAGGAGGCGCTCATCCACTTTTTTGTCCTTTGCTTCTATCTCTAACAATTCAAGCTTTTCAAGGATTTCTTTTTCGGCCATGATTGCATAGGCCAGCGGGATTTTCTCATCTTGATTGAAATACTTGGAAAAATAAGTTTCGATAAACGTGAGCAGCTCCTCCAGGCTCTTATACATAATCTTACAGAGATTAAGCTTTGTCTGCCCGTCCGAAATTTGGTTTAACCTTGACGCTTCGGCTTCATCAATGCATTTAAGTACTTGATCTGCCAGGCTAGTGATGTGCTGCTGATGGTGCTGAATGACATTCTCAATCTGATTTTCATTTTCGGTATTGAAGAGAAAGTTTCTCAGGCTTTTCTTAATGCGCTCTACTTCATCCTCGATCAGTTTTTTCTTTTCGCTGAAGTCTGGTATGGTAGAATGAGGTGAGGAGGACTGGTGTGCTTTACGTTCATTTTCGATGAATTCATCAAAGAATTCCAACTCATAAGTCATAGGGGTCTTATTAAGCCAAACAATTACCGCAATCGTTTGAAATATACCAAAAAGACCTAAAATTGTTACTCTCCAAATAATATTTTGCTGCTTTTGTGCTGAATTTATCGACTAGTCGCAAAAAACACGGCCAGAATAACGGCCTGTTTTAGTTAGCCGTTTTCTGCTTTTGATACAGATAGCGTTGGAGAGAACTTCTCGCGCAACCCTCGCATATCTTCACTCACCTTTATATCCAAAATTTTCGCGTAATGCTGAGTCGTTTTTAAATTCTTATGCCCAAGCATTTTGCTAACGGTTTCAATAGGCACGCCATTGGTAAGTGTAACGGTTGTAGCGAAAGTATGCCGTGCTGTGTGGAAGGTCATCTTCTTGGTAATGTTGGAGAGGTCTGCGATTTCTTTTAGGTAAGCATTCATTTTTTGATTGCTCAAGATGGGCAGCAAGCGATCTTGATTCAAACATTGCGGATGATCCTTATATCTATCCAAAATTTCCTGGGCGGGAGGTAAGACGGGAATGCGAGAGGAGGTTTCTGTCTTTTGGCGATGGGTGAAGATCCATTTTTCTCCATCGATGCCAGTTGCAATCTCGCTTCTATTTAGTTTCTGAACATCGGCATAGGCCAAACCGGTGTAACAACTGAAGAGAAAAATATCGCGCACCTGGTTGACACGATCGGAAACAAATTGTTTGGTTGAGATGGTGTCAAGTTCTTCTTGCGACAAATATGGACGCTCAATTTCACGCTTACTCATTTTGTAACCCAGGAACGGATTACGAGCAAGCCAGCCATTTTTCAAACAGATGTTTACGATCTTCTTGAAGTTGGAAAGATATTTCATGGTAGTATTGTGATCGCACTTGCGAACAGACTTCAACCAGAATTCATAGTCGGTAATAAATTCGTAGTTCATGTCCTTGATGTTCATATCATCCACATTGTACTTCCACTTCATGAAATCGTGCGTGTGCTTTTTGGAAGTGGTGTAGCGTTCGAATGTGAGTGGTGAGAACTCCTGGCCAATTAACTCTTTCATTTGTTTATTGTGGTGCTCAAAGATTTGGAGGAGCATGCGCGGCCGCTCGGTGACGATATCCAACCATTTTACTTTGAAGGTATGCATGGTTAAGGCTTTGCCTTCATTCATTATTTCACGCTGATAGTCAAACGCACGAACCCGCATCGCATCGAGTAAAGAATTTGTTCTCTTGGCTTCTTCTGAGTTGCCTTTCATCTTACCCGCTTCAGCGGACCACTGCTCTTCACGGATGTAAAACTTTGTCGTGACTTCAAATCGCTCACCGCTGAGCGTGACTCGCATATAAATTGGAACTAATCCGGATGTGGTTGCGCGCGATTTCCGCGCATAAAAGAGGACTGAAATTGTGTGACTCATGGCACCTAAGTTTTGGTTAAAGTTGGTTTGTATTAGCGCCTGATTCAAGATGTTCAAAAGCGATTCGGCTCTTGAACAAGTTGGCTATCAGGCTCTTTTGACCAATTCGGTGCCAGTAACTTTTTGAAATTCACTGGCACCGAAAGTGGCACCTAGGGATTGAGCAACTTTGAATAAAACGAGAAGGGATAAAATGAAAAAAGCCCGAATTCATAGAGAACTCGGGCTTTTGACTTTGATTGATTTGTAATCAGCAGAGGAGGAGGGATTCGAACCCCCGGAACCCGTGAAGGTTCTCCGGTTTTCAAGACCGGTGCAATAAACCGCTCTACCACTCCTCTGTAAACAATATCCGAAGCCTTGGCTTAGAATAATATGCGGTTTTTCCTTTTAAGGACTGCAAAAGTAATGCGAAATCCCTATCCTGCAAAGTGGCCTGCAAATTTACTTCTAAACTTACTCTTCGCTGAAATCTGGGAATGTCTTCTTGATTACTTTATTATCCATTTTTGGATTCGTAGCCCGAGTGGCATCCAATTCGAGTAGCACCAGTTTTTGGTTGTTAATGATGGGCAACAACTTATCACGATCACCCTCAAACTCTTTGCTTCTGCGGGCTGATTTTAAAGCGTATTTACGTGCAATATTATCCCCCTCAACCTGAAGTTGATTTCGTATTTCAACATTAATTTTCATTTTGTCGAGAATATCATTCTTGGACTTTCCAATCACTTCCGTTGCTTCTAAAGTGCCAATGGTAAGTACCGTGGTTCCGCCTATCGCAGATACTTTTTTTGAAGACTCAGTCTCCAGAATAATTGGTGAAAGACCCGTGACTGCACCCAGGGAAGCATTTAAGATCGATCTATGTTTCTTTCCTTTTTTTGCTTGACGATAAGCCTTATTTAACTTTTCATGATTTTCGTCAAGCTGATCAATTAATACTTTGGCTTGGATTAATGAGCTTCTGTATTTGAGGTACAATAGTTTGTCTTTCTCATCGAGATTTTCTGTATCCTGGATTTTAACAGTCACTTTTCGTTGCACTCGATTAGATGACTTATCGATAGCAAAAAAGGTAAGCACTATATTTTTATTTTTTTCAGCCTCCTCCACGAATGTGTATCCCGGTGTCCATGTAAATTCGTGCTGAACAGGAGAATTTTCTTTCAGGCTACTAGTTGGCACCCTTGCATCTGAAGAAATAAATCCGACACTGAAAATGTTCTCGTCTCCGTTAGGGTCTGATGTATACAATTTAAAGTTTATTAATTGATCTTCTTTCGTGACAACAATTGTATCGGCTGGCACGAGGAGCATTTCTGGGGGAAGATCAAGTTGAGTTTGGGAGATTTTTAGTTTTCCAATAGACTCGGCTTTGTCGGGCTGGTCTTGTGCGATAAACTCCAGGGTAATTGGATTACTTTTCAAACTATTAAACTGATTTCGTGAAGGAGTCCAGGTGAGCAATCCAAGAGACGACAGATTTGCACCTTCGGGTAGTTGGGATGGCCTGATTTTGAATACAAGTGGGTCACCATCTGGATCAATAACATATTCGGAAGGAATTTGATAACGATTGGATGTAGCCTGCTTGACGTAGAATATTGGAAGTTCCTCGACTGAAGGAGGTCTATTTTTATGATGAACTGTGAACGCAATTTGTTTACGCACTCTTCGGCCATCGGGCCACTCGGCCTGAAAAATCAAGATAATTTCTTTCTGCCTCTCAAGTCGGTCAACTAAATCAAACGAAGGTTTCCATTGAAAATGGCCCAGTGAATCAAATTGAATCCTGTATCCGTTAACTCCCTCTAATGAATAGCGTGGCTGCAAAGAATCTGTTGTGCTTACAAAAAAGGAAAGCTCATCTCCCTCTGTCAACACATTCCACTCAGTTGAATCAGGAAATATGAGTTGTTGCCCAAACAATGGCGAAACAGCCAGCCATAAGACAATTAAACAAGGTAGTTTTCTCATTTCTGTTTAAAAACGAAGTCACAAATTTAATCTCTCAGAAAGCTTTTGCTAAATTTATTTTATGACGAAAGCAATCAAATCGAATAGAGTAATTAAAACCTATAGTTTTTTTGATGATGTATTTGAGGTAGCCAAACTTATACCCAAAGGCCGTGTTACAAGTTATGGTGCCATTGCCGCTTACCTCGGCACCAAAATGAGTGCCAGAATGGTGGGCTGGGCAATGAATGCCGCCCATGGGGATCACAAAATACCAGCACACCGAGTCGTAAACCGGGCTGGCTTATTGACAGGCAAACATCACTTTGAAACACCAACTGCCATGCAAAAAGCCCTTGAAAAGGAGAAGGTTAAAGTAGTAAAAGATAGGGTAGTAGATTTCGAAAATCTTTTTTGGGATCCCGCAAAGGAACTTTAGTTTCTTTTTGACTAGATTTTCTTTTTAGAGATAATCCAAAGCCCTGCAAACGTAATAAGTCCGTTTATGATTAAAATTTCGATTCCAATTTTATAGCCTGAAAACCAGTCAACAGAGTTTGCAGAAAGTAGATATGAAAGTAGAGGTGACAAAATGCAGACTCCAAGCACGGCTATTCCTTTTATTTGCCGTGCTGTAAAAATGCCGAATGAAAAAAGCCCAAGTAACGGGCCATACGTATAACCGGCAACATCCAGTACTGCATCAATTACCGATTTCTCATTCAATTCTTTAAAGATCAGAATAATAATAAGGAATAGAATTGAGAACCCCAGATGAACAATAAATTTCTGCCGTTGCTTTTGATTTTCTTCTTTGTTTTTAAAGTTTAAAAAATCTATACAAAAGGAAGTGGTGAGCCCGGCCAATGCAGAGTCGGCACTTGCATACGAAGAGGCAGTAATTCCCAGTAGAAAGAAAATGCCCACGATTGAGCCTAATTCATTGAAAGCAAGACGAGGAAATAATTCATCAGATAAGGCAGGTATGGACAATCCATTTTGCTCGCTGTAGAGATAGAGCAAGCCTCCCAACGTCAAGAAAAGCAAATTGACAAATACTAGAGTAAGGCTGAACCAAAACATATTCTTCTGGGCATCACCTAGTGTTTTACAAGTCAGATTTTTTTGCATGATTTCCTGATCAAGTCCGGTCATAGCAATGGCAATGAAGGCACCTCCAATAAACTGTTTGGGGAAGAATAATTTTGAGTTGACATCATCAAAGTAAAATATCCTGGAGTAGCTTTTGTCGTCCATGAATCCCATAATTTCTGAAAAAGAAAAATCAAGTTTTGTAATGATGTGAGCAACAGTTACACAAACGGCTGTGATCAAGAAGAAGGTTTGAAAAGTATCAGTCCAAACTATTGTTTTGATCCCTCCTTTAAATGTATAGACCCAAATCAACGCAATAGTAGTAGCAACGGTAGCAATGAAGGGTACACCCCACGCATCAAACAAAAATAGTTGCAAGATCGTAGCGGCCAGGAAAAGTCTTAGGGAAGAACCTATTGTTCGAGATATTAGAAAGAAAAGGGCACCGGTTTTGTAAGCCCATTTATCAAATCTTTGTTCAAGATAAGAATAGATTGAAATCAGGTTGAGCTTATAATAGATGGGCATAAGCACACCGATGATTACCCAATAGCCTACTAAATAGCCCAATACTACCTGAAAGTAGGCGAACCCGTACTTGCCAACATTTCCTGGGACAGAAACAAACGTAACTCCAGAAAGGGAAGCTCCAATCATACCAAATGCAACCAAAAACCAGGGTGATTTCCTGTTGGCTGTAAAGAAGGTAGTTGTATCGGCTCCCTTTGAGGTAAAGAAGGAAATAGTGATAAGGGCTGCGAAATAGATGATTAGAATAGAGAGAACAAGAAGTGGGGACATACGGAATACTGGTGTTTAATGTAAAGTAAGTTCAATTGGATTGAAGCAACAAGTGCCATTGGTTTGTTTTGGAGGCCGCAGATTTAGGCACGGGAAGTATGCGGTTAGTGAATTCAAAAAAATCATTTAAAACAACCTACTTTTTTTTATTTTTGTGATTGTGTTGCAACCATTCATGACCACATCACCCAAAGAGCTGGAGTTAGTTGATATTCTTGAAGCAATCGAAATAACCGAGCTCAAGGATCTGGTCGTCTTTAATGATGATGTGAATACCTTTGAGCACGTGATCGCTACTCTGATAAAAGTTTGTAATCAGACACCGGAACAGGCTGAGCAGTGCACACTTTTAATACATTATAAAGGTAAGTGTGCTGTAAAGAAAGGTTCCTATGAAGAACTTCGACCTATGCGAGAAGCCATTTGTGAAGTTGGGATAGACGCCAAAATCCTTTAATTTTTTTTGATGGAGTATCCTTCTAAACTCATTGAAGAGGCAGTCAATGAAGTCTCCCGGCTTCCTGGCATTGGAAAGAAAACGGCTCTTCGTTTGGTGCTCCACCTGGTAAAGGAAAATGAATACAGAACGTTTGCTCTTACTGACGCTCTGAATAAACTGCGTGCCAACATTAAGTTCTGTAAAACCTGTCACAATATTTCTGACGAAGAGGAATGCAGTATTTGCAAAAGCCATAGACGAGACCGGAGCATTATTTGTGTGGTGGAAGAAAGTAAAGATGTTATGGCCATCGAAAATACTTCCCAATACAGGGGAGTCTACCATGTGTTGGGAGGAATCATTTCTCCAATGAATGGCGTTGGTCCTTCAGATTTGAAAATTGATTCGCTTGTGGAGAGACTGGCCAGATCCAATGGAGAAACGAAAGAGATAATTTTGGCCTTAAGCCCGACCATGGAAGGTGACACTACCTCTTTCTATATCAATAAGCGAATCTCTGGATTTGACCTGAAAATAAGTTCGATTGCCCGGGGTATTTCAGTAGGAGGAGATTTGGAATATACGGATGAGATTACGCTGGGCAGAAGCATAACTGGACGAACTCTTTTTAATTAGAAGACTACATTCTTAGTTGTTTAAAGCAGTCTGATCTTCGAATAATCAGTCTTGACTTTAAACTGTAGGGTATATCTGTTCCATATATAACTAATAATGCTTTTCTTTGAGCCCGATTTAATAATGACCCATGAATAATCTTTCCGACCGTATTAACGCAATTGAAGAGTCAGCCACATTAGCTATGGCCGCTAAAGCCCGCGAGTTTAAAAGCAGAGGCATTGATGTTATCAATCTGAGTCTGGGCGAACCAGATTTTAAAACCCCTCAGCATATTTGTGACGCAGCTAAGAAAGCCATTGATGACGGAAAATATTTTTCATATCCTCCCGTAGCGGGCTATCAGGATTTACGCGAAGCACTTGCTGCGAAGTATCAGAAAGAAAACAATGTCCCGTATAAGGCAGAAAACATTGTAGTTTCAAATGGTGCGAAGCAGTCTATTGCTAACGTCATGCTGGCCTTACTTAATCCTGGTGATGAGGTTATAATTTTCACACCGTACTGGGTTAGTTACGATGCACTGGTTCGTTTGGCAGAGGCAACCCCAGTTCTTGTAAAAGGAACCATTGAAAATGATTTTAAAGTAACAGCCGCGCAGGTAGAGAAGGCCGTCACGTCAAAAACAAAAGCGATTATATTCTCATCTCCGTGTAATCCTACTGGCTCTGTTTTTTCCCGAAAGGAGTTGGAAGACATAGCAAAAGTTGTGCTTACGCACGAAGGTTTGTTGATTATTGCTGATGAGATTTATGAGCATATCAACTTTACTGGCGAACGCTTGAGCATTGCATCCTTGCCGGGAATGTTTGACCGTACCATTACCGTGAATGGTTTTGCAAAAGGATTTGCGATGACAGGTTGGAGGGTTGGGTATATCGCGGCCCCTAAGTGGATTGCAGATGGTAGTAATAAAGTTCAAGGCCAAATTACTTCAGCTAACTGCTCCATTTCGCAACGTGGAGCATTGGCCGCTATCACAGGTGACTTAGCTCCTACGGAAGCAATGGTGAAAGAGTATCATCACAGAAGAGACGTGGTGTATAATTTATTAAAAGAAATTCCTGGGGTGAAAGCCAACTATCCGCAAGGAGCATTTTACTTTTTCCCGGATGTGAGTTATTACTATGGTAAGTCAAGCGCAACCATGACCATTAAAAATGGAGATGACTTCTGTCTGTATATGTTGGAGACGGGACACGTATCTTTAGTGCCAGGTGGTGCTTTTGGTGACGAAAATTGCGTGCGACTCTCTTATGCAGCTTCAGAAAAGGATTTAGTGGAGGCGATGAAGCGTATGAAGAATGCGTTGGCTAATTTGAAATAAGCTAGTTCCCAGTTATAAATTTCAGAAGACAAGTTGAGTAAATCTATCCCAGAAATCTTTAATTCGTTTAATGATCTTCAAGTGTTGATCATTGGTGATGTGATGCTGGATAGCTACATCTGGGGAGCAGTTGAAAGAGTATCTCCAGAAGCCCCTGTCCCGATAGTATCAGTTAGAAAAAGAGATGTTCGGTTAGGAGGAGCCGCAAACGTTGCGCTGAATGTCCAAGCACTTGGAGCAAAACCAATTTTATGTGCACTCATTGGCGATGATGATGCGGGAAGAAAACTATTGCAAAGCCTGGATGAGCGTGGTATATCTAAGGATGGAATTGTATTAAGTTCAGAACGCCCCACCACAGTAAAGACACGTGTTATTGCCAGTCATCAACATGTAGTGCGAGTGGATGAAGAGTCGGATGCACCGGCAAGTGCGCGTGAACAAGAGAAGCTTTTAGAGAAAATTGAAAAGCTTTTACCTGTTTGCCATGTGGTCATCTTTGAGGATTATGACAAAGGTGTTCTTACTACTTCCATTATTGAAAATTCAATTGCCCTTGCAAACAAACTAGGTATCCCAACAGTGGTTGATCCGAAGAAAAGAAATTTTTTAGTTTATAAAGAGGTAACACTTTTCAAGCCCAACTTAAAAGAATTGCGTGAAGGATTGAAAATAGATGTGAATGCCGGAGATCAACATCAAGTAGCTTCAGCTGTTGAATCATTAAAAGCAAAGCTCCATGCAAAAGGAATTCTGGTTACACTTTCTGAGCACGGGGCTTACATAGACTTTGAAAATCAAAAAGTAAAACTTTCGGCTCACGTGCGTGAAATTGCAGATGTGTCCGGTGCTGGAGACACAGTGGTGAGTATTGCAGGCCTTTGTATTGCGCTTAACCTTGATCCTAAATTGATTCTATCCCTTTCTAATCTAGGAGGAGGATTAGTATGCCAACATGTGGGGGTTGTGCCTGTTGATAAGGAAGAGTTTTTTAGTGAAGCTAAAAAATTACTATTACCGGTATATTAGCCTTATCTTGAAAAGACTTCTACTGTTTTTTCATGCTATCTAATAACTTATCTTGACTATGCAGCTGACGTTGAACAATAAAAAAGTGGTTCAGGCCTGGTGGATGTACGATTGGGCAAACTCTGTGTACAACCTGGTGATTACCACCACTTTTTTCCCCATCTACTTTCTTGGTGTAACAAAGTCTGCCTATGGCGAGGGCAGCGTTCCATTTTTGGGTATGACATTTAAAAATTCTGCCTTGTATGATTATACATTGGCCTTTGCCTACTTGACCATCGCGTTGCTTCTTCCAATTCTTTCTTCCATTGCGGATAGTCTGGGGAACAAGAAGAGGTTTATGCAATTCTTTTGCTATCTCGGAGGCTTGTCTTGTATGGGGCTATATTGGTTTAAGGGTGCCAATATCGAATGGGGAATTGGTTGTTTCATGGGTGCTGTTATTGGTTACGCTGGTAGTTTGGTTTTTTATAATTCGTACCTGCCCGAGATCGCTGCGATGGAAGACCGGGATAAAGTAAGCGCAAGGGGATTTATGATGGGATACATTGGCTCAGTCATTTTACAAATGGTTGGATTTGGTTTAGTCCTTTATTTCCAATCGAAAGGAGATAAAACTTCTGGCCCGTTGATTACTTTTTTATTGGTTGGTATTTGGTGGGTTGGCTTTGCACAAATAACATTCGCGTTCCTACCAAAGGGCAAACCGACTGCTGGAAAGTCGGGTTCAAATTTTTTAACATCGGGTTTCAGAGAGCTTGCAAAAGTATTGAGGCAGGTTTTGAAAATCGGAGTGTTAAATTGGTACCTCGCTTCTTTTTTCTTATACAGCATGGGTGTGCAAACCGTAATGCTTGCTGCCGCTATGTTTGGCAGTAAAATGCTGGGCTTACCTGCCACCAAACTCATTATTACGTTGGTCATTATTCAGTTGGTTGCTGTAGCCGGTGCTACTTTGATCGCTCGGTTGTCCAGTATTTTTGGAAATCTTAATGTATTAATGAGCATTGTAGTCTTATGGATATTTATTTGCATAGCAGCCTACGAAGTTGCAACCCTGAGGGAATCTGGTGAAAATGTGGAGTTCCATTTCTATGGACTTGCAGTTGGAGTTGGCCTGGTGATGGGTGGAATCCAATCGTTAAGTCGAAGTACGTATAGTAAATTAATGCCGGTTACCGATGATACTGCGTCCTTCTTTAGTTTTTACGATATGACTGAGAAGATTGCCATTGTAATTGGAGTATTTACGTTTGGCTTCATTGATGAGATGCTTGGGATGAAGCACTCTGTGTTATCACTGATTGTCTTTTTTATCCTAGGATTTATTGCTTTGGCGATTACCAAAAGCAAGCAAAAAAAACTAAGCAATTCGGTAATATCCAATTAAGGAAATAGTGACTCTTCAATTTTTTTCGAATTGTTTTTCTAAAGAACCAACCTTCTCCAGATCTTCAATAATTTTTCTATCGAGTGGACTTTCTTTAATGATATTGTAATTGTCCCAGAATTTTTTGTTGTAAGAAAAGTCAGTATGCTGAAGTCCATAGCTTCTCATTTTTTCAGTAGTTCCTATTCTCTCTTCTGGTTCTGGGTTAATATTGTTGACTAAAAGTTGCTGGTAGAGATCTGTTTCAAATTTCAATTCACCTGTGGTGGCATCATACCAATTAACTTTAGAGTCTACTGTTATGAAGTTGAGATACATCTTTTCCTTATACTCTCTAAAATCAATAATACGCTTGAGACTTACAAATTTGCTCACCAAACCACTTCTGCTTCCAATTGTTTCCTCTTGATTGTTTTCGTATTCAAGATGTATAATACTATATGTTCTTTTATCAATATAAACGATTAGTTTATAATCCTTGTTCTGGCTCACCACAAAAATTTCGTGGCCATTGTAATACGAATCTTTTTCTCGCTTCAAGCTTGAAAAGAAGAAACTTTCCTCAGGAAATTGCCGGTATCTTACATTGTTATGAAGGAGTAAGTCTTCCAATAGGTTATCATCATCGAAGTAGGCCGTGAATTTGTTTGCGTATCCCAGACTTCTTCTCACCTCAAGTAAAGCCACGCGTTCTCTGAGTTTAAATTTATTTCTAGGCGCTTTATAGTCTTCATCATAAATCTTGACAGCTGCCTCCAGAAGTGAAACATAGACGCCACCTACTTTTTTTAAATCGCGATAAAATCCATCTACCAGGTAGGGAGTCATGGGAAAATTTTGGGGAATTCTCGAAAGAGCAATGTTAAGAATTTCTCCGCCTTCCAAAGAATCTGAGACTATCACTTCTTGCAGAACAGTGGTAGACTTTGTCATCTCAATTAAAAGACTCTTATTGGCTATTATGGACCAGATCGGAGCTTCGAAATTATTGTAGCCTAAAGTGCTTATAATCAGATTTTCATTTTGGAATTCTGCCGGAAAGTAAAAATCAAAATCACCTTGCATATTACTGATTGTTCCAAGAGACTTGCCCATTATGCCAACAGTGGCGAAGATTATTGGTTCCTTTGTTTCCTTATCTACTAATTTCGCTGATATGCCAATCGTCTGAGCCCCGGCAGACCAACATATAATAAAGAAAAATGGCAGTAACGTTTTAGTCATTTAATGATTTCAAGCAGACTACAATCAGCCAGGCAATTTGAGTTAAATATAGTAGTATGTGCCACTTGATAGGTTTTAATTTTAACGGATAAAAAGTGCTTTTAGCGATTCTGTTGGTCAATTCGACACCTTTGTTTTCAAATCGTTAAATTTATAGAACAATTTCAATGCGGGTGAAACTTATTGAACAAATTCCAAAAATTTGGAGACAAGCTTATTTTCTAATCTGCCTTTGGTATGCGATCAATTTTGCGATAAGTGTCTTTTTTGAATGGAAGTTCGTCAATCCCCAATCCTATGTTTTGTGGAACGGTTTTTTTCTTTTCGAAGCACTTTGTGTATTTATACTTCTGATCTTCTTTTGGTCGCACTTTCTTTTCCGATTTGAAGCAATCTTTCAGATAACTGGTCATGTATTAGGGATTGCTCTCTTTTTTATGGTGAACGGTACATTGTCGTACTACTTCTCAGACTATATGGAGGGATTTGTGTATTTCGTTCATTGGAAGGAGTATATGATTGGCTTGATGAGTTGGGACGCACTCCGTTTCTACGACCAATACATAATAACGGTTGGTGTTTACTATGTCATTCGCTATTTCCAAGGCTTGCAAAAACGGGAACAGGAAAAGAGTGAGCTACAGTTGAAGAATAAGGAGATGCAGATATCGTTACTTAAATCACAAATTAATCCGCATTTCCTCTTTAATACCTTAAACTCCATTAGCACCTTAATGCACTCCAGCAAAGAGCAAGCGCGCAAAGTTATAACTCAGCTATCGGACATATTTCGATATGCACTGGATTCTCATGGAGGTGAACGTGTAAAATTGATTGAGGAGATCGATTTTATAGAAAACTATGTTCGTATTCAACAAGTCCGGTTTGGTGATCGACTTAAGTTTGTTAAAAATATTGATCCGGCTTGCTTTACTACTTTAATTCCCCCTATGATTTTACAACCGTTGGTGGAGAACTCAGTCAAATATGGGATTGCTCCCAAGGAAGAGGGTGGCACCATTTTTCTCACGGTAAGGCGTTCCGGTGATATTATTTTTTTTGAAGTTAAGGACGATGGACTGGGATCAAAGGCAAAAAAAGTGATGGATGGGAGTTCAAGTGGAGTAGGAATGAATAATACGGATCTTCGATTGAGGAGTTACTATGGAGCGCAATCAGGATTACGAGTACGCTCAAGTGAAAATGGATATGTAGTAAGTTTTTATATACAAGAAGAGAATCCCTTTAATAAAATTGAGAAACCAGAACTTGAAAAACTAGAAGTATGAATACAACCTGTTTGATAATTGATGATGAGAAACTGGCCCGTAATCTTCTTACGGAATATTTGGAATCCTTTGCCGAAATTGAGATCCTGGGTGAATGCGCTAAGGGCACGGAAGCAGTCGAGAAAATTGATAAGTTAAAGCCTGATCTCATATTTTTGGATGTTCAAATGCCAGGAATGAATGGATTTGAAGTGCTGGAGGAAATAGCTCATGAACCGTATGTAATTTTCACCACTGCATACGATCAATATGCAATTAAGGCATTTGAGAAAGACGCAGTTGATTATTTACTTAAACCTCTAGACGAAGAACGTTTTCGGTTGGCGGTTAACCGTGCTTTGAAGCAGAAAAGTTTGGAACAAAGCAGTATTGGTGATTTGCTAGACAGCATCAGAGGTGAGCGGAAGGGTTCATATGATTCGCATATTTTCGTTCAGAAGTCTGAGAAGCTATACAATCTGCCGGTAGATGACATTGTGTATTTAGAGGCTTCAGGCGATTACACTATCATATCAACAAAGGCGGATCAGTTTGTGAGTTCGTCTGGAATAGGTAAACTGGATGAGATCATGAATCCAGATATTTTTATTCGGGTGCACCGCTCCACTATTATTAACCTTAATTTTTTAAAAGAGATTGAGAGGCACTTTAATGGTGGAATGGTAGTAAAGATGCAAAATGGGAAAAGCTTTCCAGTGAGCCGCACGTATGCAAAAGCTATCCGGAAGAAGGTAGTTTAGTAAGTTTCTTTTGATTTGCCATGTTTTGAATGCGTTTAGTCATTGGTTTGCTTTACGCTTTATCTATACACTATCTATGCTCTATCTATACACTATCTATACACTATCTATGCTTTATCTATACACTAATCCATGGTGTTGTCCTTTACTATATCCTTTACTCAAAAAGCTACTTTAGTACAATTCTGCATTTATCGGCACTTATGGAACAATGCTACTGAACATGGTAATTTCGGAATAAAGGGACTATTCTAACCAGTTCTCTTGATTTAAAAATTGTAATACGATAGCTGCATCGGCTTCAATATTTCGAGGGGTGTTACAGAGAATGACAAAAAGAATTTTCTTGTCAGGAACAGTTACATAGTTTGCAACAAACCCACCCTGGCTACCGGTGTGCCCGATTGTTTTTAAACTGTCTTGCGTTTGGCCAATGAACCAAGAC
>JANNAQ010000077.1:0-2735 GCA_031384515.1 Bacteroidia bacterium
AAATCAACCGTTGCGCCAACTCTTTTCCCAAAAGCAAGAATAGTTCAGCGAGTTGAGGAAGTCTTTCAGGATCCATCGATTGAATTAGTTGTCGTTAATACTCCTAATTCGACTCATTACGATTTTACTGCCCAAGCTTTAAAAGCTGGCAAACATGTTATTGTGGAGAAACCGTTCACCGTTTCAACAAAGGAGGCAAACGATCTAATTGCACTTGCAAAAAAGAAAGATAAAATTCTTACTGTGTTTCAAAGTCGTAGGTGGGACGGAGACTTCCTTACTGTGAAGAAAGTAATTGACAGTAAAATGCTTGGTAAACTTGTAGAATTCGAAGCGCATTACGATCGCTTCCGCAACTATATTGAACCAAATACCTGGAAAGAAGTGAAGGAGGAAGGCACGGGAATTTTGTATAATCTTGGTTCACACATGCTTGATCAGGTGTTGATCCTTTTTGGGATGCCAAATGAAGTGGATGCCAGAGTTGGAATTCAACGGCCAGGTGGTCAGGTAGATGATTTCTATGATATACGTTTACAATACAATGGGTTTCATGCGATTGTGAAGTCAAGTTACCTTGTTCGAGAACAAGGACCCCGTTATATGTTGCATGGGACTGAGGGCTCTTTCACAAAGTACGGGACTGATCTTCAGGAGCAGTCACTGAAGGATGGAGGTATCCCTGGGTCTCCAGGGTGGGCTGTTGAGGATAAAGCTTGGTGGGGTAAGTTGAACACAACAATAGTAGGGGTGCATGTGGAGGGGAATGTCGAAACCAATCCCGGTAATTATCTCGGATTTTATAATAACGTATATGATGCCATTCGCGAAGGGAAGCCCTTATCAGTTAAACCAGAAGAAGCGAGAGATGTGATTAAACTAATTGAAGCGTGCTATAAGAGTAGTGAACTTCATCAATCTGTGAAATTGAAGCCATAAGATGCCTGATTCAAAAAACTTATTTAGTCTGATTGGGAAGGTAGCCGTAGTAACAGGAGGCACTGGCGTATTGTGCAGTGTCATGTGCAAGGCCTTGGCTAACGCTGGCGCAAACGTAGTTGTATTGGGTAGAAGAAAAGAAGTTGCGGAAGCGTTGGCAAATGAGATTATAATAGCTGGTGGCGTTGCGATTGGTGTTTCTGCAGACGTATTAAGTCAGCAGCAGCTTTTAGATGCAAAAAAAATAATTCTGGATCGTTTTGGCTCAATAGAGATTCTGATCAACGGAGCTGGTGGAAATATGCCAGGAGCGACCATTGCTCCCGACAAGACTTTCCTTGATTTAAAGATTGAGGACTTTCAAAAAGTAGTTGATCTTAACTTGACAGGAACTGTTTTGCCAACTCAAATTTTTGGTGAAGCAATGACGCAAAAGAGATCAGGTGTTATTATCAACCTATCTTCTATGGCTGCGATCGTTCCAATTACGAGAGTGGTCGGTTACTCAGCGGCCAAGGCTGCGATTAGCAATTTTACCCAATGGCTTGCCGTGGAGATGGTTAAGAAATTTGGAGAAGGAATTCGTGTAAATGCAATTGCACCTGGTTTTTTTCTGACTGAACAAAACAGAGCCTTGCTGACAAATCCAGATGGAAGTTTAACAGCTAGAGGAAATTCGATAATACAAAGTACACCTTATGGTAGATTTGGAGAAGCCGAAGAATTATCAGGTACCTTGATATGGCTTTGTTCGGATGCATCAAAATTTGTTACTGGAATAGTGGTTCCTGTGGATGGTGGTTTCAGCGCATTTGCCGGAGTTTGAAAGTAAGAGACTTATCGAATACAACTAAAAACGTGATATAAAGTAATGAAAAACAAAGTCGTAACCTTCGGGGAAATTATGCTTCGGTTAGCAACACCTGGCTACCTTAGATTCGCACAGGCAACTGAATTAGAAGCCACTTTCGGTGGTGGCGAGGCGAATGTTGCTGTCTCACTTGCCAACTTTGGAATTCATGCAAGCTTTGCAAGCAGCCTTCCAAAGAATGACATAGGCGATTATGCCATTGCAACACTTCGTTCACATGATGTTGATACCTCTTTGATTGTTCGTGGTGGAGATAGGGTAGGGATTTATTTTCTGGAAGCAGGTGCGGTAAGTCGTGGCAGTAAAGTAATATACGATCGTGCGAATAGTTCATTTGCAAAGTTGAAGAAAGGATCTATTGATTGGGATAAAGCTTTTGAAGGTGCTACCTGGTTTCATTGGACTGGCATTACGCCCGCTGTGTCGGAAGGTGCTGCTGATGTTTGTCTCGAAGCTTGCGAAGCTGCTTCAAAGAAAGGAATCACCATCTCCACTGATTTAAATTTTAGAAACAAGTTGTGGAAGTGGGGTAAATCGGCAGGTGAAGTCATGGAGAAATTAGTTAATCATTGCGATATCATTTTGGGAAATGAAGAAGATGCTGAGATGGTATTCGGCATCAAGCCTGTAGGTGTTGATGTAAAATCCGGACACCTAGAGGGCGCAGCATATGAATCTGTGGGTAAGCAATTAATGACCAAGTTTCCAAAAGCAAAAAAAGTGATCATCACGTTGCGCGGATCTGTTAGCGCAAGTCACAACACCTGGTCAGGAGTGTTATGGGATGGCAAAAAATTATCAGAAGCGCCAACTTATCAGATTACACATATAGTTGATCGTGTTGGTGGTGGGGATTCATTTATGGCTGGGTTGATTTATGGGTTGATTACGTATCCTAAGGATGATCAGAAAGCATTGAACTTTG
>JANNAQ010000089.1:0-64930 GCA_031384515.1 Bacteroidia bacterium
CAGGACTTTTTTACGTGTATTCATAAAATGAAAAGAGGAAATTGAAACCATTTTCAATTTCCTCCTATTTTAAGAGGTTAACTCTTATCAAATCAATCAGTTAGACAAAGCATCACCAACCATTTTTGTCCATTAAATCTTATAAATTATTTTTTCAAGCGAGTAAATTATATAACTGTGCGATGGCATGTGCGCAAATCCCGAACTTCAATACGAAGCCTAAAACCCGCAGACCAGCGTAGCAAAGGCATGTGCGCAATGGCACGCTGGGATGGTTAACATAATATAATTATAGAACTGTGCGTCAGGAACTTAGCGAGGAAAGAGTTATATAATGTTATTGCGTTATGTTAATATAGCTTTGGCTCCGGGCCTTACCCAATCTTCAAAGAAAGTTTTTTAGCGTTGGCTTTCAATAACTCAATCTTCATCATTCATCACCGGGCTGGGGCAGCGACACTCTTTGGCGGGCTTTGAAAGTGGGAGGGATGCGCGGCCTCGCAATGGGTGTTGCGGCTGGGATGGACGATGATTCACCAGGCTTCGATCACTAAAGTCTCGATACTGTTGAAGTGCTTGTCTCTTGTAACTAAAATGAGTTGATGCTGATCTGCTAATGCCGCAATCCAGATATCGTTTTCAGGTATTGGAGTTCCTTTAACCTTTAACTGGCTTTTTATTTTTCCATAAAATCGGGCAGTATCAGTATCACATTCAAGTACAAGAGAGGCTTCCGCTAATTCTTCAATCTTTTTTCTATTCTCATTTTTTCTTGTTGATTGCTCCGCGCCAAAAAATAATTCGCCCAAAACGATACTTGAAATAAAAATACTACTGGAGGAGGATTTGATTTTTTCTGTTATAGATGATTCATTAGCAAAGAGACCGATAACAATGTTGGTATCAAGGATACAACCTTTACCATTCATTTTTATCGATATTTTCGCATCCAGCTTCTATAGCTGAACTGATTTCCTGAACATCCTTTGGATTTAAGCTTCCAGCAAATATAAGGAGTCCACTATGCTGGTTGCTTTTAGTTCTTTTCAATAATACCTTAACATAGGATATCACTTTGTCCTGCTGCTCTTTGCTTAACAGGTCAAGGCCTTTAAGAAATTCATTTTCGAAAGCTTTTGATGCCATTTTGGTGAAGATTCTCACAAATATACAGTTTTATCACGTTTTTGGTTTCATAGATTCAGTCCAATGAAAATAGACTGGCTGCTTAAAAAATTGCAATATTCTTGAAATCTTAATCGTTAAAGCTATTTAATATAACGTCTCATTATGTAACGGGTGCCACCCAGTTAGTACTAACATTGTTATATAATGGCGAGCGTTATGTTAAGTAGCTTTGGCATCCGGGCTGACCGGAATCTTCTTAGAAAGTTTTTTTTGCGCGGGCGTTTAATAACTCAATCTTCATCATTCATCACCGGACTGAGGCAGCGACACTCTTTGGGTAGGCTTAGGTCTTAGCGTTGGCATGTGTGGCCTGGCAATGTGTGTTGCTGCTGCGCTGGAAATGCAATAGGGATAGAAACGAAAAGCCCGAAGTGTGTTAGCAGGAGCGAGGACGGACTTGCAGGGAATAGCACGGGCCGTAGGCATTGCCATACTAATTTCCTATAAATGTTTTACTCTTCATCAATAACAGGGAGGGTATTTTCTCCCAGTTTTCTTATCTTTAGTGGCAAGAATAACTTCAAACAACATGACTTCAGCTACTGATATTCGAAACCGGGTTATTGACCAGTTAATGGCTATTAAGGATACAGGCTATCTGCGGGCTTTGTCGGATATGATTAACAGTTCCCACGTTCAGGAAGAAGTAGTGCCTCTTACCGAAGAACAGAAAATTATGCTGGCGATGAGTGAGGAAGATATTAATGCTGGAAGAACCATTGATCAGCTCACACTCAACGAACGTGAACTGGAATGGCTCAAAAGAAAATAATCTGGACGGAAACGGCTGCCCGGCAACGAAGGTCTATTCTGGAATATTGGTTGCAACGAAATCAGTCACCCACCTATTCGCTTAAGCTGCTTGGGTTGAGCAATGAGAAGGCTAACCTGATTGCTGAAAACCCGCTGATATACAAAACAGCAGAATTCCCAGATACACATGTGGCGGCAATGGGTCATTTTAGCTTGTTTTATAAAATCACAGACAGTGCCATTGTCATTACTTCATTTTGGGACAACCGCCAAGACCCAAAAGAACTCCTAAAACTTCTAAAAGCACGTTAAGGAAATAGCAACAAAAAATCTAAAGCCTACTACAGCTAGTAATAACTATCATTCTTAATCGTTAAAGCTATTTAATATAACGTCTCATTATGTAACGGGTGCCACCCAGTTAGTACTAACATTGTTATATAATGGCGAGCGTTATGTTAAGTAGCTTTGGCATCCGGGCTTACCAAAATCTTCATAGAAAGTTTTTTAGCGTGGGCTTTAGTAATTCAATCTTTTATCATTCACACTGGGCTGGGGCAGCGACACTCTTTGGGTAGGCTTTGGACTTAGCGATGGCATGTGTGGCCTGCACAATGGGTGTTGATGTTTACTTTGGATTCCATTTCTGAGACCTAACCAACATCTTCTAGTTCATCATCTTCATCTTTATATTTATAGAAAAAATCCATGTTTATCTCATGATAATTGTGGCGAATGTAGTCGCATAATGAAGTATAAGATTCATCAATTGATTTTATTACTGCTTTTGCTGGGTCAAACCTCTTAGGGTTTTGATTATTTCTATCCTTAATTACATTATTCTCGTAACCTCCATATCGTTTCTTGTTATACATTTTAATAAGTAGTTCAGGAAATTGATTCAATTTGTTTGATTGAAAAGCTAAAACCCTTTGTTTCGCTTCACCATCAAACAAATTGAATCTTTTGGACCTCAAGAGATCATTAAATTCGTCCCTACCATTAATTACATCTTGGTCTATTCTGGCGTGTCCCTCCTTGAATAAATAATCCATTTGCTTGATGCGAAAGAGATCAAGAATTGCAGATAATGTTGCAATATCATTTGATCTCTTTTTGATGTCAGCTACACTCTTATCCTTTATGTTTTTAGGTGGATTACTTTCAATAATCTGAGTTATTCTGTGAATTAGTTCAGTTCTCAATTGACCTATCCCATTGCTGTCATCTTGTTTTGAGATTGTAAAGTCAAGACAGCTTCTTTTTTCTATATCAAAAGGCAAATCCTTAGGAAATTCTCCATAATGTTTATTAAAGAGGATAATGATTCGGTTCCAAGTTAGTTCTGATACTGCATAACCTAGCTCGATTAATACGTTTGGGTTACTAAGCTTCTTTTCACTCGTGAATGACTTGCCAACAATTGAAAGGTCGCTAACAACGATGTCAGCTTTTGAAATATTTTGCAGGATAGAATTGGGAATATGAAGGGCACCAACATTATTACTAACAGCTTCATCAATTTTGATCCGAAGATCAACAATCTTTTTTTCAACCTCAATAATCGCTTGTCTAAGCGCATCAAGAATTGCTTTTCTATTGAAGTCAGTATCGGATTGCCACGAATAAAAAATTACTATTTCCAATTGATGTGCAATATTTTATTTTATACTACTCACTAATAAACCGGCTGCTATAGCGATTCCAAAACTTAGTAGAGTTCCGATTAGGACGTATTCTGTTAGTTTTAGGTCATGAGCATCCTTTAAGTCACCAAACCGAAAAACGGACTTAGCCGCAATTAAAAAACCAATCGCTTCCCAATTATTAGTAATAGCAAATGTAAAGACCATTAACCTTTCTAGTATTCCGATGAACTTTCCAGCATTTTGAAGAGAATCGGTGCTTGTGGTAGTTGAAGCTGGTGTCCATTGAGATATCAGAGTTTTAATAATTATCGATGCTGGAGTAGTGATAAATATAATGGCGGTAAGCATTAAAAGATTTCCTTCTGAATATTGAATCACTAAAACGGGGTTTTCAACTCTTATCCATACAATTATAATAATTACTATATGAAGCAGTTGGTCAACGGTAAACCAAACTCTTTTATTGGATTCCTTTTGAGAGAGCAGTTTTATGGCATCTATTATCCCATGGCTTAATGTTATGATTATGGCGGGCACAAGGAAATGGATATCCCAAACCAACAACATTATTAGCACTCCATGTATTAAGGTGTGAGCATATAGTTGCCACGCCCTGAGCTTCTTCTTTTCTTTAGAATCGACCCAACTACTCGGCTGTAATATGAAATCCCCAATTAAATGAGCCAATAGAAGTTTTAAGATAAGTACCATCAAACAGAAATTAGTTTCTTAATTTTTTCTTTGAATAAAGTCTCAAAATCTCTTATCTCATAATAATAAGCTCTTTTTTGGCGGCCACTAACAGCAGACTGAGTAATTTTTAGCTTCTCAGCCAATTTGGTTTGAGTTATATCTGGATTATCAATTAAGATTTTAATAAGGTCGGCCGCTCCGGTGCTCCAATTATCCATAGCTATCAAGGCAAATCTTATATATAAATTCATTTCTCGATCAAAATCATCCCAACGGCTTTTAATGGCTAAGTTTTGCTTTTCCTTTTTCAAACTTTCCAACCTCTCGCCAGAGTAGATAAAAGCTTCCCCATTAGATTCTGTAATTTTTGATGCCACGAATTCTTTCTCACCTATGCCAATAGCTATTCTGACGTCAAGATTCTTAATGGTTTTTAAATTGGCCTTAATTCGGATGGCCGTCAATAAGGTGTCAGAAGGATTCTTTACTTCAAGCTGAAAACTATCTCCTCGATATATTTCCCATGTGCCAGGACTTTCTCCATTTAAGGCCAGTATTTTTTTAAGAATTGGAAGCCACTGTCTAGGATTCGCGTTTCTGGAATTTATTATATCTCCAGTTATAATACCTACAATCGCTTTCTTTTTGGTCATAATGATCTATTAATTTTCTGTCAAAAATAATCTGTTAAGCTTTTGGCTTCCTTCCAGAAAATAAGTTACAATTTTTTGAAATCATATTATTGCATAAATACCTAATAATTAGAAATATTACAGAAATACCTAATAATCATAAAAGTATAACTTTTTCTCTTTTTTACTAAAAAATATAATAATTTGAATTATTATATAAATACCTAATAATTAGAAATATTACTGAAATACCTAATAATCGAGAATGTGCTGATTTTGCCAGAAAAAATTGCATTCAGTTTATTTCAATTTTTATATAATTTTAAAAAAATGCTCAATAAACTAGAACTTGGAAGTCATTTCTAGTTAGTAAAATATTCTCAGGCTTTAGAATCACTATGCGCAAAACACTTATCATGCAGTAGGCTAAATTAAAAAATACCAAATTAATTGAATTCGGTATATTCAATGTTTTAAATCAATAATGAATGGAACTAGCTACAGGACTTCAAGAGCAAAAGGATTTTTTAAATGAATGGCCAATCTCAAGATTAGAGAAAATGACTCTTGATGAGTATACCAATCTTGATAAGGATACCTCCTTTTCATATTGGTTAGAAAAGAAAACGGAGCATTCAGGAAGTATTTGGGGTGGGAGTGCCTATAAATTTGGAATCTTCAGAAGACGAAACTTAGAGGAAAAAAAGGGGGATGAGGTTGCGAAGACGGATGGTAAATATTCCTGGTACGCAAAGTACGGAAACGCAAAAGAAGAAGCTTTTGAAAATGTAAAGCGAATAATAATAAGTATTGCTAAAGCTTCTACTAACGGTGAATTTGAAAAAATTGATCCTATTGATTTTGGAGTAGGGATGAAATGGAAAATTGCGTTCCATTATAATCCAGAAAATTTGATTCCGGTTTTCAAGAGAAAATGGCTCGAAAGATTTTGCGAAAGTAAGGGATTAGATGATGTAAGTGATAGGGTAGTTAGTGAACTTCATAGGTTCGCAATAAAATTTAAAGACGCCAACATTTCAACTTTGGAGTATTCTGAAATAATTTGGACAAAGTTTCATACGAACAATATCTATCATACCATTGAGAAGTTTATTACTCAAGGTCAAACAGATAATCTAAAAAAAGTAGGCTTCCCAAAATCATATAAAGGTCTAGATGTTAAAGTTAGTTTTGGTGCCGGCAATACTGCCAAGGTGCCTTGGCTTGCCTTACTGAGAGAACCTAATACTGTTACTTCAGGTATTTATCCTGTTTACCTCTATTACAAAGATGCTAACATTCTAATTTTAGCATATGGGGTAAGCGAAACAACGGAATCTACAAACCACTGGTCAACAGAGAGTCAATTACATAGCGTAGCAGATTGGTTCAAGACACATCGTAGTGAAAAACCACCGAGATACGGAGATTCGTTTGTTAAGACGGTTTATGACCTTAATGAAGAAATTGATCCAGATGCAATTCAAAAAGACCTTGATGAATTACTGGTTGTTTATGACAAGCAAGGTAGTTCAATAGGATTGGCCGAAGAACCAAGAGAATCATATGGAGTTAGTAAGAAGAAATATTGGATAATCGCACCTGGTGAGGGTGCCAATAAATGGGATGAGTTTTATAAGGATGGAGTGATTGGTATTGGATGGGAGGGGGTAGGGGATTTGAAACAATTCGGAACCAGAGAAGATATCCGAAATGCACTCTTAGCAGCATATCCGGACGGAAGTAAATCTCAAAAGAACAATTCTTTGGCTCTTTGGGAATTTATGAAAGAAATGGCTGTAGGAGATATAATAATTCCCAAGCGTGGAGCCTCTGAATATTTAGGTTACGGAATAGTAACCTCAGACTATTATTATGATTCAAATAAGGACGATTATAATAACCTAAGAAAGGTAAATTGGGTTAAAAATGGGGTTTGGAATGAGGAAGTACACAGAATTGTCACAAAGACCTTAACCGACATAACAAAGTACCCAGAATATGTTGCTCGGCTAAAAAGACTTATAGGCATTGAGCAAGATTCACAAATACCTCAAAATGTAAATTATTGGTGGCTGAACGCAAATCCAAAACATTGGAGTATTACAGATTTTGAAATAGGCCAAGAGCAAACATACACGACTCACAATGAAAAGGGCAACAAAAGAACCCGAGCAGAATATTTTCAACAATTACGGCCAGGAGATTTAATTCTTGGATACGCTTCAACTCCAATAAAAAAGGTTGTTGCGATTTTTGAGGCCACTAAAGCAGCTCATACAAATGAGGATAGTGGTGAAGAAGAAATTTCATTTGTGATTCAGAAGTTTTTACCTGACCCTGTCGGAATAGATGATATTCTTGAAATGCCTGAATTACAAGAGTCAGAGATTATTAAAAATAGACAAGGCAGTCTGTACAAACTTTCAAAGGTTGAGTTTCATACAATTTTAAATAATGAACTAAAACGGGAAGAAGAAATAGGTGATTACTCCAAAGCGGATGCCCTAAAAGAATTGTTTATTGATGAAATTGAACTAGACCGAATTCTCTCAAGCTTAGAATATAAAATGAACATTATCCTCCAGGGGCCTCCTGGTACAGGAAAAACTTTCATGGCGACCAGAATTGCTTACGCGCTAATGGAAGAAAAGGATAAGAGTAAAATTGAAATGGTACAATTTCATCAATCTTATTCGTATGAGGACTTTATCCAAGGATTTAGACCTAAGGAAGATAGATCATTTAGATTGGAAAATGGAGTTTTCTATAGATTTTGCAAAAGAGCGCAAACAGATCCCGATAAGAAATACTTCTTTATTATTGATGAGATCAATCGCGGAAATTTGAGCAAGATATTTGGTGAACTAATGCTATTGATCGAGAAAGATAAACGTGGACTAGAGTACGCTGTTTCACTTACATATTCACATGGATTAGATAATAGATTTTACATTCCCTCCAATGTCTACATTATTGGAACGATGAATACTGCTGATAGGTCATTGTCCATTGTTGACTACGCACTCAGAAGACGATTTGCTTTTATTGATGTTAACCCAAATTTCAATAACAAATTTAAAAATGAGTTAATTGATAAGGGAGTGGATGAAGGCGTTTTAGAAAAAATTAAGTTCAAGATTGATAGACTCAATAAGAAAATAGTAGAAGACTTAGGTAAAGGTTTTCAAATTGGCCATAGCTATTTCTGCAACATTCCTGATGGTAACGGGGACGATACATGGTATCAAAATATTATAGAAAATGAGATTGGTCCATTGTTACGCGAATATTGGTTTGACAACGAGGATTTGGCTGAAATTGAAATTCGCGCATTAATCGAGTAATAGTGCATATCCCTATCTTAAATATTTATTATCTTCTTTGCTATGCTTGGGATAAGCTTGAAGAAGGGGAGAAGGTGGCAGCTGGTATCTCCGACTATGAAACTGCAATCGACCTCTTTAGTCGGGTACTTGTAAATGGTTGTAACCGTTTATTCAAGAAAGGCTTAGATCGTGACTATATAACAATCACAGAAACATACAATGGTATCAAAGGGAAAATAAATTTTGCTGCTTCAATAAATGCAAATGCCTTTGACCAAGGTAAAGCAGTATGTGAATTTGATGAATTTCAATATAACATCCTTCAAAATCAACTTTTAAAAGGAACCCTTTTAAGGATTTCAAAAATTCGTGGGTTGGATAAGAAACTCCATAAAGAGGTGAAAGCGCTTTACCAAAAATTTAATGGTGTTGATGATATTGAAGTAAAATCTGCTTTGTTTTCAAAGGTTAGAATTCATAGAAATAATTTATTCTATGATCTACTATTAAGAATCTGTAAGATGATTGTTGAAGCTACTTCATTAAATGAAAATGATGGTAATTACATCTTTAAAGATTTCATACGAGACGATAGAGCGATGGCGAGACTATTTGAAGCCTTTATACGAAATTTCTATAAAAAGGAATTAACGAGTTACAAGGTATCAAGTCCTAAAATCGATTGGAGTGCAACTGCAATAGGGGAAAGCAACATTAACTTGCTACCAGAAATGAGAACAGATATTGTCCTTGAATCAACAGATAGAAAGATTGTACTCGATACAAAATATTATCGTGATATAACAACTGAGTACTTTGGTTCCAAAACTTTTCATTCAACTAACCTTTACCAAGTCTACTCATACTTGAGAAATCTCGAAGATGATACTACTGATAGTCGCAATGCAAATTCAGAAGGGCTGTTATTGTATCCAACTGTAGAAAGTGATTACGATCAGTCATTTATGATTAGTGGCCATAAAATCCGACTAGCAACCATAGATCTATCTAAGGATTGGAAGGATATTGATTCTGGTCTTAAACGCTTAATTCAATAGCTGACACTGCGCGGTGGCCTGAGCCAAATGCGGGGTGGCGCGATGGCATGTGCGTGGAAGCATATTTGGCTCTTGATTTTTTTCGTTCTTTTTGCATCAAGGCAAAAAGGACAAAAGAAAAACAAAGTGCGAACACCGCTGAAGTTCCGGTAGTGAGCTAACTAGCTAATCCTGTGGGTAGTATTTCAACTTACCTGTAACTATTAATCAATTTAAATCAATACTTGAAGCGTTGGATCAAGCATGTGTAATGCTGGCTTTGGCTGGCGCCAGGAATGTGCGGCCTGCATTACTTATGCTTGGTGCGGCTGGTGCACTCATGCGCGTGGGCAAAAAACTTTCTTGCTCAATCTTCATCGTTTAATAGACACTCAAGGACGAGGTGTGCACGGCCCGGATGAGCGCGGCCTTGAGCGGCTATTTACACATAACGTCAAATTATATAACTGTGCGGTTGGCATGTGCGGAACAATCCCGAACTTCAATACGAAGCCTAAAACCCCCAGACCAGCGTAGCAAAGGCATGTGCGCAATGGCACGCTGGGATGGTTAACATAATATTATTATAGAACTGTGCGTCAGGAACTTAGCTCGGCAAGAGTTATATAATGTTTATGCGTTATGTTAAGTAGCTTTGGCATCCGGGCTTACTCACTCTTCATAGAAAGTTTTTTAGTGCTGGCTTTCAATAATTCAATCTTAATAATTCATCATCGGACTGGGGCAGCGACACTCTTTGGGTAGGCTTTGGTCTTAGCGTTGGCATGTGTGGCCTGCACAATGTGTGTTGCTGCTGCGTAGGAAAATGCAATAGGGATAGAAGCGGAAAGCACGAAGCGCGTAAGCAGGAGTGGGCCGGACTTGCAGCGAATAGCCCGGGCCGTAGGCATTGCCCAAGTAAAAACAATCTTCCAAGAACTAAGTAAAGGGATTGCAACAACATTTCTCTCTGGGTTTTAAAAAGTATATTTTTTTAGTTTGAAATTTCTAAAGGTTTACCTCTTTGCGATTCATCAAATTTACCTTTGAAATAAACCAACTGCCCGTTTACAAGGGTATGTGTTACTTGCGTTTGAAAGGAAGTGCCCTCTAACGGTGACCAGCCACATTTGTATAAAATATTTTCTTTGGTCACCATCCAAGGTGAATTCAAGTTTACAAGAGTTAAGTCGGCATAATACCCTTCTCGTATAAAGCCACGATTTTTTATGTGATATAGTATAGCTGGATTATGACACATTTTCTCTGTAATTTTTTCTAGGGAAATAAGTCCTTGCTTATGAAGTTCCAGCATAATATTCAAAGAATGCTGAACCATTGGCGCACCAGACATGGATTCAAAGTAGGGTTTCTGTTTTTCCTCCAATGTGTGGGGTGCATGGTCGGTAGTAACAATATCTATTCTATCTTCCAATAGGGCTTTCAAAAGACCCAAACGATCCTTTTCAGTTTTAATAGCCGGATTCCACTTTATTAAAGTTCCTAACTGCTGATAGTCTTTGTCTGAAAACCAAAGATTTTGCACTGATACCTCCGTTGTAATATTTTTCTCTTTCAAGGGCATGTCATTATTAAATAGGTGTGTTTCTATTTCAGTTGTCAAGTGTAAGATGTGCAATCTCGCCTTGTGGTTATTGGCTAATTCAATAGCTCGTTTAGTGGCTTCAAAACAAGCCTGTTCACTTCGGATAAGTGGATGGTATTGAATGGGAATGTTCTCTCCATATTTGGCCCGGTAATAGTTTTCATTTTCCTCTACTATCTGTTCTTTTTCAGAATGAATTGCAATGATAGATTTACACTTGGAAAACAGTTTCTCCATTGTGTCAGGACTGTCGGCAAGTAGATTTCCTTTTTTCGTAAAATAAAGTCCATCGTCAGAAAGACCAATTAGTTTTGATGTATCTCCTTGTATAACTTGGTCAATGTTATCTGCATTAATGCCCAAGAAGAAAGCGTAGTTGGCTAATGATTTTTGAGAAGCTAAGTCATATTTATAGTGAAGTGTATCAAATGATAAAACATTTGGAACTGTATTGGGCATATCAATAAAAGATGTTACCCCTCCAGCAATTGCGGCTTTACTTTCAGTATATAAATCTCCTTTATGAGTCAATCCAGGTTCTCGAAAGTGGACTTGCGCATCGATAATTCCCGGTAAAAGGTATAAACCTTCGGCATCAATTATGCTTTCATTTGTTGCTGTGATGTGAGATGAAACTTGCTCAATTCTTTCGCCCCTGATTAAAACATCACACACCCTAATGTGCCCTTCGTTGACAACATGCGCATTCTTAATCAACATACTATTCATACCCGAACATATTTTTTAAGGGTTGCACCGATCACAGTGAGAAGGGTCTTCAGTAAAAATACGGTTAGGATATTTTTCTTCTTTCGTAAATGAACATTTTTGACATTGGTATAGGTGGCTTAACGTAGCGCGTGTAGGAAAACCGCACAGCTTGCAGGGTAGGCCGGACTTTACATCGGTTACACCAAAGCCTGGGGCATCGCAATTCGGGCAGCATGAGATAATCCGCTCAACTAATTTGTGTGTTGCCTTTTCAATTACCTTCATGCGGGTTGGGTTATACATCGCTCGCATGTCTGTTTCAATATAAACTGATCCATACTTTTCCAGAAGAAGATTAAACCCTGTAGTTAGTTGTGTCCAATCGGTTATACCTTTTATCATATCACTGATATCATCCTTCGACTTTCTAATGATTACCCCGTGGGTAGGAAATTTTACGCGATTTGCAAAATCCTGAAACTGCTTTTCATTTCTGATTTCCTCACCATCAAAATTAGTTTCAAGGCTTACTTCCCGGGCGAGTATTTCCAGATTATTTCTCTTGTCTATGAAACATAACAACTCATCATCAGCAGGTATAAAGAAAAAGAGTTGGGTGCGCACCGAAGGAACCTTCACTCGCAATGGCCAAATCGCAATGGTATAATTCCATCGCCTGTAAGCATTTTTTTCGTGCCGTGGTGGTAGGATCATCTTTTCTTTCAACCTCTCCGGTAAATGTCCCTAAGGTATCCGTGTCAAACGATTTGGCTATCACACATCGCACACCCAATGCGGTTTCAAGCAATGGTGCAATTACCTCTTCCTTTTTATGCTTTGTTACAATCAGTAATGTCCTGTTTGTAAACATTGAACTATTGCGTTTAGCTGTTTTATATTTTCTTAGTCTTCGATCTAATTGTTTCTTCAAACATTCTGTTAGTAGAAACAATGGGTAAAGAATTTATGGGCGTATCTTGACCAAATTTCATTTCAACAATTTTTACAATTTCATTAAATAGCAAAGCCTTTGTTTGCATGGTTATTACATATTTAACTTCTTGCTCCACAACGCCATTGGTCATTGAATACGAAATATTATTTTCATCAATAGTAGCCGTTGCAATTAGTTCCTCGCGCAATAGATGCTCAATTAATTCCGCAGGATTGTGCTGCTTTTTTAAGTAAACTATCATGTTTATCATAGTTGTAGCTTTAACTGTTTATTGATCCTGACTTAGTGAAAATTTAGGCTTATTATTAAAGGTATTTGAATTTTCTGTTTTTTCATTGCAAGTCAAAGATGAACATTTCAGGTAACGTTGCACTATTATGGTTTTAAGGCAGACTACGAATGGTAGGCTTACAAAACTAATGCAATAGCACAAAACAAATTTAGCATAAATAGCAAAGCGTCCACAACAAAAATGAAAAACATCGTTCCTCCTAAAACCGACCAAAGATGAGGCTCTTTATTCCTCTCTTTTAGTGCAATCGGGATATTAAAAACAAGCTGACTTCCGTGTGCTATGCTAAAGACTAACAACAAAAACGAGATGTGTGCCGGAGCAATGTTTTTGATACTTACCAAACAGAAAATTGAAAGAGTAGACAAGGAAAGATTCATGCCTCCTAAAAACCTGAGTGAATGAGCGAAGATTGAAAATGAAGGTTCTTGCCTGTGTTGTTTGGAGAGCAATAACTTAGCTGCTTTTTTTGGATTTAAACTAAAAAACCAAAAGGCACTGGCAAACCATACCGCATTTAATATCAGTAAAATGATAATGCAAATTTTCATACAGTATAATTTTGGTATTCAATCAAACGTCTCATAGCCAATCTTGCAACCCCTTTTATCAATCCGTTATCTTTGGCTTCCCTTTATTTATTATCTGTCGAGTATTCTACAAAAAGCACTTTGTCAAAAAAGTTTTAAGTGGTTCAGTAATGGCAGTTTCGTTGGGCGCACCAATGGCATCGTTAATTCCGTTATGGTCATATTGGCTGCCATTTACCTCATTTACAGATACACCCACCGATTGCAGTTTAGCAATAAAAGCATCTGCCTGTGCAATCCTTGCTGCTGTACCTCTTTTAGCCACAAAAAATTTGGGATAGGCAGTTCCTGAAAATAGATTGTTTATTGGTGATGCCTGCGACCAAATAGCTGGATCAAGCCCAAAAGCATTTACATATATCTCTTCGCCTACACTTGCCTGACTTGCTACATCATACCCTTCCGTATCTATACTGGCAATACCCTTAATTGAATTAAGAGGAATGTTTCGTGTTGGCAAAAAAGAATTACTTGTTCCTGTCAACGAAACTAAATGTGCACCAGCACTATGCCCTAAAAGCACCATTTTTTCATTGTTCCCACCAAAAGCATGAATGTTGTCATCAATCCATTTCACGGCATCAGCTACATCGTTATTATGGGTTGGATACATAATTCGATTTGGGTCTAATGTTGATGACATAGGGCTGAGGCGGTAATTTATGCTGATAAAAATATAACCCAGAGAGGAAAACAAATTTTTCTTATTGCCCATCGAATTTGCTTTATCCCCTTGTCTCCAGCCGCCACCGTGCACATATATGACTATTGGTTTATCTGGTGTAGTTTGTCCATAATGATAAATGTCAAGACTAAGTAAATTAGGGTCAACTCCGTTTACGGTTTTGTACTTAACTGTGGATTGGGTGTAATCAGTTGGTAAATTAAGCACTACGAGGCCATCATCATTTTTGCAACTTGTTGACAGGCAAAAAATTACTGAAAGAAAAAGGGATACGAATATTTTTTTCATCACATAATATTTTTTAGACATCATTTATATTGCCAGGCAATCAATGCATGTTTTGCTGGGAATTCCCATGTTACTTAATCACCATCGTTTTTACCTGCGAGGTATGTCCTTTAAAATAACCCAACGCCCCATTGCTGATATTAGATGTTGGGTTAGCCGGTGTAGCGCTTGATTGATTTAAGTTTTCATTTAATCCAAAAAAATAATTATATGCTGCCTTATCTATATCCTGCATTGCTACTTTTATTACATCGTTTCTATCGGCCCTTACGCGCAAGGGGCGCGAAGCAGAGCTGCCGTTAAAACCAACATCGTTTCGAATAAAAATATCATTGAGCAAGATGTCGTTTTTAGTTACTATAAATTGATAGTGGTTGTCGTACGCTGAAGGATCTGTGTATCTTGGTGTTATACGAATCAACGTGCCATCACCGCCACTTCTCTTTCGAGCAAGGTTTTCTTGCACAAGTGAATCTAACTGAACTTGATAGGGTATAGTCGAAACGGCTGTAAACATTTTCTCACCTATTTTTACAGTTAATGTGTAAGAGTGACCTTCTATGCCCACTAATACCAGCTTGCTATATTTTCCAGCAGAAGTTTCAGCGAGTGTGTCCGTTTGATTTATTGTATTATCGGTAACGGTAACCAATGCACCACTAATGTCAGGAAAAGGAATCGTTTCATCGAAATTAAGTGTCTTACTGATACTCACGATCGATTCACCTATTGCAGTACTAATCATTCCTTCAATTACAAACCTTGGGTTACTCGTGTTAAGGTCTATGTCAATTTCTCTTTCGCAACCAATAAGAAATAGTGCGGCTAAAATTATGATCCAATATTTCGTCATTATCAATTGATTTTAAAATTCCAGGAAATAGAAGGTACCCATCGAAATAAAGCAGTTTGCACCGCCACTGTTTTATCGGGATCGGATGCACTTTGCTCAAACGTAATGATCGCGGGGTTTTCGTGTCCATAGGCATTGTAAAGGCTGAAGGATAATTCTGAACGAAGGTGTTTGCGTTCTTTAAGCTTGTAGGTTGCGCCTACATCTAATCGGTGGTATGCCGCTATACGATAGCCATTGCGTTCGGTATAAAACCAAGTTGTTTGGCCAGCTACTTCATATTTCCCGCTTGGGAAGGTTACAGCATTGCCAGTCTGATATACGAATACCGCAGAAATATTCCATCGTTTTGAAAGGTCGTACATCCCAACAATAGAAATGTCGTGGGTACGGTCTTGGCGGGCGGCATACCATTGATTTTGATTGATACCGTCAATTTTTTTCTCCGTTCGGGAAAGAGTGTAGCCAATCCAACCTGTAAGATTTCCTTTGTTTTTTTTGAGAAATAACTCCACGCCATAAGCCTGGCCTTTTCCGTAAAGCAATTGAGTTTCTATTATAGGAGCCCGTTCATCGGCATTGTCCTTATAGTCAATTTGGTTTTGCATCAGCTTGTAATAGGCTTCGGCACTCAACTCAAACATATTCTCTTTCAAATTTCTGAAGTAGCCAAGGGATAGTTGGTCACCAATTTCAGGTTTGATGATATTGGTATTCATAATCCATTTATCCGTAGGGCTGGTGATAACCGAATTGCTTATTAAATGCAAATTCTGTGTGTTACGGGTATAAGAGGCCTTTACCGAGCTATTTTTATTCAACAGATAACTCATGGAGAAGCGAGGCTCAAAATTGAAATATTTTTTTACAGCACTTCTGCTGCTAATGGTGTCTATTACATTCCTATTATCATCCAACACATAATAATCGCTACCGCCCAGAACGGTAAAATCACTTAGGCGCAACCCATAGTTGATGGTCAATCTATCGGTTGTTTCCCAGCTATTGGAAAAATACAAAGCAGATTCTAATCCGTTGCGAATTTGATAGGGATTGCTGGTGCTCCCTTCTGCCGTTATTTGCCCTGGCGTTACCGTGTGATGAATAACATTATAACCAAACTTCCATTCGTTTTTGCTATTTGGAAAATATTGAAATTCCTGCTTCAGGTTCCAGTCTCTAATTCTGGAAAGAATGGAAAAGGGATTAGCATTATTTTTAAGATCAATATTATAATCGTAATTGCTGTAGATAAAAGATGTGTTTGAAAATAACTTGTCGTTGAACAAATGATTCCAACGGACGGTGGCAGTGGTATTACCCCAATCAATATTAAACCGATTAGTAAGCCCCAAGGCATCCCTCCCAGAATAGCCCGAAATGAACAACCGATCTTGATCGGAAAAACGATAGTTGAATTTTCCATTCAGATCATAAAAGTAAAGTTGGTCATCCTGATATTGTTCAGTCTGCTTAAGAAACACATCGGCATACGTTCTTCTGCCAGTAAGAAGGAAGGACGATTTTCCATTTTGTATAGGCCCTTCGATATTGAGCTTGGAAGATATTAATCCAATGCCTCCTCTTACTCTATAGTTTTGGTTGTCGCCTTCTTTCATTTTCACATCTACCACAGAGGATATACGCCCGCCATAAGGTGCAGGAGCAGTGCCTTTGTAAAGAGTTATATCCTTAATGGCATCGGAGTTGAAGATGGAGAAAAATCCTAATAAATGCGAGGCATTATAAACGGGAGCATCGTCAAGCAGGATTAAATTTTGATCCAAACTGCCACCCCTAACGGTAAAGCCACTCTGCCCATCGCCAGCCGATTTTACACCGGGCTGCAGTTGCATTGTTTTTAATATGTCTCTCTCGCCAAACAATACTGGCAGCTTGCTAATGGTAGCTACATTCAGTTTTTCTACACCCATTAGTGCCTGAGTTACGCTTTTGTTTTCTTCGTTAGATGAAATAATAACTTCACTTAACATATTGGTATTTTCTGTTAGTTGAATATCAATTTTTTGGCTGGCTCTTAACTCAATTTGTATCATTTGTGCATCATAACCCATATAAGAAACTGCTACTTGATATTTACCTTCCGGCAGGGTTAGCGAATAAAATCCGAATTCATTGGTAGATGTACCCAGTCCACTTCCATTTTTCAAGAAAACAGATACACCCAATAAAGTCTCACCGCTTTTTTTATCCGTTACGTACCCACTCATGGTAAAAGTTTGCCCTAACAATGGCACAGAAAAAAATACTAATAGTAGTAGAAAAATGAATCTGAAATGATCATACTTAATTTGTTTCATTCGCGCTATCGCTTAAGTTTTATTTCGAGATTTACTTTTTCTTTCTACGCTCCATCATTTTTTGTTTCAACTCATTATTTAGCTTTTCATAAACTGGCCATTGTTGCTCTGTTAAAATATTTTTTACTTTATCGCTTTTGTCAGCATCTGCTTTTGTGAAAATCCTGATTTTGCCCCTTCTGTTTCCCTGTGCCTGTATGGCGGTTAACTCGGCACCATAGGCAGTGTAAACCGCTTGTAATGAATCTATCTGAGGTTCACTTAAATCCGCAATCCGCTTTTTCAGCATTTCAAATTCTGCTGTTGCAAATTTCTCAGGGTTTCTTTTTTGCCTGGTGGTTTGTGTCTCTTGGCTAAACGAAGTGCCAACTGTAAAAAGCAGGATAATGAGCAGTAGTTTTTTCATGACTTTGTTTTTATTTTTTGATATTAGTTTATGGAAAGCGATTAAAGAACTGGATGATTTTGTGGTTGACATTCGAATAAAATTTATGTTCGCCATAGTAGTTATTGGCATTGTGTATTTAAAAACTTCACCGTGGCCCTGTTAAAATCGCTATACATTTGATGGTCTGAAACAGACAAGTCAATTTGTGCTAAAACAAATGAACGTTGGGAAGCCGTTAAACTATTTATAACCGGAAAACTGATTGGGTTGCTTGTATAGGCTGTGATTAGCTTATCTGAAAAGCCAATGTAATAATTTCTATTGTCGATGAAGCCTTTTGATTTCAGCTCATTGAAAACCGAAACAGATTGTGTAGTGGTCATGTCGCCACGTCTTGCAAATCGTTCAGAATAAATTGGGCATCTTTCTTTGATGAGATACTTACTACAAACGCCTCGTGCATTTAAGGAATTGGAAGACGCTAACGCACTTGCATTTCCCGCAGCTCCTACTTCATCATTGCTGTCAAACCTTGCCATACAAAACTGTAGTGGCGTTTGTGTTTGTTGTATCACCACCGAAGGACCTTGTGCACAGTAATTTAGACCTGCTTTGAACCTATAAATGGCAGATAATGCAACGGAATAAGCGCCTCCATTGCTCATACCAATAGAGTATCGTAATTTGGAACGGTTGGTAGTACCTCTATTATAAAAAGTATCGGTTATAATGCGAATGTTTACATAATCAACATTCGTCAAAGTATCCACTGGAAAAAGCGCCCATCGTAATTTACCATTGCCATCTACATCAACTCCTGTGGTGGCTTCTTCGGCTTCTGTTACAATTATCCCAAAATTATCAGATACTAAGTCTTTGATAAGTTGTTGAAACTCGTATTCATTAACAACAGAAGAAGCTTTCCCTCCAGTGCCATGAAGCAGATAAACAAAGCCTTTGTGCCCGGCTGGGAAATAAGAGTAAACTGGTTTTAGTCTATCTCTGCCCGCAATTTGTTCGTATTGAAGTGTAAATGGTGTTATGTTTTTTATGCTGCCGGTAACACTTACATTTCTATTTGGCATAATGAACCACGTATGCCACTCGTCTAGTGCATTTAAAAGTGCTACATCACCACTCCATTTGTCAAAAATTTGGTTGGTGGTATAGTGGCTTGTGAAAATGTGAACGGTGTCGCCTGTTTTGTATGTCCCGCTTCCATAGCCATTGGTTACAACTACTGATGCACTGTCTGTTGTTGGGGGTGGTGCGATTGGGTCATCATTGTTGTTACATGACAAAAGAAAGCTCAAAGCAATGATGAACGAAATAAAAATTAGTAATGCTTTCATATCGTTTCTTGATTTCTCGCTCTGAGTATCTATTTTTAATTGTCTTTTTACTTTCATGTTATATTTTTTACTTTTTGCTGAATACAACTCTATTCACATTTCCGTACAACCCAATACTGTCTTTTACACCTTTGTTTAATAGGTAATAATTAAAGAAAGCAATGGCATTACTTTTTCCATAATTTTCAGCAGCACTGTCAGCCGATGTGTAAGTATCACCGGGTCTTTTTCCATTCCAGTTATCATGGTCAACGCCAGGTATAACGGCTTCATATTTATTTCCGTTAGGCATATTGTCGTAAGCCTGGCCACGACCTGCGTCTGCATTGCCTTCCAATGCACCATACGCAATGAATGTTGGAATGGAAATGGCATCCCATGAATTATCGGTTGTAGAGTTTAAGTAGTAATTCCACACCGGCCTGTTAGTGCCATTAGGCGAAAAAACGAACACACATTTTATACGTGGATCTTTGTAGGTAATGATTGACCCCTCAATATTATGTTTAGTCCCTGCAAGAGCAAGTCCTGTATAAGCCCCGCCCGAGTGGCCGCATTCTGCCACTTTATTGGCATCAATAGTTCCGGTAAATCCATTGATAGCGATACTTCCGTTCAGCAAATTGTCTATTAATCTTTTTGCATCGTTGGGTTTGTTCGCTGCTATTTCAATATCATCGGCATAGGTGTATTGGCCATGAACCATTACATACCCATGCGAAGCCAGCGTATATCCGATGTAACGAAGGGTTTCAATATTATTTCCTCCACCCTTGCCGCCATGCACAACTATAATCAGCGGCACAACAGATGAAACGTTTTTAGGAAAATAAATTTTAAGATTCATTGACCTTCCGCGCGAATCAGTTGTTGATGTATAGGCTGAATCAACTGCGTAACTGCCCAAATAAGTTAGCGGTGTATTTGTGTCTCCTCCTGTTGGCGGTGTGGGGGCAGTTTCTTCCTTGCAGCTTATCATTAAGATAGCCACACATAACAATACTGGAATTATATTTTTCATAATTTATTGGGCTCTATAAAAGATAAAACAGTTGGCACATGTTAGTATCAGCCATTATTTTAATGAGCCTTTATATATCCATGCCGTGTTGTGGTCTGCCCCGCCACCACCGGCATCATAACCGCCAAAGTAATAGACATTGCTTTTCTCTCCGTTAAATGGCGATTCAATGATGGTACGAGTTGCTTTCAATTCTTTACCAGCCGGCACTGGATTTAGACTATCATACACGTTTCCATCTTTATAATTTCCACGTATGTCACGAACCAGATAATACGAACCATTGTAGGGCTGCTGTGTACGGTTAGGGTGATTTACCCATAATCCTATCAGCCATTTCTTTTCTCCGGTGTAAGGGTCTGCTGTTACTGCCATATCGTTGTAAGCAGCTAAAGAAGCCCCACCACCTAAGCTTCCCCAACGGCCAACGTACAAACTCCGGTAATCTATTTCAGTAGTTACGGAGTATCCATTCATGGGGTCGATGCGTATGATGATGCCTGGCTTTTCCCTTGCCCCAAGTAATATTTCACCAACGCCAGTTAGTGCAGGAGCAACGGTAAGCCCACGAATACCACTAAAAGCAGCGGGAGTAGTAGTTGGCGCCTGATATACTAATTGCCAACTAGCCACGACTCCATCAATGCGTTTATAAATTGCTCCGTTTGTAGCACTACCGTCATCACCTGTTGATAGGTATAGTGCCTTGTTGGCATTTGCCCCTGATAAAATCCTCACATTATTGGGTGGTGTAAACTCGGGTACTGCGTCCCATTTTATTTTGCCGCGCACGTCAGGGTCATACACACCTTTGTACATGGCTCCGGTGCGCATGCCTGCAAATACATAATGCACACCAGTCACTTCATCTACATGATCAAAAATAGCACGGGCATTTACGGTGTTAGGTGCAATCACCATTTTAGTCCACGTATTGGTAACATCATCACGGCTCCATACACTGCCTTCATAGTTATCGGGTTGTGGTGGCGGGTTGCCCGGCAATTGTTCATACGCTAAGGCTGCGCTCGCTAATAGTAACTTTGCAGAGGGTACTAGTTGATTGCCATTTTTATCGGTTGTAAAATTTACTTCCGTCATTATCTCGGCACTGTAATAGTTAGAGCCAAAGTTTAAATCCACTTTCCATTGCGCAGCCGGGTTGTCTTTCACTAAAATCTGGCTTCCCGGAAAAACTTCGCTGCCAGGTGCATCCTGCCAATAGCCTAGCGTGGCATACAACTTTCCGTTATGGGCTATAAAACCATTTAGCTCAGTACCGCCCCTGAATATTCCGTTAACATCTACGCCTGGGTCATAATCGCTTTTAAACTTTAGTTTATGCAACAGCAGTGAATCTGTTGTAGATGTTGATTGGCTTTTTACAATATTCTCTTCACAAGAACATAGAAATACGGCTATACCTATAATTAAATGAAGTGCTCTCATAAAAATTATTTTTGGCTTACCTACGGCTTTGTTGCCGTAAAATTTCCTCCACCGGTTGTTGCCACACTTTGGCCAAACGTGCCGGAGATTGTTTTTTCATCTACGCTCACCGTTCCTACAAGTGTGATTGATTCCTGATTGCTGATATTACTGCTGCGAAAAGATGTTCCGTCAATTGCCCAAGTGCCTACTAAAATCAATGGGGGATAGGTTAAGGTTGATATACCTATACTATCTAACTTGAGGGTAATAGCTCCAGATTGTCCGTTTAAAAGTGTTCCGGTACCCGAATAAGTGCCTGCAAAACGCTTTACACTTGGTGGAACGGGGCAATCTTCTGAGCAGGCAGCAAACAGTAGGGTAGTAAGGATGGGGATAAACATTTTTTTCATAATTCTGGATTTTTGTGGTTAGACAGTTCACTTTCTAAAAGGTTTAATACCTCGTTATAAAATATATTCTATAATGTTATTAAACGTGTACGTTGAGGATTAAGTATCTTGGCGCACAAAATAGAAGACTATGCATTCGAGGGAATTGTTGAAAGGCACCATTGAAATTATTATCCTGAAACTATTGCATGAAAATAAGCGCATGTACGGCTATGAAATGATGCAGGAAGCGGATAAAATAAGCGGTGGTCGCATTACCATATCCGAAGGTTCGATGTACACGATTCTTCACAGGCTGGTAAAAGAAGGACTAGTGCAAACAAAGGAAGAGGCCAATGGTAAACGTATCCGCATCTATTACGCCCTTACCAAAGAAGGAAAAAAAACAGCGCGAGACAAATTAAAAGAGATGCAGGATTTTATTACTTCGCTTCAAGTAGTTTTTGTCAATCCCAAATTAGCCACCTGATGGAACTAACAGAACAGCAAGTAGAGGTTGTGAAGGATTATTTAGCTGCATTGGGGGCTAAAAATGCTTTGTTGAACGAATTGACAGACCATTGGTGTGTACTGGTAAATTTAGAAATGGCACATAGACAATCCTTTGAAGATGCCTTTGCAAGCATCCAAAAATCACATGCATCAAAAGCTAAATTACTGGTAGCTGAAATACAAGAGCTTCGTTTTCCGTATGTGATTTCGCCAAAATTGATAGCGGGTATTGGTATAGCTGCCTTCTTGCTATTGCTAACAGGCATTGCATTGCAGTTGTCGTTTCCACGGTTGCCGAAGCGTTTATTGCTGCCCGGTTTATTAATGACTTCATATGTTTTTCTTCCGTTGTGGTTATTGCGCAAACTGTACACAACCGCAGATAAAGTCTGGTCGGTGGCTTTGTTTCTTAATCTCTTTGTTTTAGCACATGTAACAATCGTATGGATAGCTGATCTGCGAATAAAGTTCATTGCTATTTCATGCTGGGCAATATTTGCATTGTTCTGTGTGTGGTACTATTTACAGCGAAAGCAAACATGATATTTGAAAGTATGCAGTGATATTCATTGCAGAATTCGTAAAAAAGAGCCCCCTAAAAAGGGAGCTCTGAAATTGAACACTCAAGCCACAAGAACCTGAGGAAAACCTCTTTGATGCCAGAGGGACAGAAAGCAAACAGGAATGGCCGAACGCCAAACCGAAAACCGAACGACAGCCACCAGCCACCGATGCGGACACGGATGATATATTTAAACATAGTGCGATCACACGGGATCGGATAGAAAGGTGCAAGGGCCGCACAAAAAAAATACTACCCGCAGGAAGGAGGGAGGCACGACCAACTGACGGAGGGTGGAGATTTTTTTTGAAGCGGGCGTAGCGAACCCTTGTAGCTTTCTATTCCGCATGCCCGTAACTTTGCGTTATGTTTAAGTATTTTTAAAACATGCTAAGAGCCTGGTCTAAACTCCGTCCGTTATCAAAGCTTGATCAGTTAGCTGAAACGATTATCAAGACAGCTTTCATCATGTCTGAAGATCATATTGTAGTTACGAGTTATGTAGATCACAAAGGAGCTAACTTCAGAGTAGCCAATCAGAAAAGGGTAGAGGAGTTTGAAGTTCTATGCAGACAGATTTGTATTGATAAAACCACCTATTCGTTTATTCCGCACAATCACCTCGATAGAGGATTACGACCAGACTTGCTAATTGGCTTGGTGTTGTTCGCAGATGACCAAAAACCAGTTAAGTATTTATTTCCGTCAACAGTATGGCAAACGCCCAATCAGCTATTCACAAATTCGTCTGTGAAGCATGCTGAATATGGCATCAGCATAAATAAGAAAACATTTGCGGACCTCGCTGAGTACGCATTTGAGAAACAAATACTCAATCATTGAAACCAAAATTATGTTAAGTAACTATGCGCGGTGGCCAGAGCCAAATGCGGGGTGGCGTGATGGCATGTGCGTGGAAGCATATTTGGCTCTTGATTTTTTTCGTTCTTTTTGCATCAAGGCAAAAAGGACAAAAGAAAAATAAGGTGCGAACACCTTTGAAGTTCTGGTGAGCCAGCCTACGCGAGACGCTTCGGACTGGCAGGCGTTCAGCGAACCTAATAAGCTAATCCTGTGAGCATTACTTCAACACAACTCCAATTCTGGTTCACAGTTTCTAAAGTAACACTTGAGCGTTGGATCAAGCATGTGTAATGCTGGCTTTGGCCTGAGCCTGGCATGCGCGGCCTGCATTACTTATGCTTGGCGCGGTTGGTTGCATTCATGCGCGTGGGCAAAAAACTTTCTTGCTCAATCTTTATCGTTTAAATAGACACTCAAGGACGAGGTGTGCACGGCCCGGATGAGCGCGGCCTTGAGCGGCTATTTACACATAACGTCAAATTATATAACTGTGCGGTTGGCTTGTGCGGAACAATCCCGAGCTTCAATACGAAGCCTAAAAACCCCCAGACCAGCGTAGCAAAGGCATGTGCGCAATGGCACGCTGGGATGGTTAGCATAATATAATTATAGAACTGTGCGTCAGGAACTTAGCTCGGCAAGAGTTATATAATTTATATTATGTTAAATTGAATTGCTCTAGCTTATAGCAAGCAGCCTCTGCATCTGAACCTTTCACAATCACGCAGCCATACCCTCTCTTTTTACCATATCCGTGGTCTATGCTATAAACTATAAGCCCGATTTCTTTCATTTGTTGGTTACTGTGTACAAATTACCTTGACTGAATGAGACTATGCTTATCTTATAAAAATGAAATGCCCAGTTTTAAAATCTTGGTCTTGGTCTGTCCATTAGCCATGCAATTGTTTCCGTCTAAATTGCTTGCTCAGGATGCGCCACCTAGTCCTCCTGTGCCGGTAGAAATCATGCTTGGCCATAACAGACTATTTTTCCAGTCCATTGTGTCTAAACCATTTACTCCAGGAAGTCGTGTTGGATTGTTTACTATTGGTACGTTTCAAACTGGATATAATAATGAACCTGATGAACTAGAAATGGCAATTCCGCTTCAGGTTTCTTATAAGATTTGGAAAAACTTTGGGGCATTTGCTGGCTTGGCTATTAATAACAAAACAGGGATACGCCCAGTGATGGGCCCTCAATATGTGCTTGCTAAACGACAAATATTAATCGTTTTAAATGGTCGTTACATATTATCTGGAAGTAACAACATTGAAGGCTTTGCCTTGGTAGAATATAGACCAGTCCTAAGTAAGAATTGGAGGTTGTATAGTCGAGTGCAGGCATTTTATAGCTATAACCCGCAAGGAGAAAATCATGATCGTAGTTTCTATTACTTGCGCTTAGGCGTGCAGCGCAAAGCCCTTAGCTTCGGTCCTGCCGCTAACTTCGATTTATATGGAAGAGATAAGAATTTCAAGGATAATTATGGTGTATACTTCAACTGGCAGTTTAACTAAATAACACTTTTTAGATCCTAATTAACTTACTGATTACCAGTTTATAAAAATCTTGTACTTCAACTAACACAATGGTTTTTTTACCTTCTAATTGCCGTTAACAAAACCTTTCGGAACTCTACCTCTGCTCCCTCTGCCTGCAAGGCAATCTGACCTTTTGATGCTGTACAATTGTAACCCTCATTAACGAGGTCTTCATTTACCCAAACTTTAATTGTGTTTTTGTAGCATTCTATTGTCATCTTATTCCATTGCCCAAGTGGCTTCTCCGATCCATCGGTTAAATTTTTAACTCTTCGCTCCTTTCCCTCCGTAATCCCCCAATCCTTTTTCGGTCCCCTCCTTTTTTCCATTTCAGCAACTTCAATGTCTTCAACAATGCACCAAAAATCTCCTGCATTTTCGTGCATGAGTTGCGCTTCAATAGACTTAGGAAACATTTTGTACAGTGCCCTTGGTGTAGATGCATGTACAAGCACCCCACAGTTGCCTGGCTCCCCTGCAAACCGATATTCGACTTCCAGTCGATAGTTTTCATACGATTGATCCGTAATGAGATGACCTTCTGGTTTTCCCATACTCACCAGCATTCCATTACGGATGATGAAGGGACTTCGCAGATCCTTTACACTATCCATAGCAGGAACATCTACATGCCAGCCATTCAAGTCTTTGCCATTAAAGAGATTAACGGTTTGAGAAAATAGCGAAGTTGTATACGAACAAAATATAGCAATCGTAAAAAAAGAGAGCATTCTCATGTTGGTGAATTAAGGTTGGTGATGAAATTGGTTTCCTGAAATTTACATCAATAACATTAACAATTTACCAAGCTTATCAAAGGAATCTTGGTCAGATAAGATCATTTATATAGCCGGATTATCATTTTCAGGAATATTGTCTAGTTTTAAATTTCTCAATACACTACTCTATGAACAAGCAATTAACACTTTCATTTGTACAAGCTCTTTTTGTCATTTTTCTGGTTTCCACGTGTAGCAGTCCGGAACCGAAACAAGCGGTAAAGACTTCTACTTCATATGACGAATTGGTCACGCTCTTCAAATCATGGAGAGAATTTGAGTCTCCAGAATTGAAGGATGGAGCTCCAGACTATTCTGCCCCAGCTATGGCTAACCAATACAAACAACTTAGTGACTGGCAACAAAAGCTTAATGCCTTCGATACTGCAAAATGGCCAATCAAACATCAAGTGGATTGGTATTTGGTTTGGGCTGAAATGAATGGATTTGACTTTAACCACCGGGTGTTGCAGCCCTGGGTGCGTGACCCTGCTTATTATAAAGTTGTTTGGATGGAACGCAGCGATGTGCCCGCACACGAAGGACCAACGAACCACGGCACCATTGAACTGTGGACATACACCTTCCCTCTCTCATCTGAAGCCCAAACTAAACTGACGGAACAGTTGCGCACTATAAAACCTTTTTATGCGCAAGCCCAACAGAACCTTACCGGCAACGCCAAAGAATTATGGGTAGCCGGTATACGTGACATCCGCACACAGGCGCAAGACCTTCAAGATATGCTGCAAAAACCCAGTGTGAAAGAACAAGCTGCTCTGGTGTCGGCCATTGATGAAGCCACACAAGCCACCAATAGTTTTGCCGAATGGTTAGAAAAAGAATCGGTTAACAAAACCGGACCATCGGGCATTGGAAAAGATAATTACACCTGGTATCAACAAAACGTGCACTTAGTTCCTATGACCTGGGAAGATGAAGTGCTGTTATTGAAACGTGAACTGGCCCGTGCCTGGACAGGGCTGAAACTTGAAGAACACAACAACCGAAAGTTGCCACCACTACCTGTGGTAGATTCACCCGAAGCATTTAATGCGTTGGCCGAACGCTCTGCTAAAAGCATGCTTAATTTTTTAAATAATGAGGAGATCGTGACCGTGAAGGATTATTTTGAACCAGCATTGCGTGAACACCTTGGCAGCTTTGTGCCAGCCGACAAACGAAACTTTTTTATTATTACTACACATCACGATCCGCGACCACTGTACTCACACTTTTATCATTGGTTTGAATTGGCTCGTATGGACCGCGAACCGCACTCCAGCGAAATGAGAAAAGGGCCGCTGTTGTACAACATATTTGACAGCCGCAACGAAGGGACGGCCACCGCAGTGGAAGAAATGTTTATGCAAGCCGGTCTGTATAATGATGACCCCCGCGTTAAAGAAATTGTTTACATCTTGATTGCTCAACGAGCCGCCCGCGGCCTTGGATCATTGTATGCACAAGCCAACGAAACCACCATGGCAGAGGCGGGTAAGATCCATACCGACTATACACCGAGAGGATGGATGAAAGTTGAAAAAGACTTGATGCAATTCGAACAACATCTATACATGAGGCAGCCCGGTTATGGCAGCAGTTACATCACCGGTAAGTATTTATTGGAACGAACAATGGCCGATTACGCCCGTATGAAAGAAATCAAAAACGAACCCTTTGTACTCAAAGATTTTTTCGATGCGTTGAATGCCAGCGACTGCATACCAATTTCATTGGCCAACTGGGAGATTTCCGGTAGCAGGGCCGATCTGATCAAATAAAAATTAAGGAGGCCGCTGGTCAAGGCGGCCTTACTTTAGTGACAACTGCATTTCCTCAATATAAAAAATGTAAATGGGTTCTAATTATGGTTATGTGCCACAGCGATTGCACTTTGCAATCGACTCCAGTCTATATCATTAGGAACGGTGCACTCCGATCCAAGAATGAATTTCTGAGGAGCATTTTTTATAATTGCTCGCACTTCGCGTTCAATTTCTTCAGGAGTACCAGTTGATATGATTCCATTCTTCGGCATCCCTCCCATGGCAGGGCGCTTGAACATGGCCGATACTTCTTTCCACGAAAGTAATTTATCGGTAAGTTGTGGATTGCAATTAACTATTTGTCCCGGGTAGTCAAGCACAGCATTATAAGATGCGTAGATGTCATTGTAATCACATACATGGAGGATATTGAATGGACAGCGTGACGCAATCTCCTTCATGCCAACCAAGTCAGAGGGTTTCACATACTTTTGAAAAAGTGAAGGGTTCTTAAATTGGTTGGTTTCCGAACCTTGCGTAGCCATGTAAAAGCCATCCACACCAATATCTATGCACGCACGGATAAATAGTAGTTGACTTTCTGTTAAAATCTCCAAGCCTTTTTTAACAGCATCCGGATTTTCCTCCATGTGACTAAGCAGGACGGGCAGTGTGGCGCTATGTCCAGCCCACATGAAAGGTGAATACAATGTCATAACAAGCAGCGCTTCCTTTTTTGTAGCCTTCACCAATTCCCGCACTGTTTGAAGCTGCTGATCATAGAAATCAAGCTTGTTCATTTTCAGTTTCGCCCAGTCTGATGGTTTCTTTAAGAAATCAACTGGCTGGTACTGTTGTTCGTATTGTATTTTTACGAAATCCATATCTGTCTTCCGGAAATACTCCAAGTGCTTGGTGGCCGCAGCAGAACCTACTTTATGATCAGCATCAAAGTGCAGAAAAAATGCTGCTGGTGTAAACCCTGGTTCTATATCACCCTGCAACCAGCCGAGCATTCGCTCTCGTTTGTTTGCAAATTTTGTTGGATGCAACATAGAGCTTGCAACCAAGTGCTCTGCTGTTAGGAGGAATCCAGTTCCTACTAATGCCTTTTGAATAAATTCCCTTCTTTTCATTATTAATATTTTTTTAATGTAAAAGCTGAACCAGGATGGTAGATAACTAAATAGTGGCTACCACCTTCTTCATTTTTTCCAAACCAGTTTTAGCAATATTCAACAGGTCATTCTTCCAGTACTCAGGATTAAAAAGTTCCAGCGACAATACTTTCGTGCCACCCATATTGGCCAGATCAGTCAGGATTTGCTTTAATGGGGCTACGCCATCACCTGGATATACTCTGTCTTTATCCCTTTGTTCTTCGCGCGGAATAGCAGAAGGATAATCGTTGAAATGAATTACATCAATTAGATTTCCGTTCACCATCTTAAGGCATTCAAAACCGGAGTTACCCCTGAAAAGATGATATACATCAGGCAGTATCTTTACATCAGGGTCCTTGGCCGCTGCTGCAGCCATTAAGGCTTGGCCCATAGAATAAAATACTGGTGAGGATCCCCAGAATTCAAGTTGAGGCATTACTCCCGTTTGGCGGCCAAGGTCCAGCAGTTGCTTGTATCGCTCCCCCACTTTTACCAAATCTAATTTCACATCGGCTTTAACTCCTCCAGATGGTGCTGCTATTCTTGTACAACCAAGTTCTGCCATCATCTCCATTTCCGTTTTCATCTGCTCAAAGCCAGCCTTACGTTGACTTTCATCATCCACCATCCACGGGGCAAATCCAATGGCATCATCCACTGATAGGTGACTGTCGTCCAGGAATTTTTTTAGTTGCTTTAACGATTTCCCCTGGGTCTTATATTCTTTAACATCTTGCACCCATAGCTCCAGACCATCATAACCCGCCTGGGCAGCAACTTCCACATACTTCTGCAACCCAGATTTCTGTCCACTGATTGTGCTTGTGTTTAAACAATACCTGAATTTACCAGTAGGTTTCTTTTCTTCTGCCATTGTTATGTTAGGCGTTAGGGCGGCTCCGGAAGCCATTCCTAAAGTTCTGATTACCTCTCTTCTTTTCATAGTTTATTATAATTAAGGTTTTATGTTAGTCGCCAAAATCCGATTACATAGAAGATCCATTACCTTGCTTGTACGTGCACCTGAAATGCCTGTGCTCACACATTTTCCTCTCCCTAAAAGTTCATCTACAATGGTTGCTATGAGAGGCTGCTGAATGTGTTTTGGCATATCGAAAGTCAATACTTCTTTTTCTCTCCCCTCAATTTCAACCGTAACAGAATGATCTCCAAAGAAAGGAAATGAAATTTGCCCTTTGCTGCCAACAATAGTAGTTACATCTATATCGGAAATTTTGGAAGTTGTAAAGCACCAGGTTCCTTGTCCCATAATTCCATTATTAAAATGAAAAGATCCTGCGACAATATCTTCAGAAGAATAAATTTGAGCTTGATTGGAAGCAAATCCTGAAGCGGTTTGGATTGGCCCAAAGAGAAAATCTAACATATCGAGTTGGTGAGAGGCCAAGTCAAAGAAATACCCACCACCTGCGATTTCAGGTGTAGTTCTCCAGTTAGTTGAACTTCCGCTGGTGCCAACAATATCAGGTTGTAATGTCTTGTTGAGCAATACATTTACATATCGAGCATCACCGATTACACCTTCCTGCAACAATGATTTCATTTTCAAGAAGTTTGGTAATTGTCTTCTATAGAAAGCAGTAAACAATGGTACGTTTGCTGTCTCGCAAGCTTTGATCATCGACAAGCACTCGATGTGGGTTCTAGCCATCGGCTTTTCCACGTAAACGGGCTTACCTGAATTGGCAGCAAGTATCGTATACATCTCATGTGAGTTTGGTGGTGTAGCAATATAAATTGCGTTTACTTCCAGATCACCAATAAGCTGATCAGCGTTATCATACCACTTAGGTACACCATGTCGCATCGCATAGTCTTTTGCCTTTACTCCGTCCCTACGCATAACGGCAACAAGTTTTGAGCCGTTAATTAAATTCATCGCAGGAGCGCTTTTGACTTCACAGACATCCCCTACTCCAATAACTCCCCATCTTACTTCTGTTAATTTTTTCATTAGGCAGCAATAGATGAATCAAGGTAGGAATTTGAAGAGTCTCTGGTTCCTCCATTCACATAAAAATTTACGAGAAGGGCAGCTCGTTTCAGAGAGTAAAGCAAAAGAAAAAGGAACCCTCGAAGAAGGTTCCTTTCAAAAGACATGTAAATTGACTTGTTAATCTAACATGCCAAGTGTTTTCATGCGCTTCTCAATGCGTGTTACTTGCGCTGTCATTTCAAGATCTGTATACATCAGGTAAAGGTTATCAAGCACCTTTGGATCATCTGGGCTTAATTTTTCACAACCTTCCCAATACGGTAACGAAACTCGTAGCTTATCTTGATACACTTTATCAAGTTCAACTTTTTTCTTAAAGTCGTCTTTTGAATTACCTAAGTTATTCATTTCAGTCTTTACTTTCTTAGCATCAGTGTATACAAGTTCCGCTATGGCTACTCGCGCATCAAAATATTTAGGATCGATCGCAACGGCCTCGTCAAACCATTTCCTTGCCTGAGTAGGGTCATTCAACTCTAAGCTAATCACCCCACAATAATACCTAGACTCTTTATCTGTTGGATCATCCTTCGCCTGCTTCTCCATGATGGCACGAGCTTCTGGCAGTCTGTTCAACTTGATATAAATATCCAATTCAAATTTTGGAAACTCTGTGTTATTTGGATATTTGGCCATGGCTTCCTTTGCAACTAAAAGAGATGTTTCCAAGTCTTTTTTCTTGTCTCTGTAAATACTAAATAGTTGGATGTAAGCATCAGCAGACGAACCACCTTTAGCCTGATACTTGCGGATATAGTCAATAGCCTTGTCATATTCATCCGCAGAAGGTGCGAAGAAAACCCCTGCATTCATTAAGATGGAAGTATCCTCAGGTAAAAAATAAAGACATCTTTCAACATAGTCTAATGCCTTCTTATAATCCTTTTCATCTTGATAGGCCGCAACTCCTTTTTTCAAAAAGTTGTCAGCAAAGTAGGGGAATATTTGAGTCTGGGTCACTTGAGGAAAGCCTTCAGGCGTTTTGTAAAAATCGATTAAACCATCTTTAGCCAGCTTCTTTGCGTTGTCAAACCCTTCTTTTGCTTTTGGGAATGGCTCTGCTACTAGTGCCTTGAAAGCTTCATTCTTGCTAGTGTCAATGGCTGAATAAATCAATCCTTGATAAAACCAGGCTTCGGCAGCATTTTTTGCAGGCTGTCCTTTCTTATCTACCATAAATTCTTGACTAGCAACAGTCACATCTATGATGGCTTTTGCCTCATCTAGTTTGCCATCCTTGTAGGCCTTGGCAGCTTTTGGTAAACTTGGTTTTATTTCTTTCTGCGCTAGCAATGTCATAGGCAATGCAAACGCTGTTAAAAGAAGTACTTTTTTCATTTTTAGGTTTAGTTTAGTCGAACAAATTTATGGTTTTCAATTAGTTATTAGGTTCAGTTTCATCAATTTTTTCAATCTTCTCAACAGAGGAAATTGAGTCATCTTCATTTAGTTTAATCAATCTTACACCTTGTGTGGCTCGTCCCATTACCCTTAGTTGATCTACGGCAATTCTTATGCTTATGCCCGATTTATTAATAATCATCAGCTCATCTTTGTCTCCAACTTCCTTGATTGCAACAAGCTTGCCAGTTTTTTCAGTAACATTGATCGTCTTCACTCCTTTGCCACCCCTGCGGGTAATCCGATAGTCACCCATATCTGACCGTTTGCCATAGCCCTTTTCTGAAACGACCAGCAAATTCGCATCTTCTCGGGTGATGCAGACCATTCCAACCACTTTTTCGTCAGCAGAATCAAGAGTTACACCACGAACACCTGAAGCAGTTCTACCCATTGGCCTCACATCGGCTTCGGCAAAGTGAACAGCCTTACCGCCACTTTTCGCAATAACAATATGGTTAGTACCATTGGTCATAGCTGCTTCTAGCAAGCGGTCTCCCTCATGAATAGAGATAGCTGTTATACCATTTGCCCTTGGGCGAGAATAGGCTTCAAGGGAGGTCTTTTTTATGGTTCCCTTTTCGGTACAAAGAATTACAAAGTTGTTGTTGATGTATTCTTCGTCTTCTAGGTTTTTAACATTTAGTACTGCGCGCACGTTGTCCCCTGGTTGAATGTTCAGGAGATTTTGTATGGCTCTACCCTTTGATGTTTTATTGCCTTCGGGGATTTCATATGCCTTCTTCCAGTACACTTGGCCTAACTCGGTGAAAATAAGTAAGTAATTATGGGCATGGGCAATGAAGAGGTGCTCCGTAAAGTCATCTTCTTTAGTCGTAGCAGCTTTTGATCCAATTCCGCCTCTCCCTTGGGTTCGATATTCCGAAAGAGAAGTACGCTTAATATATCCCTGATTTGAAATGGTAATTACCATCTCTTCATTTGGAATCATATCTTCCAACGTAATGTCTTCTTCACTGTGTACTACTTCTGTCCTTCGCTTATCTCCATATCGCTCCTGGATTTCCAAAAGCTCTTCTTTGATAATGGTCATTCGTACAGCTTCACTGCCTAGTATCTCATTTAAGCGTGCGATGAGAGCCTTTACTTCATTATATTCATTTTGAATTTTCTCACGTTCAAGACCTGTCAATCGCTGCAAACGCATTTCCAGAATTGCCTTTGATTGAATCTCCGATAGGTTGAACTTTTCCATCAACCCAATTTTAGCCACATCCGGATCCTTTGAATTTCTAATCAAGGTAATGACCTCATCCAGGTGATCCAATGCAATCAGATAGCCTTCCAAAATATGAGCCCTCTTTTCCGCTTCTGCCAAATCGAATTTAGTTCTGCGAACTACCACTTCATGCCGATGTTCTACAAAGTAGACAATCAGGTCTTTAAGGTTCAATGTAAGTGGACGGCCTTTAACCAAGGCAACATTATTTACGCCAAAAGAGGATTGAAGTTGGGTATATTTGAATAGATTATTGAGAACTATATTAGGAATCGCATCCCGTTTTAAATCATAAACTACTCTATAGCCTTCTCTGTCAGATTCGTCACGAAGGTCGCTTATACCTTCAATTTTCTTTTCATTAATTAAAGCAGCAGTCTTTTCAATCATCATGGCCTTATTCACCATGTATGGAATTTCTGTTACAATGATCTGATCTTTGCCATTGGCATTGGTTACAATCTCGGCTTTCGCGCGCACCACTACCCTACCTCGACCCGTTAGAAATGCCTGTTGAACTCCTGAGGTCCCGTAAATAATTCCACCTGTCGGAAAATCAGGCGCGGTTATTAACTTCATCAAATCCTGGATGGTAATCTCACGATTATCGATGTAAGCTATAATACCATTTACAACTTCGGTAAGGTTGTGAGGAGCCATGTTGGTGGCCATCCCAACCGCTATCCCAGATGACCCATTGATCAATAGATTAGGAATCTTAGCTGGCATTACGGTAGGTTCCGTAAGCGAGTCGTCAAAGTTAGGCTGGAAATCTACCGTGTCCTTGTTTAGGTCGGCAAGCAGTTCCTCCGCTATTCTTCGCAAGCGTGCTTCCGTATAACGCATGGCGGCAGGCGAGTCGCCATCGATCGAACCAAAGTTACCCTGGCCATCAACTAATGTATAGCGCAATGACCAATCCTGGGCCATACGAACCATGGTATCATACACGGAGGAGTCACCATGGGGGTGATACTTTCCAAGAACTTCACCGACAATCCTTGCCGACTTTTTATACGGTTTGTTATAATTAACTCCAAGGTCCTGCATACCGTACAAAACCCTGCGGTGAACGGGCTTCAAGCCATCCCGCACATCGGGAAGGGCACGGGAGATAATAACAGACATCGAATAATCGATGTACGCCCCGCGCATTTCGTCTTCAATATTTATAGGAATTATACTCTGTCTTCCGGAAGGACTGCCGATTTCTTCTGCCACTTTTAATTAGGGATTTCTGGGTTAATCTTGGACTGTATTTTGGCCTATAATTTAAGCTCGGCAAGATACTAACTTTGACTTAATCTACAGCCTTTAGTGACCCTTAAAAATGCTAGAAAATGTTTAAAAATCAATCTTTTTTTTTGCCCTCAATACGGGCTTAATTTCTTCCGGTTTTTACCCTTGTATTTGATCAGCTTCGGATTGTTTTCGCCATACAGAGGATTCTGTTTTTTATAAATGGGATGCATCTGACTTCTGTACTCGGTGTCTCCGTGGACATGGTTCATTTGTACGTGGCAATCTTTGTTATAGCACTTTGCCAGGCCAGGGATTTTATATGATAATCCTATGTTTATATAGAAAGCATTAATACTGTGCTTAATTGTACTGCCCACTTCAGGCACATTCAACTTGTAATTTTTAAGTTCAAAAGAGGGTCGGATAAATGCCTTCAGGTATTCAGAAAACTCTTTCTCAACCGTAACCCCTACATTGGCATACACCCCTTTTTTGATTAAGCTCGTATTAAAATTCTTGCCTGGCTTATATCCTCCAACATTGACGTCACCTGTAAATAATAAATTGTTCCATCGGAGAAAAGAAACTCCAAGCATTCCAAAATATTTTTTCATTAATCCGGCAGGTGATGTGGGTCTGAAATCATCAATATACTTCGCATAGGAAATGGAATGAAACGGGCGCATATTCATATACTCGTAAGAATACCCACCACCAATCCTATACTGATCATACTCATAATGTATAGTTGCTTTAAGTGGGATGTTAAAGGCATTTCCCTTGAACCCAAGTTTAGCTGAATCGCTACTGATTATAAACAAGCTTCTTGGAATAATGGAGGTGACAGTATCCCCTGAAACATTATTCACCCAATTAGAAAATCTGGCATTTGTGTTTGGCGAAGCGAAAATGCTTGGTGAATACCCCCCTACCTGGTAAACTCCAAAACCATCTAATTTGTGGCTGAAGAAAGTATTCCCATAACCTGTGCTCAATCCAAAGCTGAAATTTTTAAGAATACTCCTAACATGATTTGGTTTTCTTTTGGCATAGAAATTATCCAATGGAAACACTGGCTTTTCCTCCTCGTCTTTACTTTGCTGAGCCAATACGGTTACTGGCATAAGGCATGCAAGAACCAGAAAGACGAATATGAGCTTAACAAAAGTCATCTTGAATTTACAACGTAAGATATGTGTTCGTTTTCAATCTCATTCATTTCTGGCAAAGTGTTAAAATTAGAAAAATAACGCGACTTAATAGAAATTATAGTTGGGGTAACTACTCTCCAACGAGCTGAAGGTATGAAAGAGCGTCACTCCTTTTTTAGCCGTATAAGTAAATTCATAGTCAGTTGAAATGGCCTTATCATTTTGAAGGCTCAACCGCACTAAGTTGGTTCCTTCCTTCAAAGGAACGCGGCAATAATAAATGCTATGCGGTAGCGTTTGCCAATTTCGAGTATCTGCCTTCTCTGTAATGGCATTTATCAACCCAATAAGTGAACCCAATGTTTTATCAGATTTCCTTACTTCATACTCCGTCACTTTTTTCATGGCTACACGTATCAATGCCTTACTAAATTCCAACGTCATTCGTTCCTGTAGTATTTTAAATGCTATTCGATTAATATCTTCCATCAATTCAAGTGAGAATTTTTTCCCTTCATAGAAGATAGTTGCGTTCTTGAAATAGATTGATCGTTCCACATAACGAGGGAATGCCACCCTGAATATATCTATGTTGGCTAAACTATTTTTGTCCTTTTCATCGTAGTTATCTAAACTAAAGGGAAAGCTAATACCAAGCTCTTCGTTAGAAAAGTAAGCGATGTTATTTTGCCGGCTGACTACAAAATTTACTCCCCATTCTGCTTTAATAGGACTTAAGCCATTGTGCCAAAAGAATACAAGTTCACCGCCCTCTAATGGCTTGTACACATAATCTTGCATCTGAAATTCTTCTTTGTATTGTCGAAACTCTTCAAACATTCCGCTCAACCATGCTGTCTTTAGTAAGTCTAGCTTTAACTGGTGGGGAGCCTCAACGTTAAATAGATGATTGTACTCGTTTTTATAAATCTCTAGAGCATTTCGGTAGGCAATAAAGGCATTATTGAAATCTTTATCAGATTGATAAATGATCCCCATAAGAGTATGTATAAACGCATCCTCCTTGTATCTATTTTCCGAAGAGTATCGATCGCTTAATTGTTGAAGACGAAAATTGAGCCGCCTGCACTCCACTAATGCCTCTTCGCTCTTGCCCAGCTTTAAATAGTTGATCGCTTTGTAATACAGTAAAATAAGGTGCTCGTGATCTTCACCTCGATAGTCAGTAAAATTTGGGTTGGTAAGATATGAGGCAGCTTCGTTTAGATAGTTAATGCGGTAATCTTCACCATATATAAAAGCTTTCTCAAAATACTCGTTACTCTCTTCATATCGACCGAGCAAGGAAAGAACAAGGCCATTATTAACGTTGTAAAGAAACTCCCGCTTTCCTTTTGATTCGGATGAATTGGATTGGAGTGAAGCCAGGGCTTTCTCTAAATTTCCATTTTCAAATTCCTGATTAAAGTTGTATTGGGTGTGGTAGTAAGAGGCGCATGACGAACTGAGTCCAATCAGAATAAGTACAAATCCTCGTTTCCATATCGCAGGGTAGGCATTGGGCATTAGGACTTAGGCATTAGCACTTAGTATAAAATTTGAAATGATTATGATTTTCTGGCTTCTAAAATCCAGATTCAAATTTAGTTTTTGATAAACTTTTTAATCTCATGTTGGCCATACCAAATGCGCTTGTTCGTTTCCATATCGGTCAGGAAAAGAGTAGTCTGGTAATTCACCACACGCTTATTATTATAAATGTCCGTTTCAGAAGTCATTTCACCAAAGAGCATAAGGTTTGCACCCACTTCTTTACCCCATTGAGAAATTGTTGAAGGATCGGAAAATTCCTGTTGTTGAACGCGCTCAATTCGAAGTTTGTCACGTTGCTCATCAGATTCTACCAATTCGGCCACGCCAGAATTATAGATAGCAAGTTCAAATTTTTTCAAGTAATTCGAGGCATCGATATGTTCAGTGGTCTTATTTTTGATTGTGCCCAAAATGATAGCCGGCTTCTTGCCAAGTCCCATCGCATATTCTTTATACTTCTCGCTCGTTAGAAAATCGGCAGTCATTTTATTGGCCACTAAACGAGAGTCGGTATCATTCCAACGACCACTAAGATTTATTTCTTCTTCTGGTGCAACTCGACTTACTGTTCGTTGAGAGCAAGCAAAGAATAAAAACAGAAAGAAAACTTGTATAGAAAAACGCATTTTGTGATTCTTCAGATAATCTAACAATTTTGTTGCCGAAATTAAAGAAAGGGTGAATACCTACCCCAATGATTTTAAACGTTGAATCACCTCCTTTGGGTTGCTGGCAGTGAAAACAAAATTGCCTGCTACCAGAACATCAGCACCAGCATCAATCAAAGACTGTGCATTATTCTGATTTACGCCTCCGTCTATCTCAATCAATGCCCTTGACCCTGAATTATGAATCATCTTCTTTAACGCCTCTACCTTCTTGTAGGTATTTTCAATAAACTTTTGTCCTCCAAATCCAGGGTTCACAGACATCACACAAATCAAATCAATTTGATCAATTACATTTTCTAAGGATTGAACCAGTGTATGTGGATTTAATGCAACTCCTGCCTTAGCACCAAGGTCTTTAATTTGCTGAATGTTTCGATGAAGGTGGTCACATGCTTCCACATGAACGGAAATTAGCTCTGCCCCTGCTTTGCGAAATGCTTCTACAAAATTCTCAGGGCGAACAATCATCAAATGAACATCAAGCGGCTTCTTGCTATGACGCTTTACCGCTTCTACCACTGGCAAACCCATGGAGATGTTTGGAACGAATACTCCGTCCATAATATCAACATGCACCCAGTCTGCTTCACTTTCATTAATCATTGAAATTTCCTTTTGAAGGTTGGCAAAGTCGGAAGCAAGAATAGAAGGGGCAATGATTGGTTTCATTTTACAAATATAAGTATCCCAAAGAGATTGAAAAGATTCGAATTAAAGTTTGGCAATTCTGAATGTCTTTACAGAACCGCTTACATTAATCTTGATTATATATAGACCGGCCGAAAGTGTACTCATATCTATAATCAATGGATTGGTTTGCAGGTTTACAACACTCGCGTACTCTGAAAGTAATTTACCCTGAAGATCAACAATGGATATTGTGACAGATTGTCCCTCAGGCTTTTGAAATACAATCTTAATCGAGTCGGTTGTTGGATTAGGGTAGATGACAAATTCTTCATCAATTTTTATAACATCGAATGCTCGCTTTATCACATTGTAATTAGGTATACCGTAACCTTTAAGTTGATCCGGTTGAAGTGCTTGATCCGCTGAGTTTACAATAGCATCATACACCTCACTTCCAGTTAAGTATGAATAACGCTGCCAAATCCCAGCGGCAAGGCTTGAAATAAGCGGGGCAGCAACAGACGTACCACTTGAAGTACCGACCACTCCGCCAGCAGTTATGACTGAAGTGCCAGAACCAAGTGCCACAACATCGGGCTTCACTCTTCCATCTGAAGTTGGGCCAATTGAACTAAACGAGCTTTTGACTTTCGCAGAAGTAACGGAGCCAATGGCAAGAACCCCATCTACATCAGCAGGTGGCGTAACGAGTTTCCATGAGTTTGAACCCTCATTGCCAGCACTGCAAACCACCATCATGCCCTTCTCCAACGATTTCTTAGCCGCTAAACTCACAAGCGCAGTGCTTCCATCCAGATCATTCGTTTTGTCATAATTCATAATGGGATCATCAAATAGATTGTATCCCAAGGAAGAGTTGATAATATCTACTCCTGCACTATCTGCTTTCTCAGCAGCGAATAGCCAATTATATTCTTCCACTCGATACTCGCTACCTATATCTTCAGTTACAAACAAGGTAAAAGTGGCCTGATAGACACCACCGGCAAAACTGCCAGGCAGATACGCAGCCATCACAGAGAGAACTTCCGTTCCGTGATCATCATATTGAAATACATTTTTTGAGTTTGAGATAAAATCAAACGAATAGGCAAACCTATTTTCCTGAAACATGGGTTTAAATGATGCTGATACATCTACGCCTTGAAAGCCGCTATCGAAGACCGCAACAGAAATGCCTTCACCTTTATAACCATCAAGATGCATCGAATCAATACCAATCATGCCGAGTTGAACATTGGTGGCGGGAGTAACTGAAGTGTTTTTTGTTTTACTCATTTTTTGCAAGCGTCCAGATGAAAGTTTTTTTCCTGGCGCAACTAGCTCAGTCTTTTCTACAAAGGGGAGCAATGTTATTGATGAGATTATCGAGGATGTTGTTTCCACTAAGACACAGTTCATCCACTTTGACGAAAAGAACACGCGCGCACCAGTTGCCTGCAATTGCTCTCTATAAGTTGTGCTAATGGGAAGATCCTCTTCCATCACGTCTATTTTTTGATGGACTCTTCGTTGAATAGATCGCTGTGATAAAAATTGCTCGGGTTTGGTGAGGGAGAACGGAGTGCCTACCTTATCCTTCAAGTAAACGATGTATCTGTTTGTCTGTGCAGATAACGCAAAGGATGATATCAGAAAAATGAATGTTAGCAATCTACTCGGAGCCATATTCCTTTATAGTCTGCTTGTATCTAAGACCTTTATCCACTTTTTGCTCTCCCAGGCAATTTGACGAAGTACAATATTCAAGAACAACGCTTTCTTTATATATAAGTCCAATATTCTTTGCATACACTTCCGTGCGAACATCTTGTTTGACAATCAAGTCAGTATTTTCACTTTGAATGATGGTCAGAGTCTCATTAAATGTCAATCCATTCGATAACGCAAACTCATCTCCCAAACTAATCAGCTTATAAACATCGCAAGCATGATCTTTGTTATCACCGCAGGATTGGTCCCCTCCTAAGGTGTTGTAACTATTTCCATTCCACTCAAGCCCATTGATAGCAGGAAAGGTAAGTTTTACATACGAAACATTCCCTTCCTTAATTATTGCCTCGCGACCTGACTGGCTAGATGTCCATAGATCGATGAGTTGCCAAGGTAGACTAGAATTACTCCTAGTTTGCCTCTGTATAGTATAGCTATATCCGCCTTCCAGATTTATAGCAGAGTCTATCAATTTATGCTTTAATTCATACTTAAATCTCTGCTCAATTGAATTCTGGATTTGGATTTCTTCAATGCTGTAAATCTGGTAGTCACCCACTCGCAGAGGAAAGTAATCCAGCCCGCTTTCAGGAGCGATTTCAGGACTGGTCTCACAAGACACCATTAGGAATAGGCCTAAAATGAAAAATAGAAAACTTCGCATAAAACGAGGCTACAAACAGTAGAGACTACAAAGTTATTTCTTTATTTAGATTCTACCTCCTTGGTAGTAATCATGAGCTTCTATTTTCGTTGTTATATTTGCAACATGTCATTAAAAACAAAAGTTAAAGTTAGCAATATTACCAACCTCAGCGATGCGAGATATTGTGCAGGAATGGGTGTGGACATGCTTGGCTTCGCGATTAGCGAAGTGGAGGGGCAAGGAATCAGTAAAATTAAGTTTAAGGAAATCACCAATTGGATTTCAGGACCAGAATTTGTTTTGGAGGTTCATGAAGAAGCCATTCATAATTTGGACGAAGAAAGTAGTGTCGATTTAATTGAATTGCCAGCTTCTCAAATTGAAAATCTCCTCTTAACAAAATCTAAGCATCGCTATCTTATCCGTGTTGATTTGCTTGATTGGCCACAGTACAAAGCCAACCTACTTATAAATGTTGAAGCCATCAATTGCTTACTTGTTTATAACTTAACAGGTTTGAATAATCTTGAAGCGAAAAGGCTGATTGAAGAAATGTCAACAGATTTTTCGGTCCTTCTTGGATTCGAAATCAAAATTGCTCTTTTGGATGAATATCTCACCTGGCCAATTGCTGGACTATCACTTAATGGTAGTGAAGAGTTAAGTCCAGGGATTAAAGATTACGACCACCTCTCTCTTATTTTAGAAAAATTAGAGGTCGATTAACTAGTACAGGCATTAGAATTACTTATTAGTCGCCTTTTCGATTAACCGTTCAACAGCAGCACCCGCTATATCGGGAAAACTAATGTCTAGGCGTTTTCCATCATCAATCCAGCTCTCAATTTTTTTAAGCGATTTCTTCTTAACTTTTTTGATGACTCGCACACCTAGCTTCTTTAAGGCTGCCGCATTACACTGCTGCTCGTATTGACTTTTCATAGGCACTACGAGCAATTTTTTATTTAGGTGTAACACTTCAGCAGGTGTTTCAAAGCCAGCCCCACAGAGAACTCCAGTTGATGAAACGACACTTTCTACGAAGTCCTGGCCACTTACTGGAAAAACGGAGATACGCCCCACATGGTAGGGTGTCTTTGTATGTTTGGAGAAAATGTGCCACCGTATTTTTGGAAATTTCAGGAATAATGAAACAAGAGTCTTATCATCATAGGCAGGAAGATAAACCGTATAATGTTCAAGATCTTTAACTTTTACTTCTGTGATTGCCTTTCTAATGACTGGGGTGAATATGTTTTTGTCATACTCTTTAAAGTGAAATCCAACATACTTTTTTGTTGGCGCATATTTTCTCAAAATCCATTCCCCAAAAGGATCTGGAAACTTGGGCCTTGGCGATTTCTTAGACCAAAATGCAGATTGGTGACTGAGGGCGATACAGGGTACATCTTTTTTTCTTGCGGCCCAAGCTGAGATAGGTTCAAAATCATTTACAATCAGGTCATATTTCTCAACAGGAAATGTATTCACCTCGTTAACAACGTCTTTAGAACTGTTCTGTTTAAATGTTTTGTAAAAGTTAATACCACCATCCTTCCCAAAAAAGAAGCTTAACCCTTTTGATTTATATTTTACTGGATAAGGAAGGCTGATATCCGCTTGGGCTCCGCTAACAAACAAATCAAGGCTTCCATATTTTTTAAGTTCAGGGATTATGTCAACGGCACGGCTTAAATGTCCATTGCCGGTACCTTGAATGGCATAGAGTATCTTCATTTTTTTGTCGCAAGAAATTCATTTACAAGATCCTTAAATATCTCGTCATTATCCAAATTATTGCGAAAGCGCTTTGAAATCTTTATGGATTGGGCGTGGATGTCATCAGAGTAGTGATAAATCTTCCATTGCTTCTGGTTATACTCTAAAGCAGTGAGATTCTCTACCCAATCTCCAGAGTTCAAATACATTACCTCTCCCTTCTCGGTAACAATCTTTTTCATTTCTGGATGATGGATATGTCCACAGACTACATAGTCATATCCATTTGATATGGCTATATCGCCAGCAGTCTTCTCAAAGTCATTTATAAACTTAATGGCTTGCTTCACACTGTCCTTTACCCTTTTCGATAATGATATTTTTCCCCTGCCCAAAAGTTTCAAAACAAAATTAGCTAGTGCGTTAATAATGATGAGTAAATCATATCCCACGGCTCCTAATTTCGCCAGCCATTTTGAGAATTTCATAGTAACATCAAATACATCGCCATGAAAAATCCATACCTTCTTACCATCCAGGGTCAATAGCTTCTTATTTGTTATTTGGAAAGGTCCTAATCTGAAATCAGCAAACTTGCGAAGCATCTCATCATGATTGCCAGTGAGATAGGTTATTTTAGTGCCTTTGGCCATTAAGCCAGTGATATGCTTTACAATTTGCATATGTGACTTGGGCCAGTAGCGCTTACTAAACTGCCACATGTCAATGATATCACCATTGAGAATAAGATGCTTGGGTTTAATAGTTTTTAGATAACGGAGAAGTTCTTCTGAATGGCAACCGTAGGTGCCGAGATGAACATCTGAGATGATAACTAGTTCTACTTCTCTTTTTCGTTTCGCCATCAGGGCGGGTTTACTACGACAAAGATAAAGTTTTAATGTTATGGCAGGATCAAACGAAGATTATCACAGTGTTACTGCACGCTCTCACCTGTCACGGATTTAGGATTCTGCTTTAAACCGACAACGCAAGTATTTTATCTTCTCTCCCTTTGAGGCAAACATTTCTTCGTATTTGGTTTTGATATCAAAGCACTCTGCTCTAAAGTCAGAGTCATACAAATCGCTGGTGAATTGGAGATCCAGGATATCGGGTCTACTTTGAATCTCCTCGAGCGTATATTCAAATAATGCGGTGTTATCTGTTTTGAACCTAAAATATCCTTCAGGCTTCAACAGCTTCTTATACATGATTAGGAAACGAGAGTTAGTCAGTCTTCGTCTCACATCGATTTTCCTCGGCCTGGGGTCAGGAAATGTTAACCAAATTTCATCAGCTTCTCCAACTTCAAAAAAGTTTTCAATCAAGAGAATTTGTGTTCGCAAGAAAGCAACATTATTCAACTTTTGTTCAACAGCTAAAGTGCTTCCCTTCCATAACCGGTCTCCCTTTATATCGACACCAATGTAGTTGCGATCAGGAAATTTATGAGCCAGTCCGATGGTGTACTCGCCCCTGCCACAGGCCAGTTCTAAGGTAATTGGGTTGTCGTTTTTAAAGTAAATTTCATTCCATTTACCTTTCACCTGAAAGTATAATTCCTTGCCCGGTTGAAGTACATTTTCGCGATCTGCTATGATACTAAATCGTTCTAATTTTCTTTTCATATATCGTTAACCTCTCCCACAACAAAAGTACTACCACCAATAAAAATAAAATCCTCCTTACTTGCTCGTGACTTCGCAGCTGCTACTGCTTGGTTTACGTCAGGTATCACCTCACCGTGGAGTCCTATCACATTAGCTTTCTCAAATAAAACGCTTGCGTCAAGAGCTCTTGGGATAGACGCCTGACAGAAAAAATAATAGGCTTCAGCCGGAAGGAGAGCAAGAGCATTGCTTATGTCCTTATCTTTAACCATTCCTAAAACGATAAAGAGATTTTGGAATTTTTGCCTTCTAATTTGTTTTACTACTTCGGTAAGCCCATCTACATTGTGCCCTGTATCACAAATCGTAAGTGGATGCTCACCTATTTTTTGCCAACGCCCTTTTAGGCCAGTAAGATGGGTTACATTCTCAATTCCAGTACGAACGTTTTGCCAGGTGACAACATATCCCAACTCCTGAAGAACTTTGATACATGAAATAACCCCCGGAATGTTTTTTCTCTGATAATCTCCTTTCAATGCAGGTTGTAGATTTTCTACTATAAGTTCACCTTGACAATAAACATCAAAAGTTAAAGCATTATGGGTACCCTCGTTCTTTTCGATCATTTGTACCTGCTGATCGGCATAAACAATGAGTGATTTTTCTTCGGAAGCCTTTTTATTAAAAACTAATTCCACTTCCATTTGACGTTCACTAATAACCGTAGGGGTATTCGGTTTTATAATTCCTGCCTTTTCACTAGCTATTAGCGGAAGGGTACTGCCCAGCAAATCCATGTGATCATACCCAATATTCGTGATTAGTGATAAGATGGGAGATATCACATTGGTTGAATCTAATCTACCGCCAAGGCCGGTTTCGATGACAGCGAAATCGACCTCATGGAACGCAAAATAATCAAACGCCATCGCTACTGTGATTTCAAAAAACGAAGGGCTTATCTTTTCAATTTGAGGCCGGATGCGGTTTACGAATTCGATGATAAAATCCTGATCTATTTCAACTCCATTAATCTTAATTCGCTCGGTAAATTCTTTTAAATGGGGTGACGTATATAGCCCAGTTTTATATCCTGCACTTTGTAGAATTGCAGCAAGCATGTGAGAAGAACTTCCTTTTCCATTTGTTCCTGCCACGTGAATCGATTTGAATCTACGTTCAGGATTGTTAATAGAAGAGCAAAGATGTATTGTATTTGATAAGTCGGCTTTGTATGCAACAGCACCGACCCGTTGAAACATAGGGAGGTTTTTATAAAGATAATCGAGTGTTGATTGATAGTTGCTAAACATCAGGCTGCGAAATTAGCAGGAGTGTATTGAAATAAAAAAGCCATCACAAGGATGGCTTTCTACAAGAAACTTGAATGTTTTATTTGCCAAGCTTAAAGAGCTTATATCCCAAGGAAATTTGAATAACCTGATTTTTAAAATAAACCGGAGAAGACGAAGTAGTTACTTTATACTCCACATCAGTTAAGGCGAAATTATAACGTGCATCCAGGGTGACACCAAACGGCAAATCCCAACCAATACCAGCGGCAACAGCCATATCATAGTTTTTGTCAAAATAGCTTTTTACGTCCTGAGTAGTCTTAACACCTGCTGTTGTTGATACCAACTCTGAAGCTGTAAGAAAACCAAACTGCGGTCCTAGCTGCAAATTTAACCCCCCTGCTAAGTATATCTTTAGCAAAATTGGAACATTAATGTAATCGAAATTGGCTTCAACACTGGAGGTGTTTGCCTTGAAGTTAGCTCCTTGCTTAGAAAACAAGATTTCGGGTTGTATGCCTATCTTTGTCAGCTTGAAAAGGGTAAAAATTCCAGCATGATAGCCAGTTTGATTTTCAATGTTTGATGCACCCTGGCTTATGTCAAGTTTAGACAAATTCAAACCTCCCTTTAGGCCAACGGCCACTTGTACCTGTCCGTAAGAAACCGCACTGATGATTAAAAGACCAAGAGACATTAAAATACTTTTTTTCATAGGATTTTCTGTTTATACAGCAAAGCTAGTGAAATTGTTTTACTTAAAAAGGGGTTACCATTCCAGTAAAATTTGTATGATAGCCGCTAAAACCAGATCCAAAAATGAATGACTGGTTATGATATATAGACCTTGTCAAGATGAAGCCATTATAAAAGTGAAAATAGAATTCTATTTCTTATCCGCGATTTATTGCAAATGAATTGTACCTTGAATATTTAAAATTTACTGCACAAAACAGTGTCAAGAGAAAAATAGAATTCATGGAATTTAATTTTTGATCATCCGTAAATAAAAGCGTTGAATAATTAACGCTACAGGTGCCCCTGTAATATTGTATATGAAAACTTCAAGAAGAAATTTTATCGCAAAATCTATTCTAGCAACAGCTGGTGTATCGGCAAGTTTGACTTCCCTTGGAGCCAGAAGCCATGCCAACTCCATATATGCTTCTCTAAAAAATAGACCAGGAGCCTTTTCCATCAACATCTTTTCAAAAAACCTTCATTGGCTGAATTATACCGACATGGCTACTGTGGTTGCAGAGATGGGATTTGATGGAATAGATCTCACTGTTCGTCCGGAAGGACATGTGTTGCCAGAGCGAGTTGAAGAAGATCTACCAAAGGCTATAGAGGCAATAAAACAAGCTGGACTAAATGTTTATATGATCACAACAGGTATCATAGATACAGAGAGTCCCTTTGTTGTAGAAATATTAAAAACGGCAAGTTCCCTTGGCGTTTCCTACTACCGCATGGGCTGGATTTCATACGATGAAAAAACAAATATCGAAGACAACTTAAAAAATATTCAGACAAAACTAGTTCGATTAGCTGACCTCAATAAAAAGTTCAACATACAAGGTCACTACCAAAATCATTCGGGCACAAGTTTAGGCTCTCCCATCTGGGATTTACATAAGGTATTAAAGGAAGTTAACTCTCAATGGCTTAGCTCCCAATATGATATTATGCATGCCACCGTAGAAGGTGCGAATTCATGGCCACTCGGTCTTAAACTTCTAAAGCCATACATTGGCAGTCTGGATATCAAAGACTTTCATTGGGCCAAGAAAGATGGCAAATGGATTCCACAGCTTGTTCCATTGGGCGAAGGCATGGTTGATTTCAAAAAATACTTTAAGCTCATTAAAGAGTATGCTATTGAGGGGCCACTTTCTATTCATTATGAATATCCATTGGGAGGAGCTGAACATGGTGCGAAAGTAGTTACGATGCCAAAAGATGAAATCACAACCGCTATGAAAAAGGATCTGCTAACAGTTAAGAAATTATTAATCGATGCTGGCCTAAAGCAGTAGTAATGTTTTGATTCTTATTAAATAAAAAAAGGCAAACCAAGAATAGTTTGCCTTTTTCAATAGTGAGTTAATTTAATTAGCCCAAGTAAGCCTTCAATGACTTACTTCTGGAACTATGTCTAAGTCTACGGGTTGCTTTCTCTTTGATTTGGCGAACGCGCTCCCTTGTTAAATTGAATTTTTCACCTATTTCTTCCAAGGTCATAGCCTGTTGGCCATTAAGTCCAAAATAAAATGACATTACATCGGCTTCGCGCTCGGTAAGCGTTGAAAGCGTACGTTGAACTTCACGCTTCAAAGAATCCACCATCAATTCAGCATCTGGTGTTTCTTCACTGTCATTTTCAAGTACATCTAACAAACTATTTTCTTCACCTTGAACGAATGGTGCATTCATTGAAACATGCCGTCCACCAACTTTTAAGGTATCAACAACTTCCTCGGTAGTAACCTGTAATACTTCCGCTAATTCTTCAGGTGAAGGTTCGCGTTGAAATTTCTGCTCGAGATCTGAGAATGATTTTGAAATTTTGTTTAATGAGCCTACCCTATTTAATGGAAGCCTAACAATGCGGGATTGCTCAGCAAGTGCCTGCATAATCGACTGACGAATCCACCAAACAGCATATGAAATAAATTTAAATCCACGCTTTTCATCGAAACGCTTAGCAGCTTTGATCAAACCTACATTTCCTTCATTGATCAAGTCGCCAAGTGTAAGACCGTTATTTTGATATTGCTTAGCAACTGAAACCACAAAGCGAAGATTTGCTTTCGTAAGCTTTTCAAGAGCGATTTGATCACCTTCTCTTATTTTCTGGGCTAAGATTACCTCCTCATCAGAAGTTATTAAGTCCACTTTACCAATCTCTTGTAAATATTTGTCCAGGGATTGGCTCTCCCGGTTAGTGATTTGTTTGCTTATTTTTAGTTGTCTCATCAGTTATGGAACATGTAGTTGCTAAATAAGTTCAAAAAAGGTCATTAATCTTTCCGATTTACCATGTTTAGTCGAAAAACTTCTATTACGACTTCACTAGTTTATTGGCAATTAAAGAACTGCAAAGATAGGAAAATCCTCCAAAATAAGGCATCTCCTGTTCACGCCTATTTAAATGAACGTAAAAAGGGTGACCTACACTTTGGTTATTACAAAACTTGAAAGCCATTTTGCAAAAATCAGAATAGCCTTTAAATTGAATAAGCTTTGCAATAACCTATAGAAGGCACTTACAGTAACATATCTAATTGATTATTTAACATCTTGATATTTAGCGAATTAAATTAATTTAAATTATGGTTAACCGAAGAAAATTCATTCTACGAACTGCTGCCGGAATTGCAGGGCTTGCCATTTCCAATACAGCTTTCCCAAATATTATCCTTCCAAAAAAGAAAGAAAATCTTGGCGTAGCTTTAGTCGGACTCGGTTATTATAGCACCGACCTGCTAGCGCCAGCTTTAAAACTGACCAAACATTGTCACATGGCCGGTGTAGTTTCTGGTTCGCCATCCAAATCCGAAAAATGGAAATTCGCTCATAATCTTATAGAAAGGAACATATACAACTATGTGAATTTCGAGTCCATCGCGGATAACCCTGATATTGATATTGTTTATATTGTTCTTCCCCCATCTATGCATGCCGAATATGCAATTAAGGCAGCAAATGCAGGGAAGCATGTGTGGTGCGAAAAACCAATGGCAGTGACGGAAGCTGAGTGCAAAAGTATGATTGACGCTTGTGCGAAGAATAAGGTTAAACTAAGTATTGGATACCGAATGCAGCATGAACCCAACACAAAGCAAATTATTCAATTCAGAAAAGATCTTACCTATGGCAAAGTAATGAAGGTTGAAGCTGCGGCTGGCTACTTTGATCCACGAACTGATCACTGGAAGCAAAAGAAAAATCTTGGAGGTGGATGTATGCTTGACATGGGTGTCTATCCCTTAAACGCGGTAAGATACAGCACAGGGTTAGAGCCCATTGCTGTTTCAGCAGTTGCTTCTACTACTCGACCAGAAATTTACAAGGAAGTTGAAGAGACGATGAAATTTGACCTTGAGTTTCCAGGTGGTGTAACTGCTTCATGTGAAACCAGTTTTGGAAAAGGAATGAACGATCTCATGGTAACCTGCTCAAAAGGCTGGTACAAGCTATCTCCGTTTCAGGCATACAGCGGAGTAAATGGAGTAACAAGTAATGGAACGAAGCTGAATGCTACCATAGCCAATGAGCAAGCCACGCAAATGGATGATGATGCCTTGGCTATAATAAATGACTCCCAGTTAATTGTACCTGGAGAAGAAGGTTTAAAAGACATCAGAGTAGTTGAAGCCATTTATCGGTCGGTGGCAGAAAGGAAAAGGGTAATGATTTAGGAGGTTTGGCTTTGGTTATCTCGACAAAATATTTTGGAACAAGGCTAATCCCTTGGTTGGATTAAATCCCAAAGATTTCCATACAAGTCTGAGAAAACGGCAACTGTTCCGTACGGCTCTTCCGAAGGTTCTCTTATTATAGTGACACCTTTCGCTTTCAGATTGTTGAAGTCCCTCCAGAAATCATCGGTGTTCAGAAATAAAAAAACCCGGCCACCTGTTTGATTACCAACTCTTGTTATTTGCTCGTCATTGGCAGCTTTCGCAAGCAATATGGAACATGAGTTTGTATCGCCAAGTGGTGAAACCAAAACCCAACGCTTGGTTTCACTTAACACAGTGTCCTCAACCAATTCGAAATTTAGCTTCTCCGTGTAAAATTGAATGGCTTTATCGTAATCATCCACTAGAAGAGCTATATGTGCAATCTGTTGGTGCATTATTTCTTAACAAGATAGACAAGTTGGCCTCGATGGTAACTCATGTGGTTGGTTCGACTGATCAAAACATTAATCTTATTGCGATGAGGTTCTTTCGCAAAGTCGGCTTCTGATACGGAGGTGTGCCGCGCAAACCACTCATCTGTTGAGGCGCTCTTAATGGCTTCAGTAAGTTTTGAATAAACAGCTTTCCAATACACTCTCACTTCAGCGGGTGTTGCGATATCTGCAGAAGACCGATCGGCATTCTTCACAAAGGGAACTTCCAACTGAGGATAGAGTCTCTCTCCCCATCCAAATAAAGTAAACAGCCCATCGCTAACTGCTGCCAAATGGCCAATCAGGTAAACACCTCTGTTTCTTCCAGGGGCGGTTTCAGCCATCAGCTGGTCATCTGACAAGGAATCCAAGAGCTTTGTAACTCTTGTATTTTCGCTGTCCCATGCGCTGATTGTCATTTTTACAAAAAGTTCTTTTGTGATTTCAGTGGAAGAGGTTTCAGTTTTCATTTTTGGTTTGGTGGGTTTAGTTAAATCTAACTAATCGCTGTCGAAAAGAGTTGCACCAAATTCAGAAAAGAAAACAAGCTATTCAAGATATTCCGTCCTATGAATGCAATAAAGATGACTTTCACTCGTCTAAAAGATTTTAGCTGTATATTTCACCTTAACAAACCCCTCACATATCATGAAAAAGAAAATATTCATTGGTCTTGGAGTCGCAGCTACACTTTTCATTGGCTGGGTAGTTTATGGCCTTTTTATTGCAACTCCAAAAAGTCCCACTACCTCTGCATCAATCAGTGATAATGGGCTTGACATTTCTGTTACCTATAGCCAGCCTTCTAAAAGGGGTCGATTGATCTTTGGAGAAGAAAAAGATGGAGCTCTTCAACCCTACGGAAAATACTGGAGACTTGGCGCTAATGCAGCCACTGAAATAACATTTAGCAAAGACATAAACTATATGGGCAAGCCAATCAATGCAGGTACCTATCGCATGTATGCTGTGCCCGGTGCTAATTCATTTATGATTTTTCTAAACAGTGAACTGGGAGTGAACTTCTCTGCAGCCAGCGAACCAGACCACAGCCTGGATGTCCTATCGATAGAAGCCCCTTTAGAAACATCTCCAACGGAAAGTGAACTGTTCACCATCAGTTTCGAAAGTTATCCCGATGGTGTAATGATGAACTTTGTTTGGGATAAAACTTTGTTTGGCGTTCCAATTACAATGGGCATTAGGCAATAAACAATTTGCAAATTTTGGGCATGAGGTATTTAGTCAATCGCCTATTTGCATACTACCAATGTATCCTGAGAAGCGCACAATAAAAACGATTCCACATGACATTCTCTAAACGGAAATGGATTCTACTTCCATTCTCATTGCTTATATTCCTACTTATTATCTACTGGGGTGTCGGGAAAATCCAATACAGAAATAATGTGATGGACGTAGAAGAGTATGAGCCAGTTTCTACCTTAAAAGTACCAGAGCATAAACTCACACATTCCAAATTTCCATTCATTGATGTTCACAATCATCAGTGGACAATGCCAGTTCAAGACCTGGACAAGTTGGTGGTTGAAATGGATTCATTGAACATGGGTGTGATGGTGAATCTCAGTGGCTTTCGTGGAAAGTATTTAGAGTGGTCGCTAGACAATGTGAATGAAAACTATCCAAAGCGATTCATACTCTTTCTAAATATCAATTTTGAAAATTTGGATGACGAAGGATGGCCCAACGAAACACTCTCCATGATGGAGGAAGCCGTGAAGCAAGGGGTGAAAGGATTAAAAGTGTATAAGGGCTTAGGCCTTACCGATAAGGATAATGACGGGAATCGTATTGCCATTGATGACCCACGACTTGATCCGATTTGGGCAAAGTGTGGAGAGTTGGGTATTCCCGTATTGATTCACTCTGGCGAACCAAACTCATTTTGGAATCCAAAAGACAAACACAATGAGCGCTGGTTGGAGCTTAAACAAGAACCGGATCGATATCGGTCTCCAGAAAAATACCCCCCATTTGAACAAATTATGGGTGAGCAGCATCATGTATTTCGCAAACATCCAGGAACAAAGTTTATTGATGCCCATCTTGGTTGGTTCGGTAACGATCTTGAAAGACTAGGTAAACTATTTGATGAACTCCCTAATGTGTACACTGAATTAGGTGCGGTGCTCGCAGAACTAGGCCGGCAACCACGCTTTGCTCGTAAGTGGATGATTCAATATCAAGATCGTGTGATGATGGGGAAAGACACCTACAAGAAAGAAGAATACTACACCTATTTTCGGGTGTTGGAAACAGATGATGAATACTTTGATTATTACCGAAAACGTCATGCGCATTGGAAGATGTACGGACTATCCCTCCCAGATTCGGTTTTAAAGAAAGTTTACTTTGAAAACGCCTTGCGTGTCATACCTGGAATTGATAGCAGTCTATTTCCTATCCCAGCCTTATACTTTAAAAAATAGGTAATAGGTATTCTACTATTGAAACAAAGTGAGCTGAACTTGTGTAGTTGCCAGCGATGATCTAACTGGGCGATTGACCTCTTTATGGCGAATATGATATAGCTTTGTTTCTTTAGTTCGGGGCGCGACAATGATCTCAATGCCTTCCGAATTCTTTTCAAACAAATCCCGCACCAACTTAGGTGAATTATTTTCCTTCGATAAGTGCGACAGAAACAAGTGACTGAGTCTTTCAGATTTATGTTGGACAAATAACTCGAGTGCTTCATCATTAGAAAGATGCCCTCTCCCATCACGAATCCGATTTTTTAGACCCAAAGGATATTTTCCAGTGTCTAGCATTACTTGATCATAGTTAGATTCCAGAAACGCTGCGTGGCATTCTTTAAAATGCCTAACCAAATGTTCGCATGTTCTGCCGATATCAGTAAATACGCCAACGTTTACCGTATTGCTTGAGACCATAAAGCTATGTGGATCGGCAGCATCGTGAAATTTAGGAAATGCTGTTATTTTTAAATCACCAATTTGAATGGGTTCGTATGGTTTGAATGGCAACACAAGATCATCTCTTAGAGTTAGATTTCCATTTAGAAGTGTGGGCCTTGTAATGTAGACAGGGATTTGGTATTTCTTAGAAATCCTGGGTACTCCATAAATATGATCGGAATGTTCGTGTGATACAAAAATCGCCTTCAATCGTTTCATGGATAGTCCTAATCTCTTCATACGGCTCTCGGTCTCCTTGCATGAAATTCCACCATCTATAAGTACAGCCTCATTTTGATTACCAATGTAGTAACAGTTGCCGTTACTGCCTGAATTTATAGAAGAGATGAACAATGACATAATGTGTGCGAAGGTATAAAAACTCACTAAAGGAACTACTCACCGAACTGAAGCAAACCCGGGTTCTTAAGAAAATTGAAGCTAAAGGTGAAAAATCATATCAAGTCCTTACTAAATAGGTCTATGGTCCGAGTCTTAGCGAATTGTTCTAGCTACATCTATTGGAAAACATAGCTTTTAAGGGTTAATTTACTTAGCTCTTTTAGGCTTGCCTATGTTAAATCCATTCTTATTCCTTGCCATCTTTTCAATTGTCTTCCGACTTAGTATTGAACCTAAATTTGAAGAACAAGTTATAGACGACCAGATTTCAATTGGGTATGGGCTTGCAATAGGAGATGTTGATGGTGACCGCAAACCGGATATTCTTCTGGCTGATAAAAAACAATTTGTATGGTACCGCAATGGTGACTGGAAGAGATTCGTGATGGTCGAAAATTTAACAGAATCTGATAATGTCTGTATCGCAGCCAGGGATATTGATGGAGATGGTAAAGTGGAGGTGGCAGTTGGTGCACAATGGAATCCTTCTGAAACATCTGATACCTTAAAATCAGGATCTGTACATTATTTAATTCGACCGAAAGATCCAACACAATTATGGCAGCCCATCAAATTACATCATGAGCCAACCGTGCATCGTATGAAATGGGTAAAGACAGATGCAAATAAGTTTCAATTGGTTGTTCTGCCCCTTCATGGTCGAGGGAATAAATCTGGGGAGGGTGACGGTGTAAAGATAATTGCCTATGAAAGGCCGATGGCCTTGCAAAGCAAATGGAAATATACAGTGATCGATAACTCGATGCATCTTACGCACAATTTAGATGTGGTAAGTAAAGGGAATGAAGAGCAGATTTATGTTGGGGGAAAGGAAGGTATTAGAATATTCCTTTTCCTAGATGGTAAATGGAGAGCCGCAACTAATAGCGAATGGTTTGTTAAACAGAAAAGCTTTGGAGAACTGAGAGCAGCACAAGTAAACAATCAATTTATGTATATGGCGTGTATAGAGCCGATGCATGGAAATGAACTTACGGTCTACGGTCAACAGTCGACCGCTGCACGCAGCGTCCTCACATCGGATCTCAATCAAGGACACGCACTTGCAACATCTGATTTAATTGGAACAGGATATCCTCAAGTAATAGTAGGCTGGCGAGAACCAAACTCCGAGAAGAAAGTTGGTGTTAAGCTCTATTCACAAGAATCGCGAGGAAACTGGAAAGATTATTGGATTGATAACAATGGCATGGCCTGTGAAGACCTTCAAGTAGCTGATCTCGATGGTGATGGCAAGAAGGATATTATTGCTGCAGGCAGGACTTCACACAATCTCAAGATTTATTGGAATCGGAATTAATGATTTCAAACTTACCTATCATTATAAATTTTTTAGAAAACTTTTGGTGGCAGCAAAAGTAGTATCATACTCGAATCGATCCGCGGAAACCTCTTGCGGCATAGTAGGATTCTGCACCATTGTGATAGACGAAGACTTGCCCGTATCGCCAATCGGCAAAAATAGCACCTCCAAGTTTCCTTATTTCATTTGGCGTTTTTATCCAGCTCGATGTTTTTGTATCGAACTTTCCTAGCTTTTGAAGTTCTCTATATTGCTCTTCTGTTAAAATCTCTATCCCCATATCAGCTGCCATTTGAATTGCACTATTCTCTGGCTTATTCTCCTTTCTAGACTCCAGTGCTTCATGGTCATAACATACGCTTTTACGACCTTTAGGACTTTCAGGTGAGCAATCAAAGAAAATGTATTCACCTGCTTTCTTATCAAGGCCCACAACATCAGGTTCTCCACCTGTCTTTTCCATTTCATTGAGCGCCCAAAGTTTTTCTGCTCCACCCTTCGTATCTAGTTTACCTTTGATGTTAGACCAGTCAAGATTTCTATGCCTACTCATATTTTTCTCAAAACGGATCCTTAATTGTATGAGTATATCTTCTCGCTGACCCGATGATAACTTCTTGTTCATTCTTTTGATTTTAGTTTGTCGGATATGTTTTCCTGCTATCTCCACCGTCACCTAGGATAATTACTATTCGCTTTTACTTTTTTTATTTGGCGCAAGTGCCTATCGGTATGGCTAAAAATCATCATGAAATTTTGATGGACATTAGAACCAAAACATACGTAATTCAGCCGGATATTTCTTGTTTCTTTTTTCACAAATTCTATTGATTCGTTTCTCATAGTCGTTAGCCAAATTAAATTGTTTGGCCCTTCATTGTTGCCTAATGGAACAGCATACGAAAAAGGCTTTGTGTATTCCAATGCGCTATTTGGTTTTATACCTTTTGGATCCTGTTCTACAAAAAGACTATCCGGAAGGTAATTTGTGAAATCAGGGATTGGTCCTCCTTCTAGGGCAACTGTAATTTCACGCATGAATAGTAGTTCCCAGATTGCCAGATGTTCAACGATCTGATTAATATTCCATCGATCAGCGCTTTCTTTATAGTTCCATTGTTCTTTAGTTAGGCTTTTCGTTTCATGAGTAATTTCTTCTTTAGAGCGAATGAGGTTATCAAGAAGATACTTCCGATCGGCTTCAGTCCATTCAGGGCCTGTTGAAGGTGAATTTTTTGTTGATTGCGCATTCCCCGGAATAACAAGTTCTAAAATAAAAAAGAGGATTACAAAAAATGACTTCATAGTTGATTTGTTTGAATCATTCTATTGCTTGAATTTTTCAAGGCGTTCAAATTCCTAATAATCAAAATACCTCTTGCCTAAAGTACTGGAAGTTCCCAACCATTGTGATAGGCTGAAGTAATCAACTTATTGGCTTCAGTATGATTTCCGAAATTCCCATTTTTAGCATCCCAAAAAACTTTGCTGGCAGTTCGATAAGCAATGTTTCCCATTTGGGCATTAATTGCTGCAACACTTCCGGAACGAATGGGAGTGTTAAGAATCGATTGGTCATTTTTATAAATGGCATCTACAAAATTTTGTGTATGAAGATCTGTATAGTCTAACTCTTCTGGCCTTTTGTACGCTTCAATAATTTCCATCTTATTCTTTCCCCAACTTGAATATCCTTCCGCCTGCCGTTCAACAATAACCTCATATCCACCCCGATCAACAACGAGTGTGCCGTTGTTACCAATAAAAGCAATTCCTTCTCTCCTATTATATGGACCATTGTCAATGCCTGTTGCATGTTCCCATAGCATATTGAAATTCTCGTATTGAAAAACAGCTTGCAACGTATCTGGTGTTTCCGAAGCATCTTGAGGATAAGCAAGTTTTCCTCCTGAAGCCATGACGGATATCGGAGCATTTGCCTGCATGGCGTATAATGCAATATCTATTTCATGAACTCCCCAATCAGTCATAAGTCCACCTGCATAGTCCCAGAACCATCGAAAATTAAAGTGAAATCTATTCGCATTAAAATCTCTCTTCTTAGCTGGGCCTAGCCAAAAATCGTAGTCAACTCCGGCCGGAACAGGTGAATCAGGCACAACATTTACAGGCTTCATCCATCCCTGGTAAGCCCATACTTTTACAAGACGAATTTTTCCTAATACACCTGAGCGAACAATGTCTATTGCTTTTTTATAATGAGTTCCACTGCGTTGCCACTGCCCTGCCTGTACTACCTTGCCTGTCTTCTCTTGTGCTGCAACCATAAGATTGCATTCAGCTATACTATTTGCGACAGGCTTTTCTACATATACGTGTTTACCTGCCTTTACAGCATCAACCATCATTTTGCAATGCCAATGATCGGGTGTTCCAATAATCACAGCATCAATTTCCTTGTTATTCAATAGCTCTCTGTAATCACTATAGGTTTTTGGAATGTTCTTTCTGTAGGCTGAATAGTCATCCATTCTTCGCTTAATAACGTTGCTATCTACATCGCAGATGGCGATAACATCAACTTCTTTTATTTTAAGGATCGATCTTGTATTAGACCATCCCATGCCATTACAACCAATAACACCTATATTCACTTTGCCATTTGCGGATACACGACCGTTGGCTGCTGAAAGAATAGAAGGTGCGAATAACATACTTCCAGCGAGCGCAGTGCCAGTATCTTTGATAAATGTTCTTCTTTTCATAGTTGTATTTTATTTTGGATAGTGTCTCCAAGGAAGTAAAAATCGGACACAACTGCAAGCGAGAAAGATTTGGAATTAGAAAGAGATAATTTTACTGATTCTGCAGAATACTACTGGATTATCAGCCAAATAATAATTGGGTCTGTATAGAACTGACTTCGTCTGATGCACTACCTTCGTGTTTCAAAAAAAGCGTATGGAATCTATAAAAGGAAAAATCATTCTGATCACAGGAGGTAGTAAAGGAATTGGCTATGGCATTGCCGAAGCTTTATTGATGCTAGAAGCAAAAGTTGCGATCACTAGTCGATCAAAAGAGGCAGCAGAAATAGCGGCAGCGAAATTGAATAAACTTGGGAAAGGTGAAGCAATTGGAATCGAAGCTGATGTGAGAAATTCTGCCTCACAGCAAAAGGCCGTTGAAATTGTTTTGAAAAAATGGGGTGCCCTTGATGTGTTTATCGCCAATGCAGGCTTGGGTCACTTTGGATCTATTGAAACATTAACAGAAGAGCAATGGCATGAAACTATTGACACCAATTTAACGGGAGTATTTTACGGAATCAAAGCTTCCATACCTGCGCTAAAAGCATCAAAAGGATATATCATTACCATTGCCAGCCTTGCGGGCACTAATTTCTTTGCCGGTGGTTCTGCCTATAATGCCAGCAAGTTTGGGCTGGTAGGTTTTTCCCAAGCCGTTATGCTTGACCTGCGCAGCTATGGCATAAAAGTGACAACCATTATGCCTGGTTCGGTTGCGACCTATTTTGATGGGCATATTCCAACTACTGCGGACGCCTGGAAAATTCAACCGGAAGACATCGGTCAAATGGTTGTTGACCTATTAAAGATGAATCCACGAACCTTACCTAGTAAAATTGAAGTAAGGCCTAGTGTGACAGGTAGCAAATGATGATCAAAGCAGCTTAATGAGAAATTATTCCCACTAGAAAGATCGGATGAATTAGTGAGTTATTGAGCGCACTAATGTTTAGGTAGCAATTTGATGGTAATGCCTATCTGCCCAAGATGGTATAAGTCATGCTGAATGATCCCCTCGATTAAATAATGGAAATCATAATCAGTGTCAAGGAATTTGGTTTCCAGGTAAGTGTCATCTTGATTTTCCAGCAGATTAATTAACTCCTGCCGACTTTGGTATAAGGCATTTTTTAAATTAGGCCAACCTTCCTTACTTAGCTCAGCATTGTCTTTCCAATCGGCTGGACTGTTCATTAGTTCCGTCTTCAATCCATTATATCTGAGCATACATTCCTTTCTCCATTCCAACATATGAGATACGTGTTCTGCTACACTATGAAGTTGAGGAATAGGTTGTATAAAGGCATCTGAATCGGATACACTTTCCAGCTTGTCTTTAAAATTCTGATCAAACCACATGGAGCCTTCTTGAATTTCGTTCAATTGGCGAATGATATTATTTATTAATACCCTGGACATTTATGTAGTTGAATCTTTACTGTTTGAAAAAAAAGAGTGATGCATTGTGTAAGCACCACTCCGGATAAATTAACGTATTTGATTCGTTACTTCACAATTGCCTGATACACCAGCGTGCGAAGTTTGCTTTGGTCATCAAGATTATTGGCTGGTAGTAACTGCTTCATATACACCACCACAAGATCTTCTTTCGGATCGACCCAATACGTGGAGCCATACGCACCACCCCATCCATATTCTCCAACAGAGCCGGGTACTCCTCTGTCACCTAAATTTTCTAAAACGGAAAAGCCAAGTCCAAAGCCAACGCCAGAACCCCAGCTATATTCAATCTCACCCAAGTGACTCACGGTCATTAACTCTACAGTGCTGGGAGCAAGAATTCTAACTCCATTCAAGGTTCCTTTATTAAGCATCATTTGAAGAAACTTAGCATAATCTGATGCTGTTGAGAGTAAGCCAGCACCACCTGAAAAGCTTTTGCGCGGTCCGTTAACATAAGCACCCTGACTTACCATTGTGCCAGCATCCGGTGCACGCTCTATCACTTTGTTTTCATAAGCAGAATACACTGCAGCCAAGCGGTTTACTTTACCTTGTTGCAAATAGAACTGAGTGTCTTTCATACCTAATGGCGTAAGTATTTTCGAGGCGACAAACTCTTCGAGTGTCATACCTGAAGCTTTTTCAATAACGACTCCCAGAATATCGGTATTGTAACCATATACAAATTCTTCACCTGGATGTGCATCCATTGGAAGCTTTGCAAGCCTTGCAATAGTGGCCCCAACCGGCTCATCCCGATCAGCGAAATACCAACCTGTGATGCCTGCTTCCTTCCATTTATCTGCGGCAGGTCCGCCACCATATCCAATACCAGCAGTGTGTGTAAGCAAATCCCGAAGGGTTATTGGTCTCTTTGCCTTAACTACATCATAGCCACCTGCCTTTCGGGCTACCGCAACAGTTGACTCTTTAAATTCGGGTATGTACTTATCCACTGGATCAGCTATCAGTAATTTTCCCTCTTCTTGAAGGATCATAATACCTACACTTATCAATGCCTTCGACTGAGAAGCAATTCTAAATATGGCATCGTTTTGCATAGCAGCCCCGGACTCCATATCTCTTTTACCAAACGAATTGAAATAGGCAACTTTCCCATGGCGTGCTACCAGCACCACACTTCCTGCCATTTTTTTATCATTTGCATATGCCTGAAAAACTGCAGTTAGCCGTTGGAGTCTTTCTGAGGATATTCCTACATCCTCAGGTTTAGCTTGCGGAAGGTCTTGCGCCCAAATGCGAGCAGTAAAGAATAGAAAGAGGGTAAGCAATAAGGCAGATGGGATAGTACGTTTGCACATAGGTTAGGATTTTAGTTACCCTATATTAAAAATGATTTCTTCCATTTCAAAATTTTGTAAATTAGACTCGGCTTAATTCCCGGAAGATTGTGAAAATCTTTCTATGTGTAGTGTAGGGGTTAAACGCTTATTGGTTGTCTTTTTTAAAACCAATATGAAAAAATTAAGTTTTCAACTGCCCATTCTTGCTATTTGCATAGGCTTGTCATTTCCTGATTATGGAAGGACCAATGCCTCAAATGCTGACTCCTCAGGTTTTATACTTGTAAAAAAAGCTAAGGGGATTGAATTGTACGAAAGATGGCTTGAGATTGCTGTTGATCATTTCGTACGAGAAGTAAAGGTAATCTATGTCATCAATGCCTGTATTGAATCAGCAGCAGAGCTCATAAAAAATGAAGAGAAAGCTACTCAATGGAATAAAGCTGCAAGCATGTATAAAATTATTTCCAATACTAACAATGACTGGGTAAGCTATATTCAATATGATCTTCCTTGGCCAATGGATAACCAGGACTGTGTGTTGCAATATACCGCGTCAAGCGATGAAGACAAGCACATCATTAATTTCAGAAGTATTGATCATGAAATATTTCCGACCTCAAAAAACGTCACAAGGATTGAAGATATAACTGGACGATGGATATTTAGGCCAACAGAAACGGGAACGGTTGTTGAATATTCCATTACTACTACGCCAAGTCCTACTCTGCCTAGGTGGGTAACTGACCCACTCGTCCGCAGTAATCTTATAGATACAATGGATGAGTTCAGAAATATTCTGGAGGCGACTAGAAAATAAAAGAGTGTATTAACCTCAAGACCAACTTGCAGGTTTAATATTTTTTGCTGCGCGTAAAATATCGATCCTGCTAATCTGTCCGATAAGAACGCCATTCTCAACTACGGGCAATCGCCTAATAGGAGTGGCAAGAAATTCAGTAGCAGCTTCAACTACATTGCTTTCAGGCGACAATGACTTAACATTTTTAGTCATGTAATCTGAAACTACCGGAGAATTAAGTGGTAGGTTATGGTAAGCTTGATCAACGATAATCCGAAGGCAATCCCTTTCTGAAATAATTCCAACCAATTTTCGATGTTCGTCTAATACAGGGGCCCCTGAAATTCTCTTTTCGATAATAACATCGATTATCTCATTTATGGATTGCTCAGGCCTGAATGTAATTAGTTTGCTTACAGGAACCATGTATTTTACTACAGACTCATACTTAGGCAAAGCTGCACTTATGTCCTCTTTGCTTTTGATGTTTGGTGTGAAATTCATGACGAGGTTGGTTGGGTTTATTAATTACGGGCAGTTGAATATAGTAAATTTTAATAAAAGAAAACTCCTGTTTACTGGATTCTTTAACTAGACTGCCAAAAAAGCGTTTATTCGTATAAATCAACAAACTTTCGTATTTCCTGTATGGCAATAGGAGTCTAAGCTTGAGAAAGCTCTTCAATATGATAGGTTCGACAATGGGTAACCCTTGCTACAAATTACCTTTCTTCATTTCACTAACTGCAAAGTCTACAGACCTGGCTGCAAAAGCCATGTAAGTAAGTGAAGGATTTTGAGTAGATGTGGATGTCATGCAAGCGCCATCCGTGACGAAAACATTTTTACAAGCATGAAGTTGATTCCATTTATTGAGCAATGAAGTTTTTGGATCACGCCCCATACGCACACCTCCCATTTCATGAATATCAAGACCAGGAGCTCTCCCATCGTCTTCAGTCTTTATATTTGTAAACCCAGCTTTGGTATACATTTCTGTTAACTGTTCAAGATAGTCCTTAATCATCTTTTCATCATTGTCGTCATAGGCCACATTTACTTTGAGTTGTGGAATCCCCCACTCATCCTTTAATACTGAATCCAAGCTTACTGTATTGGTTTCTTTCGGAATTGTTTCGCCCATCATATGAGAACCTACCCGCCACGGCCCTAAAGAAAATTTTGATAGATTTTCCTTCAAGGTCTCCCCCATTCCATCTCTCGAGTTATTCTTATAACGGCCAGCAGAAAATCCGGAAGCATAGCCACGAAGAAAATCAGTCTCTTGCTTAAATACATTTCTAAACCGTGGAATGTAAGCTGATGTAGGTCGTCCGCCTTCGGTCTTTGAATCTGCAAAACCATCGTATTCGGCTGAAATGCGTGCACGGTAATTATGAAAGGCGACATACTTGCCCAACAATCCACTGTCATTACCAAGACCGTTTGGAAAGCGGCTTGATGTCGAATTCAATAAAATGAGATTTGTGTTTAGTGCAGCAGCATTCACAAAAATTACCTCAGCATAGTAATCGACCGATTCTTTGGAAGTTGCATCGACTACCCGCACACCAGTGGCTTTTCCCTTCTGTTCATCATAAATAATAGACTGAACAACAGAAAAAGGTCTTAGTGTTAAGTTCCCAGTACGAGCAGCCCAAGGTAAGGTAGAAGAATTGCTGCTGAAGTAACCCCCAAATGGACAACCTCGCTGACACAAATTTCTATTCTGACATTGAGCTCTGCCTTGTTGTTTATGAATTTCCTGCGGTTCAGTCAAATGTGCACACCGAGCATAAATGATATGTCGATCCTTATAATTTTTAGAGACGAACTGTTTAAAGTAATCTTCAACACAATTCAATTCAAGCGGTGGTAAAAACTCACCATCTGGAAGCGAAGGGATCCCATCTTTATTACCTGAAATTCCTGCAAATTTTTCTACGTAGCTATACCAAGGTGCCAGGTCATCGTAGCGAATGGGCCAGTCCACGGCAAATCCGTCACGTGCTGGACCTTCAAAATCATACTTACTCCATCGTTGTGTTTGCCGAGCCCATAGCAATGACTTACCACCTACCTGATAACCTCTGATCCAATCGAATGGCTTTTCCTGAACGTAAGGATGCTCTTTATCTTTCACAAAAAAATGCGCAGCGTCTTCGCGAAAAGCATAGCACCTGCTTACAACAGGATTCTCTTCTTGTATCGCTGCAGGAATCTCACCGCGGTGCTCAAACTCCCAAGGCATGGTGTTGGCGGTGGGATAGTCTGTTAAGTGTTTTACATCCCGGCCTCGTTCTAATACCAAAGTCTTCAATCCCTTTTCAGTGAACTCTTTTGCGGCCCAACCGCCACTGATGCCGGAGCCTATTACAATGGCATCAAACGTATTTTGTGCAGCAGCCCTGTTATTAATGTTGGTTGAATCCTGTGGCATTACTTTTTAAAATGACATCAATCTATTAATAAAAAAATCTTACAAATTTCCTTTTTTTAACTCATTCACTGCATGGTTTGCAGCCCTTGCTGTAAATGCCATGTAAGTCAATGATGGATTTTGACAGGCAGCCGACGTCATAAAAGAACCATCGGTTACAAAAACATTGGGGGCATCCCACATTTGGTTAAAGCTGTTGAGCACAGATGTCTTTTGATTTTTACCCATACGTGCAGAACCCATTTCATGAATACCTCTTCCCAGTGTGCCATCGCCATCATAAGCCTTCACATCTTTTACTC
>JANNAQ010000023.1:0-34157 GCA_031384515.1 Bacteroidia bacterium
ATGGGAGAGTTTTATGCGGTGGTTGATACGCTCATTGGTAAGAATTCCTTCTACTACTAATACCGTTAGATTTTGGGACTGTAACGGAAAATCGATAGGAACTTCCTGGCAAGCCATAAATAACCAAAAAAATATACCAATGGTCATGATCCTCATTTTTACCGCCATTTAAAATTATAGGATATGGAAGGTGTGAACCCAAACAAATAAAATTGAGATGTCATCCGATTGGCATCCGTGAGATCAGATGGGATTTTGAAAGAATTGTCTGTTTGTTGAGTCTTATTATAATTGATAAAAAGTGAATTCTTCCTTCCATAAAAATTATAAATCGAAAACGTGAGGCTATGCTGATACTTCTTTTCAGGATTCTTGTTGAGCTTCACCATAGCAGATACATCCAATCGATGATAATCAGGGAGCCTGTCATTATTCTTTAGTCCATAAACTGGCACTTCAAGACCATTGTATGAATAAAAGCTAACGGGAGAAGAGAAGGGCGCCCCTGTAGAGTAATTCCAGTTCATCCCTATATTCCATCGCAGGGTAATGTCATAAGCGAGCATTAGACTAATCTGATGCGGGCGGTCAAAAAAAGCATTGTATGTCTGACCATTATTAATGTCAGAAAATTCTCTTTTGGCTCGCGAATAGGAATAGCCAGTCAGTCCGCGCAAGCGACCTTCATCTTTCTTCAATTGAAACTCCACTCCGTAAGCGTGAGCGGTTCCAAAGCGCAATTCACTTTCCAATAAAGGATTAAGTAATGTTTCGGCATGCGATTCGTAATCAATTTGATTACTCATTCTCTTATTAAATGTCTCCACAGAAAATTTTGTACCCAAACTTGAAATGGTTTGATAGTAACCGAATGATACTTGATTAGAAGTTTGAGGCTTTATGTTGATGCTACTGGGCAACCATACTTCTAATGAGGTGAAGGGGCTAACAGAGTTTGAAATCAAATGAATATTCTGAACGTTCCTTGATAGATTAGCTTTAAAAGAAGATTTTTCATTTATCACATACGTCAGCGTCACTCGCGGTTCGGCATTAATATATTTTTTATAATTCTCCCCCTTTACAAAATAAAGTGTGTCAATTGGGTTTCTATTTTGATCGTAGATAAACTCAAAAGCCTCACCGGTGTTGGTCCAATTGGTGAGTCTTAATCCATAGTTGATTCCCCATTGCGCGTTAAGTTTGATCTCGTGGTTACCATACAAAACAGACTCCACAGAGTTTCTGATCGATAGCGACCGGACACTGGATGGAATGGGAAGGTCTGATTTAATGTTACCCGGATTAAAATTATATCCACTAATGCTGGCTCCAAACGTGAATTCATTTCCAGGTTTGAGAAAGTACGTGAAATCTGTTTTTAGATTGACGTTTGAGATATGTGAATTCCATCGTGTATTGGTAGCTACTTCTTTGTATAAAAAGTAATCATAATTACTCCCAGCTAAGGTGGTATTTACAAAGAGTCGATCTGTTATCAGGTGGTTCCAACGAAAAGTTCCTGCCGTATTCGTCCAGGCAATGGCATTGAATGTGTTAAAATAATTATCAGCCCCTGTGTATATCGAAAGGAAGATTCTATTTTTTGCATCAAGTTTAAAATTCACTTTGCCATTGAAATCGTAAAAGTTGAACTTCGTAATAGAATTATCGGCTAACTGGGCAAGCCATTTTAATCGGGAAACCCTAGCGGTGACCAAATAGGAACTGACTCCTATTTTGATTGGGCCTTCCAGGCCAAGTTTTGTGGAGATCAATCCAACATTTCCCCATGCTTGCATGTGTTGATCATTCCCTTTTTTTGTACGTACCTCAAGTACCGAAGACAATCGCCCACCAAGCGATGCTGGCATATCGCCTTTGTACAATGTCATATCCTTCACTGCATCTGGTATGATGGTAGAAAAAAGTCCAAGCAGGTGACTAGGGTTATAAATTTGTGCATCGTCCATAAGGATCATATTCTGATCGCGGTTGCCTCCGCGCACATAATAGAAAGTAGACCCTTCTGAATGTAGTTTAATACCAGGAACAGACTCCAGAGATTTCACAACATCCATTTCACCAAACAATGCGGGTCTTTCTTCAATAGCTCTAGGACGTAGTTCAAGCGAACTGGGCTGATTTTCCTTTCCTATGTCTTCAGCCAAAGCTTCTACTATAATTTCTTTCAACAAGGGTGGTTGCTCGGCAAGTCCAATATCTTGCGTCAAGGAAGTCTCGAGAGTAATCCTTCTTGTCCATTGCTCATAGCCAACAAAAGAGCAATCAATGGTGTAATCACCTTTCGGAATGGTGATAGAGTAGAACCCAAATGCATTGCTGACTACGCCAGTTTGAAGTTCTTTAAGATATAGTGTTGAGCCAATTAATGCTTCCCCTGTATTAACGTCTTTTACGAAACCGCTTAAGGTAATGCTCTTGGTAGTTTTTTCAGATCTCGTATCGGGTTTTATAATAATCTGCTCCTCTACAAATGAATAACTAAGTTGGAATTGCTCCGACAAGTCATTCATGATCCACACCAAGGTTTTATCAATGGCGGAATAATCTATTTTCCTGTCCACTTCAATTCTTTTTGGATTGTAGGAGAATGGAATTCCACTTTCCCGCGAAATAATTTTCAGAACATCAGCAAGTGGCAATTGACTAGCCCTTACTGTTATAATTGTCTCTGGTAATTTCTTTTGCGCCAATACTTCTGGGCCAAAAATTTGTATGGTTAATGCCAAAAACCAAGAGAAAAGGATCCTTGATTGCCTATGAAAACTCAACATCCGGCACTTATAATTGCAACCTGATCGCCAGTTATCCTATACTCAAGATTAAGTGTTGTCTTCAGCACGTTCAGAACGGATTTCAGGGATTGATGATCAAATGTTACAGTGACAACGCATGAGGATGGAATGTTCGCAGGCAAGCTAATGTTAACTTGATACGTTTTACTCAAGGTTTCAACAACCGAACGTAAATCACTCTCAGTAAAAAGAAGCTTTCTCGTATTCCATGCCAAAAAATTAATATCCTCGTTGGTAGTGCTTCTTAACTCCTTAGCTACTTTGGAATAGGTTCCTTTTTCCCCCGCTTCAAGCTTTACTTCTTTGTTTTCTTCTGGCACAGAAAATTTAACTAATCCTGTTTGTACGGTCACTTCAATTTCTTTGCGATTATCATAGCCCTGAACATTGAAGGAAGTTCCAAGCACTTCTACCTCTGCATTATTTATGCTGATTATAAATGGCTTTTGAATATCTGGTGCTATTTCAAAAAATGCTTCTCCCTTTAAAATTACCTTTCTGTTCATTTCTCCAAATGTCGATGCATAGGATAATTCAGAGTGTTTATTTAAAATAACTGTCGATCCATCAGGCAAAGTAACAGACTGGGTAGTATCGGCTGCTTGAAATTTCACATCTGTGCTCCTGAAAACAAAATAATTGATCACAAATCCCGAGGCTGCAATTAAGAGAAGGGCCGCTGCAATTTTCAACCAGGGTCTAAATGATTTTTCTTGTATGAGAGTTCGTACAGGCGTTTCTTTTTTCTCAATTGTACTTACAAATTTCTCCCACTCCTGATTCACATTGACATCAATCTTTTGTTTTGTTTTGGTCAGGTGATTTGAACTCAACACAAACACTTTTTTTAGCTCATTGTAATACTTTTCATTCTCTGGAAGCTGCGCCATCCATTCACCCAAATGCTTCTCCTCTTCTGCAGAAGCCTCACCTGTTAAATGGCGTATGATCAATTCGTCTTGCATGGTATCTGTCTCATTGCCCAACTATCCTTAGTGTATAACACTTCATAACTCCTTTACCCTTACGGGATAAAAAGAAAAAGTACTAACGACAAAAATTCCTTCAAACACACCCGTAAAACACTAAGTGCCTTCGACATTTGGGCTTCCACCGTTTTAATTGAAATACCCAATTTATCTGCTATTTGGGCATATTTAAGCCCCTCAATTCTATTCAGTTCAAAAACTTCCCTGCACTTTTCGGGCAACAACTGGATGGCCATTTCGATTTCTGTTTCCAACTCTGTAGTGCCCATTGGGTCAATCGTTTCCGCCAATTCGCTCTCAGCAACATTCTCCAGCATTACATTTTTTTTCCTGTCACGAATGAAGTTAAGTGACCGGTTTCTAACGGCTGTATACAAATAGCTGTTGTAATTCATATCAGCCGGAAGACTATCAAATTTTTCCCAAACTGAAACAAAAACTTCGTGTACAAGCTCTTTGGCCTCATCCAAATCGCCCGCATACTTCATTGAAAATCTACACAATGGCTTGAACAGCTCTTTGAACAGTTTTTCAAACTTGGTTAAATTCTCCTCAGGCACAATTCTGGATTAGAGCTATTCAAGTGCAAACGAAATACCAATAAAGATATTAAAAATAAAAGGCCGAATCTGAATCCGTAAAACCTTGGAGAAGGAACAAACGCAAGAAGACAATAGGTTTCACTATGCAGGTTCTAGCAATATTTAAGTGTTGATACCTGCAAAACACCTATGACTCTTGAATAATTCTGCGCCTTGGTTTGGCCGTTAACTCATTCCTCCACAAAATTTAAATCCTTACCAAATGTCTCCTCCATTTTCCAAGCGGCAATTACTGCGATTGTCATTAAGATAACTCCTGTTACCCATCCGCCAGTTATATAACTATCAAAAAAATTGCGAGTGAATTTGAATAATAAAATGATCACTGGCAATGCTCCACGCACCATGTTTGGAATACTAATGGCAGCGGTTGCCCGAAGATTGGTGCCAAATTGTTCGGCACTCATGGTAATATATACAACTGTGAATCCTGTGCCATATCCAAGCCCTATGCATATCAGGTAAAAGGTTGTTGCGCTTCCTCCATCCTGTAAGAAGAATAGTGTTGTGAATAAAACTGTGATACCATAAAAAATGAACAATGCTTTCTTTCTACTTTTCAATCGTTGACTCAACAAACCAACCGAAAGATCGCCAAAGGCAATGGCCATGTACTGAAACATGATAGCCTTACCTGGATCAATGCCTTCAATGCCAAAAGCAATACCAAATTGATCTGAAAACGTAACAAGGACACCAATAATATACCAGGCTGGAAGCCCAATGAGAATACATCGCAGATAACGTACAAATCTTTCCTTGTTCGTGAAGAACATTAAAAAATTACCGCGTTGTACCGTTGAGTTTTTGATTTGGGTGTAAAGATTGCTTTCGCTAACGGTGACTCGAAGTACTAACAACATTACTCCTAATCCACCACCAATGAAGTAACACATACGCCACGTGAAAAACTCTTTCATGAAAAATGCTGTGACCGCACCAAGAATACCAAATGACGCAACCATCGCTGCGGCAATGCCTCTTTTTTCTTTCGGAAGAAGTTCACTGACTAATGTGATGCCCGCGCCCAACTCTCCAGCCAATCCAACACCTGCAATGAATCGAAGTACTGCATACTGTGTTGTGTTAATCACCATTCCATTTAAAATATTTGCTATTGAATAAAGCAGAATAGAACCAAAAAGCACACTCAACCTACCTTTCTTATCACCAATAATGCCCCACAAAATCCCACCGACTAGCAGCCCTATCATTTGAACACTAATAATGAATTCTCCTTGAGAAAGTACCTCCTCAGGAGAAAGCCCCAGATCGGTTAAGCTCGGTTTGCGAACAATACCGAAAAGCAATAAGTCATATACATCTACGAAAAAGCCAAGAGCACTTACGATGACGGCTAGTTGAAAGAGACTGGTGTTCTTTTGTTGCATTATTATTGTCTAAACCTGCTAGCCGTTTTGTCAAAACAAAAGCTAGAAGCTAGCAGCTAGTAGCTAATTGAGTAGTTAAAGTTGAAAAATGCAATTCTATTTAAGCTTTAAATCAGCTTCGCATTCTCAGGATCCCAGTTAATGACTTTTTTTTCGAAATAACTTTTATTTGTACAAAGTGCAGGACCAGCAGCTCTCATTCCAAACAAGGCATCTTCCAGAATAGGCTTGGCTTCGCGAATGCCAGCATAAAAATTTGAATGATGATCAAAGTTGGTATCATATCCTTGTGGTGCTTTGAATTCCATTTCCGGCTCTATGATTTCAGGTTTAGACTGAGGGTATTTGGCCTTATACCATTTTTCATATTCTTTTTGTTGCGCCTCGGTAAATGTTGAAAAGGAGTCCCAACCACCGTAGCCCGGGCTCTTGGAGGTTTTGTTGCGTTGCACTTTAACCCCATTCCAACCAAGTGTTATCACGCCATCGGTTCCAACAAATCGCAACAATTCACTGCCCTTATTTCCGTCACAAAAGTTTACACGCATCTGAAGATTAAAAGCAGGATGCTTATCGGTTGCCGGGTAATCGTGGACACTAGTCAATATATCTGGTACATCCCGACCGTCCTTCCAATAACGTAAACCACCTGATGCATAAATGCGATTTGGGCCATGAGAGCCCGTCACCACGTGAAAGCCTGTAAACAAATGCACAAATAAATCACCCGCTATCCCAGTACCATAGTCTTGGTAATTTCTCCACCTAAAAAACCGAACAGGGTCATAGGCAACTTTAGGTGCGTTACCCAGGAAGTTTTCCCAATCCACCGTTCCTGAATTGGCATCCGTTGGAATAGAGTATTGCCATGCACCATTTCCGCCTTGTCTGTCATTCCACGCTTCGACCAAAACTAAATCACCAATAATTTTAGATTCAAAAATTTCACGTGCTTTAGCCGTTACAATGGAACTTGCTCGTTGGCTGCCTACCTGAAAAACTTTTCCGGTTTTTTTTTGGGTAGCTATTACTTCCTCGCCTTGTTCGAGTTTGTGCACCATTGGCTTTTCACAATAGACGTGTTTACCCTTGTTCATAGCTTCAATTGAAATCTTATCATGCCAATGATCAGAGGTGGCAATGATAACAGCATCTATATCCTTTCGGTCAAGTAGCTCTTTATAATTCTTTGTAGCTAGGATATCTTTTCCATGCACCTCTTTTGCATGATCCAACCTTCCGGTATAAAGATCACAAACGCCTACGAGTTTTACGCCCGGAATTTTCATGGAAGTGCTCAAATTATTAAAGCCCATAATGCCCATGCCGATGACGCCAATATTCACCTGATCATTGGGGCCATACGACTTTTTCTCTGGCCGTTTCCATTCAATTATTTCAGATGCTGACTTATGATTTGAAAGTAAAAGAGATGGCGCTGCAGTTGATACAAATGCTGTACCTACGGCCTTTTTTATAAAGCTTCTACGACTTGATTTTGAAGTTGACATAGGAGTATGGTTTAAGTGGGATAAGGTAGAATAAAAAGCAGAATTACTAAACAGTTAATCCGTGAGCGATTAGTGACCAAAAAATACAGGAAGAATACTTTTGAGCCCATTTCTGAGGAATATAATTCTCGTTTTATCCCCCCTTTTGGTAATTTTCTGGACTAAAATTCCACAAATGATCCAGAGGCAATAGCCATTTTTCGGCAATCTTACCTTAAATATTACTTCAATTTTGTCTTTTTATGAATAGCATGGTTTTCGCTTGAACCTCAGGGTATTTATTTGCGTTATTTGTATTGACAACAACCACTAATTGTATGTTACAATCACCGAAGTTAGCCATTCTTCAAAGTTTGGATGCGATGGACAAGGTGCAAATGGAAGAGGTGCTCATTTATATCAAGAGTATCCTAAGCCAGTCTGGACAAAAGTTAGACCCGAAGGCTTTTAAGAAAGAAGCCATGAAGGAGATACGCCAGGCACTGCGCATGAGTAAGAAAGGTCTGCAACTAGCAGCCTGATCTGTCCAGCCTTATTTTTTGAAGGTATTTAGGTACCTGTTGGATTCTTTGCCCCTATCAAGTTCATATTACGCAAAGGTTATCCAAGTATTATCCAATTTCAGAAGATATAGGTTTTAGTAAATCAGTTATACTTTACGTAATTCTCCCATTTCTCAATCACTTCCTTAAAATCATCAGGAAGCTCTGAATCAAACTGAATGAATTTTTTAGTGTTGGGATGAATGAATCCTAATGTCTTAGCATGCAAGGCTTGCCGCGGGATAATCTCAAAACAATTATCTACAAACTGCTTGTACTTGCTAAAGATGGTTCCTTTTAATGCTTCGTTGCCTCCATACATCGCGTCATTAAACAGTGGATGACCTATGTATTTCAGGTGTGCTCTTATTTGGTGAGTGCGACCAGTTTCAAGTTTACACTCAATTAACGAAACATATCGTAAGTCTTGAAGAAGCTTATAGTGGGTAATGGCATGTCTTCCAAAATCACCTTTGGGAAAAGCTGTCGTTATTCTTCTGTCCTTTAGACTACGTCCTACATTTACATTAATAGTTCCTTCTGATGGATCGGGCAGACCCCACACAATAGCGTTATAGGTACGCTCAATGCTATGATCAAAAAATTGTTTAGCCAGGCCAATCATTGCTAGCTCCGATTTTGCAATCACCAATAGCCCTGATGTATCTTTATCAATACGGTGAACTAACCCAGGCCTTCCTTCATTGCCTTTCATTTGCGGCAGATTCTGAAAATGATACGTAAGCGCATTCACCAAGGTGCCGCTCCAGTTTTGATAGGCTGGATGTACCACCATGCCTGCTGCTTTATTGATCACCATCAAATGTTCGTCTTCATAGACGATATTGAGGGGGATATTCTCCGGCTTAACATCGGTATCGCGAGGTGGCTCGGGCATTGCCACTACTACTACATCATTAGGATGGACTTTGTAGCTAGGCTTTATCGGTTGATCATTCACTTTCACAAACCCTTCGTGAATGCCTGCCTGTACCTTTGTGCGCGTTACGTTAGGTAAGCGATCCATCAAAAATTTATCAATGCGAACAAGGCTTTGACCAGCATCAGCTACAATTCGATGATGTTCAAAAAGTTCATCATCCTGCTCATCAATTAAATCTTCTTCAGTCCTCATTGTGTATTTTGACTTATCCTCAAACTAAAAGTGTCCTGCACCTTGCGATGCAGGACACTTCAGAAACCATTTTTTAAGATCAGAACTTCACTTCCGGTGCTTTCTCAGAGCCATCAGCAGCTTTGAAGAATGCTTTTTCAGTAAAGCCGCCAATCTTGGCTATTAGATTTCCAGGAAAACCTACGATAGTCGTATTAAAACCCTGAACCGCCTCGTTGAATCGCTTACGTGAAACAGATATTCTATTCTCTGTCCCTTCTAACTGGGCCTGCAAGTCAAGGAAATTTTGATTGGCTTTTAAGTCTGGATAATTTTCAGAAATAACCATTAACCTGCCAAGAGCTGAGCTAACTCCGCTTTGTGCTTGCTGGAATTCCTGAAGTTTCTCGGGTGTTAAATTAGCAGGATCAACCTTTATCTGAGTTGCACTAGCACGAGCCTGAATTACATCCGTGAGTGTTTTCTGCTCGAATGTGGCATAACCCTTTACAGTGTTAACCAGGTTGGGTATCAAATCAGACCTACGTTGGTAATCACTTTCAACATCTCCCCATGTTTTTTTCACTTCCTGGTCTTTGCCGGCTATCCCATTATACTTGCCAACACCCCATAATACCAAGACTCCAAGGATAATCCAGGGTATAAATTTTTTAAAGCTTTCCATATTTTGGTGTTTGTTTCCAGACAAAGGTAAAACCAAACAAGATGATCGCCAAGTTTCTTTTGCCTGCTGTAAGAGACGATTCGTTGCTTGTTCTATTGTAGTTACTAATCACTTATTATTTCTTGGTTGGCCCCTAAATAAAAAATCCTTAAAACCAGATTGATTTTAAGGATTTAAAACTGTGAATTTAAATCAATACACCAAGCTCTTCGCTTTCAAGAATTCAGCAATCTGTATTGCATTAGTAGCAGCTCCTTTTCTCAAATTGTCTGAGACAATCCACATATTGAGTGTGTTTGGCTGAGATTCATCTCTGCGCATTCGCCCTACAAATACTTCGTCCTTTCCATGCGAATTGATTGGCATCGGATAGATATTGTTTTTTACGTCATCCTGCACGATGACTCCCGGTGTGTTTTCCAAAATTTGACGCACTTCCATTAAATCAAAGTCATTATAAAATTCAACGTTAACGGCTTCCGAGTGTCCGCCAATAGTTGGTACGCGTACAGTTGTAGCGGTTACACCAATACTTTGATCACCAAGAATCTTTCTGGTCTCGTGTACCATTTTCATTTCTTCCTTGGTATATCCATTGTCGGTAAATACATCAATGTGAGGAAGCGCATTCATATCAATAGGGTGGGGATAAACTTTAGGCCCATCAACTCCATTGCGCTCGTTCATTAATTGAACTACTGCTTCCTTTCCAGTACCGGTTACAGATTGATACGTGGAAACGACAATACGCTTCAGTCTATACTTGGTGTGCAATGGTGCAAGCGCCATCACCATTTGAATAGTAGAACAATTTGGGTTCGCAATGATGCGATCCTCGGGCGTTAACTCTCGGCCATTAATTTCAGGAACCACCAATTTCTTAGTAGCATCCATTCTCCATGCAGAAGAGTTGTCAATTACCGTTGTGCCCATCTCTGCAAATCGTGGTGCCCATTCCAAAGAAGTACTTCCCCCAGCAGAAAATATGGCAATATCAGGAGCAAGCTTAACCGCCTCCTCCATACTTTTGATCGTGTATGGTTTACCCTTATACTTTATCTCCTTACCAACATTTTTACTGGACGCCACCAGATACAATTCGTCAAACTGAAAATTCCTTTCTTCGAGCACTTTCAAGATCTCTTGTCCAACCAAGCCAGTTGCGCCTACTACTGCTAATTTCATTGTGTTTTATACTTTTTAGAACGTCAAAAATAGTATATTGATAACATCATGAGAAAGTTTTTCGCACTTGCATTACTTTTTTTTGTGGCTAACGTTTGTGTGGCTCAATTCACAGATAGTTTTTCGGATGGTAATTTTACATCCAATCCAGTTTGGTCAGGTAATAGCGCGGTATTCATTGTTAACGGGGCGAATCAACTACAATTAACTAATAGTGTTGCAGCCACTTCTTATCTAAGTTCGTCATTTAGCATCTCGGATTTATCACAAGTCGAGACTGAATGGCAGGTCTATGTCAAGCAAACTTTCTCTTCATCTGGTTCAAACTATGGTCGAGTCTATTTGGTAAGTGATCAATCGAATCTTACACAACCACTCAACGGATATTACTTACAATTTGGAGAAGCAGGCACTCTGGACGCGATTGAGTTGTTTCGTCAATCTGGTACATCCAGCTTATCCGTATGCCGTGCGACCAACGGTTCTCTCTCCTCATCCTTTGGGGTAAGGGTTAAAGTATTGCGAGACGGCTCGGGCAATTGGCAAATTTTTGCTGACTATAGCGGAGGCGCGACTTTTGTTTTAGAAGCCTCGGGAATTGATGCCACGCACACATCCTCTTCTTTTACAGGAGTTCAATGTGTCTACACGATTACAAATGCAAACAAGTTCTTCTATGATGATTTTCTAATTGTTAATACTCCTATCCCCGACACAACACCACCTACATTGCAAAGTATTTCAGTGGTAAGTAGTTCAACTGTAGATTTACTTTTTTCGGAAGCGATCGATCCCATGGTTTCTACTAATATTCTAAACTATTCAATGGATCAAAACATTGGCATACCATTCACAGCAATACTTCAAAGTGATAACAAAACTGTTAGAATTATTTTCTCAACCATTTTTAAGAACGGTTATCAGCACCAACTTTCTGTGTCGGGCATTAAAGATATTGCAGGTAATGTGGTACCCCAGCTTACCAAAAGTTTTTTATACTTTGTACCAACTACAGTGCAAGCTAAAGACATAATCATTAACGAATTTTTTCCTGATCCAAATCCAGTTATAGGTTTGCCCGATCAGGAGTTTATTGAAATTTATAACCGTAGCAATTCTCCGTTTGATCTTGCCGGTTGGAAATTAACCGATCGAAGTTCGACAGCAACCTTCCAAAGTCAAATCATCTTACCACAAGAGTATTGGATTATTACTTCCGCGTCTTCCGCGCCTTTGTTTACAACTTTTGGAAAAACAATAGGTGTCTCCAATTTCCCAACGCTCAACAACAACGGAGACAAAATCATCCTGATTGCTCCTACTGGATTACGTGTCGATTCTCTCATTTATAATCTAAAATGGTACAATGATGTAGATAAACAGCAAGGTGGTTGGACTCTTGAATTATTAAATTCAGATACAATAAGGTATGATTCAGCAAACTGGCTTGCTTCACTTGATCTAATTGGAGGAACTCCAGGCAAACAAAATTCTCAGTTTGGAAATAAGTTTGATCAGACTTCTCCTCTTTGGGTAGATCTTTCCGCTCTTAATGATCATCAACTTAAGATAGAGATCAATGAGCCCCTTGCTTTTCCACCAATTCAAAATTTGAACAACTTCTATAGTGGTCTTTACGGAAGTCCTGTCTCTGCTACTCTCTCAGCAAACAAAAAGACCATTACTCTCTCTTTTCAGAATTCATTTATAAATGGAGTTGCAGATTCGCTGAGTATTTCAGGGCTAACTGATTTATCAGGAAATTTCATTGTTCCTTCCAAAAAAGGCTTTCTTTATTTCCAGCCATCGCCAGTGTATCCCAAAGATATTATCATCAATGAGTTTATGGCAGATCCAACACCCGTTGTTGGCCTTCCGGAAGCAGAATACATTGAGCTTTTTAACCGCTCACCAAATCCAATTGATCTAGCTAATTGGAGTTTAAGTGATGGTACTTCTCGTGCAACATTTCTTTCTAAAGTTATTATGCCAAAAGAATATTGGATTGTTACTTCCTATTCTGTGGTTCAGCAATTTGCCTTTCTTGGACATGTGATAGGTCTATCAGGATTTCCCTCACTGAACAATAGCGGAGATAAGATTTTACTGTTTGATCCATTCGGGCAAAAAATAGATTCCCTTACCTATAATCTAAAATGGTTTAACGATGTTGATAAGCAGCAAGGTGGTTGGTCTCTTGAGTTACTAAATTCAGATACGCTTCGGTATGACTCTGCTAACTGGCTTCCATCTCTGGATGTGACGGGTGGAACACCCGGAAAGAAAAACTCTCAGGATGGCAAATTCTTTGATCAAACTCCGCCTAACTTAATTAGCGTTACCGCCATTAGTTCAACACAGATTCAATTGACCTTTAACGAAAAGGTTGAACAATCTTCTGCTCAATCCTTACTGAATTACACAGTCAACAATCAAATTGGTAATCCACAAAGTGCAGTACTAGCGGCAGACAAGAGGTCTGTAACACTTCTTTTTCAAACTGGCTTTAAAAATGGAATCAGTAATTCAATTTCTCTTGTGGGCATTTCGGATCTATCCGGAAATATTCTTCCATCAACTCAAAAGGATTTTCTTTATTTCATTGCCCAGCCCGTTAATCTTAAGGATATTGTGATTACGGAAATCATGGCAGATCCTGCTCCTTCTGTCGGTTTGCCGGAAGCAGAATACATAGAAATCTACAATAGGTCCTCTAACCCAATCAATCTATTGAATTGGACATTAACTGATGGAGGCCCTCCAGCAAAATTTCCAGCAATAATTATCCAACCAAAAGATTACTTCATCATTCATTCATCTGCATCATCACAATTTAACGCCTATCCCAATAAAATTGGACTTTCAGCTTTTACATCTCTTAACAACAGTAGTGATTCTATTGTGCTTAGAAGCCCTCTGTCAATTACAATTGATTCAGTAGCCTATTCAACCTCTTGGTATCGCAGCATGGAGAAACAAGATGGTGGTTGGTCTCTGGAAATAATTGACCCTCAAAATACGTGTGGCGAAGAAAGTAATTGGACTGCCTCAGAAGATATAACAGGTGGAAGCCCTGGCAAACAAAATTCGGTTAATGCGAATAAGCCCGATCTGACAGGGCCAAAGTTGCTATCCGTTGTTGTAGTTCAGAGCAATGAATTGCTTTTGAAGTTTGATGAAAAGCTGGAAAAGCAAATTTCACTTATGTCATTTACGTTAGTCCCTGATATAACTCTGAGCGAAGTCAAATTCAATGGTAAGGCTTTACGAGAAATAAAACTTACGCTGGCACAAGAACTTTCCAATAGAAAATTGTATACAATCAGAGTGAAAACTCTCCGTGATTGTAATGGAAACTCTATACAGGAAGAATATAATTCCCTTGAATTCGCTTTACCGGAAGCTGGGGATAGCCTAGACCTTGTAATCAATGAGATTCTTTTTAACCCAAGGCCAAATGGTGTGGATTTTGTTGAAATCTACAACAACTCACCTAAATATATCAACCTAAAAAACTGGAAGTTGGCAAATGTTGAGAATGGTATTCTTAAAAATCTTGTAGAGATTACTTCTGATAATTTTATTCTTTCACCTTCTAGTCACCTCGCCTTAACTGAAGATATTGAAGTGGTAAAAAATAATTATCCCAATAATTTAGCAGGCAATTTTCAAGAGGCCAATCTTCCGTCCCTTCCTGATGATGAAGGATCAATTGCCATTGTGAATGAAGAAGGTAACGTAATTGATCAATTCTTATATTCTAAGAATTTTCACTCTTCCCTTCTTAAGGATGAAGAAGGAGTTTCCCTTGAGCGAATATCATTTCTTCAATCTTCACAAGAGAAAAACAATTGGCAATCAGCAAGCTCTATTCTGGGATTTGCAACTCCTGGTTATTTGAATTCTAATGCTCGTTCGGAAACTGCTATCAATGAAGCTAGTGTAGTTATTGAACCCGAAGTATTTAGCCCAGATACTGAATTCGCTAAAATTAATTTTCGATTTGACCAAAGTGGTTTTTCGGCTAACGTAAAAGTCTTTGATCAACAAGGTCGTCTTGTAAAAACTATTGCCAATAATGAAATATTAAACAGTGAAGGTTTTTTACGCTGGGATGGCGATCGCGAAGATGGTAGAAAAGCCAGATTTGGGTATTATGTTGTTTGGTTTGAAGTTTTTGATCCAAGCGGCTTTTCAAAAACTTATCGTAAGCGGGTAGTTGTAGCTGGCAATTGATATTTTGTTGCTTCTCATGAGGATGCCCGTTAAAATTCTCTTCCATGCGTTTTGCTAATCAAAAAATTGGCAATGGGCTTCGCCTTCAGCGCCAAATTCACAGCAAGGTTAGAAGTCCATTCGCTTCCAAAGAGCCGTTGAATTTGTCGGCCCGCCCAAAGGCGCTGGCCAAACTGATTTTGCCATGCTTGGCTGTAGTCATTCTCTAAACGAGCTCGTTCATAATTTTCTTCCTTACAAAATCTGATCACCAACTCACTCAAAATTTTAGAAGCATGAATGGCGATGGCCATACCATTTCCGCATAATGGTGTAATCATTCCTGCGGCATCCCCAGCCATTAGCATGTGACCTTCCACTGGCAACTTTGTTTCAAACGAAATTTCATTTATCGTTTCTGGTCTTTCAAAAAGAAAATCGGAATTCAGGAAAATATTTTTCAAATATGGGTTTCGAAAAAGTATCTGCTCCTCCATCTCCTTTATGGAACGATGTCTCTTTAAGTTATCGTTATGAGACAAGTAACATAAGTTAGTTTTGCCATCCTCCACGTTGCTGATGCCACAATAACCTCCTTTAAAATTATGCAGGGCAATCAGATGTTGAGGATGCTTTGTAAGTAGGTGATACTTTACGCCCATATAGGGTGAACGTTTTTTGATAAAACTTCTTTTCAATTGCACGTCCAACTTTGACCGCTTACCAAATGATCCTACCACGACATCGGCATTAATTATCCTTCCAGCAGCTTGAAGCTCAAAATTATCTTCCATAAAACGTACTTGGTCTACCTCGGTATTTTGATGGAAGATTACACCTTCTTGGGCGGCTCTTTCAAATAAAAATTGATCAAAACTAAAGCGGCTAATTCCAAAACCACCTAAGTCCAATGGTAAGGTTACAGATTTACCATTTACAGAGGTGAGTTGCAGCCGTTTGATCTGAGGTGGATTGAATTTTTCCGGGTAAATGGATAATGACTTTAAGAAAGATTGTGTTTCTAAAGAAATATACTCGCCACAAACGCGATGAAAGGGATAGCTCTTTTTTTCAAAAACTTCCACACCAACTCCAGCACGAATTAATTGCAAACTGGTTATCAATCCAGATAATCCACCGCCTATAATGATTACTTTTTTCAATTGGGTTACTCGTAATATTAAGTTAAACGCTTTTGGGTATCTCACCCTTTCCTAGGGATAAGGGGCAAAGTTTTGTGAAGATGTTGATACAATGTTTACAGAATGGTGCGAAATCAGAGCTAATTGGAGTCTTGCAAAAATTTATAGTTGTAAAGGGTACCTGAAGCAAACTTTTTCATGAAAATTTAGTTCTAATGTAAGTGGATATGCCTGAAATAAAGTCTTTATCACCGGAGAAGTTAAAGGTTTTGGTTGTTGGAAACAATCCAATTGAACTGGGTCGTGTATTTGATACACTGCACACTATTCGCAATACTGGAATCATTACCGAGATTGCATTTGATTTAAAGTCGATTTTAGAAAGGCTCGTTCGGTTTAGCCCAAACTATATTTTAATCGATGACAATATCGGAAAGCTAGAACTGAAGATTGCCGTTGAAGCTCTTCATCATGAACGAAAAACTAAAAATATTCCGATCACAATCTTGAAAAGCTCAAACTATCACGAGGCTATTAACACAGGTGTGATGAATTATGTTTTAAAAGATAGTCTAACAGGGGAATCCTTGCATACGGCATTAAAAAATTCTTTAAAATTTAAAAAGACTCAACTTTACTTGTCTAGTGCTTACAAAAAAAGAAAAGGTCAAGTAATGAGATTGATTAAAAATCCGGAATCGTTCTAAATTGGATTCTCAAGCAAGAATTGTCTCTTCATTATTATACCATCTCTTTCAATTTCAAGTGAAATTTTTTTGCCTGGCTTTGAGTTAAGCAGAGCATTTAAATTATTTAGCTCCAACCCACTTAATGAGACGTTATTTATATGGAGAATAACATCTCCTGATTTTATGTCGGCCTTTTCTGCTGCTGAGTTTGTGCGAACATCCACTATTCTAAACTTTCTTAAACTGGAACCTTCTGCTTTAACGGTGAGGCCACTCTGATTGAAAAAAAATTTCTTTTTGAAGGTGGAATTTTTCTTAAAATAAACCTTGCCATGGGGCATATCAAAAATTACGGTAAAACGACTAAGGATCTCTCCTCCAATTGCACCATTGCGAAAAATGGTTCTGTTATTTTTAATGCTATCCATATAGCTGTTGGGATCAGGGAAATTGGTAATTACTTCCGGAATCTTATAGCCCCCTAATTCTAACATACCTATTCTTCCAATCTGCCCTGTAATTATTCCACCAAGACCCCTACCTATGATACTTTTGATATGCTTAGGAGGGACTTTTATGTTGGGCCCTGAATCTGGCTCAAGTATTAAGCCATGCCCTGCGCCCGTATCAATCAATAATTTTACTGTTGAGCTTTCAGTGTCGTTCATCTGAACTCTGGCCTCAACGTAGGGTTTGGTGTCCTCTACCTTTATAGGTAGCATTTCAAATTTTCCTTTAGGAACAAATTTTTCAGGATCCTGAATGACCATGACCTTTCGCTCATAGTCAATCTTAATCACAAATCGACTAAATAATTCATACCCTAAAATTCCATGAACATCAGTCCCTAAGTAATTTCTGAGCTCGAGATAGTCCTGATTCAATACCAATAAGGCGTGGCCTTGACCGTGAACTCCAGGTAAATCAAATGTGACATTGTTGGTTATAAAAGCCTCTGCAATCCTTTGTCCACCTGGGCCAGATATAATTAATTTTCTTGAGTAGGGAAGATTTAGAATATCTGCAAAAGTTTTTTCTGTCAGAATGGACGTTCTAACGCCTGTGTCAAGTATGAATCGTAATGGAACCTGTTTATTCAAAACAACCGGAACGATGATCAGGTTATTTTGTATTTCAATGGGAATCTGAACCTGACTTTTGCCACCCGTAAGTGCAAACCCCAGTACTTCTTGTGCCTGAGAACAAAAAGGAATGACAATAAAAAAGCATAGTCCTAACAACTTTTTAAACATGTCGCCAATTTTATTCAAGCTAAATAATTTTATCAGCAAAGGCTACAAGGCTAAACAGCAATTACCCCCAAAGAGGTTAGAAGTTGATGGGTCGTATTTTCAATCCGTAAGTCATCCAGATTTTCTTGTTTCAGAAAACCTGAGGCTACCATGTGTTCCATTTGCTGGATCAATGGATCAAAAAAAGAATTAATATTTAAAAGGCCAATTGGCTGATGTATTAGCTTTAGTTGTTTCCAGGTAAGAATCTCAGCCAACTCATCTAATGTTCCCCATCCACCAGGCATAGCAATAAAAGCATCTGCAAGATCGGCCATTCGCTTTTTGCGTTCATGCATACTTTGCACTATTTCTAAACGAGTTATACCGTGGTGCCCTACCTCTCTTTGCACTAAAAAATCGGGAATAACCCCAATCACATTGCCTTGGTTTTTTAAAACCTCATCAGCAAGTATTCCCATGAGGCCTATGTTACCTCCTCCATAAACTAGAGTTGTTTCAGTTCTGCAAAACAATGAGGCCAATTCTTTTGCGGCCTTTGCGTAAACAGGATCATGGCCAACGCCAGACCCGCAAAAAACGCAAATATTCATTGCTGGTTTTGTGACTTAGTGCTTAATGTCGTGCTCGTTGTCGCTAACTGACTTATTTGGGAATATCCAAACAGAAACAATTGCCAAGACAAAAAGGGCGATTACTACTCCAAAGACGATCATATTTTCCAGTTTAATTAAAGGTAAATTTAGAAACCATTTTACTAATAATGCATATTGATCGTAAGGAATTATCTACAAATCATCATTTAACTGGTAGTGCCCGGGTTCTTATTATCTATGCCAAGTGATAAATTGATAGGAATGTAAAAATCCTGAACTTGCAACAATTTTACGTTAGCAACAGTTTAATCAAGTTCTCTACTAATTTCTATGAAAACATTTTTAATCGCAGCCGGGATCATTGTTTTGCTCATTATTGGGGCCTGGGTGGCGTTTCTTCAAAGTACCAAATCACACAGCCCCGAAGCTGATGTTATCTATAAAGCCAATGACATGTCTATCCATGTGTATTATAACCGTCCTTTTAAAAAGGGAAGAGAAATATTCGGTGGGCTTGTCCCATATGGCAAAGTGTGGCGAACAGGTGCTAACGAAGCATCTATTTTCGAAACAAAAAAAGACCTTGTATTTAGTGGCCAAACTCTCAAGGCAGGCAAATACTCTATTTGGTCGATTCCAAAGGAGCAAACCTGGACCCTAATATTTAATTCTGAAGTTGGTCAGTGGGGGGTCGATTTTAATGGTGAAGTCAATCGTGATTCTGTTAACGATGTATTGACCATTGAGGCTCCAGTGTTAATTCAAGATAAGGAGTTCGAACAATTCACTATCTCAGTTGAAAATAATGGAGAAGAACTAGAACTCATCTTAATCTGGGATAAGACCGTTGTTTCTTTTCCGTTTACTTCAGCACGGTAACTTTAACTTTTGTTTTTCTGTTTTCAATCACTGCTTCGGCAACAGCCCTAAAGGTGGTGGACATATTGCCTGCCGCTACTCCTTGGCTTAACAGATAAGTCTTGACAGCTTGAGATTGTTTTTGAGTTCGGTCGTTATGATAGGTCGTTTTTACAAAAATCGAATCCCTTGTAGCTGTGAAGACGGAGTCTCTTGTGTTGGTCAATGAGTCCAACGCTGTGATTGTTGTAGCAACTGTATAGGTCACCAGAGTATGAGTTGTATCGCGTTTGATTTCCGTTAAATCCGGATTGGATTGAATCGAATCCTGTTGCCATCCGATTAATGTCACATCAATATTAAATTTATACGAAGAATTTCCCTTTACAAGCCTTACCAATCTCCTTAGCTCCTGGGTTGACGTTGATGAAATATCAGTTGAATATGGCTTAAATGACAACCCCGATAATTCAATTTCATCACCAGCCGAAACCTTTTTCAGGTTTATGTTTACTTTCTCCAAGGCAGAAAGTTTTTCACCTATAACATTAAACTGCTTAGAAAAAAAAGTATAGTTATCCTGTTCAGGTTCTACTGACAAATCATAGTTCTCACCTTCTTTCATATAGACTACAAAAGAGCCATCCGCTAATGGGCGGCCATTAAAAACTCTACTTTGATCCTTTAGGTTGAATAATGAAATGTAAGCAGAAGTTAAATTCTCTAATCCGATAATCTTTCCTTCCACTTTCATTAGTCCTTTGGGCTTTTGGTCAGGTGGAAAAAGTAATTCCACGATTTCTGATTTTTTAGAACCCTTTGTGTCTCTTATCAAATAACGACTCAAGGCCGATGCAGTTACAAATTGATCATCAGTAGCCGTGTTAGCAAAGTCAAGCGCTATCGGTGCCGTCCATAGCGAGCCTTTAAGACGAGTCATGTACAAGTCCATTCCGCCTTTGTTACCTGCAAATTTGTTGGACGAAAAAATAAGGGTCTCGCCATCGCCCATAATACGAGGTACTTGAGAGTTCCCAGTGTTAATAGTTGCTGGTAATTCTACAGGCTCCTCCCACTGGCCGGTTGAGCGTTTCTTTGCAACCATTATTTTACAATTCTCCCCTTTGTTATTATCCATCTTTTCGCACCTCATGAAATAAAGCGAATTACCATCTATTGATACAGATGGACACCCATCGTGAAGGTTTGAGTTGATTGGTTTTCCCGGATTGATTGGCTCTGACCAGATCGCTCCCTTTAGATCGCTTATCAAAATATCAAAACCTCCTATCCCTCCAGCTTTTTGGTTGGTCAAATACATGGTTTTACCAACTGCACTCAGGGCAAATCCTTTAAGAAAATTCAACTTTGGATTATTAACGGTCCTAGACATGGCAACAGGTTGTTTCCAGTTAACCCCATCTTTTATGGTGTAATTAACTGTAAGCATATTGTCCTCACCATTGTCAGCAATAAAGATCATCGAGTTATCATCCATACTTATAAAAGGGGTCGAAACGTTAATGGCCGGATGATTTACAGGGCTTGGAAATTTTCTAGATTTAGCCTGCCCAAAAGCGGGCTGATACCCAACTAAAATTGCTAGAAGTAAAAGAGCGAGTCTCATTTGCTTTGGTTATCGGGGTTTACAGAAATTGTCTGTTAAGGTAAGTAAAATATTATCCGTGTTAAACGAATGTTTCCTTTGGAGGTCGTATTTTTAGAATCTTAAATATTGGTTCCGAATGATTCAAGTAATTCCTTCCATTGCTATTCGCAAAGGCACTGTTGTTAAGATGAGGAAAGGCGATCCCTCCAGTGAAAAAGCCTATGACGAAAACCCTCTTGACCTTGCCAAACGCTTCGAAGATCACGGTATTGAAATTGTACACCTGGTAGATCTTGATGGGGCTGAGGAAGGGAGCCCAAAAAACTATCATGTGCTGGAAGCCATTGCCGGCCACACTGATTTAAAAGTGGATTTCACTGGCGGCATTAATACTGATGGCGACATTGGGAAGGCTTATGAATTTGGAGCCGACTACATTACCGCATCAAGTATAGCCGTAACAAATGCTGAACTATTTGCATCGTGGATTATATCGTACGGAAGGGAAAAGATGACCTTGGGCGCAGATGTAACCGATATCCAATCTAAAAATATTGCGATTCGAGGCTGGCAGAAAAAAACCGAAATTAAGTTATTCGACCACCTTCAATATTTCTATGATCGAGGATTAAAATATGTGAAGTCTACTGACATTTCAAGAGACGGAGTGCTCGAGGGTCCTGCTTTTTCTTTTTATCAGGAAATCATTGACAAATTTCCAGAACTTAAGATTCTGGCAAGTGGCGGAGTGAGAGGGGTAGATGACATTAAGAAACTGAACGACATGGGCATTTTTGCCGTTATTTTTGGAAAAGCATACTACGAAGGTATCTTAAAGCTGAAAGACCTGGAACAATTTCTAGTGAAAAACAAGGTCTGAATTATTGATCGACTATGTCCGATCCCTTGTATTTCTGAATGATATAATAGAGAAAGTTAAACGACAAGGCGTCTTCTCCTTCTTTGCTTGTTACGGTGCCTGAGCTCTGCTTACTTGAATCCAAAGTTTTTGCCTTCGAAGTAATACTGGTTGAGGTCTGATTTGACTCAGATGGCGTTTGCTTGGATGATTTGGCGTCAGGCTCAAAGATTAAAGTCTTATCCTCGTCATTGTAGTTGAGCTCTTGGTTATTTACATCTTGCAATTCATATGAAGAAAGACCCTCATCTTGAGCAAAAGATTCAAAAGACAAAATAGATGACCCTGCAATGATCAAGCTGTTCAATATGTATGAAAATTTTATTTTCATTGCTTGGCTATACTTTGCAGTTTACTCCTCTATTTTGTTGATTAGTTGGGCAATATATAAAAATCTATGATTTCTTGGGAGGATTTTAACAAAATTGACATTAGGGCCGGGACTATCGTCAAAGCAGAACCGTTTCCTGAGGCTAAAAAATCAGCTTTTAAGTTGTGGATTGACCTCGGTGAAGATCTGGGAATCAAAAAGTCAAGCGCCCAAATAACAGAAAACTATAGTCCTGAAGAGCTTATTGGCAGGCAAGTGATTTGCGTTACCAATTTCCCTCCCAAAAAAATTGCAACCTTCGTTTCTGAGGTTTTGGTTACTGGCTTTCCAGATAGTAATGGCCATGTTGTGCTTTCTTCTATAGATAATCCACAGGGTGCTAAAGTCATCAATGGTGCACGGCTTTATTAACCCGATGATCACCTTCCAAGACCTCAGCGGGATTACAAACGGAATAGTTATTCAACTTGCACTCAATCGAACTATCAATCAACTTATAATTGATAGTCGAAAAGCTGTAACTAAGGAAGACTCTTTGTTCTTCGCTATCAAAGGCGACCGACATGACGGACATTTATTCATATCAAATCTGTACGAATTTGGCATGCGCCAATTCGTAATAGAACAAGAAATTAATGTTGAGCATTTCCCCCAAGGAAATTTTTTGAAGGTTGCTTCTTCAGTTGAAGCCCTACAAAATATTGCAGCCTATCACCGGAGTCAATTTCAGATTCCTGTAATCGGTGTAACAGGGAGTAATGGAAAGACCATAATTAAAGAATGGCTCTACCAATTATTGTCTAAAGACAAAAAAGTTGTAAAAAATCCTGGAAGCTACAATTCTCAGATTGGTGTACCGCTTTCTGTTTGGCAAATCGAACCCCACCATGAAATCGGAATCTTTGAAGCTGGCATTTCAAAGGTTGGCGAAATGGAACGGTTAAGCACTATCATACAACCCACTATTGGAGTCTTTACAAATATTGGCACTGCCCACGATGAAGGATTTGTAAATCAAATGCAGAAAATTGAAGAAAAGAGTAAACTTTTTTTCAACAGCGAAATCGTAATTGTCAGTGCTAGCTACCCAGAGGTAATTAACATTTTGAGAGAAAAGAATATCCCGTTATTGGTTTGGGGTAGTAAAGGAAACATTGAATTAGTCCACGCTGCATATACTGTTTCCTTAAAGTGGAAAGACCGAAATCTTACTAATTCGTTCCGACTACCTTTTGATGATGCTGCCTCACGGGAGAACGTAATTCATTGTATTGTACTACTTCTCTACCTGGGGTTTGATCAGCCTGCTATTCAGGATCGGTTAGACCACTTAAAAGCCGTTCCCATGCGACTTCAAATGAAGCAGGGAATCAATAATTGCCAATTGATAGACGACACGTATAACAATGACCTTGGAGGACTTCAAATAAGTATAGACTTTCTAACCGGGCAACATCGCAAAAAGAAGACCCTGATAATTTCCGATATTCTTCAATCTGGCTTAGAAGAAATAGAACTCGTGCAACGGATAAATCAACTGGCTATCAAAGGTGGTATTTCTTATCTAATCGGAGTAGGTCCAATACTATTCAAGCATCAACACGTAATTAGTATACCAGCCATTTTCTTTTCCACTACCAGCGAGCTATTAAAAGAAATTGACTGGGATCATTTCCAAAATGAAGTTGTTCTTGTAAAAGGAGCTAGGGTATTTCAATTTGAGAAAATTGTAAATCAATTGCAGCGAAAAATCCATGGCACGGTGATGGAGATTGACCTTAATGCAATGGTTCATAACCTAAACTACATTAAGTCCAGCTTAAATACCACTACTAAATTAATGGTAATGGTGAAAGCCTTTGCCTACGGAAGTGGAAGCGTTGAAGTAGCAAGTTTACTTCAATATCACAAAGTAGACTATTTAGGAGTTGCCTATGCCGATGAAGGTGTAGATCTAAGAAAGAATCAGATCAGTTTGCCAATCATGGTCATGAATCCTTCTGAGGATTCGTTTGAAGCACTTCTCGACCATACTCTTCAGCCCGAGATATACAGTTTCAAGATTCTCAATAGCCTTGTTGGTTTTCTAGCCGGAAGAAGTTGTACCATTCACCTGAAGCTGGATACAGGAATGCACCGTTTAGGTTTTGAAGAAACTGAAATTGATTCCCTTATTAGAATTTTAGCGACCCACCCTAATATCAATATCGCGTCAATATTTTCTCACCTCGCAGGGGCAGATGAACCCGAACATGATGAGTTCACTCAGGAACAGGCAAATGCCTTTTTAAGAATGGCAAAGACCATCAAAACTGAATTAAAAATCAATCCACTCCTTCACTTATTAAATTCTCCTGGCATACTGCGCCACAAGGAAATGCAATTGAATATGGTGCGCCTTGGCATTGGATTATATGGAGTAAATCCAACTTCTCAATCTGATTCTAACTTAAAACCTGTAGCAAGCCTAAAAACCATTATCTCGCAAATAAAAAAAGTAAAAACAGGCAGCACTGTTGGGTATGGAAGAAAAGGTAAAGTAAAACAAGATACCGTGGTGGCCACGATCGCCATTGGTTATGCCGATGGGTTTAGCCGGGCATTTAGTCAGGGAAAGGGAGTAGTCATAATCAACGGCCAAAAAGCACCTGTGCTGGGCAATGTTTGTATGGACATGACCATGATTGACATTACGGGTATTGATGCCAAAGAAGGAGATGAGGTGATTGTTTTCGGGAAAGGATTATCTATTCAAGAGGTTGCTCAGCAGATCAACACAATACCATATGAAATTTTGACAAGTACGAGCGAACGAGTGAAGCGGGTTTTCTTTGCCGAGAGTATTTAATTTTTTAAAACTGACTTAATACCCCCTCGACTTTCTTTGCCTCAGGAAAAAAGTTTAAAAACTTTAACAGTACTCTGTCTACCAAGGTATCGGGACAAGAAGCTCCGCTGGTTAAAACAATTTTTACTGGATGTTCATTTGGTAAAAAGGAGTGTGTGATCCTTTTTGTCTTTCTGTGATAATCAAAATGATGGATCTCATCACGAGATTTAACTTCAGTATCTGAGTTGATAAAGTATGTTTTAAAATTACGTTCACATAGATCCACAATGTGCGAAGTATTGGAACTATTATACCCTCCCACCACAATTGCTATGTCGGCTTCTAATTTTAGAAGTTCATAGGTGGCATCCTGATTATCATTCGTAGCGTAGCAGAGTGTATCGCGCGTATCTGCAAAATGATTGCGAATGTTTTCTTCCCCATATTTTGTAATCATGATTTGCTTAAAGAAATCGGCAATAGCTTGCGTTTCTGTTGCCAGCATGGTGGTTTGATTTACAACCCCTAGCCGTTGAAGGTGCTTTTCCGGATCGAAGTCGGCTGAATAATTTCCAGCAAACTCATCATAAAATTCGGCCTTAGTCTTACCACCCGTTACATAGTTGGCAAGCCGTTGGGCATCATCCATATCTCTTACAACTATCGAATGGCCAGTTGCTGAACTATGCGAAAAAGTTGCACGGGTCTCTTCATGTTTGGGCTTACCATGGATGATAACCGTATAATCATCTTGTCCTAACTTATCGGCACGGTTCCAAACTTTTTCAACAAACGGGCAGGTGGTATTGTATTTCTGAATTTCGACTCCTTTATTCAGAAGTATATCTTCTATCTCAAGCGTTGTACCAAATGCAGGGATGATTACCACATCATCTTTCGCGATTTTCTCCCATGAGATAAACTGAGAGCCATCCGTATCCATGATGAATTTAATGCCGCGATCTTGCAAGTCTGCATTCACTTCCTGGTTGTGAATCATTTGGCTAAGCAAGTAGACATTCTTATCGGGGTTTTCTTCTAGAGCCCTATAACTGATTTCAATTGCGTTTTCTACCCCGTAGCAAAACCCAAAATGTCGCGCGATAAAAAATTGCACCGGTCCAAAATCCAGCACTGTAGGAGAAAAATCCTGTTTCCGTAAATCCTTAATTCGTCTTGCGTCTTTGATCTTACCCGTGACAGAAGACCGGTAATACGCAGGTATCTCAAATTTTTTGATAGTTGGTCTTTTTAATGATTGCCAAAATTAACACTTTGCTTAGCACAATGTTATAAATCTATTCGAATGAAAAAATTTACACTGATTTTAAGTCTGTTTCTGGTCTCCGGACTCTATTCGTTTGCTCAAAATGAGAAATCTCTTTTCAATGGCAAAGATATTTCAGGGTGGAAAGTCTACGGAACGGAAAAGTGGTTTGTGGAAAATGGCGACCTGGTTTGTGAAAGCGGCCCAGACAAACAATACGGCTATTTTGCTACAGAGGGGGAGTATAAAGATTTTGAGTTGACCTTGAAATTCAAGCAAGAATCCAACGGCAATAGTGGTGTATTCTTTCATTCTCAGGTAGATGGTACAAAGGTCAGTGGTTGGCAAGCAGAAGTAGCTCCACTTAACCATCACAGTGGTGGTATATATGAATCGTACGGTCGCGGTTGGCTCATTCAACCAACGGAAGACAAAGAGAAAGTTTTGAAGGAAGGGGATTGGAATGATATGAAAGTGCGCGTGAAAGGAAATGAAGTAACCACCTGGCTTAATGGTGTGCAGATGATCACACTTACTGATGATAAGATTGGTTCCATTTCGGGAAAGATAGCGTTGCAAATCCACGATGGTGGTGGTGTTAGAGTGAAGTGGAGAGACATCAAGATCAAAACCTTATAAATTTTTATTAAGCGTTATATGCGCTTTACGCGAAGAGATTTTCTGGTTGCGTTACCTCTATTGGGAAGTTTGCAATTAGCTGCCAAAAAGAAGAAATATTCAATTAACACCATAAATGGCCCCCTTGAGACAGACTCGCTGGGCACAACACTCATTCACGAACATTTTTTAGTTGACTTCATTGGCGCGGACAAGACTAGTTTTGACAGGTGGAGTCGGGATGCTGTTGTAAAAAAAGTTTTACCTTTTTTGTTAGAATCCAAACAAGCCGGTGTAAAAAGTATTTTCGATTGCACTCCAAATTTTTTAGGTCGTGATGTGCTTCTTTTACAACAGCTTGCTTCGAAAAGTGGGCTAACCATTATTACCAACACTGGTTATTACGGTGCTGTTGGAAATAAATACCTCCCAGAATGGGCGTTCACTGATTCTGATGAACAATTAGCCACTCGCTGGATTAAGGAATTCGAATTCGGCATTGACAACACAAATGTAAAGCCAGGCTTCATCAAGATTAGTGTAGATGCGGCTGATGAGGGACTCTCTGACATTCATAAAAAATTAGTCCGGGCGGCTGCCATCACACATTTAAAAACGGGCCTCACAATTTGCTCTCATACTGGCCCATCAGATCCAGCGATTGAGGAAATTCAACTGCTGCAAAAAGCTGGTGTACATCCCAGCGCATTTGTGTGGGTACATGCACAAGCTGAGAAGAATAAAGAGATGCATCTAAAAATTGCACAACTCGGTAGTTGGGTAAGTTTGGATGGTATTGGATGGGGAGATTTTGATAACTATGCTGACTCCATTCATCAATTAAAGTCGAATAAATTATTGCACAGAGTACTTATCTCTCACGATGCAGGATGGTACAAACCTGATGAACCTACTGGTGAGTTTAAGGGATACACCAACATCTTCACAGAGCTTATTCCACGATTGAAAATAAAAGGGTTTACTACAGAAGATATTGATCAACTGCTAGTAAAAAATCCCGCAGAAGCGATGGGCATGCGAGTGAGAAGAATTTAATTTGAAAAATCAAAAGAACTCAAGCAAACTTCATTTTATACTTACGAATGGTGCGGCCAATAATGATACCGCCAATAATAGCAGGTAAAATCCAAAGCACCCATTGAAATTGTGGTAGCTGTATGTTTACTACCGCAAATGCTGTAACAGCCGAGATATAACTTCCACCCATGCTGCTAATGTGACCATACCACCAATGCATTTTTTCGGATGGTGGGGTCATAAACTTCCGTATATCACCAAAGAGAAATGACGAGCCTATAGTTCCAAAGACAAAAGCTACAATAGCCATTCCTTGGCCCTTCAGCAATCCCCAAACTCCCCAGCTAAGTAGTATAAGGACAAAGACTCCCGACACGGAAATAATAAGCCAATCAATAGGAGAGGCCTTTTGCCCTTGGTTTAACTTCTTCAATGAAAGAATTCGATAGCCTCTCACCGTCATGTAATAGCTAAAAAAACCCACCATCAGTAAAAAATCATTGTGGTGACCTATGGCAACAGTAATTGCGCCAACAAAAACAGCGGTCATTCCCCAAAAATATATTTTCCCTACAATGCGATGACTGTTACCGCCTTTCAAAGTAAGCATGGCCACTAATCCGCTTAGGAGAGCTATCGTACCTCCTGCAATGTGAAGCATGAGCATAATCGATAAAAAAATTTCTGTTTTCATAAAGGACGAAAGTATTCTCCACGGGCTCTAGTTAATAAAATAAGTTACTCAACTGCTAAATCCACAAACTGAGTTGTATTTATGGTAGTATGAAAAACAAAAAGGTCTTCTCGATTGAGAAGACCTTTGATCGAAGTTTTAGAAAACAGTTAATGGTTTTCTTGTAAACCGTGGGCGTAACTTAGGATGTTCTGAATAGCACTTTCAGAAGGCTCAAGTTGCGATTTGTCCAGTTGGCTTTTTACAGCTATCAACTCTTTATACTGACCTTGCAGCTCAGAGTCGCAGATCAAAGCTTTATTGAGATCCCTCTCCTCGGCCTCCGTGGTCTCGTGGTAAATAAACCTGATCAGATCGTTTTGGGTAAAAGTTTTTGTCATAGGCTTGGTTTGTTTGGATCATTTTCTTTCTCAAATTGATTAAGGCATAGCGCATTCTGCCAAGAGCGGTATTGATGCTCACGCCAGTACGTTCCGCTATCTCCTGAAAACTCATATCAAGGTAATGCCGCATAATCAGCACGTGCTTTTGCTCGGTGGGTAATTCCTTGATCAAGTCTCTAAGCTTTGCTTTATTATCCTTGAAAATTTGGGCATCCTCAAAGGAGACTTCGGCAAAATCCATTGAATCAAATACTTTGCTGCCATCTTCCAGCACAATTTCAGGATAGCGCTTACTTCTGCGGAAGTGATCGATGGCCAGGTTATGTGCAATCCTGCATACCCAAGGCAAAAATTTGCCCTCTTCGTTGTATCTACCTCCCTTAATAGTGTTAATTGCCTTAATAAAGGTCTCCTGAAGCAGGTCTTCTGCTTGGTAGCGGTCTTTTACAATCAAGTAAATAGCCGTGTAAATCCGCGATTTGTGTTTAAGAAGTAGCACTTCGAACGCCTCTTCGTTACCGTTTTGATAGAGCGAAACCAATTGGCTATCGCTTAATCTTTTGTCAATCATTCTTTCTTGCGTTTAGGTAACGTAGAAGTCTTTATCGATAGTGTATTGGGTTAGTTTTTATTATTTCAGAACCAAAAGGTAGAAATATTCTATTAACACGCAAAAATTTATTGAAAAAATCTTGCCTTCTAAATAATTTCTTTTGCTATTTGGGCTCGATTTTTCGATAGTACTAACTACGTATGGCTGTAAATAAAAAAAGAGTAATTAAGAGTTTAGATAATCTAAACGAAGATTTAAGGGACCTTATTAAGGAACAGTACCCAAACGGATATGAAGCAAGCATCAACCGTATCTCAAGTGGTAAAAAGGAGCCGATCTTTGTTTTTCCTCTGGAAACAGATGATGCAATCTTTTTGATCAAGGTTCCAGTGACCAAAAACAGCGATGGGGGATACGATGTGGAATCGGGTGCCAAAGAGGAGTTTGATGGCAACGATGATGATGACATTAAAACACCGGCTGCGGATGACGATTTTGACAGTGGTAGTGGTGATTTTGACGAAGATGGCGGTGGTGCAAAAGAAGCCAGTTATGACCCTGACTTCGATAATTAGACCCTCCGGTCAAATCTTTAATTAATAAATATTGTTGATTAGATATTAACCACCATCGTAACTGATGGTGGTTTTTCTTCCTTCCTTTCAATAGGTCAACTTCGGTTGACATCTAAATGTAGACCCAACAAAATCAAAAGCATTCTCGCTGCCTAAATGCCAAAGCATTTGGGATCTCAGGTAGGATGGCGCAATGTGTTTTTTTACTTTTGCGGCTTCTCATGAATTCAACTTCCATTACAGACGATTCTTACTTGGATGAACTCGACCCAAAAGAGTTTATTATTATAAAACGCGCCCGAGTAAATAACCTCAAGAACCTGAGCGTTGCTATTCCTCGAAATAAATTAGTCGTAGTTACGGGGTTGTCTGGATCCGGAAAATCTTCCTTGGCTTTTGATACTCTTTTTGCTGAAGGCCAGAGAATGTACGTGGAGAGTTTAAGCTCTTACGCTCGCCAGTTTTTGGGTCGGATGGAGAAACCTGAAGTGGATTATATAAGAGGTGTATCTCCGGCTATCGCAATAGAACAAAAAGTAAACACGCGCAATCCCAGATCTACGGTTGGCACGACTACCGAGATTTATGATTATCTAAAACTGCTCTTTGCCCGAATTGGCGTAACCTATTCACCAATCAGCGGAAAGAAAGTAAAGCGAGACACGGTAACCTCAGTAGTAGATTTTATCAATCAACAGAAGGAAGGTGTACGAGTGATGGTAGCTTGCCCGCTTAAAATTCAAAAAGGAAGAAAACTTGAAGACGAGTTGAATCTGTTGCTAAGCAAGGGTTTTGCCAGAATCTTAATTGACGGTGAAGTCACGTTTATTGAAGAGCTAATAGCTCCTGCTGGTGACGAAAAAAAGAAAAAAACTACTAAGTCTAAGCTATCAAAGGCTGAATTCGAGGTGCTAATTGATCGAGCTGCCGTCAATGCTACAGATGAAGATTTAACGTTCAGACTTTCTGACTCTGTTCAAACTTCATTTTTTGAAGGACAAGGTGATTGCCTCATTTATGTAGAGGGCAAAGCTAAGTCGCATTTCTCAGATCGGTTTGAGCTGGATGGCCTTTCTTTTACAGAGCCATCCATAAACTTATTCAGCTTTAACAATCCGTTTGGAGCTTGTCAAACCTGCGAAGGCTTTGGAAAAATTCTTGGAATCGATGAGGACTTAGTCATCCCAGACAAAAGCCTTTCTGTTTATGAAAATGCAATTGCTCCATGGCGAGGGGAAGTAATGAGTGAATGGGTTAAGCCTTTGCTAAAAAATGGAATAAAGTTTGACTTCCCTATCCATCGGGCATACAATGAACTCACTCAAAAAGAACGAGACCTGATATGGAATGGCAATGAATATTTTGAAGGCCTCCACGAGTTCTTCAGGTTCATCGCTACAAAAATGCACAAGATCCAATATCGGGTTATGCTGTCACGCTATCGCGGAAGAACAACCTGTCCGGATTGCAGAGGCACTAAGCTTAGGAAGGATGCCTCCTATGTAAAGATTGTCGATACGTCAATTACAGATTTAGTACTGATGCCAATTGAGGATGTGCTTGTCTTCTTCGAAAAAATAAAATTGCCAGCCTACGAACAAAAAGTATCAGATCGGATTTTAACTGAAATCCGATCTCGGCTGGAATACATGACTAAAGTTGGGTTGGGTTATCTCACACTTAATCGCGTTACCAGCACTCTTTCTGGGGGCGAATTTCAGCGGATTAAGTTAGCTACGTCATTAGGTAGTGCACTTGTTGGTTCTATGTATATCATGGACGAACCAAGTATTGGTTTACATCCTCGGGATACTGCGCGAATGGTTGAAGTATTGAAATCCCTTCGCGACATGGGCAATACGGTGATTGTTGTGGAGCACGAAGAGGAAATCATGCGGGCTGCCGATCAAATTATTGATATCGGCCCTGATGCGGGTTCTCATGGTGGAGAATTGATTTTTCAAGGGACACAAAAAGATCTTCTTAAAAACGGGATTACAAAACTCAAGTCTCATACTACCGATTACCTAACGGGTAAAGAAAAAATAGCTGTACCGGCATTTCGAAGAAAATGGAAAGACTCGATTACCATCACGGGAGCCCGGGAAAACAATCTTAAAAACCTTACGGTAACATTTCCGTTGGGTATTCTTACTGTTATCACCGGTGTAAGTGGATCCGGTAAATCTACCCTCATCAAAAAAATTCTTTACCCTGCTTTAGGTAGAATGAGTGGCTCGGTGGCCGAAACACCTGGCAAATACGACAAACTAGATGGCGATATATCCAGAATCACTCAAGTTGAATTTATCGATCAGAATCCCATTGGAAAATCTTCTCGTTCCAATCCGATTAGCTATGTTAAAGCGTACGATGCCATTCGGCAATTGTATTCCGACCAACCGTTAAGTAAACAAAGAGGGTATAAACCTTCACATTTTTCATTTAATGTGGAGGGTGGCCGTTGTGAAACATGCGAAGGCGAAGGCGAGATTAAAATTGAAATGCAATTCATGGCCGACATCTTTTTGAAGTGTGAGAGCTGTGGGGGCAAACGTTTCAAACAAGAAGTGCTGGAAGTTGAGCACAATGGCAAAAACATTTTTGATATCCTAGACATGACCGTGGAGGAAGCTCTTGCATTTTTTAAGGATAAAAAGCCTGTTTATGAAAAAGTCCTTCCCCTTTTTGAGGTTGGCTTGGGCTATGTTAAACTTGGTCAATCATCTAACTCTCTTTCAGGCGGAGAGGCCCAACGCGTAAAACTTGCTTCTTTTCTTGGGAAAAATTCAAGCGATGATAAAGATCATATGTTATTCATTTTTGATGAACCAACAACAGGTCTTCACTTTCATGACATTTCAAAATTGTTAAAAGCCATAAATGCTTTAGTCGATCAGGGACACAGTGTAATTGTCATAGAACACAATATGGAAGTAGTAAAATGCGCTGATTGGATTATTGACTTAGGACCTGAGGGCGGAGAAAAAAAAGGAGGACACCTGCTCTTTGCGGGCACACCGGAAGATATGGCCAAGAAATGTAAAGAAGGATATACAGCTGATTTTTTGAAGGGAAAATTATCTTGAGATTTTGTATTTTTGAAATAAAGGTTTTGCTATGACAAACATCGCTGAAATCAAATCGGCTCTTCATCAACAAGTGGCCAATACTGAAGATGAGAAGGTGCTTCAGAAAATGCAAGTGTATTTTAATTCTTTAGCAAAAAGGGATAAGAAAATTATTGCCTATACTTCAAAGTGGAAACCACTAACAGCAAGAGAGTATAAAATGGAAGTAGAGGAGTCCATAAGTCAATACAAACAAGGAAAAGTGATCAGTCAAAAAGAGATGGAGAAAAAACTTTGAAAAGAAGATCAGTAGTTTGGACTGAGAAGGCATCTGAATCCCTGGACTTCTTTTGTGAATATATCGAAAAGAATTCTCCTTCAGCTGCTAAAAGAGTAAAGCGTGAAATTATTCTTACAGCAAAACAATTGGCTCTAAATCCAGAGGTCTATCAGCTTGATGAAATTTTTGCCGATCCTGTCAAGAATATTCGAAAATTCTTTCGGTGGAGCTACAAAGTGGTATATCAAGTGAACGAAAAGATTTAATGGACAAAAATGGTTGGTGATGCTTTGTCTAACTGATTGATTTGATAAGAGTTAACCTCTTAAAATAGGAGGAAATTGAAAATGGTTTCAATTTCCTCTTTTCATTTTATGAATACACGTAAAAAAGTCCTG
>JANNAQ010000070.1:0-3273 GCA_031384515.1 Bacteroidia bacterium
AATCATGGGCACTGCCTCTCCAAACCAAACAATATTAGGTCGCAGTTGAGAGCCTAACTCGCATGTATCGCCAAGATTTAATTCCCATTCTTTAATGGGATAAATCAAAGCAGGATTTTTAGTGCTTCGTGATTCAAACAAACTTCCATGCAGATGAATAACTTTGGAAGAGCCTGCTCGCTCGTGAAGGTTATCGACATTTTGCGTGATAATAGTAACCTCGAAATTCCTCTCAAGTTCAACCAAAATTTCATGACCTTTATTCGGCTTTACTTCCAGGGCTTTCTTCCTACGCTGATTATAAAAATCTAAAACCAGTCCTGGATTTGACCTCCAACCTTCTGGAGTTGCTACATCTTCTACTTTATATCCTTCCCATAAACCGCCAGAGTCCCGGAAGGTGGCAATACCACTTTCTACGCTAATGCCCGCGCCCGTGAGGACTATTAGCTTCTTCACCGAGAGATACTAAAAGCTCTTTGCGCCAGTGTCCTTCCAACTCCTGGAATTAGCTGACTCTATAACTGCTTCGCAGACTTTCTGAGTTTCCAGGGCTTCTTTAAAAGTTGGCGAACATGGTTTACCCGTTTCAAGGCTTTCAAGGAAATCGGCAAACTGGTGAACAAAGGTGTGTTCGTAGCCAATGATCAATCCTGGCACCCACCATCTTTTCATATACGGTTGATCACCATCTGTTACTAAGATAGAACGCCATCCACGAACTATGGAATCATCCGAATGATCGTAATATTCGAGGCGATTCATGTCATGCAAATTCCAGCGAATAGAAGCATGCTCACCGTTGATTTCAAATGTATATTCCGCTTTATGTCCTCGCGCATATCTGGTTGACTCGAATAAACCTAGAGCTCCATTTTCAAAATGACAATGGAAAATGCAAGCGTCATCAATTCCTACCTTCTGCATTTTTCCAGTACCCTGATGCATCCTCTCTTTGATAAATGTTTCGGTAACCGCAGACACATCTTTTATAGGGCCGTTGTGCCACATCGCGGCATCAATACAATGCGCCAAGAGATCACCGGTAACTCCTGAACCCGCTGCTTCAACATCCAATCTCCATAACCCTTCACCGCCTTGGGGCAATTCAGGACTTATTGTCCAATCCTGTAAGAAGTTTGCGCGGTAATGAAAGATCTTACCAAGTTTTCCAGAATCTATGATTTGCTTTGCTAACGTTACTGCTGGCACTCTTCTGTAATTATACCATACCGTGTTCTTCACGCCACTTTTCTCAATCGCATCCACCATTTGTTTTCCTTCGGCAAGCGTGCGTGATAATGGCTTTTCACATAAAATCATTTTTCCTTTTGCCGCAGCCGCAATCGCGATCTCTGCATGAACATCATTTGACGCGCAAATGTCTATTGCATCAATATCAGTTCTTGCAATGAGAGATTTCCAGTCTGTCTCTGTTGATTCATAGCCCCATTGTTCTGCAAAGGCTTTGACTTTTTCAGGATTGCGTGAACAAACAGCTTTTAATACCGGACGATAATTTAACTCAGGAAAAAAATCACCAGCGCGCTTATAGGCATTGGTGTGAGTACGTGCCATGAACCCAGTGCCAATCAATCCAATTCGTAGTTGTTTTTTATTACTCATAATCTGATCATTTATCTTTTGATTATAATTTAGTCATGGGTCTTGAGACGTGAGTAATGAGATCGGATATACTCAAGACTCAATACTCACATCTCACTGCAAGTTATTCCACCCAGCCATGCAACTCCCGAACTTTTATCATGGTGGCCAGAATATCGTTCCATGTTTGTTGTTTCATCATCACTTCGTTGGGGAACATACATCCGTCCCAACAAATATGGTTGAAGGCTTTGGTAAGCTTGCCGGTTTCATCGCGCAGCCAAAAGCCAGCATCGTTGGCAATATCTAGTTTCCCATTAGGATCAGTTGCCTGGCAATGGCGACCTGTTTTATCATGCGAGCCAGAGCCGAATACAGTACCATCATTTTGCGCGACATGGAAATCGAGGGTCCATGGGCGAAGTGCTTTCGTCACGGTCTTAAGTCCTTCCGTAAGCGCTTTCCTATCACCCCACTTAAAGTCTTTAGGAAGTATCCTATCTGCAGGACGATTGTCGCTCAATAAATATAAAAGCGTGTGAGCCATATCCGCTTGAAAACCAATATTCGGTCGATCAACTTGCTCCAATGTATCCACCATCGTTTTCCAGCTGTGCATACCACCCCAACAGATTTCTCCCTCAGCGGCTAGTTTTTCACCATAGCCAGCAGCCACATCACATGCTTCGCGAAAAGTCTGGGCAATCAATTTCGTATTGGCGATTGGATCAACTGCCCAGTTCGTTGGCGAACTTGCAGAATCAATCCGCACCACTCCATGCGGACGCACACCCAACTCGCGTAATCGCTTTCCGAACTGACAGGATTTTCTAACCATGTCAATAAAGACTGCACGGTCTTCTTTGCTACCCATGGCAGGCCCACCCCAAATGGGAGCAACCAAGCTGCCAACATTCAGTTTTAATCGGTTAAGCTTATCGGCCAATTTCTTAATGTCATCATCGGTAAAGATGGCAAGATCAATATGTGGTCCGAATAGACCAAGGTCAACACCATCGAATTTGATTCCGTTGACTTCCGCTGCAGCAGTCATTTCAAGCAACGTGTCGAACGGAATCACAGGTTCCGAATCCGGACCTTTCCCTACAATACCAGGCCATGTTGCATTGTGGAGTTTGGGATAGTTATTTTCGGGCATAATAAATCAGTTTAAAGTTTTTAGTTTAAAGTTTCAAGTCAGGATTTTCCGGGCCAAAATGTTTGAGCATTACAATAGGATCGGTTGTAGAAGCATTGGTGATCTTAACACCATCACGCGCTGCCTTTTCCGTAATAAAGAATTCATCGTTGGTCAATTGTCCGTAGCGGATTAATGCTGGTGTCTCCACATTCCATACACCCATCGTGCCGTGGCCTTGCATCATGATGATACCATACGCTGCACTGTCTTTGATAGTAACCGTTGCACCAGGAAGAACTGTAAGTTCTTTGGCACTGAATGCATCAGACTTATAGCACACCCAGGTTTCAATATATCCATCGGCTTTCATTTCAGTCAAAGACTTTACTGGTTTTGGGATCATAAAACGTGTTTGAAGAATATTGGGATCGACATTCAACTCCCAATCAAGTACTTCAATCAACTCATCAAAATCACCTATCTTATCTTTCGGAGTTCCATTCCACAATAACTCTTCTGGGATAATC
>JANNAQ010000001.1:0-35910 GCA_031384515.1 Bacteroidia bacterium
ATCGACATTTTTCACGCATTAACGAGCTAATCCAAGACGCTCTGCAAAAAGGGGCCAAACTTGAATTGAGTGGAGGGGTTAATGAGGAAAAGCGATTTATTCATCCCATAATTTTATCTGATGTAGCTAAGGACTCCAAAATAATGGAAGAGGAAATCTTTGGGCCAGTATTGCCAATACTCACGTTTAATTCAACACAAGAGGTAGTTCAGGTTATTAATAGTAAGCCTAAGCCACTGGCCCTTTATATTTTTACCGGCAATAAGAAATTTAAAGAAAACATTTTGTCACAAACTTCAGCAGGATCAGTTGTGATCAATGATTGTGTTCTGCAATTCACTCACCCAAATTTGCCTTTTGGAGGTGTAAATAATAGTGGGCTTGGCAAATCACACGGACAGTTTGGATTTTTAACGTTTTCAAATGAAAAACCTATTTTGAGCCAAAAGAGTGGTTTTGCAAGCCCATATCTTTTATACCCCCCTTATACTAAATCGATGAAGAAGTTAGTAAGTGTCCTTTTGCGCTGGTTATAGAACAAGTCATAATTGTTCTTTAAATGATCTCACGTTTCCTTCCGGATGTCAATAAACTAAAGTCAGATTATCTTAATTTTACATTCGTCAAAAAAGTTTTTTTATGAAAATCGTCAAGAGAGTATTGATCGGCTTTGGAATTTTTATTGTGTTGTTGGTAGGCGCAGCCATAATTCTTCCAATTGTGTTTAAGGATGACATTAAGGCAGCCATAGACAAGGAAATTGCAAAGTCAGTTAATGCTGATGTGGTTTTCGATGTAAACAATTTTGGTCTCACGCTATTCCGCAATTTTCCGAATATGACAGTGGAGGTAAAGGAACTAGGTGTTTTTAACAGAGCGCCATTTGAAGGAGTTCCCCTTTTTGTGATTGAAGAGTTAGATGTAGAAGTAAACCTTAAAGAATTAATCTTTGGCGATCAACTTCGTATTAAAGGCATTACCCTCGTAAAGCCTCAAATAAACATTAATGTTCTTGCAGATGGCCGCGCCAACTACGATATCACCTATCCATCAACGGATACAGTAACCATCTCTGATGAACCAAGCAACTTTTCGTTTGGAATTGAGCACTGGGAGATCGTTGACGGTAGCGTTGTTTATGATGATAAGTCCCTGCCGTACTTTCTTGGGTTAAAGCACCTGAACCACACAGGCAGCGGAGATTTTACTCAGGATGTATTTGATTTAAAAACAAAGACCGTAGCTGATACGCTCACAACTTCCTATGGAGACATGGAACTGCTTACTGATAAGCACGTAGAAATTGATATGATTATTTCTATCAGTGAAGATTATTCTAAGTATACATTCAAAGAAAACTCGATCAAGGTAAATGACTTTGCCCTGAGTTTTGATGGGTGGTTTAAGATGAATGAAAAAGACTATGGGATGGACATCACTTTCAAGAGTCCAGAGAATACATTCAAGAGCCTGCTTTCTTTGGTTCCTGGTATGTATACCAAGGATTTTAGCGGCCTTGAAACAAAAGGAGATCTATCATTCAATGGATTTGCTAAAGGAACTTACAGTGATACGCAAATGCCCGCATTTAATGTTGGGCTGTTGGTGAAAGATGCCATGTTTAAATATCCAGATCTTCCAACGGCAGTTAATAACATTAACATGGATTTGCTGATTGATAATAAAGATGGAGTGATTGATAATACCAGTGTGGACCTTAAAAAACTTCATCTCGATTTTGGTTCAAACCCTGTGGAGGCTAGACTCCTTATTCAGAATCTCAAAGATTACAGAATGGATGGCAACTTGAAAGCAAAACTTAACTTGGCAGAATTGAATAAAATGTTCCCAATGGAAGGTCTTGAAATGAAAGGAACATATTCTGTTGATGCCTCAGCAAAAGGTGTTTATGATAGTATTAAAAAGGTAATTCCGACAATAAATGCCACTATGAGTTTAACGGATGGCTATGTAAAGTCAGCGGAATTTCCATTGCCTTTGCAAGACCTCAAATTTCAGTCAACTATAAAAAACTCTTCGGGTAAGATGGCAGAGACTGTAATTGCCATAAACGACTTTTCGATGTTAATGGATGGTGAAAAGTTTACGGCAAATCTCACGCTTGAAAATTTAGATGATTATACGTGGGACATAAAGGCAAACGGTGGAGTTGATATTGAAAAAATGACAAAGATATTTCCTCTTGAAGGCATGACTTTGGCTGGAAAAGTAAAGGGAGATTTTCAAACGAAAGGCAAAATGTCGGATGTGACTGCTGAACGTTACGATCGGCTACCAACAAGCGGATCGGTTTCTTTGAAAGATTTCAATTTTTCTATGAAGGACATGCCGGATGTAACAGTAAGCAACTCAGATGCTGTATTTGATCCAAAGAAGATTGAATTAAAAAACACCAACGGAACAATTGGCAAGAGCGACTTTGACGTATCAGGTGCTGTCAGCAACTACATCGGGTATGTGTTTGGGAAAAACGAAATAATAAAGGGCAACGTAGTATTTAATTCTACACTTCTTGACTTGAATGAGTTTATGACAGAAACGGAAGCACCAACTACAACTACCGATAGCGCTTCTTATGGTGTCATACCAATTCCAGACAATATTGATTTCATATTGCATTCGTCAATCAAGACTGTGAAGATGATGGACTATACCATGACTGATCTGAACGGAGACATTATTGCTAAAGATGGAATTGCCAACATGAGTAATGTAAAATTCAATATGCTGGGCGGAGCCTTTGGTGTGAATGGTTCATACAATGCAAAGGATTTGCAGCACCCTAAATATGACTTGGCATTGAAGATCGATGGTTTGTCAATTCAACAGGCAGCCACTTCATTTTCCATTGTCAAAACCTATGTTCCAATTGCGGGTCTCGTAACCGGAAACTTCTCTACTGATTTTAAAGTGAATGGTGAACTCGGACAGGATCTGATGCCAAAAATGACAACTGTGAATGGAGGTGGACTTGTAAAGATTGCCCAAGCAGCACTTACCCAATCTAAACTGGTCTCGGGTGTAACATCACTTACACAACTAAATGATACCGATCAGGTTTCCTTGAAAGATGTTTTGATGAGTGCTTCCATAAGCGATGGAAGGCTAAGTGTAAAACCATTTGACGTAAAGTTCGGGAGTTATGTAACAACTGTTTCGGGAAGCACAGGCGTAGACGGAACGATTGACTATTCCCTTAAGATGATGGTACCAGCCGGGCAGTTAGGTTCTCAGTTTAACAGTCTTGTAAACCAATATACAGGCACTAACAACTCCACCACTGAAATTCCTTTGACGATTGGTGTTGGCGGAACATATAACAATCCTAAGACTACATTAATGGCACAGGAACAAAAACAGCAGGCCAAGGAAGCGGTGAAAGAAGCGGTAACCCAGAAGGCAGAAGAAAAAAGTCAGGAAGCTATTCAGCAGGCCATAGAAGGCACAAATCCAAAAGATATAGTTAATAACATTCTCAAGCCTAAAAAAGATAGCACGCAATCCCCAGCACAAGACACCGCCAAGACAAGTGTGCAACAAGATGCACAGAAGCTTCTTCAAAATAAACTCAACGGTTTGTTGAAAAAGAAGAAAAATTAGAAATCGGTTTATTTTATTTTGCTTAACTCAATTCCTGTGAAGTATCCTTCCTGGATAAGTTGCATGAGTTGCTCCTTAGTGGGTGTTATCTGGTAGAACGTGTCTGATTCTTTTTTGACTTCCATTACTTTAAATTTTCTTGACATTTTTCTAAGTATTTCTTTTCTCTTGGCATCGTCCTGTATGTCAATTGATAAAAATTCAAGCGCGCCAGTAGTTTTTTGTTTAATCAATCGTAGAACCCACTGATTGTCTGACCTAAAGTTGACAAAGTAATAGCCTTGATAATATTTGATAACAAGAGAATCACTTAACGTACCTCGTCCCAACCAATCTTTATCATCTTTATCTTTAAAATGGTATCCCCAAGATTCAATGATCAAGGTGTCAGTATCTTCTTTATTAGCTTTGTCTCCAGCTAAATATGATCCCAGAAGTTTTTCTGGGATGGATTTCAATTCAGTGACACTAGCTGGTTGGGGCTCTTTAAAGGAAACCTCTTTGCAAGAGCTAAAAAACAAGCCCAGCAGGAGAAATAGGAATCCATATTTTTCTATTTTCATAAGAAGTTCAAGTTAACTTCCATAACGCATATTTTCATGTTTTGGTGCATTTGTAAAAGTGGAGATTTACCCTTTTAATATGCATAAAGTATCCTTGAAATTTTGAGCTAGAAATTGGTTAACTTTAACTTGCATTAACAACTATTATATGAAACAGCATTACGCACTGTTGTTTGCCGTGGTCTTTGCACTTGGCATTTCAACAGGTCAATCGCAAGTTTTAAACAGGCTTAAAAGCAAAGGTGATCAAAAGGCTGGCGAGGCAATTGATAAGCTTTTCAGTGGGAAGGACAAAAAAAAGACAGACCAGACAGGCCAAACGGGCACTAACGGGACTGGTGAAAATGGTTCCAGCGGAAGCGGAAATTCAACTGGGGGTTCCAACAATCCATCAAATAAAAGTGGCGGTGGACTAAGTTCAACACCGCCTGATGTAAAACAAAACCTGAATGATGCCGAATCATCTTACAAAGCCGCGAGTTATGGTGAGGCAAGATATGCCTTGCAACAAGCGATGCTGGGAGTAGAGCTTGAAATAGGAAATCAAATTTTGAAGTCTCTGCCTGAAACAATTAGTGGACTTAGTAAAGTGGTTGAAGAAGACCAGGTAACTAGTACAGGAGCTGGCTGGGCTGGATTAACTATTCTCAGGAAGTACAGTGACGATAAAGAAAAACAGCTAACTGTAACTATTGCCAATAATGCGATGTGGATGTCAGCCGTTAATATGTACTTTTCTTCGGGGGGATATGCGCAAACCAATGGGGGCGAACAAAAATGGAAACAAACAAAAGTAAAGGGCAATCGAGCCATTATTGAGTATGATGAAAGTAGCGGATATAAACTTAGTGTGCCCATCGGACAATCGTCACTTATCGTTTATGACGGAATCAATTTTGCAACAGAGGCAGAGATGATGAAGGCAGCTGAGGCATTAGATATTGATGGAATCAAGAAGATGTTAGGAGAACAATAGTCATTGGATAAAGATTGATTAAAAATTTACACGGTATCATATGAAAAAGCTTTTTATTCTCACAGTACTTGTTGTTCCCATCATGGCAGGAGCACAAGACTTCGATAAGAACCTGGCTTCTGCCCGAACAGCCTACGGTGCTGGAAAACTGGAAGACGCGCGTTTTGCAATGGAGCAAATGCTTCGCGACCTCGATATTGCAATAGGTAAGGAAATCATGAAAATGCTTCCCATTAAATTGGGCGCATTGGAGTATGATGCTAAAGAGGATAATGTAACGGGTGGAAGTGGTTCTATCACAGGATTGTTTGTTCACCGAAAATATGGAGTTGAACCGAAGTCAGGAAACATTGAGATTATGAACAATTCGCCAATGATTACTTCCTTAAGTGCAATGCTGTCAAACCCCGTTATGGGAAGCATGATGCGAGATGAGAATCAGAAGCAAATTAAAGTGCAAGGATATAAATCGTTACTCACAAAAAATGTGAATGTCGAAACGGGGAAGACCAATTATGAATTGCAGGTTCCCATGAACAACACATTGATCACCTTGAGAATAGCGGATACGAATGAAACTGAAATAACTTCAGTAGCCAATTCCATTCCATTAGCTAAAATTGCTCAGCTGGCACAATAAAAGAAATGTTGTTTTCGTCAAAGGAGCCATTAGGCTCCTTTTTTATTTACTAACTCTTTTATGTTCATACTACTTTTCCTTCTTGCCGTATTCTTTGTCTTCTTTATTGCAGTTGGGTTCTATCTGTCGGGACCAGTTTATAAAGGTCCCGTGTCTGATCACTTTGATGGTAAGCAGTTTAGTAACCCTACTGGTATAAAAGCCCAAGGATTTGTGCGTGTATTACAATGGATGCTAAAACGGAAACAGGGTCCCTGGAAAGAGAAAAAGGAAATGCCTTATGGAGGTAAACCGGTATCTGCATCTGACGAATTGCGAATTACCTATGTTAACCATTCAACTTTTTTGATTCAAGTAGCAGGAACAAACATCCTTACTGATCCCGTTTGGAGTGAGCGCACAAGTCCCTTTCAATTTGCTGGTCCGAGACGGATGCGGCCTCCGGGAATTAGATTTGAAGACCTACCCAAGATTGATGTAGTACTTCTGAGTCACAATCATTACGATCATCTTGATCTTCCTGTGATGAAAAAAATATTTCAATTGCATAGACCAAAAGTAATCACCCCACTTGGCGTTAAGTCTTTTTTAGAGCAACATACTATTTTAGGTCATGGCGATCTTGATTGGTGGGATGAAATTTCCATAAGTGATTCTTTAAAAGTTCAGGCCGTGCCAGCGCAGCATTTTTCTGGCAGAGGAACCTTTGATCGAGATGCTACTCTTTGGTGTGGATATGTCATCAAAAGGAAGGAGGGCAATATTTATTTTGTTGGTGATACCGGCTATAATGAAAAAACATTCATAGAGATTGGCGAACGTTGTTCTCCTATATGTGTAGCACTTGTTCCAATCGGAGCGTATAAACCTCAATGGTTTATGTCACCTATTCATTGTTCCCCAGAGGAAGCTGTTAAAATTCATCTTGAAGTAAAAGCCAAAGTAAGTATTGCAGATCATTACGGCACGTTTCCATTGGCTGATGATGGTGAAGACGATCCTAAAATCGAATTAGAAAAAGCACTTGATAAATTTAATGTTTTTAAAGACCAATTTTTGTTATTGAAGGAAGGGACCCCTCAAACTTTTAACTAAGATACCTTCAATACTCCTCTAAAAACTCGCTGAACTATTTCAATTGCACCCGTAGGGGTAAAACTTCTCTCGGTTGTCTTAACCTAAGAGCCCTAAAACCGTAAATTGCACTGAATCATCAAAAAAGCAGTGGATTTACTAGAACAGCACATGTATCTGGAGCTTAAGGACGGCAAGAAAAATGCTTTTGAGATGATTTTTAAGACTTTTTATAGCCCACTTTGTACATACGCCTACTCTTTTCTCAATGATAAAGATGAGGCAGAAGAGGTTGTGCAGGCTTCTTTTATTTCCATTTGGGAAAAGAGAGACGATATTGAAATTCAGACTTCCCTAAAGGCATATATGTATCGGATGGTGCGAAACTCTTGCCTCAATGTGATTAAGCACGAGAAAGTAAAGCAACAGCATGCTGCTTTTGAAATGGCTGGAGGAGAGCCAACCCATGAGGCGGTGGCTCAATCTGTGATTTCCTCAGAATTAGAAGAAAAAATTTATGAGGCAATGAAAGCATTGCCTGAGCAATGCCGGCTTGTGTTTCAGCTAAGCCGCTTTGAGGAATTGAAGTATTCGGAAATAGCTGAACATCTTAATATTTCGATTAAAACAGTTGAGAATCACATGGGCAAGGCCTTGAAGATAATGCGTACTCAACTAAAGGATTATTTGCCGTTGGTTTTGATTTTTATGAAAGACTGGATTGTTTGATGGAGAAAGAATTTGACGATATCGATGATTTAATAGGCAAGGTGTTGGCACGTGAAGCCACAGCTGAGGAAAACCTACAGATTGAACACTGGTCGAAAGAGAACGATGCCAATAGAAGATACTATGAGCAGCTTAAAATGATCTTTGAAAAATCCGCTTCTTCGAAGGTGCAAATCCACTTTGATACTGACGCAGCGTGGAGAAAGGTTCAGATAAAATTAAGCAAGAACGATCAAGTGGTGGATGGTAACCCAAAGCAGGCTGCAAGCTACTGGCCGATTCTTAGAATTGCTGCTGGTATAATTTTCTTGTTAGGCGTTGGGTATGCTATGTATCAATTGCAAGATGTGCCTGTTCAGACATTTGCCGTTGCCTCAGATAAAACAACTGTTCAGGATACACTACCTGATGGCAGCACAGCTTTTCTCAATAAGAAAAGTGAGTTGAGCTTTGAATATAATGCCAAGGAAAAAACACGAAGGGTAAAACTGAAAGGAGAAGCTTTCTTCTCAGTGAAGCATGAGGAGGATAAGCCCTTTGTGATTGAAACAGGTGAAATCTTGGTTCGAGACATTGGCACAGAGTTCAACTTAAAATCATATCCTGAGAATGATACTATTGAGATTGTGGTGACGCAGGGGGAAGTCCAGTTCTATACCTTAAATGATGCAGGACTTAATTTGAAGGCTGGAGAAAAAGGCCTATACAGTAAAAAAACAAAAGAGTTTTACCGTATTGAAAAGATTGATACTAATACCCTGGCCTATAAAACAAAAATTTTCAGTTTCAACAATACAGATCTGGGTGCTGTCGTCAATCTGCTTAATGACGTATATGATGCTAAGATAAAACTGATCAATAAAGATCTCCATAATTGTCGACTCACTGCCAACTTCAAAGAGGACGACCCAGACACGATTGTTGAAGTGATTGCAGAAACCATGAGCTTGACGATTGTACGCCAGGGTGATGAAATTTTATTGGACGGAAAGGGATGTTCTAATTAGTTCCTACATGAGATTATTCTATGCATTGCTTTTTGTCAATCTTTTTATTGTTCAGTCTTTCGGGCAAGATAAAACGATACCAATTTTAGAGCGCAAAATCACGCTTTCATCCAAGGCCGAGAAAATACCTGTAGTGTTGAACAAGATTTCACAGCAGGCAGGATTTTCGTTTTCTTACAACTCTTCCATCATTTCAGAGCGTGAAACCGTAACTATGGAAATTGTTGGAAAAACCGTTAGGGAGGCATTGAACGCAATCTTTAACGGAACAAAGATTTATAAAGAGAAGAACGGTTACTTAATCCTTACGCAGGCACCGTCACCTCCAAAGATTGAGACTACGGTGGTTGTACTTAGCGGCTATATTGAGGACGAAAAGACAGGTGAAAAAATACCGGATGCGAGTGTATACAGTAAGACTACGTTGTCATCGGCAGTAACGGATCAGTTTGGTTTTTACAAAATCAAATTTGATAAGCGAGATTCAACTGCGTTGCTATCTGTTAGCAAGAAGGATTACAAGGATACCTTAGTCACCATTACAACTCCAGGTAGTCAGTATCTTAATATTTCAATTACTCCTCTTGGAAAGGATTCTGTACAAGTTCAAGCTAAATCTACAAGTAAGCCCGACTCCACTATCCACCACGAAGACATTGTTAACTTCCCATATGGATCGGAAGCTAATGTGCAAAACATAAGCGACACCTTATACCGCGATATTCAAATTTCATTTCTTCCTTTTCTGGGATCTAATGGAAGACTGAGTGGCAACGTTATCAATGACTACTCGATTAATATTTTGGGTGGCTACTCCCTGGGAACCAAGCAAATTGAGTTAGGATTTTTCTTTAATCTGGATCGTGGTGATGTGAGCTTTTTGCAAGCGGCAGGCTTTGGAAATATGGTGGGTGGAAATGTGTATGGTGCTCAAGGTGCGGGCTTCTTTAATTTGAACAGAGGAGAGGTAAAGGCCGCGCAGTTTGCCGGCTTCACGAATGTTAACTTAGGTGAGGCGCGTGGTTTTCAATTTTCTGGCTTCAGTAACGTTAATATCAAGTCCGCAGATGGGGTGTTGGCTAGTGGCTTTGTAAATTATACAGGAGCTTCCTCCCATGGAGTTCAGGTGGCTGGCTTTGGTAATGTTCAAATTGGTGATTATAGAGGATCACAGATTGCTGGCTTTACGAACATAGCAACGGAAAAAATTTCAGGATCACAGATTTCAGCCTTTTATAACTATGGAAGAAATGTCAAAGGAACGCAGATTGGTATTTTTAATTATGCCGATAGTTTGGGAGGTGTTCCGATTGGGCTCATCAGTTTTGTAAAAAGTGGCTATCATAAAATTGAAGTTTCTGCAGACGAAATCTTTTTTACTAACCTTGCCTTCCGCACGGGGGTTCGTCAATTTTATAATGTGTTAACGACCGGAATAAAGCCCGAGCCTTCTTCAACAGGCGACAATGTTTGGACGTTAGGGTATGGGATAGGCACTGCACCACGATTAAGTAAATGGTTGTCGCTAAATTTTGATCTTACCTCCCAGCATGTGGAAAAGGGAAGCTTTTCTAATGAATTAAGTTTATTGAATAAGCTACACGCTGGCTTTGATTTTAAGGTGGCCAAGAAGTTTTCAGTTTATTTGGGAGGAACACTCAATGGCTATTTGACCAATCCGGCATTTACTGATTACCCTGAATTATTTTCTACCTATAAGCCAACCATCTTCCACGATGAAAACATTTCAACTGATGTGAATCTCAAAATGTGGTGGGGAGCGAAGGTTGGGCTGAGATTTTTGTAAGAAAGTATTCGGTCTTCATAATTCTTCTGAATCTAAATTTCGATCCGTAGTCACACTGTCGGATGATTATATCCATTGGTCGATATAATTTTTGGAACGCTTACCTCTTCGTTGAAAATATCTACATAAAAGCACTTGGTGGAATAGGGGCAACCCCATTTCAGATTGTCATACCTCAAACGAGAAAAGTTTGTAAACAAAATTATGACACACTTAATTAAGATTATCGCCCTAGTAACTTTTATTGGTACTTCTTCCCAACTGTTTTCACAATCCCTAACACAAACAATCCGCGGAAGCGTGATAGACAAAATATCCAAGTCACCATTGCCAGGTGCAACTGTATTGATACTAAATTCTAATCCTTTGGTGGGATCGACAACTGATCCTGACGGAAATTTTAAACTCAACAAGGTATCTGTGGGAAGTCACACCTTAAAAGTTTCGTTTATAGGCTATAAAGATATAACGCTACCAAATGTGATCGTCAACTCTGGTAAGGAAGTGGTGCTGACTATTGCAATCCAGGAAGATATTGTACAAATGGATGAAATAGTGATCCGACCAGATGTTGAAAAAAATAAACCCTTGAATGATATGGCTACTGTTAGTGCTCGTACATTTTCGGTAGAAGAGACAAGAAAGTATGCAGCGGCAGTAAATGATCCAGCTCGGATGGTGGCATCTTATGCTGGCGTTGTACAGACAAGCGATGGCAATAATACTATTTCAATAAGGGGAAATTCGCCTTATGGATTAATCTGGAGAATGGAAGGTGTAGATATTCCTAACCCCAATCACTTCTCGGGTGTTGCCAGTTCTGGCGGTGGCATTTCAATTCTAAGTTCACAGCTGCTTACCAATTCAGATTTTATGACTGGAGCTTTTCCGGCTGAATATGGAAATGCTTTGTCTGGCGTGTTCGACCTTAATCTAAGAAAGGGGAATAACGAAAAACGAGAATACACCGTGCAAGCCGGATTTTTAGGAATGGATGTAGCAGCAGAAGGACCCTTCTCAAAAAAGTATAAAGGATCTTATCTCATCAACTATCGCTATTCAACTCTCTCTGTCCTTTCAAGCATCGGAGTGCCCGTTGGTGATGCGGTTACCAATTTTCAGGATTTGTCTTATAATTTCTACTTTCCTACAAAAAGGGCCGGGAACTTTTCATTGTTTGGATTTGGAGGATTGAGTGATCAGAAGCTTACAGCAGACAAAGACTCGACAGGCTGGGAAACAGAAGACGATCGTTTTAATTTCAAGTACTTTTCAAACACCAGCGCGGGAGGTGTAAAACATGCGGTTACACTTTCTCCAACTACCTATTTACAATCAGCCGTTGTGCTGTCGGGCAATGATCACGGTTTTACGGCAGCTAAGTTGGACGAAAACTATGTACCCAACTTGACTTTTCAGGAAAATAACATTAATAAAAAGTTCACCATCAGTTCTGTACTCAATCATAAATTCAATGCTCGCCATAGCATCCGCTCTGGTCTTTACTTCAACGAGTATTTTTATAATCTGAAACAGAAGGACGTGAATGAAAATACCGGAACCATTGAAGTTCCACTTGATGCTAAAGGGAACGCTACCACCGCTCAACTTTTTTCTCAATGGAATTATCGCGTTACTCAGAAACTCAGCCTTAACACAGGCTTTCATTATCTCTATTTAGCAAACAATAATACTTATTCGCTTGAGCCACGTGCCTCGGTAAAATACGATTTAAATGAACAACAGTCAGTAAGCTTTGGCTATGGTTTGCATGGCCAAATGCAACCTGTTGGAACCTACCAAGCTCAAGTTGAAAATGCTGATGGGAGTTTCTACCAGCCAAACAAAAATCTAAAGTTCACTAAAGCGCATCATTATGTGCTAGCTTACGACAGAGCAATTTCCAAGCACCTGCGTGTGAAGGCTGAGACCTATTATCAAAGCCTAATTAATATTCCGGTAAAAGACGACTTAACAAGTTCAGGAGCTCTTATCAATAATGAAGACGGCTATGTTACCGATCCGCTTGTTAACAAAGGTGTTGGACATAACTACGGATTGGAACTTACATTGGAGCAATTTACATACAGAAATTTGTATTTCCTGCTCTCAACCTCTCTTTATGATTCCAAGTATAAGGCGTTGGATGGCGTTTGGAGAGACACGCGCTACAATGGAAACTATGCAGTAAGCTTCACCGCTGGAAAGGAATTTATTTCAGCGGGCACTAAGAATAGAACGTATGGGATTAATGTGCGTGCCTTGAGCAGTGGTGGACTGAGAACTACTCCGATTGATTATGAAAAATCAGTTCAGGAAGGCAATACTCAGTATGTCCAGAGACTTGCGTTCTCGGAACAATTGCCTGGATATTTTAGAACGGACTTACGATTTAGCATGAAACGGAATCGCGCAAAATCAACTTCCACCTTGGCATTGGATATACAAAATGTAACCAACCATCAAAATCTTGGCGGTCAATATTTTGATGCCCAATCAGCCGAAATTAAAAAATGGTATCAGTTGCCACTCTTGCCAATTTTGAGCTATAAGATTGAATTTTAGAAAAGTCAGCTAGACTTTGAAACGAGGGTTAGCTCAGGAAATTTCGTCTGCTATTTTCATTACTTTAGCCGGATAAAGTTTCCGGAAAATGCTTCTTGCGTTAGATATTGGTAATAGCGACATCACCATTGGATTATGGTCGAATGAAAAATGGAACCACGTTTGGCGAATCCCGTCCAAGCCTGATCAACCCGAACTTTACTATGGGGTAAAAATGCGAGATTACTTTCTGGAGGGGTCTGTTGCTGTTGATTTAGTGGAGATAATCGTTCTCAGTAGTGTTGTTCCTAGCCTTACCGAAAAAATCAAGAATGTTATTCGTCAACTATTTTTAAAGGAACCTATTACGTTAGGGCCTCCTGTTTATGCCAAACTCCCTATACAGGTATTAAATCCATATGAGATTGGATCAGATTTGGTGGCCAATGCAATGGCTGCATTTGCTAAACTCAAGCAAACATGTATTGTAGTAGACTTTGGTACCGCATTGACTTTCACCACGGTCTCAGGTGAAGGAAAAATTTTGGGAGTGTCAATAGTTCCTGGCTTGCGCACAGCTTTAAAATCACTCACACAAAATACCGCTAAACTTTTTGATGTGCCACTGGAAATGCCAGCTTCAGCACTGGGTATAAATACAGTTACAGCTATTCAATCTGGCATTGTGATTGGATATGAGGGACTCGTAAAAAATATCGTGGCAGCTATTCGCAGGGAATTAAAAACCGATTGTCCGGCTATCGCTACTGGCGGCCTTTCATTTGTGATTACTTCCTTAAAAGGATTTTTTCATACTGTTGATCCACACCTTACGCTGGATGGATTAAGAATCATAGGACAAACCATAAAATCATGAGTGCTATTCTTTCGTTAGAAAGCATTTACCATGCTTATGGCGATCAGTCGATTTTTGAAAATTTAAATCTTTCTATAGCCGAGAAGTCAATAATTAGCATTTTGGGTAAAAGTGGAAGCGGCAAGTCAACTTTACTTCAAATGATGAACGGCCTTGTACAGCCAGACCGAGGATTGGTGTCTGTTTTTGGAAAGGCACTTGATTTCAAAAAGATAGAGGAGTTACGGTTGAACATCGGATATGCAGTTCAAAGCGCGGGCCTGTTTCCTCATCTAACTGTAGAAAAGAATGTTATGTTACCGGGCATTATTGCAAAAAGATTAGAGGCAACGTTACAAACACGATTGTCTGAATTGCTCGGAAGAGTGAATCTACCTCTATTAGTTAAATCAAAATATCCTTCAGAGCTGTCGGGCGGAGAGCAGCAGCGGGTAGGCCTTTGCCGTGCCATACTTTTGAACCCCCCCATTGTATTATTGGATGAACCCTTCTCGGCATTGGATGATGAAACGAAAAACGAGATTCACCATCAATTTTTATCTATTCAAAAAGCTGAACCAAGAACAATTATTTTGGTGACCCACAATAATCAAGAGGCAGAAAAATTGGCTGATTCAATTTTTTTAATCGAGGACAAAAAGCTAAAACAGATAAAGTGAAGAAAATATTTTCAATTCTGTTTTTTACGGGACTTTATTTTGGTGCGCTCCAAGCCCAACAGCCAACAGTTCGGGTAGGAGCCAAGCATTTTAACGAAGGATATATTCTAAGTGAGATTATTTCTCAACTTCTGGAGGGCTCGGGTTACACGGTGGAGCGGAATTACAATCTTGGCGGTACAACGGTGTGTTTTGAGGCACTACGAAATAATGCCATCGATATTTATCCAGAGTACACGGGGACGTTGGCCGAGGAGATTCTGAAAAGTGAGAGAAAGCTTAGCTTCAAGGAGTTGCAGAATAAACTTTATGAAGAATTGGCAATGGAGATTTCTCCTTCGTATGGATTCAACAATTCATATGGCCTAAGTATGAAAAAAGAATTCGCAGAAGCCAGACATATAATAACGATCTCAGATCTTAAAACCCAACCAGAATTATCTCTTGCGTTGAGCTATGAATTTTTAAAACGAAAAGATGGTTGGGACAATTTATCGAAGAGATATTCACTAAAACAAAAACCAGTTGGCATAGAACATGGCTTGGCTTACCAAGCCTTGGATGATAACAAAATTGATCTGACTGATGTATACTCAACGGATGGCGAGATTCAAAAATATGGTCTTATCGTCTTGCGTGATGACATGGAATTTTTTCCAGCGTACGAGGCGGTTTCACTATACAAAATTTCTCTCGATCCGCTGATCAAAGGTATCCTCATGAAGTTAGCTGGTCAAATTTCAGAGCTGAAAATGCAAGAGATGAACGCACAAGTAATTTATGGTAAGCTTTCGTTTTCTCAAGTGGCAGCGGAGTTTTTGCGATCAAAAGGTTTAACTCAAGTCAAGCGGGAAGAGTCAGGTATTACCTCTGAAATACTTTCTAAAACAATCACCCATTTAAAAATAACTTCAATCGCGCTGGTATTGGCAATCGTATTCGCAATACCTCTTGGTATAGTGTTATACCGTTATAGCGCCTTTTCGAAGGTAGTCTTATACGCAGTTGGCTTATTACAGACCATACCATCTATTGCCCTACTGGCATTGATGATACCGCTGGTAGGAATTGGAGCAATTCCTGCCATTACTGCTTTATTTTTATACGCTTTGCTACCGATACTCCGTAACACAACCAGCGGACTTCACGCAGTAGATCCGATACTTAAAAAGGTAGCAACCGGAATTGGACTTAATCCATGGCAGCGATTGAGATACATTGAACTTCCACTGGCAATGCCATCCATCGTGACAGGCATAAGAACGGCCGCTGTGATTACAATAGGTACTGCTACTTTAGCAGCCTTTATTGGGGCTGGTGGACTTGGTGAGTTTATTGTTACGGGGCTGGCTCTCAACAACACAACTTTAATTTTAAGCGGTGCGATACCAGCCGCTATTTTAGCAATTCTTGTTGAATTGATATTTGAGTTAGTTGAACTCAAGTTAATTCCAAAGCACTTAAGAAAGTAAAAACCATTACTTCTAATCGAGGAAACTAAATGGCTTTACCACCATACTTCGAATCTCCAACCACCAAGAAAGAATAATCAGTGAATTAATAAACACGAGAACGCAAGCTACCCCCAGCTTTCAATTGAATACCTACTGCAAATTGGAGGGGTACATAATCAAAATAGATTTCACTAGGAACAGGCCCATTAACATTTAATTGGAACATGCCATATAGATTTCCTACCAATGGAAATTTTCCAGTTAGACTTGGCTCAAGAAAGATTTGAATTGGTTCGTCAGGTGTTTTTGTAACGGTTGTGCTTGTGAAGCCATCCGAACTAAACTCAGAAAAGTCAACGGCTGAAACCCGCATCGTGAAAGCCAAATTGAATTTTTTGTTATTTGTTCCAATGGATGGCTGGATAAAAAAGCGCTGATACTTGCCAGTGGCAACAACCGCCTTTACACCAAAATCTTTAGCGAAGAAATAGTAGTTTGAATAGCTGGTACCCTCTCCAATTCCATAGCCGCCATATAATTCGAATCGCTTTTTACGCGTGCTTTTATAATAACCAATCCCAGCTTCGCCAAAATTATTTTTTCGTTGAAAATTAGTTGGCATATTCGGTATTGTCTTGTCTTGAGGAAGATCCTGGTTCTGGCTAAGAAAATTGTAATTTCCCGTTACACCTAAATGGTCTGTCAAAGCATAAGCCATCTGAACATCAACACCCGTGGTGAGATATGCAGAACCTTGAAACTCTCCGGCCCCTCTAAATAGTGGAACATTGCGTGTTGTAGGAACATAAATAGGAGAACAGGAGGCGGCAAGAAGAAGTAAGAGTAGAAAGCGCATATTGGTAAATGAAAAGTCAAAATAGCAAAAAGAATTGGAATAAATTTAGGGAGTTGGCACCTTATTAGTTTGATCGAAAAACAACCTAGTTCGCTCAGTAATTCAGCAACCTAATTCTTAAATTAGCACGAAACATATCAAAATGAAGTTTGATGTAGCTATAGTTAATCAACTGATAAAGAGTAGGCGATCTGTATTTCCTAAAGATTACTCAGACGAGAAAGTTGATGATTCCGTTGTTCATCAAATGTTGGAGAATGGGAATTGGGCGCCAACACATAAGCTAACAGAACCTTGGCGCTTTGTTATATTTAGTGGGGAGGGACTTAAAAAACTAGCTGCCTTTCAAGGAGAGTGTTATAAAACGGTGACAACTCTCAAAGGAACATTCAGAGTGGATCGATATCAAAGTTTGTTGACAAAGCCAATGGAATCTTCACATATCATAGCCATTGGTATGAAGCGTGACGAGAACAATAGCGTTCCAGAGTGGGAAGAATTAGGCGCAGTTTTTTGCGCGATTCAGAACATGTACCTCACAGCCACAGCTTATGGAGCCGGTTGTTACTTAAGCACAGGAGGCATTACCAATTTTGAAGAATCCAAAGATTTTTTTGGGCTTGGTAAAAATGATAAGCTAGTTGGATTTTTACATATTGGAGTGCCAAAAGGCCCTTTATTGGATGGACGAAGAAAGTCAATTAACGAAAAGGTAAAGTGGGTTAACTCCTAAGACATAAGTATCAAGACGCAAGACATTAGACAATTCCAACATCTTACTAGTTACGTCTTACTACTTTTATCTATTTTTAAAATTAATATATGAATTCAATTCCCAGTAAATCAGACATCGAAAAGGCGCACGAGCGAATCAAACCATATATTCATCACACACCAGTGCTTACTAGTGGTAGTATAAATGACCTTGCCGAATGCACGGTTTATTTTAAATGCGAAAACTTTCAGAAGATAGGTGCATTTAAAGCTCGTGGTGCGATGAACGCCATTCTTACTCTTTTACCGGAAGACCTCGCCAAGGGTGTTGCTACCCACTCTTCCGGAAACCATGCACAAGCCTTGGCAAGAGCTGCAAAATTGTTGGGAGTAAAATCCTATATAGTGATGCCGCGAACGGCCCCTGAAATAAAGAAGAAAGGAGTGAGAGCATTTGGAGGTGAAATTTTTGAATGCGAGCCTACTCTAGAAGCGCGTGAAACCACATTGGCAAATGTGGTTAATAAAACGGGAGCTACTGAAATTCATCCATTTAATAACTATGATGTAATTGCAGGACAAGCTACCGCAGCGAAGGAATTATTTGAAGAGGTTCATGGGCTTCATATTATCATGGCTCCAGTTGGCGGGGGAGGATTGTTGAGCGGGACAGCTTTGGCCGCAAAATACTTTTCACCAAATACACGTGTGATTGCCGGTGAGCCAGCAGGATCTGATGATGCTTATCGCTCTATGAAAAGTGGAAAGATAGAACAAGCACAATCTGATTCAGTAGCGGATGGATTACTCACCACACTGGGTGACAAAACTTTTCCAATTATTAAAGACAATGTTGAAGAAATTATCACGGTGACTGATACCGAAATAATTTCAGCGATGCGATTGATATGGGAGCGATTAAAAGTGATAATTGAACCTTCATGTTCTGTTCCTTTTGCCGCAGTACTAAAAGAGAAAACAAAATTTAAGGGAAAGAAGGTAGGGATTATATTAACGGGCGGCAACGTAGATATGGAGCGCGCAATGAAACTATTTGCACAATAAATAAACCACGAATTCATTGCTAAATAATCAGCGAATCCGTGGCTATTGTTTTTCTAATTTTTCTTCAACTGATCGAACTTTGATTCAACTGGTTTTTTTGGAAAAACGTTGTCAGACAATTCTGCTTCGGCAGTATCTTGATTAGGGTCAATCACCACATTCACAACTTCTTTATCTTTGACAAATACTTTTTTTACTTGTCGCTCATTGGTACGCCATACCTCTACAGGTATTTTTTCAATTTCCTTCGAGCCATCTTTATAGGTCCACTCAATGATCACAGGCATAACTAATCCGCCTTTGTTTTTAAGAGTAATCTCATAAATATTTTTACCTTCTAGTTTTTGACGAACAGCCTTGTCGTCAATTCTGCTTCGAAACTCACCATAATTGTTATCCGATGTGTTTACCATCGTAAACTCTTGTGGGCCAGAACTGAAATCTGTTTTGCTTTTGGATGCATCGGCAGTCAAGTCACCTTTCTTAACTGTTACATTTTTCTTCTCCAGGTTAGTTTCTTCTGTTTTTACTTTATACCATTTCACATCTTCCAAAGTAAAGTCAACGTGATCAGTAGAATAAAACCAACCCCTCCAATACCAATCCAAATCAACAGCCGATGCATCTTCCATTGTGCGGAAAAAGTCGGCCGGCTTTGGATGTTTGAAGGCCCAACGTTGTGCATATTCCTTAAATGCCTTATCAAATAATTCGGGACCCATTACTGTTTCGCGAAGAATACTCATACTGGTGGCTACCTTCGCATATTGCTCGGCACCAAACTCAATAATCTGTTCTGAATTGGTCATTACTGGCCGCTGCACACTTTTATCTCCCACCATAAAAGGGGCGATGCTTTTGCCACTGCCCCACCAATGCGGAAACTTTTCATAGCGTTCCACCTCTGTCCGGTATTGCAAAAATGAATTGATACCTTCATCCATCCATGTCCACTGGCGCTCGTCATTGTTTATAATCATAGGGAAATAGTTATGACCTACTTCGTGAATGATTACAGCAACAGTAGATGCCCAAGTTTGTGGACTAGTCACTCCTTCTTTGTTAGGCCTGCCCCCATTAAAGCAAATCATCGGATACTCCATTCCGATGGAAGCAGTATTGATGGATTGTGCTACTGGATAGGGATAATCGATTGTGTATTTCGAATAAATTTCCAGACAATTTTTCACTGCTTTGGTAGACTCTTGTTCCCACAGGGGATTGCCTTCCTTAGGATAGAACGACATTGCCAATGGAGTTTTATCCCCAACTTTAACAGCTTGTGCATCCCAGATGAATTTCCGTGAAGAAGCAAAAGCAAAGTCTCGAACATTATAGGCATGGAATTCCCAGGTTTTCTTAGTTTTTAATTTCGTCTTTTCGCGTTCTGTTGCCTCTGCTTGATTGGCAATAATTACAAGTTTATCAAAAGAGGTTTTAGCTTTTTCATAACGCTCAAGTTGATCTTTGGACAACACGGTTGTTGCGTTCATCAAGGCACCTGTAGCAGCTACAAGATGATCGGCTGGTACGGTTAGCTTTACTTTATAGTCGCCAAATGCCAAGGCAAATTCCCCTTGGCCAAGAAACTGCTTGTTTTGCCAACCGATGTAATCGTCATATACACACATACGCGGAAACCATTGTGCAATAGTGTACAAATAGTTTTTGTCCTCGGGAAAATATTCGTAGCCACTTCGCTGCCCATCAATCATACGATCACCAATATTGAAGGACCAATCAATGGAAAAAGTAACTTTCTCACCTTTCTTTAGCGGTTGAGCCAAGTCGATTCTCATCATGGTGTAGTTAATTGTATAGCTCATTGGCTTACCAGTTGCATCTTTAATCGATTTGATTTTATAACCTCCATCAAAATCTGAAACGCGTTGGACTAATTGTTTTGTAGAAATGGTATCTGCCATGTTGCTTGTCCTGGTTTGGCTAGTCAAATTGTTCTTTGCTAAAATATTCTGATCAAGTTGAAGCCACAGGTATTTTAATACATCAGGGGAATTGTTCGTGTAGGTAATTACTTCAGAGCCGGTAATACTTTGATTCTCATCGTTGAGTTCTGCTGTGATTATGTAGTCTGCTTTTTGCTGCCAGTACTGTGGGCCTGGAGCGCCAGATGCTGACCGGTACGAATTAGGTGTTGGAAGTTGAGTATCAAGTTGCTCGAATTTTCCTTGCCAGGGCGTAGTTTGTTGTTGTGCCTGTGTATAGAAGGCCACCAGAACAAGAATAATAATAAGTGAGTTTTTCATATCGAATAGTTTGTGACTTTAATATTGCAGAATTTTAAATTAATAGCCCAGCGAGATTTAACATAAAGAAGCCACAAATTCTTAGATGTAATCTTCAAATCTGTGGCTTGAGCTTTACTATCTAATTTTTCTTAAACTGATCAAATTTATTTTCCGTTGGCCTCTTCGGGAAAACGTTATCATTAACATTAATGTCAGCTGTTTCTAAATTCGGATCGATTACGATGTTTACAACTTCCATATCCTTTACAAAGATCTTTTTCACTTCTTGCTCATTCGTTCTCCATACTTCGGCAGGTATACGCTCCAGTTCTTTTGTCCCGTCTTTGTACGTCCACTCAATGATTACAGGGCTAATCAATCCACCTGTGTTTTTCAAAGTCACTTCGTATAAGTTTTTCGTCTCTAGTTTTTGGCGAATGTCATTATCATTAATCCTGTTTCTGAATTCTCCATAATAATTGTCTGGTGTATTGGTTAGGGTAAAGTCTTGTGGCCCGTTGCTAAAATCGGAAGCCTTATCACCTAGCTTCTTCGCACCAACATCACCCTGCTTAACTGTAACATTTTTCTTTTCTGGATCGAGTTGAGAGTTGTTGACTTTGTACCACTTAACTTCATCAAGAGTCACATCTACGTTATCAGTGGTATAAAACCAACCTCTCCAAAACCAATCCAAATCAACGGCTGATGCGTCTTCAAGTGTTCTAAAAAAATCTGCTGGCTTGGGATGTTTAAATGCCCAGCGCTGTGCATATTCTTTGAAGGCTTTATCAAAAAGCTCTGGTCCCATGATGGTCTCGCGTAGCAAGGTCAAAGCGGCTGATGGTTTGGTATAACCATTAGGTCCAAAACTTGGTCCCTGATTATCAGAGGATGCCATCACCGGTCGCATGATTTTTTTATCGCCTTTCATAAAAGGTACTATTCCTTTTGGCGATCCACCGCTAACATCAAAGCCAGGATATCTTGTACGTGTTGTTTCGCGTTCCAGGAAGGTATTCAAGCCTTCATCCATCCAAGTCCATTGGCGTTCGTCATTGTTTACAATCATAGGAAAGTAATTATGACCCACTTCGTGAACTATAACTCCCACCATTCCTTCCAGCACGCGTTGTGACACTGTTCCATCTTTTGCCGGTCTGCCATAGTTAAAACAAATCATTGGGTACTCCATCCCTTGATTAGCAGAGTGAATAGAGAAAGCTGTAGGATACGGATAATCAAAGGTGCGCTCCGAATAAACTTCTAATGTATTTTTAATTGCTTTCGTTGATTCTTTTGCCCATAGTGGATTTCCTTCTTTTGGATACATGGATTGAGCCAATGGAGTTTTATCATTGAGCTTTACGGCTTGGGCATCCCAGATAAATTTGCGCGAAGAGGCAAATGCAAAGTCACGTACGTTCTCCGCATAGAACTCCCAAGTACTTTTCGTTTTGGAACGTACCTTTTCTTTGGCTTTTGCTTCTTCTTCGGTTACAATAAATACAGGTTGGTCGAACGTCTTTCTTGCCTTTTCAAAACGATTAATTTGCTCCTTGGTTAAAACTTCTTTTGGATTTTGGATCCAGCCCGTTGCCCCAACAATATGATCGGATGGCACGGTAATCCTCACGCGATAATTTCCAAATGTTAATGTGAACTCACCTGATCCTAAAAATTGTTTATTCTGCCAACCTTCATAATCGTCAAACACGCACATGCGGGGAAACCACTGTGCCATTGTGTAAGAGTAGTTTCCATCTTCTGGAAAATATTCCATGCCACTACGGCCGCTTATCATTACACGATCGTTGATGTTGAATGACCAATCAACCGAGAACACAAATTTTTCTCCATTCTTAAGGGGTTGAGGTAGATCAACGCGCATCATGGTGTAATTGATAAGATAAGGAAGTGGTTTCCCAATCGCATCTTTCACCGATTTAATATTGTATCCGCCTTTGTAATCGTAAGCATTTGTGGTCGTAGCTATAAACTTAGCCGGAATGGAATCACGGATAGAATTATTGGATGACTTGGTTGTGAGGCTATTCTCTGAATTGATGTTCTGATCCAATTGTAGCCATAAATATTTTAATTCTTCAGGTGAATTGTTGAAATAGGTAATGGTTTCCGAACCTGTGATGGTTTGGTTCTCATCATTCAATTCAACATTGATGACATAGTCAGCCTTCTGTTGCCAATAATCTACACCGGGTGCTCCTGAACTGCTGCGGTAACTGTTTGGCGTAGGGAGCATTTGATCCAACTGCTCAAATTTACTTTGCCATTTTTGTTCTTCCTTTTTAGGTTGTTCCTGGGCAAAAGACGCTATGCCGATTAGAATAAAAACAAAACTTACTATTTTTTTCATAGGATAATTTTAGAATCAAAAAAACGTGAAGGGTAAATTCTTAGTGCCTTAGAGTCTTGGTGGCAATTAATGGTTAGCCACGAAGTCACTAAGGCACAAAGGAAATTTTAGGTATTAATTTTTCTTTTTCAACTCATCAAACTTGGTAATCGTTTCTACTTTAGGAAAAACATTGTCACTTGTGTTAATATCCGCAGTTTCATTTTGCGGATCGAGGACTACCGCCCTAACTTCTTTTTCCTTCACAAATACTTTGGTCACGGTCTGTTCATTTGTGCGCCAGATTTCGGCTGGTAATCGTTCAGTTTCTTTTGAGCCATCTTTGAACGTCCATTCTATGATGACGGGCATAACCAATCCACCATGATTGCTGAGTGTGATTTCATAAATATTTTTATTCTCCAGTTTTGCAATCACTGCCTTATCGTCAATACGACTCTGGAACTCTCCATAAAAACGTGCGTCTGTTGGGATAACTGAAACTGGTTCAGGTCCATTATCAAAGCTGTCGTATTTTCCACTGGCAGTGCCTGTTGAAAGATCGCCCTTCTTTACCGCTTTTTCTTTATTTTCGATATTAGTTTGTTCTGTGCGAACCTTGTACCATTTCACTTTATCAATTGATTGATCGCAGCGATCGGTGGTGTAGAACCAACCTTTCCAAAACCAATCCAGGTCAACTGCTGATGCATCTTCCAGAGTTCGGAAGAAATCGGCTGGTTTAGGATGTTTGAACGCCCAACGAGTTGAGTATTCTTTAAATGCTTTATCAAATAGCTCGGGACCCATTACCGTTTCGCGTAAGATATTAAGTGCGGTTGCAGTCTTCGCATATTGCTCCGCACCGAACTGAATAATTTGTTCGGAGTTGGTCATGAGCGGTCGTTGCAAACTTCCATCACCTTTCATATAAGGGACAATCATAGATGCTGGCCCTCTGCGTTGCGGCATGTCAGGATAATTTTCTACTTGTGTTCTGTATTGCACAAAAGTATTTACGCCTTCATCCATCCACGTCCATTGGCGTTCATCATTGTTGATGATCATCGGGAAGAAGTTATGTCCTACTTCGTGAACGATCACTCCAACCATTCCCCATTTCAAGCGATCTGAATAGGTTCCGTCTTTTGCAGGACGACCAAAGTTGAAGCAGATCATGGGATATTCCATACCTAAAGATGCCCCGTGAACGGAGGTAGCCTGGGGATAAGGATAGTCAACAGAATATTTTGAATACGTTGAAATAGTGTTTTTTACAGCCTTAGTAGATTCTCGTTCCCAAAGTGGATTACCTTCTTTTGGATAATACGACATTGCTAAAGGAGTCTTGTTGGCAATCTTAACAGCTTGTGCATCCCAAATAAACTTGCGGGAGGAAGCAAATGCAAAGTCGCGAACATTTTCAGCTTTGAATACCCAAGTCTTCTTGGTGGTTGATTTGGTTTTCTCACGCTCTCTTGCCTCTTGCTCAGTGCAGATGATCACAGGTTTGTCAAAGCTGGTTTTTGCTTTTTCGAAGCGAGCAAATTGTTCTGCTGTTAAAACCTCTTTTGGGTTTTGAACCATGCCGGTAGCTGCAATAATATGATCAGATGGAACAGTGATATTGACGTAGTAATCGCCAAAGGTTAACGTGAACTCTCCCTGACCAAGAAACTGTTTGTTTTGCCAACCCACTACATCGTCATACACACACATACGTGGAAACCATTGTGCTATCAAATAAAGATTGTTATTGTCTTCCGGAAAATTTTCATAACCCGATCGCGAATCGTTGCGCGATCCACCTCTCATCCTGTCGGGAACATTATAAGACCACTCAATTGAGAATACATATTTTTGGCCAGCAGCAAGCGGCTGCGGCAAATCAATGCGCATCATGGTAGCATTGATCGTGTAAGGCAATGCTTTACCCGTTGCATCTTTGATTGATTTTATCTTATGACCACCATCAAAATCATATAAGCTAAGTTCTGATGCCATTTCCTTTGTGTTCACCGAGTCCTTAACTGAATAGGTATCTGTTGCTGTTGTAAGATTTCCTTTGGCATTGATGTTCTGATCTAATTGCAACCATAAATACTTCAAGACATCAGGAGAGTTATTAAAGTAAGTAATAGTTTCTGATCCAGTAATGCTGGCATTCGTATCATTCAGCTCAGCATTGATTACGTAGTCAGCGCGCTGTTGCCAATACTTTGGGCCAGGTGATCCCGATCCAGTTCGATACTCGTTAGGGGTTGGAAGTATTTGATCGAGCTGCTCAAATTTTCCTTGCCATTTCTGTGTTTCAGGGTTCACCACCTGTGCCCAGGAAAGGGTTGAGGAGGCAAGTAAGACTAAAAGAAAAAGTTGTTTCATAAGAGTGTGATTAATTACAAGTATTTATTACCAAAATATGCGGTCTTTCATCAGAATTAAGGCAATTCCCGCAATAGCGGAAGAGATCACCATTTTCCAATCTCTTCTTAAAATTTTGAAAAAATCGACTGAAATATAACTAAGACCCAGAAAGAGTGCTACAACTATTATTTGACCTAATTCAAGACCTAAAATAAAGGCCAAAAGCTGGGACAGTATGGATTGATCCTTACCAAGGATGGCCTTTAAATAGTTTGAAAAGCCCATTCCATGGATTAAGCCAAAGCCAAGCGCAAACCAATAATTGATCTGAACATTTTTATGTTCACTGGTTTCTTCCTTTCGGAAAAGATTAGAAACGGCCGTAATGAAGATTGTAAGGGGGATAAGAAATTCAATCAAATGTGTCGCAACCGAGATAATCCGAAGGGTAGCTAAGGCCAAGGTAATGGAGTGACCAATTGTAAATGCAGTTACTAAAATCAGGATCTTTTTCCAATCGCGCACCACATAAACTGCACAAAGAGCAAGTACAAAAAGAATATGATCATACCCATTTACATAATCCAGAATATGATCCTTTCCAAGACCAAAATAGAGGGCAAACTCGCTCATCAGGTAGTTTGTAATTTGAGGATCGTAAATGTAATGGTAACTTGCTAAACTTTGTATCCTTAGTTTTAAAAGTCATATGATTTCACTGATTTATTCTCTACTTTTTTTTCTTCATCCCATACACTTATCTGTAACTGAAATCACCTACAGCGAAAAAGATAAAGCTATTCAGATTATGTCCAGGATTTTTATAGATGATCTGGAGTTAGCCATTCAGAACCAGTTAAAGCAACCAACACTTGATTTATTGGACCCCAAAAATGGATTGACACTGGATCAGATGGCTTCGGGGTATTTAAAGGAACATTTGAAAGTAAAGTTGGATGGCAAGCTGCAGATTATTAAACTCTTGGGCCACGAAATAGAAGATGTTGCAATTGTCTTTTATATAGAGATTGAAAACGTAAAAAAAATCAAGTCCCTTGAAGTTCTGAATGATGTGATCATGGAAGCACATGGTGACCAATCCAATATTGTTCATATCACCTACAAAAGTCCGGTTAAAAGTGTGAGGCTTTTGCGCGAGAAGCCATCAGAAGTTTTTAAGTTTGATGGAAAATAGATTAAAAGCAATTCAATAACCCAAACAACATTAGATATGCGTCAAAAAATTGTAGCCGGTAACTGGAAAATGAACAAAACTTTGGAAGAAGCTCATGCTCTTACTTCTGAAATTATGGGTATGGTGGCCGATGAAGTGAAGGGCAATGTTAAAGTCATTTTGTGTACCCCTTTTCCATATCTGATTCCCGTTAAAACCCAGTTAGGTGCCTCTAAACAAATAGCAGTTGGAGCCCAGAATTGCAGCGAACATGATTCAGGAGCTTATACAGGAGAAGTTTCCGCACCTATGTTAAAGTCGATGAGTGTTCCATATGTAATCATTGGACATAGCGAACGGAGACAATATTTTGGTGAGGACGGAAAACTACTGGCTACTAAAGTTGACAAAGCATTGGCGAATGGCATCACTCCTATTTTTTGTTGTGGCGAACCCTTGGAGATTCGCGAGAAGGGAACGCATGAACAATTAGTGAAGAAACAAGTCGAGGAAAGTTTATTTCATTTAAGTCCAGAGGCTTTGCAAAAAGTGGTAATTGCCTATGAGCCGGTGTGGGCGATTGGTACAGGAAAAACTGCGTCCTCACAACAAGCACAGGATATGCATTCGGTTATACGCAGACATCTGGCCTCAAAGTACGGGGCTATCGCTGAAAATATTTCTATTCTTTATGGAGGAAGTGTTAAGGCTGATAATGCTAAAGAGCTTTTCGCTTGTGCGGATGTGGATGGTGGACTTGTTGGTGGCGCCTCCTTAAAGTCAAGGGAGTTTGTAGAGATTGTAAAGGGAATCTAGCCAATTGTCAGTTAGCAGATAAGCCAATGCCAATTCTAAATTGGCTCATCGAAAATTGAATTGTTGAAAATCATGTATTACACACGTCTTCAAGTTATTTGTGATCCGGAGTTTTCTGAAATACTGATGGCTGAAATTGCCGAGGTGGGTTTTGACACGTTCATGGAAACTGAAAAAGGATTTGAGGCCTATGTTGAAGAAGAAAAATTTGACATTGGTCATCTTGAAAGTGTTAAACAGAAATACAGGCACGTTAACCCCCTGATCTTTTTTCAAGATAAAATCCAAAAGCAAAATTGGAACGAAGAATGGGAAAAAAGCATTGAGCCCATTATTGTGGATGATAAGTGTCTGGTTCGGGCCGAGTTCCATAAAATCGACAATAAATATCCGTACGAAATTGTCATCACACCCAAGATGTCATTTGGTACAGGGCATCATCAGACTACCTACCTAATGTTGAAGGGCCAGATGAGAATGAATCATACAGGTAAGCGAGTAATGGATGCCGGTTGCGGCACAGCTATCTTATCCATCATGGCATCAAAGCTTGGAGCTAAAGAAGTGGAAGCATTTGATATTGATGAATGGAGTACCGTAAATGGAAAAGAAAATATTGAGAACAATAAATGCACTAACGTTCATCTTTATCAAGGCAAAATTGATGATATGAAATTTACTGGTTTGTTTGATATTATTCTTGCCAACATCAACAAGAACGTATTATTGGCCGAAATGAAATCCTATGCTGATCAACTCTCGACAACAGGTCAACTTTTATTAAGCGGTTTCTATACCACAGACATTGACGACTTAAAACTGGAGGCTTCAAAGCACGGCTTCACCGAGGTTTTTCGTGATGAGAAAGAAACCTGGGCCTCTTTATTGCTTCAAAAGAAATAAGTCTTTCGCAGTTTTCGTTTACATCTGGCCAACGACTAGTGCTAATACCTAATTGTTATTAGCACTTTCAGCAATTATTTGCGAATTTGAAGGCTTTTATATTGTGAAGCAGGTAGCATCATATTTTTTCGTTTTTCTGGCTGGGATAAACCTTTCCATGGCCCAGTCTGACAGCAAAGTGGCCGCTAAACTAAGCTACCAGGATAGCCTTCGAGTCGTCTTAGAAAATACCAAAAACGTGGATGCCATGGCGGTTGGCGCTGCTATTGGTTCACTCTGGAATGGTTTGGGTTTGGAAAAACAATCAGAACTCAAAGCCCAACTTAAGATGATGAAGAAGAAAGGTTACAAACTTCGTCCTCATTTCGTCAATTATTTAGGAGCGATAGTCAACTCCATCAATCGGGAAAGTATTGATCCTGTTGAGTTGAGTAATTACATTAAAGTGGGTGGTCAAGTAATTGAAAACGATGACATGACCAAAGCTGCTTTGTTCTTTAATAGTAGCCGTGATTTTTTTGAGCATCATGCCTTACACTATGAAAAGTCATTCCGACTTTATTCCCTTGATGATAAATATCATTTTGATTATATCAAAGCAGAAATAATTTCTGATATCCCCGAACAGGATACCGCTACACAAGATAACCAATTTGATCAATGGGATAATCAGAATACCGCAGAACCTACCACTTGGGAAGAACCACCTGTTGACACGGTTGCACAATCCTCTGGAGTTTCTTTGTTACTCCCGCCCGAGCCACAGCCTGTGTTGAATGGCCCGGTTATTACCTTTGAAAAAACCACCCTCAATTTTTCCACTCCCTATGATTCTGCATTTTTAAGAAACACCAAAGGTTCTGTATCACTTTATGACAAAACGTTTGTCGGAGAAGGAGGCAGCTTTGATTGGAGTGCTGCAGGCCTCGGTTCCGATTCCGTTTATTTTGAATTTGATGCCTATAATTTTAAAGTCTCAAAGCCCGAGTTAAAAGCTGATCATGGCAGCATCACGTACCTGGGAAAAGTAAATGGCAAAGTGGAGGGGATTTTTGAATTCAAAAGTGTAAAGCACAAAAATTCTGCTAGCTCCAATTATCCACGCTTCATGTCTATGAGAAGTAATATTTTGATCCTTGGGTTAACAGATCAAAACATGAAATATACGGGAGGATTTGCCCTCAATGGAAAGCGAATTTATAGCTCGTCTGTGGATGGCGATTATGCCTACCTGGTTGTAGAAAATGAGTCTGAGAAAAAATTTGAAGCAAGTTCACGCCTTTTTGAATTTCAGGATTCAACCATTATGTCTAAACATGCACAGGTAAAAATCTTTCAAGACTATGATTCGATTTACCACCCTGCGGTAGAGTTGCGATATGACTACGGGAAGAAGAGATTAGTTATTCAAAAAGAAAGAGGGCAAATGAAAGATGCTCCATTCACCTCTTCATTTTTTAATGTTGACTTTGCGGTCGATCACTTAAGATGGGACTTAACTTCGGATAGCATGAATCTTTTTGCTGCAGGAGGCCGAAGTCAGGCAGCCATGATCATTGAGTCGATTGACTTTTTTGATCCTGAAGATTATCGCTTATTGGGTGGAGTGGGATTTAGCTATCATCCCCTTGGATTAGTTGCCAATTACTCAATCAAAAATGGTGTGCGGGAGTTTTATGCTGATGACCTGGCAAGATCCGACCTTAAGGTTGAAGAGATAAGACCAGGAATGAGATTCCTCGGTCAGAAAGGAATGATAGGATATAATCCCACAACAAGTCTCATTCAGGTAAAAGACAAGACCCTTCATTTTTTTGATGCGCATAAGAACACAACTGATTATGATAACCTGAAAATTCATTCGGTGATGGATGGCCCAGCCAATGCTACTATCAATTTTAAGGAAAGGAGAATGACGGTGCGAGGTGTGGAGGAATTTAAAGTGAGCGACTCGCTTAATGTTGTGATCAAACCGGACAGTAGCACGATTACCATCTTAAAAGATCGAGATATAAAGTTTGATGGAAAGATTACAGCTGGGAATTTCGAGATCAATGGAAAGGAGTTCATGCTCAAGTACGATAGTTTCTTTATCAACTTGAATCACATTGATTCCATTCGCTTTTATATTACGGAGACCAATGCCAAAGGCCAAACCACGAGGCGAAGGGTAAACAATGCCATGGTTGGTGCAGATTCAATTGCTTCCATTGTTGGGGGCTTACCACATAACTCTTCGCAATCATCGGGAACACTTTATGTAAGCAAGCCAAATAATAAATCAGGAAGGACAAAGCTTTCTAATTATCCTCGATTGGATGCTACAGCCGGTGGTGTCATTTATTTTGATCGTAGAGAAATTCTTAACGGGGTTTATGACCGCTCTGTTTTTTTTGTGGTGCCACCATTTAAGTTGGATAGTTTGAATGATGCCGACCCTGGGTCTATCAACTTTGAAGGTACCTTCTCTTCCAGTGGTATGTTCCCAAATTTTAAGGAAAAGCTACATACCATGCCGGATAAATCACTTGGTTTTATTCACTCCATTCCTGCAACAGGGTACCAATTATTTCGTGGGGATGGAAAGTTATTTGGAGGAATGAGCCTTGATAATTCAGGGATACGGTCGACTGGAAGAATTGAGTACATGGCTGCGAGTGTTGAGTCCAAAGACTTTATATTTTATCCCGACTCCGTTTTAGCAAAAGGAACTATTGGCGAGATAAAAGAACAGCAATTTGGGTCGGTGTGGTTTCCACAGATTACATTAACTGAATTCCAATTGAAGTGGTTACCAAAGCAAGACCGATTTAAACTCAAGAACTTGCGAGATCCGTTTAACCTCTATAATGCAACGGCTCAATTAAGCGGGTATGCGGTGGTTTCTAAAAAGGGACTTGAAGGAGAGGGAAAATTAATAACCCGTGGTTCAGAGCTTACTTCATCAGAAATGAAATTTAGCGCAAAAGATTTTTCAGCACGTCATGCAAGGTTTGAGGTAAAGACTACAAATCCCGATAAACCGGCATTGCAAGGGGATGACATTAGCGTGCAGTTTAACCTGGAAAAGAATTACGCAGACATTAGCCCTGAGGTGGAGGGAATTGCAGCCATAGAATTTCCCTATGCCCAATTCAAAACTTCAATTACTGATGCACGATGGGATCTAAGTACGCAGAAAATATCTATGACTAAGGACAAAGATGTTCCAATCGAAAATTCCTACTTCTATACAACAAGAAAAGAATTAGACTCTTTGGTTTTCAATGCTGAGAAAGCAGAATATGACATTCAACTGCAACAACTTAAAGTGAGTGGCATACCTTACATTGTTGTGGCGGACGCAAAGATTACACCTGAGAATAATGAAGTGTTGATTTTAGAGAACGCAAAAATTGGGCAACTGAAAAATACCACTATTATACTCGACACGTTGCATGGTTATCACCAATTAAAAGATGGAGTTGTTGACATCCTTTCGCGAAAAGAATTTTCTGGTTATGCTACCTATCAATACATCAACTCAGTAAAGGATACTTTTTCTATCAAAATGACCAATTTCCATTTAGAGCCAATAGCAGAGCAAGGTAAGAAGAGCTCAAGCGATGTTATAGCAACCCAGCAAACTGTGGGTAGTGGCAATGTTATAGAAGCAGAAAAAATTGTTTTGGCTCCACGCATTTTTTATAAAGGGGAAATGGTTATGTATGCTACCAAACCGGCCTTGCAATTACAGGGCTTCACTAAATTAGATTTAAGAAAAGTCAAAGGCTACAACACTTGGTTGCGTTATGAACAAAGTGGTGATGAGCAAGATATTTTTATCGATTTTGACAAGGCCATAACGGAAGCTGGAGGTAAAGCTGAGGCTGGATTGCACTTTGCCGGTGACAATAGTCTTTATATCACCTTTGTATCTGACAAGAAAGCAGAAGAAGATGAGGATTTCTTTTTACCAAGTGGCTCACTCTTTTTTGATAAGGAAACAGGAGAATTCAAAATTGAGGATCGGTTGAAGGCCTCTGGGGAAAAGCTATCTGGGAAAGTGTTTGCCTACAACGAAGAGAAGCAAGAGGTTAGGTTTGAAGGCCCCGTGAAATTTTTTCGAGACAATGACGATTTTAAAATTACTGCGTCAGTTTTGGGGTCAGGAAATCTTGAAACTAATGCAATAAAGATGAACTCACTTGTCATGGCCGATGTGAATGTTACTCCAATGGCATTTCAATTAATGGCCCTTGAACTCGTAGATATAATTAAGGCAGAGGGAAGTAGTGACGGCCTTGGTGATCAAGCGGAGTTACTTTATAAAATAGCAGACCTTGTTGGAGAAAAAGCGGCAAAGGATTACGAGCAACGTTCTTTGCAAAATTATGTCTCCCTTAGCACCATACCCGCCCTGGCGAAACCTTTGGTTTTTTCCAATGTAAATTTGAAATGGTCCGAGAAGTTTAAAGCTTTTTATAGTGATGGCAAACTTGGGCTAAGCAACATTGGGCGGTATGACATCAACGGAGCATTTGAAGGCCTTATGGAGATCAGGAAAAATGAAGATGGATCGCCCGTGTTTCATGTTTTCGTAAAAGGATCACCTGATTCCTGGTATTATTTCGGTTTTGAGGACAACCGTATGATGTTGCAATCGTCTAATCCCATTTTCAATGAGCTAATCGGTAAAAAGACCAATGCCGCAAAAGCAAAAGTGGGTGAACTGATTTTTATTCCTGGAAGCGATGAGGAGACGCTTGCCTTCATTAACCGCTTCCGCCAAAATTACTATGGCATCGAGGCACCCTATGAACTTAATGCGGTACTTTCAGAAGGTAAAAAGACTGATAAGAAGAAACCCGCTAAGGATGAAGACGATGGCTTCGAATAACTGCATGACTTGTAATCAGCTTTATTGATTAGAATTATTTTCATTATCAAATGGTGGCAGTATGTCCGGGTGAAAGGGTGATTGATCCTGATGAATTTTAATTGCTTTTCGGGAAAAGTAAATTCCTACACCGAGTGAAAAAATTGCACCTAGCCAAATACCTGGTACATACGCAATAAACCAGAAGTAGTCATAGGCTCCATGAAAAAGCGTGGCTACCGATAAGGCATAGATTGAATAGTATCCCTTCTTGTGTTCAAACTTGGCTTTGCCCAGGAAGTAGCCCATGAGTACAGCAAATGAGGCATGAGCCGGCACAGCAGTAAACATCCTTAGAATTGCCGTACTTACGCCACCTTCGGCTACATATAAAATGTTTTCAAAAGTAGCAAACCCCATTCCTACCATTACAGAGTACACAATGCCATCAAAGGGTTCATTAAAATTTTTGTTGCGATAGAGAACCCCGCGCACAAAAATAAATTTGCTAAACTCTTCAATTAGCGCCACCAAAAGAAAGGCATGAACGGCTTGCTCTCCAATGCTTTGTTGGTCGATCGGAACAATTGAATTTATGGGGAAGCTAATAGCCAGGGTAAGAAGTGTGCTTAGTATTCCAAAGAGAAATGCTCTTATTAGTAATCCGATAGGCTCACGCTCATGTTTGTCTTTAAGGTAGATATACAATCCAATGGCTACCCCCGGAGCTGTTGCTATCGCTAAAAGGAAAAGTATGCTCATGTGGTTTCCATTGGCCAATTTATGTACAAAATATAGGTTCCGATGATGGCCATCATCAGCGCTTTGATAAGTGTAGTCTTGAGGGTTGAGAGATATTTGTTTTTCTGAACGATAATAAATCCAGATGCTAGAAGCGAAACGATTAATGTTTGAGAGCCGATCAACATCATTTGTAAAAATCCTTTCAAATGAAGCGAGTAAAATAGTAAACCAATGCTCGTAATGGCCAGGGCGATGTGCATTATTTTCCAAACGATTAGCACAAGCAGGTCAATAAATGTCTTATCAGTTTCTTCGGGCAATATTTTTTCTGAAGCAGGAGGCATTAAAAAGCCAGTAACAAAAAATACACTGGCCAATGTACTAAGGCCAATCAGTAACAATTCCGCGGCTCCTGATTGCTTTATATAGTTCAACACAAGTCCAACACTTGTTACAACAGCAGCTATGATCTCCACTTTGGGAAGTATCACTGTTGCTAGGAGAGCTGAAAAGTTTTGTTTATTATCCATAAATGTTAAAAGATTAGCGCGGAATGAAAGTAACAAATACATCGATTAGTTTCCAATTTCCAATCTTGAGAGGAGTGGTCCCTACTCTTTATCTACATTTTTCTTGAATAGATCCTTTGAGGCAATATTCCAATTGTAGACTAGCCTTTCATGATCAGCATTACATCTATTGATGATGGAGTTAATGAGGTCAATCTCTTCTTGAGTAGGCTTTTTAGAAAGCACTTCAGTGATTTTCGCAAAATCTTTTTCTGCTACCCGCTGATAGTATTCGATAAGATTAATTGTCTGATCTCTAAATTCAACATCTCCATTAAATCCTGCTTTTGCTTTTAAGGAGGGAAGTATATCACTCACGGTTTTTATAACCTGACTTCGCTGACGATTAATTAGATCCACTTTTTCCTTCGAAAGTATATCCCAAAGAAGATCATACTCTTTGGAAATCTTAAAAAATGGAAGATAGATTTCTCGCCAATAGGTATTAACCGCTGTAATCTTCATCATTTTTTGATCTAATACACTATCTGATTTGCCTTCTACAACAGTCATATTATTTTTGCGGGCATAGGCTTGCTGCGCTTTTCGCAAACGGCTAGTTGCTTTATTTACTTTTGCTTCTGCTTTGTCTTCCGCTTTCCAGTACGCCTCCATTGCCTCATACGAATCTTTGCTTTTCTTTTTTAGTCCAATAATATCTTTGTAATCTAACTCGAAGGCATGTTGATATTCAGTTAGCGATTCAACGGCTTCATCCCGAAGGCGAGTATCACCATCGAGTGGGGGCATACGTTTTATTTTTTCTTTTGATTGAACAATTTGTTGAGTGACTTCCTTCCGTCTGGTTTCCATCAGTTCAAAATCCTCGCTACTTGCCTGTCCGGTAGGCGGGTGAACATTGAAAGAGATATATTCGAAGTTTTTCTGGACAGCCACAACCATCTCCTTCATGATATAGTTATTGTAGTCAGCAGCGTTTTTAAAGTTGAAGTCTTCCTCCTGTCCAAAAACAGAAAAATGAGTGGAGCTGATGAATAGAATAAAGCAAGTAGCGCGCAGGATAGCCTGGCCATTAAATGGAATCATCGGCACATTGATCATTGGCGAATTATTCAATTACCTCTTCAACCTGATCCATTTTGCCTTCAGTGTAAGCACCAGATGTTGCAAATACAATTTGCCCCTCTGAATCAAGCACAAAAAAATATGGGATATCTCGTTTTTCGAAATCCAACGCTTCTTTGTAGGTCTTCAGTTCGCCTTTGTAAAATAAAATGTAAGGCAATAGTTGTGGATCAATGTTCTTCAACGCTTTTTTCTTTGCTGTTCC
>JANNAQ010000011.1:0-22631 GCA_031384515.1 Bacteroidia bacterium
CGTGCGTGTCGCGTTTGCAGCTACAGAAAAAGCAGGTGCTACAGGGCCCGTCCAGGAATAGGTATACCCAGATGCTGCTGGGGCACCTACTGCTATTCCATCAACTGTTACTACTCGCGCTTGGCCATTTGCAAAGGCCGCAGTGAGCGTACAGTTGGTTGATGCCGTGTTGCTCGTTACTAAATCCGGTATGTCCTGATTGTTGGCTACCGGAATGCTAACTAACGATGATGCACAACCTGTGGCTGTGTGTGTAGCAACTACTGCATACGCAGTGGCGCCTCCATTCAATTTCGTGTTTTGATTTACAGCAGGTGTACCCGCTACCATACCTCCTGTAAAAGAATATGTAAACGCTCCTGGTACAAATGGCAAATAAGGTGCATTGGTTACAGTGGCTGTAATGCTTCCATTGAAACTGGTAGCTGGTGAGCAGATCGTGTTGTCTGCAGCCGCTAACGTAACTACTGGCAACAATTTCGCGTCTGCTACATTAATTGCAACGCTGGTCTGGCAACCATTCGCCTGATTCGTTACTAAACCAGTGTAGTTGTAGCCAGCACCCCCCTGTACTTGAGTCAACTGGGACAAATTGCGTGTAGCGTTAGCAGCTACAGAAAAAGCTGGCGCTACAGGGCCTGTCCAGGCATAGGTATATCCTGTCGCTGTTCCTACTGCTGTACCATCTACTGTTACTACTCGTGCTTGTCCATTTTCTAAACCTGCACTACAGTTACTTGAAGCCGTTGTACTGGTAGTTAACACCGGAAGTGTTTGCACATTCGCTACGGGTATGCTCACTTGCGAGGATACGCAGCCTGTTGGCGTGTTGGTTGCAGTTGCCGTATATGCGGTCGCCCCACCATTTAATTGATCGTATACATTCGCAGCCTGTACTCCTGCACCCATGCCTGCGCCAAAGGCAAAACTGTAATCTGTCAACGCGCCTATCTGATTGGTTACGGTAGCTGTGATCTTTCCACTGAAGGTCTTCGCTGGTACTGTTAAGGCGGGATTGCATATGCCATTGGCTGTTGCCGCAAGCGTAATGACAGGCAACACTTTCGCATCTGCTACATTCAATGCTACGCTGGTCTGGCAACCATTCCCCTGATTAGTTACCAAGGCGGTATAATTATAACCTACTCCTCCTTGTACTTTTATTACCTGTGCTGTATTAGACGTATTCGTTCCCACGTTCACCGCAAAGAGCGGTGCTACCGGGCCTGTCCACGCATAGGTATATCCTGTCGCAGTTCCTACTGCTACACCATCTACTGTTACTACACGTGCTTGTCCATTTTCTATACCTGCACTACAGTTGGTTGATGCCGTAGTGCTGGTGGTGAGCAGTGGAAGGGTCTGCACATTCGCTACAGGTATGCTCACTTGTGAGGATACGCAACCAGTTGGTGTATGTGTTGCTATTGCCGTGTACTGGGTAGCTCCGCCATTCAACTGATCAAATACATTCGCAGCCTGCACGCCAGGGCCCATTCCATTTGCAAAAGCAAAACTGTAATCTGTCAACGCTCCGATCTGGTTTGTTACTGTGGCTGTGATCTTTCCACTGAAGGTCTTTGCAGGCACCGTTAAAGCCGGATTACAAATACCATTGTCTAAGGCAACGAGTGTTACTACTGGTAATACTTTGGCATCGCCTACTAAGACAGTGCCCGTCACCTGACAGCCTGTGCTGCTGTTCACAACCAACACTGTATAGTTATTGGCAGCTCCACCTTGTACATTATTTAGTTTAGCTGAAGTGGCAGTTGGATTGGTTCCCACTGCGATTGGCGTGGCTGTGCCAATACCAGTATGCCATTTGTAAGTATAGTTTGATAGACCTGCAACTGCAGCGCCATCAACAGTCAACACCTGCGCAGCTCCGTTTGCCAAAGCTGGAGTACAGTTGGTAGAAGAGGTGGGGCTTGTAGTTAAAACTGGCAGTACATTGGTATTGTTGATGGTCGTGGTGACTGCAGTGCTTGCGCATGCTAAGTCTGTTCGGGTAACAACCAACGTGTAATTACCGCCATTCTGTTGCGTCAGATTATTTGTAGTTGAATTCGGACTAGGAGCAGGATCAGTTGTTAAAGATCCTTTGTTCCAGGCAAAAGAATAATTGGTAAAATCGGTTACGGTTACTCCACCGTAAGTTACGGCAGCTGCCACAGAACCAGTATAAGTACTTGCAGCCAATGCTGGATTGCACACCTGGTTATTGGTTGGTGTAAGTGTTACAACTGGCTTCGTTAAGGTTTCGGCAATAGTAAAGTCAATAGTTGCCGAGCAGTTGAGAGATGTGGTTACTTTTAGTGTATATGGAATTCCTCCACCCGCAACATTATTAACGACTTTGCCATTTACACCCGAAACTGTGGCCACCAAATTAGCAGGTAATGTGTTTTGCCCTTTGAACCATTGGAAGGTGAAGCCGGCAGGATTTTGCAATACTCCTGCGATTAATACATCTCCTTGCAACACTCCATTCGGAGCACCAGGATTACAGGACGTCTGGGGAGTTATTTGGGTAATCTGAGCGGTAGGTATCACTGTACTAGAGGTCACCGTGACTGGGAGAGAATAAGAAATACAACCAGTTACATTGTCTTTAGCAGCAGCCTGATAACTACCAACAGCCAAACCAGTGCGTGTCTTACCGGTTCCATTTCCTGCTGGCAAAATACTTCCTCTGGTATTTGTGCCAATATTAAAGACGTACCAGTCAAATGTATAACCCGCAGGATTTTGTGTCACTCCTCCTATCGCTGCATCAGCAGTAACAGAACCGCTGTTTAAATTACTACAATCAACTACGTTTTGTAATACCTGTGCAGGCACATCAGCAAACTGAGGGCCGTTTACAGTTTGTGGTGCAGAGGTCTTGGTACAACCATCTTTTGTAACCAGCACAACATAATTTCCTTGTGAGAGATTATTAGCAGTTGGCCCCGTAATTCCCAATGGAGTAAGCGCTACATCGAACCACTCAAATGTATAGCCGGTATTGCCACCTGCTATAGACGCCTGCAGTTGACCGTTGGGTGGTACACAAGATGTTTGGTTTGCCAATACCGCAATAGTTACATCCGGATCATTTCCAGTACGAATCAATGAGCCTGATATAATATTACTCTTACAGCCTTTCGATGTATTCGTAACGACTACCGAATAGGTGCCTGCGTCTCGCCCTGTTAGATTATAGGTTGTTGCCCCTGCAATTGGGGAAGCAGTGGTGTTTCCTGTGTACCATTGAAAGGTATAGGGGCTATAATCCAATACTTCTACACCGCCTTTAAAAATCCGAGAGCGGAGTTGACCGTTGTTAGGTGCTGAGTTGATACATTTAAAGTTGTCATTTACTTTTTCTACGGTAACGGTGAATGGATCAGGCGTGATCAAAACGGAATAAATATTGTTCACAATGGTACACTCTTTTGTACTTTGTCCAGTTAGCACAATTGGCAAAGTTGCTCCATCATTGTAAAGGACAACAAAAAGCGTGAAGACAGTGCCAGGTCCATTAAAAGTATATTCTGGCGAGGTGAATGTCTGACCAATAGCAAGGTTACTAATTGCTAAGGTGGTATTGAATAGCCTTGTGGCTGTAGCCGGATTAAGACGAGGATCTCCATTAAAAAAGCTGACGGGAACATTATCGCTTATAGGCAAATCCCCACTATTGGTAATATTGAACTTGGCTTTTATACCAAGGTCTCCGCAGATAGGAGGAGTGATAACAACTGTTGGTAAGATTGAGCCATCTCCATTTGTATCCACTCCGGGTTGGGCAGGATCATCTCCGAAAAAAGCCAGGTCAGGAGCCGGAAATATTGGGCAGCCATTTGCCCCAAGGTTGGGTACTTGATTAAGAAAAACATTCAATGGACGGACAGGGCCTGTTTGTCCTGCAAAGCAAGGCGTTTGTCCGAAAATCAAATTCTGATCAAGCTGCGGAAAGGGTAGAGTGAGGTTGTCGTTAATGTTCACAACAAAATATCCTGGCTGGTTCCACACTTTGCGGGTTGGCAACCATGCGTTGGTACTTGAAGAATATAAGCGGAATTGCCCCAAAGCCTGCTGCTGAATGGGGTCATTAATATCAAATTTGGCTGTTGCACAAGTTACACATACGTCTGTTGAACCATCTCCATTTACATCGGCAATCACAGGGCCTTCAGTATAGGTGTGAGATTGACACGTCACTGACCACAATTTTGTAGCACCAGTCAAGCCATCAACTACAACTAGTTCCTGCGAGTCACGATAGACTAATTCCGGCTTTCCATCATTATCGAAATCATAAATGGTACAGGTTAAGACTCCAGAGCGGGAATCGTTGATGGTTCGATACCCCAACGGAATAGATCCCGTAATATTAATTTGATTTTGTGCCCAGGCCGTTTTTAAGCCAGATCCATTAGCGCTGAGACAGAACAATTGGTTGCCCGCCATAAACGTAGCATCCAATTTTCCATCCCCGGTAGGATCTGCTAAATTAATCCTGCCTGCACCCCAAATCCATCCATTGAGATAGTTAGTATAATCGGGGTGGGCTACCCCAAAGCCCAAATCGGCACTGCTTGGAGTAAGAACTGTGGTTACAGCAGCATTCTTAACATTCCAATAAAAAATAGCTGAACGACCAGTCGTAGATCCAACTGCACCTGTAACAAAAACATCCATGAATCCATCACTATCAAAATCGGCAACACTTGTGCTACTGTGTGTATCGATTCCATACTCTACGGGGTCGTTCATTAACTTGACATAACCCTTTTGGGCTGGTGCCAAGGTTGTGTTCATGTCTTCGAGTAAGGTAAGTGAAGCGGGTGATGCCGGACTTCTGCCAGTTAGAGTTGGTATTCCATAGATTTTTGTACCTACCACTAACTCTAATTTATTACCATTGCTAATAGTGGTGCCATTGTCCATGTTCACTGCTATTGAAGCAGACGAAACATCTACATCCCATAAAGCAGTATTCGCCATGGTTTTTCCTCCCTCACTGGCCAAAAGTTTTCCATTTTCAGCTGCAAAAATCCTATCCCTCAAATACAGTTCAGCCTTGCCATCACCATCCATGTCGGCAATACCTGGAATACCAGGACGATCTGGTCCAATCTGAACTGGAAAACCAGGGATAACAGTGAGGCCTGCGGCTACATATTTAAATCCGATAAGAAAAAAGCAAGAAGGCGGTGTAGAAGGGCTTCCACCTCTACTACTCACAATACCATATATCTCAGCTTTTTTATCTTTATCAATGTCAGCTATTAATACTTCTAATTCAAAAAGCAATTTGTCGGGGCTGCAAGCTCCGGAACCAGAAAAAACAGCGGCTCCCGGTCCAGTAGTTTTGAAATCGGATTTAATATCACCAGGGGCATAGGTCACCCCACCTACCGTATGAGCTGTTGTTGCAACCACTCTAATTTCACGACCCCATTTTGATGCAATTACTGCATCAGGTATTCCATCACCATCAACATCACCTACCATTACTTTTGATTGAGTATCTGCAGTATTTTGTGATGTTGATATTGGAGGCCCTAGTCCTGTGAATGGAGTGGCAGAACCAGGAGGTGTTATGCTACACGTGGATGATGCCCCTTGATAGGTAAGTCCATAATAGGCTGCACAATTTGAATCTGCTGCATCCTTGAGGCCATCGCCATCATTGTCAATATTATCAAAGCAGCGACAACCTTTTTCAATGGTAGCGACAAAAATACAATCGGTATCAAGGCAATCTATTTTGCCATCGCCATCATTGTCAACACCATCGTTACATGCCTCGGTAGTTTGGGCAAAAGAAGAATAACTGAAAAAGAAGAAGCCAACTAAAAAACAGACCTTGAGAAAACTCTTAAATGACGTCATGTCTAGATAAATCGTTCAACTTTAATATACCGGAACCCTAACCTGTAACACCCTTTTTAGGCAATTTGGCTATTATTTTATCTGGCCAACAACACATGCCCTGTTTCAGGCTGTTTATCAGGGCAAGATAATACATAATAGTAGGTTCCTTGAGGTAAATTTTTTCCCTCAAAAGTGCCGTCCCAGTCATTGGTATATCCTTTTTGCTCAAAAACCCTGCTTCCTTGCTTTGTGAAGATCGATAGGGTACAATCACTAAAATTTTGTGCTGCCGGAACAACCCACAAATCATTAGTGGCATCGCCATTCGGGGAGAAGGCATTGGGAGGGTTGAAGGTATTACCTGCAGGATCAAATTTGATATTGAAAAAAAGTACACCACTGCATGATCCTGTTGTTGAACCCGTAACGGTATAAGTAGTTTCCACCAAAGGAGTTGCAATTGGGCTTGCACTTGAAGGATTATCCAATCCTTCGGGAGGAGTCCATTTATAATTGTCCGCACCAGAAGCATTCAATTGCAGCGGTATGCCAGCTAATACAATCACATCTTGCCCAGAGGTAACAGGAGCATTGGCGGCTGTTACATCCAATTTAACTGCAGGCTTTGCGCCTACCACAATCTGCGCTGTAGCTGCACATGTATTAGCCTCAAGGGTAGTCACAATGTAAGTGCCAGGTTGAGTAATATTCAAAGTTGAAGCTGTTCCTGTTGCAGGCCCTGTCCAACTGAATGTGCTGAATGTACCTGTGACCGATAGAACGGAAGCTTCGCCCACACAAATAGGATTTACGGTTGCAGCTATGACAGGTGTCTGAGGAGCGCCTACCACAATACTTTTAGGAGCTGAGGTAGTAATACAACCAGCGACTCCGGTATAACTCACACTTAATGTAACGTTTCGAGTTGCAGCTGCGGTAAACTTTTTGATTGGATTCGGTACTATTGACGTAGTAGCATCTCCAAAATCCCATGCAAACGCCAATGTACCACGACTATCTGTCGTAGACGTATTAGTGAATGATACATCCTTGTCAATGCAAATAGCACTTGCGCTTGCTGTAAAGTTTGAAACTGGTTTGGTGAATACTTTAACTGCCGTTTCACTCGTAACGATCGAACAGGTAAGCACCGTATTAGTTACTCTTACTTTATATATTCCTTCAACACTAACAGAAAGTGTGCTTAATGTTTCTCCACTTATATCATTGCCATCTTTAATCCATTGATACGTATGCCCGGGTGCAGTATTGACCAATAAATTTAAGTTAGATCCCTGGCAAACCGTATTTGAAGCCACTGAACTGGAAACAAAAAAGTTGGCAAGATTGGCGAGGTCAACACGAACCGAGGCGATATTGGTCTTACAAGTTCCCGGGCTTGACACTTGAAGTTGAAGTGTATAAATGCCTGCATCAGCTGCACTCATATTTGTTCTTGTTGGATTTTGGTCGGTTGAAACGAATGAATTAGGCCCCGTCCATTCATATGTTGCACCCGCAATAGTGGGTGTCGACAATTGAAGTGTCTGTCCAAGACAAACAGGAGGTACGGGATTAATAGTTGGATCTGCCGGAACGGTGCCAAGGCTAGATGTAACATTTATTATTGCTGATGACACAATACAAGCACCACCTTCAGAAGTCGCTGTTACAGTATACGACCCAATGGCTGTAATATCGGCAAAAGGATCAGGACCACTTGGTTTAATAGCTACATTACCCCCATCCTTCCACGCAAAAGTTGTACCAGGAGACGGTATACTTCGCAGGGTAATTGTTTGACCGGCACAAATGGTGAGTGGAGGGTCATTTATAATAACCGGGGTAAAACAATTTTTGTTTCGAAGAATTTCCACCGAGTTACCTGTGTCTGTAGTAAAGGCAATGTCTGGTTTACCATCACCGTCCATGTCCCCAACCCTGATGTTTCTAGACTTCTTACCTGCTGCAATGCTAACTTTTGAAAAAGCTGGAGTAACTGCTCCATCATTCTTAAATACTGAAATAGTGGTTTCATTTACACCTCTATTGCCAACGATAATATCAATATCCCTGTCTCCATCAATGTCCGACACATCCACTCCCCAGGGTAAGTCTCCTGTCGATAATTGTATAGGTGTGCCAAATGAAATAGAACCCGTAGCGCTGGTATTTAGAATAACGTACAAGAAATCATCAAAGGAACTTGTGGCTGCAATGTCTAATTTTCCATCTTTATTGAAGTCTGCTGTCGTTAAATGATTAAGAGTAGCTGTAAGTGGAATTTTCTTCACATCTGTTGAGAATGACAATTCGCCTACCGAGCTTAAATTTTTAATAATAAAAATATCATTTGCGGTGAATTGATTAATAATTATTTCCGGTCTGTTATCACCATCTAAATCTTGTGCATCTAAACCATAGCTACTATTTGGACCGGTAACAGAAAGTTTAATGGCAAGCGGGTTGAATGCCAAAACTCCACCAGTGCTTTGATTTGAAAAAATATAAATGTTATTCGATCCGTTTGCAGGAACGGGTGTGAAAGAATTTGAAAGAACTATTTCTGGCTTACCATCCAAGTTCATGTCCCGAATGACGGCTCTGAATGCGGTTTGACCCACATCAATAAACAAGCTTAAAGGTGATGCAAAAGAGATTGTTCCAATGGTGCTTGTATTTCGAAGTACTAAAATTTCATTTCTGTTTGCCCCTCCCCTGATCACCACCAGATCAGCCTTGCCATCCATGTTAACATCGCCACACGCAAGATTGAAAGATTGGACACCTGTCTTCAGAATAAGATTAGTTGCTACGTAGCTCATATTCCCAGGTGTGCTTGTATTTCTTAGCAGCAAAAGTGTGGTTGAAATTGCACTATTTTTAGTACTGGCCAAGTCGGGTTTGCCATCGCCATCCAAATCACAAGAACAAACATCAAATGATTCTTCGGTGCCTGTAGAAAAAGATGTGATATTCGCAGTAGGTAACTGAAATAAATTTTCATCGAAAGTCCCTCCACTGTAAACAGGAATAAATTTATTCAACATCTTGGATGACAACCCACTCGTAAGATTGATTACTTCTATATTCGATAATCGAGCTTGGGGAGGAACGATCACTTCGATTGAAAAATCACTGGAAGCCACCGGTGTCACTATCACTTGATCAAATGACACTCGTAAATTGGCCGGTGTTGAGCTAAAACCCGATCCGGTAATCACTATTTTATTTTGAGGAAAAGTAGCAATTGGGGTGACCTTATTGATTATAGGCACCTGACCCATAACCAATTGGCTAGCAAATAGCGATAGGAATAGAAAAACAAAACTTTTCATCATTTCTTATTTTGAATCCTATTTACTGACAGAAAGCAACCAGGCCTCTCTGAATATTTTCATTTTTCTGAATTTATCACGATACGCGCGCATAGCTGTAATATCGTCAGACTTCGCAATATGAACATACCAGAAGCCTTTTTCAGTGAGGTAACCATAGGCAGCCTCATCAAATCCAAACTTGCGTAACCCGTCACTATACTTCTTTGCATTTTCCTTTACCTTAAATACGCCAGCGATCACATAGTCCCCCGTCTCAAGTTCGTTCGGGTTACTTCCACGCTTTACAAATTCATGTCTTTCAACTGCTGGAGGAATCTCATTATGCTCTTCTGTTGGATTGGCTACCTGATTTTCAAGTTGAGTTAAGTTTGCTTGCTCAGCCAATGAGTCTGCTTTATGAACAGCTAAGGCCGCTTCTCTTTCTTGCCGTTCCCTGGCCTCTAATTCTTGCTTCTTTTTTTCTTCCTCTTTTAGTTTGGCTTCCAACTCCTCTTTCTTTTTTTCTTCTTCTTTCTTTTTAGCAAGTTCGGCAGCTGCCTTCTTTTTCTCGGCCGCAATTTGCTGTGGTGTTTTCGCAGGCGCCTTCTCTTTCTCTGCATCAACAAAAGAATACATTGGAATTTTCTTATCTCTTTTACCGAATAGAATTCCAATATGAATTTCATGACTTGGAGCACTTAACTCATTGGTACCTGTATTCTTTAAAGAGTATGAATAGCCAATGGCAGTTTGACCTTTTAACTTAATTCCTGCCAATGCAGATATTCCAAAATTTTGTTTAAAAGAACCACCAACCCAAACCAGGTTTTGAAGGTGAACAACAGCTGCCGCTTCGACTTGTGAGGGAGCGTTTTGATTATATCTGTACACCAGGTAGGGTTCGAAAATATTTTTGTCATCCGAAAAGTAAAATCGATTGCTGGCATGAGCAATAATGGAACCGAATGGATTAACTTTAGAAACAGAAAACGACTCAGAAGAAAGATAGGCAGGTTCAAAGATATTAGGAACAGAAAGGCCTACATGAAAAGTGGGAGTGTGAAAAGAGAAGCCAACATTACCCAAAACCTGAAAATTGCTTGCCAAAAGACTAGCTGTCACGGGGTCACCAGGGGTACTAAAATTTAAACCATTTATGTCTACCTTATTCCATGCAGCCCCAACTGAAATACCAAAGCGAAAAAAATTTACATCAGATACTGGCAAAGAGTATCCTCCCGTAAATAATAGGCCAGATGTGGATAATAATCCATTCTTGTCATTGCTGGCGTTAAACCCAAGATTCAATTTATTTGGCAAAGCGGTTTGAATACTAAAGTTGCCAATCGTTGGTGCTCCCGCAATTCCAGCCCATTGTTTCCGAAAGGAGGCATACATGGCTAGTCTTCCGTCACTGCCTGTAAATGAGGGATTTAGAAGAGCAGGATTGAAAAAGAATTGGGTAAAATTATGAGTGTCTTGGGAAAAAGAGGAATAGCCACATATAATTACCAGAAATATACTAAGGCACGCTTTCTTTAACTTTTTCAAGAATCTTTCAATTATTGCAATCTCAAATTACCAATGAATATTTGGTTTTACAATACCATATTTCAATTTTGACGCTTATTAAACCAAATGATCGCTAACTTTACAATATGATACGGCTAATTTTTGGTGTTTCTATTAGTATTTCACTTCTTCATTTCACTTTGGCGGCAGCTCAAGAGAAACAAGCGGCACCCGAGAGTCAAAAATTTTCTATTGGAATCAAAGCTGGTCCTAATGTGACCTTGGCTTTATACCCAGACAAGGCACAACGTGACCAATTTACATCCTATCCTAAGTTAGGGTTTGGTGGATCAGCATTTATTAACTTCCCATTAAAAAAGGATTATTCATATTTGGCAGAAGCTGGCTATGCTATCAAAGGAAGAAGAACAAAGCTCACAAATGGAGATTTCTTCAACACGCAAACTTTTCATTTTGCCGAGGTCGCCATGGCACTTAGAAAATCTTTCAACCTCAGGCTAGTAAAAAATATTCCATCAAAATGGTTTATTAACATAGGACCAAACATTGGATATTGGATAAGCGGAAGCGGCAAGTTTGTTGAAACGAAGTATGACATCAAATTTGACCTACCTCCTGACGGCAACCTTTATGTAAACTATCTTAGCAATATTAATCGATGGCTGTTTGGAATTGATGTAGGCATTGGTGCTGATGCTCCAATTAATAGGAGGCAAAAAGTGCGGTTGGAGTTGCGCGCCACTTTTGGCCAAACTTATCTTGGGAAAAAGAATAGCGGAAGCAGCTATGCCACCTTGTCCTGGGAAGACACATTAAAAACCAATCTAACATCACTTTCGTTCACTGCTGCTTATACGCTCGATTTTGACAGAAGAGCTATGAAGATGGGAAAGAGTACAAAAAACAAGGAGATCAAAAAAAAGAAACGGTAGTTCTATGTCGTATTTGATAAAAAAAACCTGCCTTTTCTTAAGGCAGGTTTTTTTATGATTGAGTTATTGCAAAATATCGATCTTACCTAAATCTGTAACACTCCCGATGGTGACCGAAACAGTTTCCTTTACAATTGGCTTAAAGCCGGTTTTAGGTTCAACGGTTACTTTGTAAGCTCCAGCCTTTAATCCATCTATAAGAAATTTGCCCGTTGACTCATTCGCAAAAGTGGTACCCAGTGTATCAGAACCTATTATGGCATAAATCGCGGGGGATGCTTCAACCGGTGACACTATGCCTTTGATCGCTCCACTTTGAGCTTCAACAATCGTGCGAATAACAGGCTTGAGATTATATTTTCCACTTGCCCCTGCCTTGACAACCGAACGGGCTGCATCAAAATCTAACAAAAGCTTATACGTAATCCCCTCAACCAAATCTGCACTCACCTGAAGTTTGAGTCCTGATTGCTGGGCACTTGGTGTTGAAAGCTTAACGGATTGCCCATCTATTTTTAAAGAATTATTCGTGCCTAAGACCAAACGAACCTGGGATATTTGGCCTGCAGGTAGCTCAATTTTTCCCAATAGTGTGTCAATACCGTTGGTAAGTTTAAGGAGATCATAAACACCCTTGTTTACCTCCAAAGATTTCCAACCTCCTTCTTCAGAGCCAGAATTCACTTGAACATCAACGATATCAATGTTTACCTCATCGTAATCTCCAGGTGCATCCGTTAGCCGTACTTCCAAAAAAGAAGTTGCTTCATTTGCATTGTTACAGGAGAAAAATAAAAAGACACTTAAAGCCAACACGACAAACATTCCAGTTTTGTTCATAATTTTATTTATTAGGTTTTATTAAACCTTAGACGTCCACCTGCCTTAAAAGTTTAAAGGGTAACTAAATTTTATTGAATTGGCTTCCTGAATAGGCTATTTCAGCAGAATGCTACTTACCTAAGCAATTTTGCTAGCAGAAACCTCGGTTAAGTGCTGATACCCTATAGGTTTGAAACGAAAAGTCCCCATTATTTTTAAATGAGGACTTTCAAAATATTAGCTATTAAATTAATAGCAATTTATACCGCTATGCAGTAACTACTGCCTTTGCTTTTTTGACTTTTGATTTAACTGTGGCTTTAGGTGCCTTTACTTTTTTTTCCTTTACTGTTGAATGTTTCAACTGCTGTGAAACTTTCTCGGCTAATTGTTTAGATGCACGCTTGATAATTCTCTTTATCTTTTTGGATGGCTTTTTTACCTCCAATTGAGTGATCACTGAACTTACAGATTCTGTTATTTTACCTCGTATTTCTTTTTTTGATACTTTGTTTTTCATACTACTTAAATTAGGGATACAATACTAAGCTATATTACTTAATTGTTAATAGCCATAGACAAAACTTAACATTGCAAATTGTAACCACTTATATTTCAGGTGATTATATCCTGAATCAGAAACAAAACCAAATGATTCTAAGTCTTTATCTCCTGGCTGGCATCAAAGAATAGGTGTCTTCAGCAATTTGCTGAAGCCGATTGTCTAACTTCTTCGAAAGACTTACCAGGTAGTAATTAAGGGTTTGGGCACCAAAGAATACCTGCGACCCCCAAAGGCTTTCCAGCAGTTTCTTTGAATGAATAAATTTCTTTGGATTTTGAACAAAGAAAAAAAGTAATTCAAACTCAGGGTTTGAGAGTACAATTCTTTTATCACCCACAAAAACTTCCCCTGTCTTCCTATCCATTTTAAGATCACCAGCTATTATCGATCTTTTATGCTTGTGTATTACCCACTTTTCTAATAAGACGGCCTTAATCTTAGAGGTCAGCTCACGTAACCCAACCACTTTTTCAATAAGCTCATCGCCTCCTGTTTCCACGGCAAGCTCATGGACGCGCTTCTCTGAGTTGGCGGTTAAAAAGAAAATATAAGTGTCTTTAAATAGTTTTTTACTCCGAAGTAGTTTGCACAACTCAATTCCATTTATGCCAGGCATCATGATATCAAGAACTATTAGATCAGGACGGAAACGAGTAGCCGCCAGCAGACCTTGCTCTCCAGTTGAAACGGTCTTTGTCTGGAATCCATCTTTGTCAAGATTATATTTCAACAATTCTAAAATATCTTCGTCATCATCCACCACCAAAATACGGTGCTTCTTACCCATACGTAGTATTACTTTATCGATTCAAGTTAATTGTCAACTATTACGAAATCGTTATCGTGTAATTAAGGTTGGAAATTTCTATTAACTAAATGCAAAAAGAGATTGCATGTAAGAATCCTCATGACAAACTGATTCTTAAAACTTAACGCTGATAGTTACACCTGCACTTCTTCCATAACCATCGACACCAGAACCATAGATGCGGTAAGCCTTGTTCAACAGATTTTGTCCATTCACCTGAAGGCTGAAAAATTTGTAAGAGTATCCCGCATATATATTAATAATATCCCATGCAGGCATTACTTCATCTACTAAACGGATTTTTATTCGCACATCCGATTTATCACCAGCTGCCAGGCGGTCTTGCTGCCCTGCCATCGCCCATTCGGCCTTCATCCATACACCTGAAGGATGGCGATACCTAAAACCAGTTCTTCCAAACAAAGGTGGTATCCTCCGCATAGGCTCTTGTTTGGTTAAGTTTTCGCCATGGGTGTATGTTAAATTTCCAAAAACGTTTAGAGATGGAAAAACGGTTGCTTCCATATCTGCCTCAAAACCGCGCACTACTGCCTCGCCAACGTTTTGCTTTTGATACACTTTTCTACCTTCAAACGTATCAGATTCATTATACGTGGTTGCAACCCGATCAATTAAATCCAACAGTTTTGTTTGATATGCTGTAACTGTCCATGACAATTTTGGGCTGCTAAACTTAAACCCACTTTCAATATTAAAAGACCGCTCTGGTGAAAGTTGTGCGCTGGGAATTTCAAAAACATTTGCCTCTAGCGTTCCAAACTTGCTCATGTCATCAATATTTGGCGCGCGGAAACCCGTATTGATGGATGCTATCGCATGTAGCTTGCCATGAAGTTTGTACATCAGACCTGCATTCCCAACCAATGCATCTGGATTGATTTTTTGATTTCCAAATACATTATCAATCACGGAAACTGAGACCCTATTAAATCGTGCGCCAGCCGAGAGCTGAAATTTATGTAAGTCAAATTGATGGTTGGTAAACATAGCCAGGTTAGAAGAGGTAGAACCATCCGCATAAGATCCACGCTGCGAAGTTTCTTGATTGGTAACTGTATTCAAAAGAAAAGCTTCACTGTTTACCTTGTCAAAATAATATTCAACCCCAGATTGTGCATGCCAGTTTGGCTTAGGATTTGAAAGTGCTTCAGCAATAAATCCCATTGTGTTTACTCTGTCCAATTGTTTCTTTATCTCTGATGAATTGTTTTTTTGAGAATTGATGCCTTCTATAGAACGATTGAGCGAGCCTGTTACTTTAAGAGATTGAAGCCATGGATTTTCAATCGAACGCTCCCACTTCAAGTAGCTCAACTGCCGTACCTGCGGATCAAAATTATAAAGACTATATCCGCCTTGCGTAACCTGATCGTAGCGGGGAACATCGTGTTGTGTAAGCTGTTGAAATGCCGCTGTCAGTATTCCGGTTCCTCCTGTTCGCACTAAAAGTTTTGCGTCACCGGAACGTTCGTTGTAGCCAGTTGGTGTAAGCGTTCCCAAATCGCCACCTGCTACTATATCACCAAAATTGCGCGCAGAAAAACCTCCAAGAAAAGCAATTTGCTTACTCGCCAAATCAACTTCTGCCCGGGCACTCTGCTCCATACCATCACTCATCCATTTACCTGTGGCCTTGCCGCCCACATGAAAACCAGTGCTTCTAAACGAAGGGGTCTTCGAAATAATTTGTACCACTCCACCCAATGCATCACTACCATAGAGAACCGAACCACTTCCACGTGTTGCTTCAATGCGCTCGATTAAGCCAGGATCAATTGTAGATAAATATTGATTAGGGCCATAGCGATACGTAGCATTGTTCAGGCGAATGCCATCTATCAATAGCAGTATTTGATTACCAACAAGTCCACGGATAATGGGTGAGCCACCACCGTGATTTGTTTTTTGCATCCACACTCCGGTTTCATTCATCAAGGCTTCTGGGGTAGAACGCGGTGCTTGCTGTTCCATCTGAACCCGGGAAACTGAAGTGATTGATTCAGAAACATCGAAAGTCAATCGCTCAGTGCGTTGTGCCGTAACGGTAACTGCGTTGTTTAATAAAATAACAGACGGTGCAAGGCGAACTTGTACTTCCTTATTGTTTGAACTTACAGTTTGCTCTATTGTTTTATATCCGATGGCACTGATTCTAATGCGAGCAGAATCCATAACAAATCCATCCAACACAAACTTTCCATCCCTATCTGTGATACTGCCTACCTGAGAATTTACCAGTTGTACATGGACGTCCGCAATTGGCTCATTTGACTGTTGGTCTGTAATTATCCCTTGTATGGATTGCGCATAAAGCAAACTGCTTATCCAAAAAAAAAGCGAAGTCAGGGAAAATCTCACAACTTAACGTCTTCGGGTTAAACTTTCTCTGAATTAATCATCTTCTCCATCGAGCTCCGAATGTTTAACAAAAGCACTGCGCACTGGCGAGGGCATGGTACTATTTAAACCTTTTACAGTTTTCCAGATCACTTCGTTAAACTCGAGGTCAGGTGCGGCATCCATAACGGCCAGATTAAATTCAGCAGACCGCCTGGCAATAGCAGTATTATCCTTATTCATTTCTTTGAGATTATAAGTAGCTGGCTTTACCATGTAACCTGTAAGTTCTGGTGTTGATGTAAAACATTCCCACATAGGTGTGGCCGCAGCATCATACTGACTCATGGGTGGCAATCCTAAAATTAGTTCTATGGTTCGCAGCATAGAGGCAGTGGAGTACATCCTGCTAACAACTGATTTCTTTTTTACAAACGGGCTAATCACGTAAGCTATTGAGCGATGTGCATCCACATGATCGGGGCCATTCTGCGCGTCATCTTCCAATACAAAGACAGCAGACTCCTTCCAGATTTTACTTTTACTTAGATGTTCTATAAAACTTCCCAACGCAAGATCATTCTCCGCTACCATTGCCCTCGGAGTTGGCTTTCCAAGGCGAGCTCCATATGTATGATCATTGGGCAACCGAATTGTATTAAATGAAGGAACTGCATCAATTGAAATCAACGAGTCAAAATCGTGCTTCCATCTTTCCACTCTTACCATGTCTGAAATATCCAGGTTGTAGGAAGGGAAGTCAGCATCAAAATGGCCTTCCAAAGATTTTAATCCAGTCTTGCCATTACTCACAAACTCTCCGTAGCTTCTATACGTCACCCCTGCACGCTGGCAGTAATCCCAAATAAATCCATCTTTTGGAAATGCTATTTCGCGTGAGCCCTCGTAATCATAGGATCCTCCCCGATCGCCATAACTTGTTGGCCAATTCTTTTCAACATAGTCATTGGCATAGGCCGCTGTTGACCAGTTATGTCCATCAGCACTCACCTCTGCATTCACATAAAAATTATCCAGCAACACAAACTCACGAGCAAGTGCGTGATGATTGGGCGTTACCTTTTGCGGAAACAAACAAATAGAAGAATCTCCATTGCCCTCGGGCATATCACCCAGCATCTGATCGTATGTTCTGTTTTCCTTTATGATATAAAACACATGCTTGATTGGACTTTTGTCTCCAAGTTTGCGTGGAATAGGGTTGCCCTCTTCGCCCATAGCAATTTTTTCAATCTCTTTATTATAAGGGCTATTCATATAGACCGCTGATGAGAGAATGGATAATTCTTGCTGACCCGGCTCTGGCACTATTGACAATGTACCTTTGAAAAGTGCGCCTATATATTGTGTGGAATCCGTTCTTTTCAGATAAGGGTTAGGCCCTTTAGGATTGGCCAAGGAGGTCGCACCTTTTCCATTGGCTACCCAGATATTATTTTTCCAAACTTTAATTGATGTGGGATACCAGCCAGTGGGAATGAAGCCTAGACTTTTGCTATTACCGGGTTCTTCCACATCAAATACAGCAAGGCAATTATTATCGGCATTGGCTATGTACAGCAATTCTTCATCTTCAGATAAAGCAACTGCATTAGTGGTGCTTCCAGCAGGAGAGTTCGGGAAAAGTGCTGACGAAAAAACTTCAATCACTTTTTGTGTTGTCGTTTCAATAACGGATACAGAATTATCATTTCCATTTGCTACATAGAGAAATTTCCCATCCTTTGTCAACGTCATGTCATTGGGATTACTTCCAACATCAACGGTAGCTGTTATCTGTAACCTTTCGGGATCGACCAGTGCAACTTTATCACCTCCCCATAAAGACACATACAACACTTTCCGATCAGGACTAAGCACGCATGCATATGCTTCATGGCCTAGGGGAAGTTTAACTGATTCTTTCGTAACGAGATCGGCTACATAAAGTGAACTGTCATCCTTTGTGGCTATAAATAATTTTCCGGCTTCATCATCAATAGCTATTCCGGTTGGTGAAATTCTTATTGGCCAGGGTTGGCCTAAAACAATTGAGTCGACTTTTGCTAGCTGCGAATCAGTAATATCATAAATCAAAATCATGTTATCATTTCCACCGGAAGCATAAAGCATTGTTTCTGCTTGGTTGAAAGCCAACCCATACCATGATTTTTCTATTTCAATCTCGTGCAGTATTTTTTTTGACGAGGGATCAATTAAAGAAATTGACTGTGTGCCCTGGCCATTGTTAGTAGCAGCCATAAATTTTCCAGTCGATGATACCACGAGGTTCAATGGTAAATCTCCCAATGGCAGCGTTGTACCCACCGGACTCAATGACCAACCATTGGGAAGCTGAATTCGGTTAGAAGAAATTTGATTTGACAGAGAATCCAAATACACTTTCCCCTTTTCATTCCTATCACAAGAAATAGTAAGGTAAACAACAATCGATAGGGCAAGAAAGAAAGAAGTTTTCAGTTTCATGAGAATTCGGTTTAGTGATTCACTTTTGTCCGGCCATCGTCTTTAAGGGCTTTTTTAATTTCATCCGGGTCGTCCAATTTAGGTGATTGTTTCAATGCTTCCCAATCAAATTTCTCATCCAGCGGATCAAGCGCAACTTTAGGGTCAAATATTCTTGGGTCGACAGCAAGAGCATTGTACGGGGTGAAGTCTGGCTCTGCCGTAAAACAATCGCCTAAAGAATTCACACCAAAATCATATTGATTGAGATAGGGTGTTCCCAATACATTCCAAAACGTTTTGAAGATGGATCCAAAGCTGTAATGCTGATGTGAGTTGAAATTCCTTTTAGCGTATGGCGATATCACCATTAATAAACTGCGGTGGGCGTCTATGTGATCCTTTCCGCCCTGTGCATCATCCTCCGTTACCACGATCATCATATTTTTCCATTGCGGTAGGTGGCTCAGGTACTCCACTACCCTACCGAGTGCCAAGTCATTATCGGCCATATAACTTTCGTTGAAAGCAAAGCCAGCCTTTGGCCGCTCACCCGCTCCATGATCATTAAGCAATTGTAAGGTGAGCACTGGAGGCAGATCTTTTTTCTGACCAATAAACTTTTCGTTTATTTCTTTAATAAAAATATCGCTACGAAACTGATCCGGTATAGCCATATTGAAAGTCGGGAACAATCGTGAGGTGCGATTGAACAATGGGCCTGGCAAGGGGTAGTTTACCAGATACCGCACCCCTCCATATTTAAAAGTAGAATCCGAAAAACCTCCGGCATCGAACTCGACACCAAAGCCAAAGTTGTAAAACTCAATGCCACTGCGTTCGAGGTGTTCCCACATCGAACCCGCTTCATTGTAACTTTCCGGAAAAATCGCACCAGCGGCACCCGTCATTCCAAACTTACCAGGAGCTTTTGATTCTTCCTTCTGACCACGCTTGCCGCCATACGCTGCAGGCGCATGCGTTTCCATCCACTGGTTAGGATAGGTGTTTGTTAACCACACATGGCCATCGGCAGAAACATCTGCATCCACATAAAAATTATCACTAATGGTAAATTGTTCTGCTAAGGCAAGATGGTTGGGCATTACCGTGGCATTTTCCACGCTCATTGTTTTCTTATTGTTGCTGAAGGATACATTCGCAGCATATCGAGCTAGTGCTGAATCTCCTTCACCATTTTGCAATTGGCCAAACACATCATCATACGTCCTGTTCTCCTTTGAAATAAAAACTATGTACTTAATGGGTGACTCCTTCTCTTTCGGAAAAACCGGAATTGGATTTTTATCCGTTGAGGCTATCTCCTCTTTGAAGGAAAAATTATTGGCAATGACATTCTCTGTTAATGATTTGAGTTCGTTATCAGTTGGAATATCCATGACAGAAACCGTTCCCAACATCAATGCACCAATGTAATCTGCCGAAGGATGATCGAATGCCGGCTTGAAATCTTTGCCACCGTTGGGGCCACTACCAAATCCTTTCGCATTGGCTACAATCAATTGCCTGCCATCGGGTGTGACTTTTAGTTTGGATGGAAACCATCCGGCAGGAATATGGCCAAGCACCTTTTGCGAAGCAACATCAATCACTGCCACTGCATTAATGCCCGCCTCGGCCACAAATAATCTTTTTTGATCGGGCGAAAGTGTGAGGCCAAAGGGAATCACTCCTTTTAAATTACCAAGACGATCATCCAACTTTAGTTGGATGCTGCTTACTACTTTATTTTGTGTCACATCAATCACCGAAATATTATCGTTGTTGCCATTGCTTACATACACAAATTCATCTGTGGCTACCATCGAATTAGGACTTGATCCGCCAACGGCAGAAATACCATCTACCATCTCCCCTACCAATACACCTGTCTTTATTTTCGAAGTTACTTCCGGCTTTTCTTTACTCACATCCACACTCCACACTGAAAAAGATTCGGGAGCGTTTGGATCACCCAAGCCAGCAAATTCAAGGGAATCATTTTTAACGCCTTCTTTCATTTCTTTTGAACCATAGGCTGAAGTAGGAAACTTAGAAGCGGTTTCATTTAGATTCTTCCGATCCAGTGATTTGATGTAGCTATATTCAAACATACCCACATTGGCTACGTAAACGGTTTTCTCATCTGGTGAAAGTGCAATACCAAATGGATAGCGACCCGTCTTTACATTGTGAATAAGTTTGTTGGTCTTCGTATCAACTACTAACATCCGAAAGCCAATCTGATCCACAGCATACAACCGACTGCCATCTTTGTTCAATACCAGATCACCGATATAGCCATCACTATAATCACTTCCATCAAAAGAAACATTGCAAATAATTTCTGCCAGTTTTTTATTGGTGGTCAAATCAAAAACATAAATTCTATTTTGCTGTCCACCTGCTACATACACTTTCTTATTGTCGGGTGAAATAGCAAGCCCCATAAACACAGCTTCTAATAAACCCTTTTCCGGATTGAGCGTTTCCGGAATTTGCTTCAGTGCTGGAGTAGCGGTATTGTAATCGGTGATAATAGAGATTGAAAACGGGCCAACACCAGAGTTGGCAGTGATGATGGTTTTTCCATCCGGACTTAATGCAAGACCAAATGGATGTGGAGCTACCGTAATTTGCTTACCAAGTGGAGTGATGAAACGACCATTGGGTATAACCGTTTTCCCTTCTCTATTAATTTTAGTATACTCGGCACCTGCCGGAGCGCTTGATACCCAATATTTTAAAGGTGGAGTCTCCTTAGAAGTACAACCAATTAAAAAAGAAAAGCAAAGCAAAAGGATAGATCTGGTCATGACATAGAGTTTAAGAAAGTAAGTTACAGGAATTATGGTTTTTTTGTAGCCGTTTCAATGGCCTTACCCGGCATTGGTTGATTAGTATAGTCAATACCCAGAAATGCACTAGCTGTTTTAGCTATCTGGTTCTGATAAAGTTGTTGCTCAGTTTTCACTTCACCTAGGGCTGGTGTATCAGGCCCTAAAAAGGCAAACCAAATCTGGTCGGCCTCTGGCATTTTACTTCCGTGATGTTTCCAGTCTTCGTCATTATTATTTCCACGGCCGTGGTCAGTTGTAATCACGAGGGTGGTCTTGTCTTTGTAGTTCGTATCAGATTGAACCCAATCCCACAGCGACCGGATCATATCATCGGTATAACGAGCCGATTTCAGATAACGATCATATTCTCCTTCATGGGCATAATGATCCGTCTCATCAAATGAAATAAAAAGTAGCCGTGGATGATTGAGCTTAAGATACTCAAATGCATATTGAAACGTAAGCCCATCAAGCCGGGTTTGCCCCTCATCGTTGGGGAGTTGAAATGAAATATCATTTAATAATTTTTCACGATCGCTTAGATTACCCTTTGCTTTAATTACACCAGAGTTTACCAGAATTTTATTACGCTCTGAATTAATAATGTAGGGAAATACGTCCCATGAAGTAAAGGCTGCAACCCTGTTACTGAAACCTTTTTGTGATTGAATGAATTCCAATACGTTCTTATTCGGATTGTTGAATTTATCATTACTGATAATCTTTGCATCATCGGCAAACCCAGTGAGGATTTCATTGTATCCTGGATAGGAAAACCACATGGTATTGGCTGTATTTACTTTGTTTCCGAGTAATCGATTGCCATACAGTTGCCCTCGCTTACCGATTTCCTGCCAAAAGAAAGGCATCAACAGTTCGCGTCTTTTAACGAAGGACTCATCCCAGAATATTTTTTTTAAGCTGACTGAATCACCTGTAAATTTCTTATTCACCAGCAGCCGTTTCTCTGCTCCGCCAAATACTTCCTGCCAGCGCATGCCATCCAAGGTAATTAGTATAACATTCTCTGTCTTTAGCTTTTGCTGTGCTGTCACGCCAAAAGTAATTAGCCAGATGATCGATAGTAATTGCAATTTTTTCATATGTATCAGTTTTTAC
>JANNAQ010000042.1:0-48106 GCA_031384515.1 Bacteroidia bacterium
AAAAAGATTAGGAAGGTTGACGCCATAGATGGGCAACTTTAACTTCTGTGCAACCAACAAGTAGATTACGCAAAGCGTGATCGGGTTTCCTTTGCGCATCTCCAGCACTACGTTGATCATGGAGTTGCCAGGTGAATGAAAATTTTTAGAATTGGCCCCAAACTTCAACTTATTAAACAAAACGCTATTGATCACTTTCACCTGATCAAATGGATAAAGATCAGGTCGAAACTCTAACCAGGTATCATAATAAATTTGTTCGAGTTCCTGCTTCAGTTTTTCAAGGTCGATATCCGGGTATTGATACGTGGCAATAATCCACATACCCGTTAATAAATCCTGGTCTTTACTAGTATACCAATCCTTTAATCTTTCTTTGACCAAGTCATACTGAAGTGTGTGGATCAATTCTTCAATACGCTGTTGAACAACGGGGTTAAAAGTGCCTTCCCATCCCTTTTCAAGAAAGGGGATTACATTATTCCCTATAGAAAGAATTTTCTCCTCTATATGAGACGAAATTTGTTTGTCATCATCATCCAAAAGAGAAACCAGGGCCTTTAATTCACTTTCCTCCATCAAAGTAATATTGAATGAACTAATGAGAGAATGAGAGAATAATTCAGTTTCATATTATGTATTTTTTCTCGCTGTTGAAAGAACGGTTAAGATTTCACCGCCCTCTTTTCCAAAGTTTTGAATTTGAATGTTGTTATAAATTCCTGATTCCATCAGAACCTCAACCCAAAATACTACCTCATCAGCTTCTTCAACCGTGATACTAATCTTTGCGAAAAAATTCTGCTTTGGATCTGGCTCTGCAAACTGCACGGTAGTTCGCTCCAACCGAAAGTGCCGAGCGGAGAAACTGTTTACCTATTACTCTTGCCTCTTCAGTTTTTGGTAATCTTTGAAAAATTCTAACCGCCTCCAAACTAAAACTCTTAGTCCTAGTTTTGAATTTCTCAATGAACTCTTCTTTCGCTGTCAAACTTGTTTATTTATGGATAAAAATATTCTTTCATTCGGTAATTCCTTCACTCTATCATTAGTTAAGTTTGAATTACACCGACATTAAATTTTTCAACAGGTGCATGGTTGGCCGCCTCAATCCCCATTGAAATAATCATACGAGTTTCTAATGGATCAATTACTCCGTCTACCCATAGCCGAGCAGCTGCATAATATGGACTAAGTTGCTCGTTGTATCGGGTGGTAATTTCTTTTAACAAGCTATCCTCTTCCTCCTTTGATATTACTTTTCCTTGGGCCTTAAGGGTACTTACTCTAATCTGCAATAACGTCTTTGCCGCGGCAGCACCACTCATGACTGCAATTTGAGCTGTTGGCCATGCATAAATAAGTCTAGGATCATACGCTTTTCCACACATTGCATAGTTGCCTGCACCATAAGAATTTCCTATAATAAATGTGAATTTCGGCACAGTTGAATTGGCCATTGCATTTACCATCTTGGCTCCATCTTTTATGATTCCTCCCTGCTCGGCTTTACTACCCACCATAAAACCACTTACATCTTGTAAAAATACTAGCGGAATTTTCCGTTGGTTACAATTCATTATGAAGCGAGCCGCTTTATCGGCTGAGTCTGAATAAATCACTCCGCCCATCTGCATTTCACCCTTTTTTGTTTTGACCACTTTTCTCTGATTGGCCACAATACCTATTGCCCATCCGTCTACCCGCGCAAAGCCACAAACTATTGTTTTTCCATACAATGCTTTGTATTCATCAAAATCGGAATTATCTACTAGGCGCTTAATAATCTCCACCATATCATAAGGCTTTGTTCGGTCTGATGGAATCAAGCCATATATATCCGATGGTTTCTCTATAGGAGCTTTAGGCATGGCACGATCAAATCCAGCTTTTTCAAAAGCCCCAAGTTTGTCAAACAAATTTCGGATGTGATCAAGACAAGCCTGATCGTTTGGAAATTTATTGTCTGTAACACCCGAGATTTCACAATGTGTAGTTGCACCGCCTAATGTTTCATTATCGATGTCTTCACCAATAGCTGCCTTAACAAGGTAAGAACCGGCTAAAAAAATTGATCCGGTTTTATCTACAATCATGGCCTCATCAGACATGATGGGCAAGTAAGCCCCACCAGCCACACAACTTCCCATAATAGCTGCGATCTGGGTAATTCTCATCGAAGACATCTTCGCATTATTTCTGAATTGCCTACCAAAATGTTCTTTGTCAGGAAAAATTTCATCCTGCATGGGCAGAAATACCCCTGCACTATCGACTAAATAAATAATAGGTAGGTGGTTCTCCATAGAAATCTCCTGAGCCCGAAGATTCTTTTTTGCAGTGATCGGAAACCATGCACCGGCCTTGACTGTAGCATCGTTAGCAACAATAACGCATTGTCTTCCTTTTATATAACCAATGCCAGTAACAACACCACCTGAAGGACATCCTCCTTGTTCTTTGTACATACCATCACCCGCAAAAAGTCCTATTTCTAAAAATGATGAATCTTTGTCGGTGAGATAGGCTATTCTTTCCCGAGCGGTGAGTTTGCCTTTTTGATGTTGGTCTTCTATCTTCTTGTCGCCCCCACCAGACATTGTTTTGTTACCCTTCGCTTTTACATCGAAGCAAAGTTTCTTAAGCTGATCTTCATTTCGATTAAAGTCATCCATTTTCAGTCGATAATCAGTAATACAGGTTACTGTTTGCGGGATTGCTATTTTTTGGTGGCTGCCTTCTTGCGTTCCTCTTCTTGAGCTTTTCTGTCTTTATCGATTCTCTTTTTGCTTTTACCTAAAGGAGCAAGAAAATGACCAGGATTGTCATTGAAGTTAACCGCAAGGCTATCTAAATTCTGTAAGAGCTTATTGAGGTTGTTATATAATGAATCTTGTGTTAATAATTTACCTGCTGTATTGTCTCCCTTCTTAAGTTGAGCAAGAACACTATTCAAATCGGTAAGTGTCTGTTGAGTCTTCAAAAGGGTCTTATTCAATTCAAGACGTTTCAACGAGTCGGATAAAACTTTGAAATTTTTCAAAGTAGGATCTAATTCAGTAAGTGTCTTATTCAGGTTATCTGTAAGTGTTTTAAGAGAGGCAGAAATTTCGTTCATCCTACCATTGGCATTGCTGATGGTGGTGTTCAACAAGTCTGGCGTAGCCTGAAGTTTTGCAAATATGGCATCCAGTTGCTGGGTATTTTTAGTGAGGTTATCAATTATTCCATTAAACTTTCGAAGCGTTATTTGAACATTGTCCGCAACTGGTGTTGCAGTTTCTGATATCACGTCAAACATTCCTTTTGCAACCTCAGCGTTAATAGTGTCATTTGGAGATTTTGGAGTAGTTACTTTCCCAATGGAGAGGAGAATTGATTTGCCTCCTAAAAAATCACTATCCAGAATGGCTTTGGTAGAGTCACCTAAGGCCACATCAGAATCAATATTTATTTCTACCAAAACTCTATTTTGTTTGGCCTGCAAAATTTTAATACGGCTGACCTGACCTACCGCATAGCCGTTGACTAGTACAGGGTTACCCACAGCAAGCTGATCGATGTTATCATACATGGCATAGTATTTCGTTTTTGTTGAGAAAAAATCACTTCCCTTCAAAAAATGAAAACCATAATACAACAGTACAAGAGTTGCTGTCATAAAAAGTCCAACTACCAATTCTTTATTCTTCTTCACTTCACTTATTAGTTTACTGATTCGATTTGAGTCTTGTACTCCTTAAAGGCCCGGTAAATACCCGAAGCTATCATATCCTGGCCATGGTCACTTGCAAGAAACGATTCTTCTTTTGAATTAGATAAAAAACCCGTTTCTACTAAGACACTTGGAGTAGTTGTCATCCATAAAACTAGAAAGCCAGCCTGCTTTACGCCTCTGCTCGACCTTCCAACCCTTTTTTTAAATTGGTCCTCCACTTTTTGCGCAAACCGCAAACTATGCTCCTGGTAGGCACTTTGATTTAGGGAAAACAAGATATATGATTCGGGGCTCGCTGGATCAAATCCTTCATATTTTTCCTTATAATTTTCATCCATTAATATCACAGAATTCTCACGCTTAGCAACTTCAAAATTACTTTGATCTTTGTGCAAACCCATTACATACGTCTCTGTACCATACGCATTAGCTCCAACGATGGCATTTGCATGAATACTTATAAATAGATCAGCCTGATTCTTATTGGCAACATCAGCACGATCTTGAAACTCGACATACTTATCCGTCTTACGCGTGTAGAGGACTTTGACCCCCTTTATATTTTCTTCGATGTACTTGCCAACCTTTAAAGCTATTTTAAGCACAATTTCTTTTTCTTTGGTGTTTTTACCTAAAGTTCCAGGATCATGTCCACCATGACCGGCATCAATCACCACCACATCCACTTTAAAGTCAGTTTTAATAGGGGTAGCGGAGAAATTTAGCAAGGTTATTGCTATTAGCAGGGTCTTGAATCCGATATTCCTCACAAGCTTAACGATGTCTAAAGTATTTGCGATAACTTTGTGTAAAGTTGAGAATTTTTCACTGAAAGATAAACCTCTGAAAATCAATTCTAAAGGCGTGCAGTCGCGGTTTATATTCATCTCTTTTACGACTCTACTCCTACTTTTGATCGGAAGTACTGCCTGGGGCCAGGTGGAAAATCGAGTTAAAGGCCCTACTTCGGTTTTACCAGTAAAGGCCGACACCTTAAAGGTACCCCCCGTGTCCTCAGTCAACAAAAATGATACCTTAAAATCTAAAGCAAAGTCAAAAGCTGATAGCCTTAAAAATAAGAGTGATATAGAAACAACCATCTTTTATTCGGCTCTTGACTCGATCAATTCCAATATGGTATCAAAGATCATTGTCTTATATGGCCAGGCTAAAATAAAATACGGGGAGATTGAACTGGAGGCAGAAGAAATTACCATAGACTACGAAAAGTCAACCATCGCTGCAAAAGGCAAGCTTGATTCGGCTGGGCGAAGAGTGGGGTTCCCAATCTTCAAAAATGGAGAGGAGGTATACGAGACCCGGGACATGGTGTATAATTTCAAAACTAAACGAGCAAAAATTTCAGAAATAGTTACTCAACAAGGAGACGCATACATTCATGGAGATGCTGTTTACAAAAACGAAAAGAATGAAATTCTTAGCAAAGTAAATGGCTACACCACCTGCAATCTTGAAGATCCACATTATCAGATCATATCTCAAAAATCCAAGGCAATACCTGGGGATAAAGTTATTACAGGGCCTTTCTATATGGAGTTCAACGGAGTGCCTACCCCATTTGGATTTGCCTTTGGCATGTTCCCTTCTCCACGAAAAAGTGCCTCAGGAATAATAATGCCCAAGTATGGGGAAGAACGAAACCGCGGTTTCTTTTTAAGAAATGGCGGGTACTTTTTTGATATCAATGAATATATAAAACTAGCAGTCACCGGTGATGTCTATGCAAAAGGCAGTGCTGCATTGTATGTAAACTCCAGCTATAGCAAAAGGTATCATCATAATGGAAACTTCAACTTCAGTTTTACCAATAATAAAACAAGTGATAAAATTGAAGACAACACCAGTAACAGGGATTTTAGAATTACCTGGAGCCATACACCCCAAACAAAAGGTACTGGTCGATTTTCTGCATCCGTTAATGCGGCATCTTCCAAGTTTAATAGTAATAATTACCTTGGTGTAAGCGCAAACCCTGCCACACAGCTTAATAACACCTCACAACAATTAAGTTCAAATATTTCCTATTCTAAAACATTTGCCGGAACACCCTTCAGCTTAGGCGTAAACCTAAGACACAGCCAGAACCTTGGGACAGGGCAGGTTGATTTACCTCTACCTGACCTAAGTTTCAATGTTAATAATCTTTATCCATTCAAAAAATCAAACTCAGATTTCCTTGCCAATCTTTCCACTCGCTATACGCTAACTGGTACAAATAAAATTACTAACAACCTAGGTAAAATAGGCGCTGACGCTACCAAAGACAGCATTGCGCCTTTTAAGATAGAGAACATGGGTGAGTTTTTTAAAAATAGCAGAAAGGGATTCCGCAGTAATATACCCTTATCGACTTCCGTGAAAGTCCTTAAGAACTTCACACTTAGCCCAAGTATTTCATCTGACCAAATATTTTACTTCGAAAGACTTCAATGGGGTATTGACAATAAAACAAGTCAACCAATAATAACAGATACCATCAAAGGGTTCAATAGTATTATTAATTATTCAGGAAGCATAGGGCTTAATACTCGTCTATATGGAATGAAAAACTTCAGAAAAGGAAGTATCAAGGCAATTCGGCACGTGATTAATCCAAACATTAGCTATTCGATCCAACCCGACTTTAGTGAACCGAGATATGATTACTATCAAAAACTTACTGTGCCAGGAACAAATGGAAAGAAAGATCAGATCTATTATCAATCACGTCACCAAGGATTTGCTTATGGGACATCCAGTATAGGAAAAAGTAGTTCGATAGGTTTTGGAATAAGTAATAACCTGGAGATGAAGGTGAAAAATAAAACCGATACGGTTGCAAAAAAAATATCGCTACTAAACACACTTGCTATTGGTAGCAGTTACAACATCGCTGCCGACTCCTTCAAACTTTCTAATTTTAGTATATCAGCAAACACCAATGTGCTAGCCGATAAAATAAACCTTAATGTTAACGCCACACTGGATCCTTATGAATATAAACTTGACAGTATTAAAACTAACGAAACAGGAACTTCAATAATTTATCAGCGTAAAATTAATCAGTATGCCTGGAAGGATGGATTTGACGTGGGGCAAATTACAAGCGCTAACTTAGCCATAAGCACAAACCTTAGCCCAAAGGGAAATAAAAAAGACAAAGAGACACGGGATAAAATATCCAAATCCGATGTTTCAGAATCGGACAAAAAATTTCTTCTCGCCAATCCGGATGCCTACATCGATTTCAACATTCCGTGGAATTTAAGAGTAAGTTATAATGTAGGCTATTCAAAAGCTGGTTACCAAAAAGCGAACGTCACCCAAGCGCTACAATTCTCTGGCGATCTATCGTTGTCTGAGAAATGGAAAGTTGTTTTTAATTCTGGTATCGACCTGGAAAAAAAGAAGTTTACTCAAACAAGTCTTTCGCTAAACCGTGATTTGCATTGCTGGCAGTTCAGCCTCAACTGGGTTCCTTTTGGCACTTTCCAATCCTATAATTTTTCAATCGGAGTTAAATCGGCATTGCTGCGAGATCTAAAACTAGATCGCAATAGATCCTTCGTAGATAATTTCTAATTCTGATTATTTCTGCCAGGATTCTATTTCCTGAAGGGTTGGGTTAACCACATTGTCTAACTTCATCTTCTTGCGAATACCTCCAATATCATTAAACAATTTCGTTGCCTTTGTTTCCTTTAACTGGGCGATTGTTTGTATTCCCATCTTTTGAAGAATAGGAATTAATTCCGCTCGAATTCCCAACGCTTCAAAATCTCTTTCTGCACTTTGACCTGCCGATTTTTCAGGTTTCATTTGGGGAAAGAAAATTACATCCTGAATAGAGGGGGAATTTGTCATCACCATACTTAAACGATCAATTCCAATTCCCAGACCGGCTGTCGGTGGCATTCCATATTCAAGAGCGCGAAGAAAATCTTCATCCAGTGTCATCGCCTCTTCATCACCACGTTTGCCAAGCTCCAATTGCTCTTCAAAGCGCTTGCGTTGATCGATTGGATCATTCAATTCAGAAAATGAATTGCACATTTCCTTACGGTTACAAATAGCTTCGAACCGCTCAACTAATCCCGGTTTGCTGCGGTGCTTCTTAGCCAATGGTGACATCTCAAGGGGATAATCCGTAATAAATGTTGGCTGTATTAAGTTAGTCTCACACTTCTCACCAAAAATCTGATCAATCAACTTACCCTTGCCCATTGTTTCATCCATAGGAACATGAAGTGTACGACATGTATCACGCAAAGCTGTTTCATCCATTTCTGAAATATCAACTCCTGTGAAGTGTTGAATGGCCTCATACATCGTAAATCTTTTCCAAGGCCTCCTAAAATCAATTACATGTTCACCAACCGTGACCTGGGTAGAGCCATGCATATCCATAGCCGCCTTTTCAATCATTTCCTCAACCAAATTCATCATCCAATTGTAATCCTTATAGGCAACATACAATTCAACTTGAGTAAATTCAGGATTGTGAAATCGAGACATACCTTCGTTGCGAAAGTCTTTCGAGAATTCGTACACACCATTGAAACCTCCCACAATTAGTCGTTTCAGGTAAAGTTCATTGGCAATCCTTAGGTAAAGAGTCATGTCCAATGTATTATGGTGTGTAGTGAACGGCTTTGCTGCTGCTCCTCCGTACAAAGGCTGTAGAATTGGTGTCTCCACTTCCAAATATCCTTTGTTATTAAGATACTGTCGCATAGAGTTCACCATTTGCGTACGTTTAATAAAGGCTTCGCGAACATGCGGGTTTACAACCAAATCAACATAGCGCATCCTATATCGTTGCTCTGGATCAGTAAAGGCATCATGAAGAACAACATTGCCAGCTTCATCTTTTGTCTCTTTTACAATAGGCAAAGGTCTTAACGATTTGGACAAAATAACTAACTCTGAAACATGAATTGAAGTTTCACCAGTTTGAGTAGTAAAAACAAATCCCTTAACGCCAAGTATATCACCGATATCAAGTAGCTTCTTAAAAACGGTATTGTAAAAAGTTTTGTCTTCACCTGGGCAAATGTCATCTCTTCGAATATAGATTTGAATTCTGCCAGTTTCATCTTGTAACTCAGCAAAAGAAGCATTGCCCATTATCCTGCGGCTCATCATGCGGCCAGCAATGGTCACATCCTTGTATTCTTTGCCAGGATAATTTTCATGAATCTCCCGGGAGGTAATGTTCACGTCAAACAATTCAGCAGGATACGGGTTAATCCCAAGTTTCACTATCTCTTCTAAACTTTGCCTGCGGATGATTTCCTGTTCGCTTAAATGCATGAATTAACCTTGATTTAAAATTTTTCTTACTTCTTGATCCAAGCTTGGTAAGTGAGAGGAAATTAATTGCCACACCTCTTCCTCATCAATTCCAAAATAATTGTGAGCAATTATATTTCTAAAAGATTTAACTTTATTCCAGGCAATTTTTGGATACCTATTTTTAACATCATCGCTCAATTTGGCTACTGATTCACCTATGACAATAAAATTCATGAGTACTGAATCGAAGGTCTTTTCATCCTCGTAAAATTCCTTGCTGCTGGTTATGCCTTCCGTGTAGTTTGTAATTTTACTCACAGATTCAATAATGGCACTCAGGTTAATTCGATCTTTATCAGACAAAAATAGCATCGTGGAAAATTAACTCTTTGACTTGCGGCTTGACAGATTTTTCGCGGCAAATGTCTACAGGTAGTTGAAATTTTGATTCAAGTATTTCCCTCATCTGTATTTTCTTTTCGAATAGATCCTGCGTGCCTGGCTCAAATTCTACAATCACATCGATGTCGTTCATCTTTTCTCCACGGGCAGCAGAACCGAATAGACCCAGTTTGGTCACGCCAAAATTTTTCAAAAAAATGTTCTTCTGTGAAGTAAGCAATAATATGATCTCTTCTTTATTCATGTCAAAGCAAAGGTAGAAATTTTAACACTCACTTTTAACCCTTTCTTCTCTTCAATTCTTTCCGGATTAAAGTTAACTCCCTACTACTTTGCCCGGCAACGGAAGTGTTTTCGGCTGCTCTCCTCAAGAGGTATGGCATCACAGCTTCAACAGGACCATACGGAACGTACTTGGCAACATTATAACCGGCCCTTGCAAGATTAAAGGAAATATTATCGCTCATACCCAAGAGTTGAGCAAACCAAATACGACTATCGTTGGGTTTCATACCATGTTTTTGCATGAGCACTGCCAGATATTGATTACTGTACTCATTGTGACTTCCGCATACTAAGGCAATCCGTTGTTTATTGTCTACACAAAATGCCAACCCCTTATTAAAAGACTGATCTGTTGCTTCTTTGGTAAGGTGAATAGGGTCGGCATACTTCATTTTTTCAGCTCGTTCGCGTTCCTTTTCCATATATGCACCTCGCACCATTTTTACTCCAAGGAAATAATTATTCATAGCAGACTGATGAAATGCCTCTTTCAAATTAGAGAGCATATCAGCACGATACATTTGATACGTATTGAAAACAATGGGCATTTCTTTATTGTATTTGTCCATCATTTCATAAGCCAACGTATCTATGGTATCTTGAATCCAGCTATCTTCTGCATCCACCAAGACTGGGACTTTGAATTCGCTTGCTCTCAGGCAAATTCTATTAACCCGGTTTCGCACACGCTCAAAAGCCTCCATTTCAGTTTCCGAAAGAGGCTCTTTTGTTTGAATTTTTTCGAGTAAAGAAAATTCTGCCATCCCCGTTACCTTGAACACACAAAACGGAACGGCTGGGTTATCTTTTGCTTTATCTAGTGTCTTTAAAATCTCCAATGTCGTTTGATCAAAACCCTCCTCAGTTTCTGCTCCTTCCACTGAATAATCGAGAATTGTACCTACTTTAAATTGAGCCAAACGTTGAATTGTCTCTTCACTCTTTTCAATGGTCTCTCCTCCACAGAAGTGATAGAAAACAGTAGACTTTATTAGGCCTTTGATGGGAAGACCTAAGGCCAACCCTAACTTGACCGCAGCTGTCGCAATGCTAGAAATGGAGGGGTGATTAACAACTGTGAAGATGAAATTTGCCTTTTTCAGACTACTATCTGATTTATACGAAAAGGCAACAGCGGTGTCGTCAAAGTGTACTGGGGGTTCTACTTCCATGTATATTTTTTTGCAACGCAAATATACAGTTCAAGGTCAAATCTTTGAGCTGACCGCCTTTTACTACGACAAGAATTGAGTTATTTTGCCATGTTCATAATAAAAAGAATGCTGCCAGGTCATATTGTCATAGAATCTAATCCTTCGAAGGCTTTATCAGAGTTCCTGGTAAAGTCCGCCTATTCCAGTATCTGCGTTTTAGTAGATGAACACACAGAAGTTCTTTGCTATCCTCTTGTTGAAAAATCGCTCCCTCATCACAAAGTGATTCGGGTAAAAAGCGGAGAGGAGTTTAAGGACATTACCACGTGTAGTTTGATCTGGCAACAACTCACGGATTTAACAATAGATCGGCATGGCTTACTAATTATCCTAGGTGGAGGAGTGTTAGGTGATATGGGTGGATTTTGCGCGGCCACCTATAAACGAGGAATAGATTTTGTATTAATGCCCACTACCCTTCTGTCGCAAGTGGATGCTAGTGTAGGAGGAAAACTTGGAATCGATTTTCAGCATTTTAAGAATCATATCGGCCTGTTCCAAGAACCTGTCTCAACGCTTATCTGCACCGATTTTTTTAAGACATTGCCTGCACGAGAACTTCGATCAGGCTTTGCAGAGGTAATCAAGCATTGCCTTATCTCTGATGCGTCAATGTGGAATAAAGTAAAGACTAATTTACTTGACAATCAGGATTGGAAAACGCTAGTGATACATTCCGTAGAATTCAAATGGTCGGTGGTAGAGGAAGACCCCAAAGAGAAAGGATTAAGAAAAATATTAAACTTTGGTCATACGGTTGGTCATGCGGTTGAGCGCTATTTTCTGGAGAAAGGAAATCGGATATTTCATGGTGAAGCTATCGCGGTTGGCATGATTTGCGAATCCTACCTGGCTTATAAAAAAGACCTATTAAATAAGGAAGGTTTAGATCATATTACTGAGTACATCCTTAACATCTTTGGGAAAATTGAAATTCCTCAACTCAACGAGCCAATCCTCGCTGGGATGCTCCAAGACAAGAAAAATAAAGGAAATAAGATTTTGATGGCACTTACCAATGGGATAGGCAAGGCTGTTTGGGATATTGAAATCAGTAAAGAGGAGATAACATCATCATTAACATATTACGCCTCTTGTTAGACGTAATGAATGTCAGAATCATCAAATTTTCCTTTCTCTTCTTTCTTAATCGATTGTTTCAGGTCGTTGGCCTTCTTCACGATAAAGTCCTTGGTCTTTTTCCTCCGGTCGCCCGTCAGCAACCAGGCTGCCAGCAAAGCACCACCGGCTATGCCTAATCCAATTGCAATTTTCTTTGTATTACTCATATAGTACTTAACTCGGTTTAAAATTAATTTGTTTCATTAACATGAAAAAAAAATGACAACTAAAAATATTTTAGATTCGCCTTTTCAAATTTAATAGCTCGTGAGTTCATCGATTCATATTAAGAATACTAGCAGTCTTAAAGGTAAAGCAAACTTACTTCCTTCATCCAAGAGCATTAGTAACCGTGCCCTCATTCTCAATGCCCTTTCTGGCAACCAATCAATCGTTAGTAATCTATCATCTGCCCGCGACACGCAGTTAATGATGCGTCTTGTCAACAGCGAAGATCACGTTATTGACGTGATGGATGCCGGCACTACCATGCGTTTCCTTACTGCTTATTTTGCTATTTCCGGTAAGCACAAAACACTTACAGGAACAGAACGAATGAAGCAACGCCCGATAGCACTTCTGGTTAATGCATTGAGGCAGGTTGGCGTAACTATAAATTATCTAGAAAATGATGGCTTTCCTCCACAAGAGATTGTTGGGTACACACCAAATGGCGTGTCTACTATTTCCATTCCAGGGAATATCAGCAGTCAGTACATATCAGCCTTGATGATGATCGGACCTTTGTTACCAAAAGGTCTCACCATTCAATTGGAGGGGAAGGTGGGTAGCAAGCCTTATATTCAGATGACGGCTGAGTTGATGAGTAAATTTGGAATTTCGTGTGATTTTTCTGGACAGAGAATTTCTGTCCCTAATGGAAGCTATAAACCCGTTTCCTATTCCGTTGAGGCGGATTGGTCGGCAGCTAGTTATTGGTTCGCCTTCACTGCCTTGGCTAAAGATGCCAACATTACATTGCCCAACATCGAATCAAAATCATTACAAGGCGACAGGGTGATTGTAGAAATCATGGAAAAGCTTGGCGTCAAAACCCGGTTCGAAAATAATCAGGCCTTTCTAACCAAGTCGCATCATACAACATACCTGGAATGGGATTTTACAGATTGCCCAGACTTGGCGCAAACCGTTTTACCAGTTTGTGCCTGCAAGGGGATTTCAGGAAAATTCACTGGCCTGGAAAGCCTCCGGATAAAAGAATCAGATCGCATTGCTGCCCTTCAATCAGAGTTGGGAAAAATTGGAGCAACAATCACAGAAGAGAAAACAGGCACATGGAACTTTAAATCAAGTCCCGACTGGTCAGGTTCAACTATCCAAATTGAAACGTATCACGATCACCGAATGGCAATGGGTCTGGCACCTCTAGCCACACTTATGGATTTAGAAATAAAAGATCCGGAGGTAACCTATAAATCCTATCCTGGTTTTTGGGAAGATATGAAGGCCGTGGGATTTGAGATCTCTTAGTCATTTTAAATAGCAGGCCTCCTTTGGGAGGAAAGCCTGCTATAAATTCGAAGGCGTATTACTTAATGTATCGGAAATCGTGACCAGGCTTGACTTGCAGAAGCACTTCGTAAATAAGCTGTATTACATTTTCTACGTCATCCTTGTGCACCATCTCTACGGTAGTATGCATATACTTCAGAGGAAGTGAAATCAATGCTGAAGCAACACCCTCAGCTGAATAAGCAAAAGAATCAGTGTCTGTTCCTGTTGAACGAGAAACAGCTTGCCGCTGAAAAGGGATCTTCTTCTTTTGAGCAGTCTCGATGATCATTTTAAGAACATTATTTTGCACAGCAGGGCCATAGCAAAGCACAGGACCGTTTCCTGCCTTCATGTTTCCACTCTCCTTTTTATTGTACATAGGCGATTGAGTATCGTGGGTAACGTCCGTACAAATAGCCAAGTCAGGCTTTAATCTACGAGAAATCATTTCCGCCCCACGAAGGCCTATTTCCTCCTGAACAGCATTAACGATATAAAGGCCAAAGGGAAGCTTCTTTTTGTTCTCGCTCAACCTGCGAGCAACTTCCGCCACCATAAATCCTCCCATTCGATTATCTAATGCCCTACCCACCAGATAATTTTTGTTTAGCTCCATCAATTCATCAACAAATGTGATTACGCATCCTACGTGAATGCCCATCGCATCCACCTCTTTTTTAGATTCTGCACCTACATCGATACAGATATTTTTAAGTGTTGGTGTTTCTTCTTTACCGGCATCGCGTACATGTATGGCCGGCCAACCAAAAATGCCCTTTACAATTCCTTTATCAGTATGAATATTAACCCGCATGGAAGGTGCAATCTGGTGATCCGATCCACCATTCCTCCGCACGTAGATATAGCCATCATCAGTTATGTAATTGACAAACCAGGAAATTTCATCGGCATGTGCTTCAATTACTACCTTATAAGAAGCCTTAGGATTTATAATGCCAACTGCGGTTCCATATACGTCTACTATGTAATCATTTGTATACGGCTTGATGTAGTCCAACCATAGTTGTTGGCCTTTGTGTTCAAAGCCTGTTGGCGATGCATTGTTAAGATAACTGTAGAGGAAGTTTTTGCTTTTCTTATCCATAATCTATTTTATTAAAAATTTCTATTCAGTTGGTAAGTACCAAATTACAATTTCAAGATTCAAATTATAAGTTTGATTTACATTTTAGGTTCAAACATCTCTTCAAAGTTCAACCTTTTATAGTGGAATATTCCCATGTTTTTTCTTAGGCAGGCTAGCCACTTTGTTCTCTAACATTTTAAAGGCCTTAATTAATTTTTCTCGCGTTTGCTCTGGATAAATAACCTCATCAATGTAGCCACGGAAGGCAGCCCGGTAAGGGTTGGCAAATTTCTTCGTGTACTCTTCCACTTTCTCTGCGAGCTTGGCTTCGGAATCAGAAGCTTCAGAAATTTCTTTCTTGAAGATAATCTCAGCAGCTCCTTTAGCACCCATCACAGCAATTTCAGCCGTTGGCCATGCGTAATTTAAATCGGCCCCAATATGCTTGGAGTTCATCACGTCATAGGCTCCCCCATACGCCTTGCGTGTAATAACGGTTATACGCGGAACTGTTGCCTCTGAAAAAGCGTATAAAAGTTTGGCGCCATTGGTGATAATGGCATTCCATTCCTGATCAGTTCCCGGCAAAAAGCCAGGAACATCTTCCAATACTAAAAGAGGAATATTAAAGCAATCACAGAACCTTACGAAGCGTGCAGCCTTAACGCTTGCATCAATATCTAAAACTCCAGCTAGCGAAGCAGGTTGATTGCCTACAATACCTATACTTCTTCCAGCTAATCGAGCAAAGCCAACTACAATATTCTCGGCAAAGTTTTTATGAACTTCAAAAAAACTTAACTCGTCCACTACTCCATTAATAACTTCCCGCATATCATACGGTTGGTTAGGGTTAGCAGGTATAATATCATTTAATGAAGATCTTTTTTCGTCCACCAAAACATATGGAAGTCGGGGCGCATCATCCTCACAATTTTGAGGCATGTAACTCAATAATTTTTTTATATCATTTATACACTCCGCTTCATTGCTACTTGCAAAGTGGGTAACCCCGCTTTTGGTGCTGTGAGTCGATGCCCCACCTAGCTCTTCAGCAGTTACGTTTTCGTGGGTAACCGTTTTCACCACATTTGGCCCAGTGACAAACATGAAGGATGTATTCTCCACCATAAAAATAAAATCTGTCATGGCTGGAGAATATACGGCACCACCAGCACATGGGCCCAGAATGGCGGATATCTGAGGTATTACACCAGAGGCCATTACATTGCGATAGAAAATATCGGCATAGCCGCCTAACGACACAACCCCTTCCTGTATACGAGCACCACCAGAATCATTCAACCCAATCAAAGGAGCCCCGTTCTTCATGGCCATATCCATAATCTTCACAATCTTCTCTGCGTGGGTTTCGGATAAAGAACCTCCAAACACTGTAAAATCCTGGGAAAAGACATAAACCAGACGGCCAGCAATTGTTCCATAACCAGTAATCACACCATCTCCTAAATAATGCTCCTTATCCAATCCAAAGTCCTTGCTGCGGTGCATGACAAACTTGCCCAGCTCTTCAAAAGATCCTTCATCCAGCAATAGCATGACGCGTTCACGGGCAGTGAGTTTACCCTTGGCATGTTGTTGCTCCATTCGTTTCTGCCCACCTCCCAACAAGGCTTCCTTATTCTTGCTGTCCAACTCCTCAAATTTTTGATGCACTCCTTTCTCCATCGCCATTTGTTTCTTCATTTTACCCGACTATCTATCAATAATAAATAATCCCAGCCGAAATATACTTAATAGAAGGTACTAAATTCGCACACTTTGTACAATGAAAAATAGGGTTGCGATCATAGATATGGGCACAAATACCTTTCATCTGCTGGTCGCTGAATTAGATGAGAATACATACAAGATTATCCACCGCGATAGTATTGCGGTGAAGATTGGTAAGGGAGGCATTACCAATGGGTTTATCACAGAGGAAGGAGCTACTCGTGCTTTAGTGGCCCTTAAAAAATTTAAAGCTACGGTAGATACTTTATTCGTGCAAAAAACTCTGGCCTTTGGCACAAGTGCATTGCGGGTTGCTAAAAACGGAGAAGAAATCATCCAAAAGATAATAACCGAAACTGGTATAAGAACTCGCATTATCAGCGGAGAGGAGGAAGCAACTTACATTTATGAAGGGGTAAGATCTGCCATGAAAATAGAACAAAAATCTTTAATTGTAGATATAGGTGGGGGAAGCGTTGAATTTATCATCGGAAATGAAAAAGAAGTTTTTTGGAAACAGAGTTTTGAAATTGGAGGCCAACGTCTTCTTGAAAAATATCAAAAACACGATCCCATTCTGCCTGATGAGATTAAATCTCTGAATGACTTTTTTTCACAATCTCTGCATCCGCTAACTATCGCAATGGCAGCGCATCAACCTCTAGTTTTAATTGGTTCCTCGGGAACATTTGATACGCTCAGTGAAATTTATTGCATCAGAACTAATAGCACATGGAAAGATACTCCTGAGACACCGCTTACCATAAATTCTTTCTATGAAATCTTTAACGAAATAAAAAATAAAAACCGAAGCGAACGGCTTCTCATTCCAGGTATGATTGAGATGCGAGTAGATATGATAGTAGTAGCTTGTTGTCTGATAAATTTCCTGCTTGCTAATTTTAAATTCGATAAGATAAGGGTGTCATCTTATTCGCTAAAGGAGGGAGTTCTCTCCTCGCTTGTAAAATAGCATTGGTCAATAATGCTACTTACTGACCAATGCCCTTACATTCATAGTCCACTCACTTGCTTATCCTTTGGATACTTGACTTCAAATTTATAGGTAAGCTTCTTGGTTTCATTAGGTTGAAGTGTTATGTTCCAAAGCAACTTGCCTGTGTCCTTTGTGAAGGTTGCCCCGCCTGTTTCCAATATGGTCACTTCAATTTGTGTATTCTGAGAAACAGGAAGTTGATCCTCCACAATAATCTTGATAGCTTCTGTCTTAGTATTGCGCACAGAAATTTCCCATGAATAACTTTCCTTTTGGCTTCCACCAATTAGTTTCCGTGACGTTAAATCTTTCATCTTCTCACGCTTTACAACAATCCGTTTATCTCTACCTAACGAAAGAGAAAGTGTATCTTTAATATTATTTGGATCGATAAACGTCTTACCAACAAAAGTTCCCTCAAAGAAAATATTGGCTTCGCCAGGAAGTAAATTGTATTCCTCCCAACCTGTTGCTTTCGCTAATAAAAAGGCATCCTGATCAAGCTTGGGTGCTACCGCATAAACATAGTCGGCCTTCACATCATACTTCTGCACGTCCACCAAAGTAGGCTTGCTCGATGATGCTACTGTATACGGAAGAGCTATTTCAAATTCAGTATTAAGAAATGTTTGAATAGTTGTCACATAATCCGAAAGTGAAGTTGCTTCAGCCTCATCAGCAATTTCGACCATTGTACCAACATCGGCACTACGACCCATAGCTGGTGCAGATTTGTTTTCTTTTTTATACTGATATACAATGGGCTGATAAAAATCCAAATACCAGGTATAAAGCTCTGGCTTTAATCCTCCCAGGTTTGGATTGGCAGTTGATAATTTCAATTTAACATTTTTCCAATCCTCTCCTGTACTTTGAAAAACATTTGCCTTGTAGTTTAGTTGAAGTGGACTCTTAGTAGAGATGGCCCGAACATCATAAACCGGTTGCCATCCGGCATTGGCAACAATATAATTCACCTCAAGATCAACAGAAGTTGGAGTTTCCGCTGAAACACGTACAACAATCTCACTGGTGTTTCTTGCGTATAATTCATTTTGAGTATTAATCTGAAGTTGAATCTTAGCAACCCGATCGTTAATCTTTTTTATCTTTTCATCTTCCTTCATACGTGAGTTTACTATCTCGCTTAACCTGCTTCTGTAAAAGTCAGCCATTGCTTTCAATTCAGTTACAGTAAGGTTCTGAGCGGTGCCACCAATTTTTTGATTGTTCATCAGCATCTGCTCTTCCTTATTTAGAATTTCCTTTTGACTTTGCCCCAGACTAAGTTGTTTTTGGAAATAGTCAACCGAATCTTTTAAGGATTTTAATGCCTTAGGGATATTAAACTCACTCAAATAGTTTTGCTGATGGCTAATACTAAGAATAACAAATGTTCCTTTTCCCGCAACCTGAATACTTTGAGGATCAAGCTGAGCAGTTAGCCCTGACACAATCAGATTTGTGTTACCCGCATCGATACGCGTCTTCACTTCGCGTGTTACCTGAGCATTGCTCAAAAAGACAGTTACATTTTTGATTTTAGAGTCTACCGTTTTGTCGGACTGTGCATTTGCGGCAATTGTTAAAAGACAAAGTGCCAAAGAGAGAAATTGATTTTTCATAGCTGATTTAGTTGATTCGGCAGTAAGATGCTCGAATTCTTAAATTTCCATATTCTGAATGATACTTTTCCAAAATCATTGGAAAATGCCTCGAATAAAGGATTTTTGTAAGTATGAATGACATTGTACTTCCCTACACACAACTAAAAAAATTCTCCACTGAAATCTTCCTTAGAATAGGATGCCCAATTGAACAAGCGGATAAAGCCGTGGATGTATTGCTAAGTGCAGACCTTCGAGGCATTGATTCCCATGGCCTTGCCCGACTATCTGGTTATGTAAGGCTCTGGGAAGCAAAACGCATAAACAGCAAGCCGAACATAAAGATCGTCCATGAATCACCTAGCACGGCAGTAGTTGATGGCGATGCGGGGCTTGGCCTTGTTGTTGCGCCACGAGCAATGGAAATAGCGATTGAAAAGGCCAAGACGTGTGGTACCGGCTGGGTTGCTGTAAAAAACTCCAATCACTTTGGAATTGCTGGTTATCATTCCATGATGGCCTTACAACATGACATGATTGGTATTTCTATGACCAATGCCAGTCCACTAGTTGCTCCGACTTTTTCCGTTGAACGTCTACTTGGAACTAACCCAATTTGTGTAGCTATCCCAGCAAATGAACAACCACCGTTTGTGGCTGACTTCGCCACCACAACTGCAGCAAATGGCAAGCTTGAAATATTACAACGAAAAAATAAAGATGCACCGGAAGGTTGGATTCAAAAGAAAGATGGATCAACTTCTACCAATCCTAATGAACTGAAAGACGGAGGGGCGCTTGTTCCTCTTGGTAGTGACCGCGAACATGGCAGCCATAAAGGTTTTTGCCTCGGGGCATGGGTTGATATTTTTTCTGCGGTATTAAGCGGGGCAAATTATGGGCCGTGGGTTCCTCCTTTTGTCAGCTTTTTAGCTCCACCTTCCGATCCAGTTGGAGAAGGTATTGGTCATTTTTTTGGCGCGATGCGGGTAGATGCATTTAGACCTGCAGCTGAATTTAAATTTCATATGGACAATTGGATTACCCGGTTCAGAAATGCAAAAACAATTGAGGGTCAGAAAAAATTAGTAATTCCTGGTGACCCAGAACGAGAAAGCGAAATAATTAGAAGAATAGAGGGTATTCCATTGAATCCAAAAGTGGTAGAGGATTTGAAAGAATTAGGAATAAAATTGGGTGTACAGTGGCCCTAGAAGGAAAGCCTTCCCACTGAAAAGAAAACACGAACGATCCAGGGTGACGCAAATGCACTGGACTGAGATCTATATTTTAGATCATATAGTGCCATCGCGTTCACTGAAGCATTACTACCTAACGGTAAGCTATATCCTAATCCAACAGGAAATCGTGTAAAAATCGTCCGAGATGAATTGTCAAACGTTGGCACACTAAGAATCGAATACTCCGCATAGGCAAACAATTTACTGAACCGATATTGTAAAAATGGGCTAATGCCGTATTGGCTATTAGATACACCTTGATCGGGATACCTGTAAAGCTGATAGGTGACAAAACTGCCAACAGAAAATTTAGGAGTAACCATATATCCCATCAAGGGACTAACAGCAATGTAGGTATAGCGGTAATTATAAAAAGGATGAACTCCCGTACTGAAACTTCCGCCACCACCAAAATAAATTCTTTCACTTAAAGGCACCTTATCAAATGAATTATCCTTTTGAGCCTGAGAATGTAATAGGCCAAGAAAAATAAAGAAAACTACACCAAGTACCCTTTCTACTTTCATCAGTCTTCTTCCTGAATAATAAAAACATCTTCCGTTTCTTTCTTCATGAGATACTTTTCGCGGGCGAATTTTTCCAAAAGTTCTTTGTTGGTCAAAAGCTCTTTACGATCTTTTTCAACTTCCGTAATTTTTTCCTGATAGTATTCCTTCTCGTTCTGAAGTGACCGCATCTTAGCCCTAAGTTTAAAGCGGGAGATCAAATCATTTGAATCCAGAAAGGTGAGCCAAACAAGGAAACTTATACTTGCAACTACATAAAAGTTTCTAAATAGTGGAGGTAGTCTCTTGAACATAGCTTAAAAAATGATGATGTAAAGATAAATAAATTTTACATATCATGATTGGATCCCCTTCAGCTAATCCTTATTGGGTAAGCCTAGTATCAATTTTTCTGCTGGACTTCACAAGGGCTGACTTTACAATTACCTCTTCCAAATCGATATTGGTAAGTTTTAGACTGTAAATAAGAAACCGAGCCTCTTTGCCGCTAATTGTGGAGTCAACTTCAGCAAGACCATGAAGATGAACAAAAGCGTCTACCTTTTCTTGTTCCGTACAGGAGTTTAGTAATTCGGCTCCTCTCCTATAAATCTCCTGCTCAGAACGTGTTAACACGTAGTTTTCGAAGTCAAGAAATACTGAATCTGGTATGTTCTCTTCTTCCCTGATAGCTAATATCGCGGTCCTTTCACGCTCATCAATGCGACCATCAACATTAACAAGCAAATGAACAAAATGAAGTAATCCTAACTGAAAGTCTTTATTGGTTCTCATTATCAACTAATCTACTTCAAATCAAATAAATAAGAACTTCCAAAAACAGAGCAAATCTTACTTATGTGCTATTTGTTGGAAATTGTTTGTATCGCTGGGTTTTTAGTTTTTGGATACAAAAACAAAATCACTGGCACTATCATCAGAACCAAAACTGCCAGAACGTGGCTCAGTTGGAAGCTTCTGAAAGTATGTATTCAATTCAAACAAAGTAAGGATTCGGCCACTCCCACCCCCCACTTCCCGTAAGGCCTGTATGAATTTGGCGGCAAAAGGCGAGTGCCTCCCCGGTGCCCCATCCGGTACATATTGCTTACTCCCGCTTGTTAAATACTTGCGAGTGCGCTTAGTTAGTTTGCGTACTAAATATTGCGTGTCCGTTGCTTCATCCATAGCCTCACCCGCTCGGGCTTTTGCCAACACAGGATCAAAAGTGCCACCGAAACAAACGTCCATAGTTAAGAAAACATGCTCGCACTTAATATTTTCCAACCGCTGTCGCAAAGTACTGTGCGCGAGATAACTATTCTTTCCTTTGTCGTTCATTAAGGAATTGCTGGCTACTACATAACCTTCTCCAAGAACGTCATCATAATAACCATGACCTGCAAAGAATACAAAAAGCTGATCTTGCGGATTGAACTTCTTTGTATTGTAATCGTATAATTTTGCCGTAACTTCTTCAAGGCTTGCGTTTAATACAACTTCGGTCTGAAAACCATACTTATTTTTCAAAATGCCTTCAATGGTCTGTCCGTCATTTACCGGGTTTACAAGGTCATCCCAATTTTCATAGTTGTTTGTCGCGAAGATTAACGCATAATCTTTTCGGTTAACATCAACAGCATCTGCAAGTTGGTCTTTACCAACAAGAACATTGCGGGTGCTACTCACTTTGCCTCCACTTGTGTTTTCAACCACCAACTTTATACTATTGTCTCCATCAAGAAGTTTAAAAGGCTGCTTGATGGTAATAAGTAAAGCATCAATCTTAAATGGGATTTTCTTTTCACGGCTCTCACCTCCATGCGAAATAATTAGCCGTACATCTCTCAAGGATACATCCGACTTTATAGTTGCTTCTAGTGTAATCGATTCTTCACCGCTTACTGAAGATTCTTCCCTTGGTGAAGTCCAAACAATCTCAGGTAAGGTGGTTGCAGGGACTGGCAGTGTATAATCCAGACTTATTGCGTTGGTCTTATTAGTAAAACTCTGCGCTTGCAGAAAATAACTACCAAACAAAAGAAGGATGGTGGTGAATAGTTTCATGTTGGAAGTATTTTTTTCTTCAATTTTTCGATTCTGGGAATCCTGGCGGCTCATCAATGTTCTCTGGAGCGGGCGGGCCAATTATTAATGGGATAGAAGCGCCAATTAATGCGAACACAACAATCTTCGCACCTAGTGATATTTTGCGTTTCACTCCAAACGAATTTGTCTTCATCACCTGGTCTTTGTTTTTTGAATCTGATACTAAAAAATAATATCCGCTTCCTGGTTTTACCGATGTTGGAAGAACCATATCATAACTACCCGAGTTGGCAACATTAGGAATAACATCAATATACTCCTCCCCCTTGTACAAAGTAAAGTTCAAAATGTTTTGGCGGGTACCACCTGCCCATGTTAATGTCTTTGCCTTTCCTCTTTTAAACACTTGGCCATCTTGAAAGCCTTCAAATTTTACGAAAGGAATATACACACGCCCACGCACTTCCAGTTCAATGTCACCGTGAAAAGTTGGACCAAGCTCCTCCTTAGAATTCCATACGATTTTCTTATTGGCACCAGGTCTTACCTCAAGTCCTGCATCACCTTTTACTTTCTGAATCGGTGTCAGATAACTATCACGAGAGGTAAACACATTTATGGTATAGGTCCTGTTTTTAACTGTGTCTATCAAATCATAGTATAGGATAACACTTTCGCTAGTAAGTTCAATCTTCTTGATTGAAAATTCTTGAGCAGTAGCGGTGAGGGTGATTGTCCAAAGGATGAATAGTACGATAGGCTTCAAGCTTCTAGCTGCAAGCCGCAAGCTAGGTCTGAGCCGTTCAGAGCTAGTAGCTAGTAGCTTGCTGCCAGCAGCCTTTACCCAATAAAAGTCTTTTCTCATATGCCTATTGCTTTAACAATCGTTTTATTGATGACAATATTCCTTTATCACCCCGTAGTTGATAGAAGTACATGCCACTTTCAACTGCATCACCTTGTTCATTGCCTCCGTTCCACTCAAGGTTATGGATGCCGGCTTTAACATCAGCTTTGCCTATTGATTTTATTTTTCTTCCCAGCATGTCATAAACAACAACTTCAACGTTTGACTGATCCTGCTCTAACATAAATGGAATTGTAACGGCCGCATTAAATGGATTGGGGTATGCATTTCCCAAAAGTGTAATTCCCGGAAGTAATTCACCTTCCTTGGTGTATAATATCTTGAACTGTCTTCCCTCCGTCCATGAGAAACGGTAACTACTTGTGGTCTTCACATCTACCAATTCCTGAGTTTGCAAATCAAGCAAGGCTATTTTGGCGTGACTGTTAAATAATGCTTGCTGATCCCAAGCAATAGTTGCTTCATTTCCTTTTTGACTTGAGGAAACAGTAAAGACCCAATTGGCAGTAGAGGTGGTCGGCACAATATCAGAAGAAAAATTATGAGCAAAGAATTCCGCATGATAGGTATCCATCTCGAGATAATCAATGAACCGAGGCATAGTGATCTCATCAAATCTATCTTTAGAAGCATTTGCATCAGGGTGCATACCTATCGAACTAATTTGATCCATTCCGTTTAAGCTTAATGTTAGTGGAAGTTGCCAAGCATCTTCATCTATTTTAGGTAACAGCTCATTTGCCGTTACTCTACCAGCCGCAGAAGTCTTAGACGAAACAGGAAAGTTAACGGTACCGCCATTGTCGCTAAACACAAAGGCTCCTTTCCATGTTGCCAAAACATCCTTCTTGGCATAAGCACCTTTTTCAAACAACCATAGACCATTTAATCCAGCTACTTGATTTGCATTCTTAATAACGTTCCAATCAATGTTGAACGGATATGGATTACCAATCTGGTTCCACCCTTTTTCAAATGTAATTTGAAATGGAGTACTTTGATTGGCCTTTGAAAGTTCTCCCGCACCCGGTTTAATATCAATTTTCTCTTTGGCATTAAACCAATATCCTTTACCTAATTCAAGGGTGGTGATGTTATCGGGATACTCAATGTATTTATTTCCCTTGAAATGAAATAACCTCCACTGCGTTTTGTCTGGAGCACCAAGCTCGTCAAAAATGCCTGAGATGTTCTTATCCGTTAGTACGTAAGGCACAGAAAACATTTCAAAGGTGCCACTAGTACCATCAAAGTTGGAAGTGAAGGGAATCGCTTCGACAACTGCTGAACTCTTCGATAAATAAATAAATGAATTGCCATTACTCTTCACCAATGTGCCCAGCTCATCTTTCGCCTCAAAGTAATATTCAAGGCCAAGCTCATCCACTTTGGATTCCGATATTATGGCTTCAAAATTATCAGACCCTTTATCCACTGCTGGCACGCTCGAATAAACCCCGCCAAGTATGGCTCGATACTTCACAACTACTGACCTGGTTCCTGTACCTCCAGAAACATTAACTGCAAGAGTAGCTTGATTAAACCCAACAGAAAGTGTAGTGGAAGTTGCATTCGTATTTATTTTTAATACGTTAGCAAGTGAAACATCAGAAGTCCTTGCGGCAATGGCAACGGAATTAGTTGAAAGGCCGCTGGCATTTTTGGCTCGTACTCGATATTGATAATCAGTACTTGGCGATAAGTTATTTATACGAACCGTTGTTGCGCTTAGTAATGGAAGGCTTTGAAGAATAGTAGAAAAATCATCTTTTGATATTTCTACTTGGTAGGTAACCACTCCGGTACCACTCACCGCGTCCCAGTTGGCATCAAAGGAAGTGGTTGTGTTATTGGAAGATGGTTTGGCAATTGGAGCATCTGGCAACGTAAGTAAAGAACTTACAAAAGGAGATGCCGTACGATAATTGACACTAGCACCTGAACCATTAAATGAAAAAACTGTGTAAAAGTAAGTGGAGTTTGAAAGCAAGGATTCATCAAAAAGTGATGCGCTTGTATAGTTTGCCACCGTACTTGATCCAAGAGTACCTCCTACTAGGTAAGGAACACCGTCACTAGGAATTTCTGTTGAAGCTGATCCTTGTTTTCTTAGAATAAGATATCCCGATGCTGCCGCAGGCGTAAAGGAGACGGAATATAAACCAGCTATACCTGGCGCGAAACTGAACAAAGTCGGTTGCGATATTGGCTCAACTGCCAAGGTACTTTTACTCCCCTGCAGAGGGGCTGTGACAAGATAATTAATAGATGCGCCAGCACCGTTATAAGAATAAACGCTATAAAAATAATTGGTCTCATTATTTAAGCTGACCTCAGAAAAGGAAGTACTACCAATATTCACCACTGTACTAGACCCAATACTCTCTCCGACCGAATATACGCTACCGTCAACAGGAACGTCAAGTGGTGCTGAGCCTGCTTTTCGTAGAACTAAATAGCCAGTAGACGAACCTAATGCGGCTGTAAAAGACAGATCAAGCGTGTTGATGGTGACATTTGAAAAAGTTAGAGCCGTTGGTTGTGCGGTGGGTTCTGATACAAGTGTGGTTGCTGATATGGGACTTGAATTTGGCGAATCTCCAGAAGCATTAGAGGAACGTATTCTGTATTTATAAATGGTGCCTATGTTTAGGCCAGTAATATTTTGGGAAGAAGCTCCATTAACTGCTAGATTGTTATACCCCGTAACAAATGTTGAGAAATTGTCAGCGGAAACATCGATAAAAAAATTGGTAGTTCCTGTACCACTCCAGTTGGCTGTGAATCCAGTTGTGCTGGCACCTGTTGCGGATAACGCTATTGGCGTTGGAGGCTTTGTCAATACCGAAATAGTGCTTGAGTTAATTGAGCTGCCTGAAGCATTAACGCTTCTTACTCGGTATTGATAGGTTGTGGCAGCCGCAAGGCTACTCACTCCAAAAGAAGTAGAATTTCCTATCGGTTGATTATTGTACCCTGTTACAAAAGTTGAAAAATCATCTGTAGAGACATCTATAAAATACCCGGTAGCCCCGCTTGCTAAAATCCAATTTGCGTTAAACAGAGTTTGACCTATCAATGTAGCTGCTAACGCCACTGGCGCATCCGGTATGGTTACTGTACTTCCTTCCAGAGGAGAGTTTGTATTATAATTTGTTGATATACTACTACCGTTGTAAGCATACACATCATAGAAATACCCGGTGCCTGGAGAGAGGCTACTTTCACTAAAATTAGTTGCACTTCCTACATAAGCCACAGTTCCATCGCCTATCGAAGAACCAGACGAGTAGGTTACTCCATCAATTGGCAATCCGGTAGGTGACGAGGCTGTCTTGCGAATTATCAAATACCCGGCAGGCCCACCTGAGGCTGCTACGAAAGAAACGTTCATGGATGAAATCGTAATGGCACTAAAGTTCATTGCTGTTGCTTGAGTGATTGGTTCCGCTGGTAATGTTTGAACAGAAATGGTTGATGAGTTTGATGATGTGCCAGATGCGTTTGTGGCTCTAACTCTGTATTGATAGGCTGTACCTGCTGTAAGACCGGTAATACTTTGCGAATTGCCTGTAACACTCAAGTCATTATAACCACTCACGAAAGATGAGAAATTGTTGTCTGATACATCAAGCAAGTAACCAAGGGCTCCAGATGCGATTGACCAATTTGCGTTGAAGCTTGTGGTGGAAATCGATGTTGCACTAGCTACTGATGGAGGCGGAGGAATATTTGTTGAACTGATTGCATTTGAGTTTGGTGAAATTCCTGAAGCATTCACTGCACGTACCTGATAATAATAAACTGTTCCCGGAGTTAAGCCACTCACGCTTGAGGAAGTTCCTGAAACAGTAAGATTGTTAAACGTTGAAAAGAAAGTCCCAAACGCTGGGTCTGAGGAAACATCAAGCTTATAACTGCTCGCACCAATAGTGGCCTGCCAGTTGGCGGTGAAACTGGTTGCTGTGAAAACGGAGGCGCTTGTAGCAACTGGTGCAGGTGGTGTAGTTATGGTTGTAATAATGGATGAGCTTGCAGAAGAACCAGTTGCATTGTAAGAACGCACTCTGTATTGATAATTGATTCCTGCGTTCAAGCCAGTAATTACTTGTGAAATTCCAGACAAAGGAAAATTGTCAAAGCCAGGAAGGAAGCTTGAAAAATTGTTAGAAGATACATCCAGATAATAACCCAACACACCTGGTACTGTCGACCAGTTTGCTGTGAACCCATCTGCCGTAATAATGGTAGCTGTGCTTGCAACCGGAGCCGCTGGCTTGAGCAGCGTGGTAACCACATTTGAATTTGACGAGGTGCCTGAAGCACTGATTGCCCTCACCCGATAATAATAAGTAGTGCCTGCCGTGAGGGAGGACACCGCGCTTGATGTTGATGTTACGCTCAATCCAATATAGCCAACGGCAAATGTACCTGCAGTAAACACGTTAGTAGTGGCAACATCTAATAAATAACCGGTGGCACTTGAAACTGAATTCCAGCTAGCCACAAAAGAGGTACTCGTAATTGTTGCGGCATCATTAGCTGTGGGTGCGCCCGGTAACGTCAGCACATTAATAGTTCCTGAATTGGCCGAGCTGCCCGAGCCATTGCTGGCACGAACACGGTAGTAATAATTAGTGCCTGAACTCAAACCACTCACAACAACAGAAGTTCCGGTTGATGTTGGTTGACTCAAAATACTTGAGAATGAAATATCCGTAGAAATATCAAGGTTGTATTGAGTTGCTCCCGTTGTTGAAGTCCAGTTGGCAGTGAACCCTGATACAGTAATGGCGGTAGCTGCATTGGCTGTTGTTGCTACCGGAATGGTAATAGTTGAAATGGTATTTGAATTTCCTGTCGCACCAGATGCATTGCCCGCTCTTAAGCGATAGTAATACGTAGTCCCTTCTGTTAAACCGGTCACAATTTGAAAGTTTCCGGTTACCGATCGATTATTATAAGTGGGTAGAAATGAGCCAAAAGTATTGCTTGTAGAAACATCAAGGAAATAGGTGGATGCACCACTCACTAAATTCCAGTTGGCAGTGAAGCCAGTTGTGGAGACGGAAGTAGCGGCATTGGCAGATGGTATATCGGGAATGGTGAATGTGGTAATTACATTCGAGTTGTCTGACGCGCCAGTGGCGTTCACCGACCGTACACGGTATTTATATGTAACTCCAGGTGTCAATCCCGTAACGGCACTTGATGTTCCTGCTACAATTAAATTTGTCACTTCCGATGGAGCAAATTCACTTGAAGAAACATCGAGCCTATATCCGGTTGAACCGACTACGGCACCCCAATTAGCCGTGAATCCTGCGGTGGATATTGCAGTTGCTGCAGTAGCAACAGGTGCTGCTGGATTGATCAATGTTGTGATAACAAGCGAATTGATTGAAGCACCAGATCCATTACTAGCCCTTACTCTGTAATAATAAGTTGTGCCAGCAACAAGTCCTGTAATTGCTATCGAAGTACCTCCTACTGTTTGATTATTATAGGTGCCAACAAAAGAAGAAAATGCATTGCTGGTAGAAACATCAATCCGGTAATCACTAGCTCCTGTTACCGCATTCCAACTGGCGGTGAAGCCAGAAGAAGTGATCGAAGTAGCATTTGCCGCAGTAGGCGCGACACTCAGAGAGCTTAGTAAAATATAATTTGAGTTGCCCGATGTTCCGGATATTGTATTTACAGCACGAACTCTGAACTGATAGATCGTACCGGGAGTCAGGCCCGTCACGGCTTGCGAAGTACCAGCAACAGTAAGATTATCATATCCAGCAAGATTAATCGTGAAGTCACCGGAAGTTACATCTAGCCTATAACTATCAGCCCCGGGGGTAGCGGACCAGGTAGCCGTAAATCCAGTAGTCGAGACCGATGTTGCATTCGTGGCGACTGGGGCTGGAGGTGTAGTCGTAATTGATCCCGATATCGCATTCACGGAAGTTCCAGAAGCATTCTCTGCCCTGATTCTGAATTTATAACTAATACCGGCAGACAAGCCTGTGATGGCAAGCGATGTACCGGTCACGCTGAGGTTATCGTATCCCACAACGTTTGGTGTAAAATTATTGGATGCGATGGTAACGTCAATTCTATAATTGGCCGCCCCGGTAGTGGCAGCCCAGTTAATAGTAAATCCGGAAGCAGAAATAAGGGTGGTGGCATTGATGGTTGGTACTGCTGGAACGGTGATCGTTGTAATCAAACTTGAATTAGCAGATACCCCTGAAGTATTGACTGCTCTTAATTGATAGTAATAGGTAGTACCAGCAGTCAATCCTGTTACCAAAGCTGAAGTTCCGGTAACGACAGCGCTATTATATCCCGAAACAAAACTTGAAAATGTATTAGAGGTAGAGACATCCAATTGATAACTAGATGCTCCAACCGATAAAGACCAATTTGCTGTGAAGCCAGAAGTAGAAATTGCCAATGCCACAGAAACAACTGGGATGGCTGGCACGGTTAATACTGTAATGCTGTTCGAATCTGAAGTTGATCCTGTTGCATTCGCAGCACGGACGCGATAATAATAAGTTGTACCAGAAAATAGGCCAGTTACTGACTTCGAAGTACCGGTTGGCACATCCAAATTATCATAACCAATAATCTTCGAACTAAAATCACTTGCTAGCGATACGTCTAGCTTATAACTCACTGCTCCCGGTGCGGCAGACCAGTTGGCAGTAAAACTGCTTTGTGCCAAAGAGGTGGCTGAATTGGCAATTGGTGTGGCGGGCAAAGTAAGTGCAGTAATGTCAATTGAGTTTGCCGAAGCACCTGTGCTATTGACAGAGCGCACCTTATATTTATATGATGTTCCTACAGTTAAGCCCGTAACGGATTGGGAAGTACCCGCTACTGTGAGATTGGTGTAGTTGGTAAGTGTTGAAACAAAATTATCTGCTGATACATCCAATTTATAGTTAGCAGCAGCGGAGACTGAAGCCCAGTTGGCGGTGAATGTGGTTTGGCCGATGGGATTTGCAGCAGCGGCTACCGGAGCCAGCAGCGAGTTGATGTTTCTAATCGTTGAAAATTTAATATCTGCTCCGTGAATAACAGTTAAGTCAGCTTTACCATCGTTATCCATATCGCCAAGTACTGTACTTCGTAAACCAAACCCGATGCCTGAAACATCATATTTAGGTGCAAAGGAAATACTGCCAGCAACTGTAGTATTTCTAAGTACCGATGCTGATGCAGCGCCAACATTGGCTGTTACCAAATCAGGGTTGCCATCTCCATCCATATCGCCAATGGCTACACTGTATGGGCCGGAGGCCGTGGTAAGATCTACCCGACTGCTGAAGGCAATCGAATTTGCCGTAGTTATATTTTTAAACACGGAAAGACTAAGGCTGTTATTATTGGCAATAACCATTTCTGGTTTTCCATCGCCATTCAAATCACCAATGGCTACATGATTTGGCTGTGAGGTGCCCCCTGTCGAGAAGTCCACCTTGGCTGCGAAGCTTATGCTTCCTTTTGTGCTTTGATTTTTAAAGACTGAAACATTGTTGCCTCCATAATTACTGACCGCCAACTCAGGTTTGCCATCTTCATTCAAGTCTTCAATGGCAATACCCGTTGGTGTTGTGCCTCCGTTCAAATCAACTTTAACATCGAACGAGCTGGAATTGATAACGCCTATCGAACTAATATTACGCAGGATTGATAGTTTGCTATTACTGCACCCGACCACGATATCGGGCTTGGCGTCACCATCAATATCACGCGCAGCTAACGAATAACCTGTTGCTGATATCGCATAATCAATCTTGGATGAAAAAGAAATACTTCCTGATGTGGAATTGTTTTTAAAAACAGACACTAATGCATTCGTAGAACTGGCAGAGATTATCTCCTGTTTACCATCACCATCTAAGTCCGCTATGGACACCCCGACTGGCGAGGTATTTGAAGTCAGATTTATCCGTGCAGCATAAGATACTGTGCCTGACGTGCTCGTGTTTCTGTAAACCGACAAATTAGCATCTGCAAAATTTACGACCACCACATCCGTCTTCCCATCGCCATCTAAATCAGCAATAGCCAATGCATAGGGGCTATTGCCAGTAGTAAAATCTGTCTTGGCAGCAAAAGAGTTTACATCGACTGTTAAACTTCCGGGGAAGGTTACAATAAAGGGCGATTTAGAATATGCGGTTAAACCGTTGAGCGTAACGGTTATGGGTTGATAGGTTGCCCCTGCCGGAACATTCACCGTTAATGAAGTTGCGGTTGCCGAAGTTACTGTGGCTTTTACTGCTCCAAAGTAAACGATGTTAGCTGCAGGCACTGAACTGAATCCTGAGCCGGTAATGATAACCTCTGTTGCTGTTGGTCCCGACTGCGGAATAAAAGAAGAGATAATCGGGCCGGCAACCAGATTACGATGGATGGTAATAACATCGTTAGTTTCACTACAAGTGACCATGTCTGGTCTGCCATCATTATCCAAATCACCAATCGTTACCGTTCGTGGTGATGTTCCCGTTTCAATATCCACTTTTGTGGCCAGTGCTATAGTGCCAATCGAACTATTATTTCTAAACACTGAAATGGAATTAGACAATACTTGGTTATTGGAGGTGGTAACATCGGGCTTACCGTCACCATCTAAATCAGCAATTGAAACTTTTTCAGCATTGATGCCTGCAACAAAATCAATCTTAGCTGCAAAAGAACCAGCCGTGATTGACCCAGCTGTAGCCGTATTTCTGAAAACAGAAACATTTGAATTTTGATCTATGGTGATCATGTCAGGTTTACCGTTTCCATCTAGATCGGCAAGGGCAATGGGAAACGGATAAGGGCCGGTAGCAAAATCAACTTTTATAGCAAAGGTTATGGATGTTGTTGTTGTATTTCGGAAAACTGAAAGCGCATCGCTAAACTTGTTTGCAACCGCTACGTCAGACTTACCATCTCCATCTATATCAGATACGGCCAGGTAAAAAGGTCCGGTTCCAGTGTTAAAATTTATGCGGCTAGCAAAGGAAATATTCCCTATGGTACTTTGATTTTGATAAACAGAAAACTGGTTGTCTCCATACATAACGCATGCTATATCCGGTCGACCATCTAAATTAAAGTCGCCAGCCTCTACACCATATGGATTACTGCCTGCACTAAAATCAACTTTGGGTGCAAATGAAATAGAACCTACAGTGCTTGTATTTCTCAGGATAGATAAAACATTAGTTGATAGACTCAACGCTATGTCTTTTCTCCCATCGCCATCCACGTCAACTAAAGTTAGTCCTCTAGGTGAGCCAGGACCAACATTGTAGTCTATTCTTGGATCAGCAAAAGTGGCAGCAACACCCGAAACCGCTGTACTTCGGAAAATGGAAATCGTTGGATTGGAACCAGATGCAATAGCAACCATATCGGTTTTACCATCGCCATCTAAATCAGCCAAAGTCACGTCAGTTGGGGTGTCTTCTGTAGCGTACGTAGCGTTGTCTGTAGTAAACGAACCTGCATCAACTCCCACTCCACTGCTGGGAAAAGTGACGATGAAAGGATTTTTTGATGAAGCTGTTAAACCAGATGTAGCCAGTGTTACTGAAATAGGCTGATACGTTGCTCCAACAGGAACAGTAACGGTAAGCTGAGTTGTTGTTGCAGCTGTTACTGTCGCTCTGGCAGCTCCGAAGTAAACTATATTGTTGGCTGGAATAGTGCTAAAATTTGTTCCGGTTAATACGATTGAAGCACCAATTAAACCACTAGCCGGAGCAAATGATGTGATTGAAGGTATCCCGAAATCAATATCGTCAGACAAAGGAGAACCTGTAGCGTAATTTGTCGATAGTCCTGTTCCGTTATAAGAATAGATTTTATAATAGTAATGATTACCTCCGCTCAAGCCTGTATCATTAAAGCTAAGTGCGCTTCCAACATAGGCCACAGTGCCATCACCCAATGCTTGCCCGACAGTATAAGGGGTTCCGTCTGCAGGATTACTTGTTGGGGCTGAACCTGTTTTACGCACGGCTAAGTATCCGGTGGGCGGGCCCGCAGCAGCCGTATACGAAGCTGTTAAAGACGAGGGCGTAATATTATTAAAGATAAATGCAGTAGGCTGAGCGGATGGTTTATTGGCTAGTGAATAAAAGTTACCACTTAAAGGTGATGATAATCTGTAATTGGTTGAGCCTGCTTCACCTCCGTTATTGTTGTATGCATAAACAGTATAATAATAATTTGTGCTGGCATTGAGGCCAGCCTCATCAAATGTAAGATTGGAGCCGACATAAACTACTGTGGCATCGCCAATGGTGTTGCCATCTGCATATTCAACGCCATCCAATGGTGTTGAGTTTGGCGCGGCCAATTCCTTTCGTAAAACAATATATCCGCTGGGGGAGCCTGAGGCCGCAGAATATGACACCGTAGCACTGTGAGCAAGAATGGAAGAGAATGCAATACCTGCTGGTTGTGCTGTTGGCTCAGGTGCCGATTGAAACTTATAAATGATGGTATTGATTCCGTCTGTTCCAACCGCATAACCGGTATGCACAGTAGGGAAATGCACGCCCCAATAGTCCGCGACAAGGTTTGCACCTGTATTAAAAGAATACCAGGTGGCACCAGCATCGATTGTTTTAAGGATGGTTCCGCTTCTACCTACGCAGTATCCTGTGTTTCCATCTACAAATTGAATTTCATACAGTTCATTAATTGTTCCGCTGGTAAGAGCTGTCCAACTGGAGCCACCGTTCGAGGTCTTGTAAATAATTCCCAAATCACCGGCAATATATCCCGTGTTGGCGTCAGTGAAATAAACACTATGGAGTTGGGTAGTAGTTGGACTGATGAGCAAACTCCATGATGCACCGCCATTTATTGATTTAATAATAGTTCCGCCTACTCCAACAGCGTAACCGATTGTACTTGTTGGAAAGTGCACACCCTCCAAATTACTTGTTACTGGGCTGGTGACTGAGGACCATGAAATTCCATTTGTTGTCCTCATAATAATTCCGTTTGAACCAACCGCAATGCCCGTGATAGAATTGGTGAACCACACATCAACTAAAGGATTTCCAATAACTCGAACTTGATCCACCCATGTTGCCCCGGCATTAACCGTTCTTCTGATTACTTGAGCAGAACCGTTCAATCCAACATTATAGGCAGTTGTTGGGCTAACATAAAAAATACCATAATAACTATCGCCATTAGCGCCACCAGGCGTAAAGTTTTGTCCGCCATCTGTAGTTGTTTCCATGCTGTAACTTCCAGTTACCCCGCCAATATTGGCATCGTAAAAGAAAACCTCCTTGGGATACCAATAAGTAGCATTAGTTATTGAACTCCATGGGGCTCCCGAAACATAAGTGAATTGATAACCCGAAAGTGGCGATGAGACTTTATAGTTTATAGCTTGCCCACTTCCATTATAAGCATACACTTTAAAGTAATATCCTGTATTAGCGGTAAGACTCGATAAACCGAAAGAAGTAGAGGAGCTTACATAGACAACCTGTGAGCCGTCTGCCAAAATTTGATTGAGTGTATAACTTGTTCCATCTTGTGGATCGGTGGTTGGATATGAGCCAACTTTCATCAAAACCAAATAACCCGTTGGCAAATCAACAGAGCCTGTGTAGTTCACGCGCATAGAGTTGGAGTACACCTCAGTAAGGCTCAAGTTAGTGGCCTGGTATTCTGGCTCCAGCTCAGACTGATATTTTAAAAACGTGCCATCATTGCCAACCAAGTATCCCGTGTAAACTGAGGAAAAATGCAAGTCGTTAATTGCGCCATTAGCACCAACCAATGTATATCCTACCCAATTTGCAGCTCCATCAGTAGTCAAGTAGTAGTAACCGCCCCCAGTAAAAACATATCCGCTTGATGCACTGAAAAAATGCATGGAAAAGTTTTCAAGAGATCCAAATCCATTGCTTTTTAATACCCAACTGGCCCCTGCATCAGTGGTTTTCCAAACCTCCCCACTACCACCGACAACATAGCCAGTGCTTGGATCTAAAAATTGAACATCATTAATATTTTGAATGGTACCTATGGTTAATGGAGCCCAGCTAGTGCCACCGTTGCTTGTTTTACGAAGAGTGCCACTAAGGCCAACTACATATCCAATGCTTGTTGTTGTAAAGTAAAGGGCTTGTAGATCATTAGTAGTTCCGCTAGTTAGATTCGTCCAGGTAGTGCCGCCATTTGTAGTATTAATTATTGAGCCCCCAGAGCCTACAATATAGCCTGTGCCCGGTGTAGCGGGATCCGGAAAATGAACACCATTAAAAGTAGTGGTACTTGTTCCTGATGGATTGACTTGGGTTGTCCAAGTGGAACCGCCATTAATAGTTTTACGAATAGTACCATTAGCACCAACTGCATAGCCAGTACCGCTATTAATAAAAAAAACAGCTTGTAGATCATTGGCGGTGTTGCTGGTCTGAGCTGTCCAGGACAGGCCGCCATCCTGAGTAATATAGATAGCTCCACCGGTACCAACAGTATATGCCGTTACGTCACTAACAGAATGTACACCATTGAAATCTACGGTTCCATTAATTACAGGCTTTACTGATAAGTTTTGAGCATTAACATCCGAACAAATGAAGAAAAAGAGACAAAAAGCCACTGATATCAATTTGTCCATTCCATTTATTTTCAAAGCCTTCTGATCACTTTTCATTGTTTGTAAATTAATTGAAAAGACTGAGGCAAGAATGATGATATCGAAAAAAGCCAGACTCTTCAAGCACTGAATATCCACCTCAAACTGAGCCCAATCAATCACCATTTAGTGAAGGGGGTTAGATTTTTAGTGAAGGTGGCCTAGAAGTGGGTGAGAAAATTTAGGGCGGGACACTAATGGGCTGCACGGTTCAAAATTTGAAAAATTGAAATGGCAGTGGAGACTTCTAAAGCAGTGTGATCCTTTCCATCAATTCCTGGCGGAACGATTGGGCAAGTGGAATTTTAATTAATCCCAGGCAAATGTTGGATTCATTGATGGCAGTCACTTTTTCAAAATTGACTAAGTATGACCTGTGGACCCGGACAAACGATTTGGCAGATAATTTTTCTTCTACCTGTTTAAGTGTGTGGCTGATGATATGTTGGTGCTTGTCTGTAAAAATTCGCGCGTAGTTGTCAAAGGCTTCTGCATAGAGAATGTCTTTCGCGTCTATGGCAATCATTTCATTTTTCTCCTTTACAAAAATTTTGTCGGATGTTAACAAAGGCTTGCGGTGCTTATACAGCGCCATCTCTATATTGATCACCAAATCATTCTCATCAAATGGTTTTACAATGTATGCCTGAGGTTCCGTTGCCTTTACCCTATCCAAAGTGGCGCGGTCGTAAAAAGAAGTGATGAAGATGAAAGGCAGCTTATACTTCGAGCGGATTTCCGAAGCCAGTTGTATACCATCCTTCTTGCCCTTTATTTGAATATCCAGGAGTACCAAATGGGGTTTTGATTTTGACAACAAGCTTGTGGCTTCATCTGCGTTGTCAACTGGGCCCAAAATACCATATCCCTTTTCTTTTAGGGTGCCGGCAATGTCATCGGCAATAAGAGGTTCATCCTCAACAATCAAAATGGATTTCTCAGGGTTCATAGCTTGAAGGCCAGCGCCTAGTCAACACGCTTACGCTAAGGTAATCTTTTTAAAATCCTTTATAGTCAATTGAACAGAAGTTCCCTGCCTATCGGCAGCCAAGCCAGTCTGCGAAACAATGTTCATCTCAGCCTTCAACTTTCGCATCAACGAATTGACCATACTCAACCCAAACGATTGGTTGGTTTTCTTGGAGGTGTCCATACCTACGCCATCGTCTTGCACCCTTAATAGCAGCTCATTCATATTATCTTTTAGTGAAATTAATATGACGCCTGTCCTCTGATCCGGAAAAGCGTACTTCATTGCATTGCTAACCAGTTCGTTTATAATAAGCCCAAGTGGAATGGCTGAATCCACATCCAATAAAATATTCTCTGCTTCAATTTGTATTTCAACCCTATCGGTATCCAACCCATACGAACTTGTAAGACTGCTAACCAATCGAGTAATATAATCCTTGATCTCTACACCCGATATGGTATCCTCCTGATAAAGCTGTTCATGAATGAGTGACATGGACTTAACACGATTTCGGCTTTCACTGATAGCGCCCTGCGTTGCTGCGTCATTGGTAGTTTTCGACTGAAGGCTAAGCAAACTCGAAATGATTTGCAAATTGTTTTTTACCCGATGATGGATTTCTTTTAAAAGAGTTTCGCGCTCATGCAAGGACCTTGCTATTGTTTGATTTTTGTCAGTTAACAACGCGTTTGATTTTTGCTTCATTTTATATTGATAAAAAATAAGCAAGGAAACTAAGAGTAATGATCCCGCTGCCGCTATGAGAAAATTTCGCTGCCAGGCACTTTGCTCCTGATCAGCTATTGATTTTTGCTCGGCTAGTTCAAGTTGAACGATTTGCCTTTCCTTCTTTTCTGTTTCATATCGCACCTCTAGTTCCTGTGCTCTTTCTTTAAGTTTGCTGCTAGTAAGATTATTTTGTTGCACTGTCTGTTTCTTAAAAAAGAAAAATGCTTCCTTATAGTTTTGGCGGCTTACTTGCTCATTGGTCTTAAGCTCATAGTATGAAATCTTTGCTTCGGGCGAAAGTTTATCAAAAACCCGTTCCATTTTGTTTAAGTAATCAGACGTGGCAAGGTGATTTCCTATAGCCTGATACGCACCGGCCAGATTTGCCCAACATTCAATTTTAAGACCGATTGGTGAAGAATCCTTTAACAATTGCTCCGCCTCAATCAAATAACGTAAGCCCCTATTCAAGTCTTTTGTAACCTGATTGTTTTCCTTGGTATACACCATCCCAAGGTTTATTAAAATAGAAATTTCGTTCAATTCATCACCGGATTCACGAACTTCACCAAGGTTTTTTAAATAAAGCGAAATGGCTTCTTCGTAACGACCAGAAAAAGAATACAATAAGGCCAAATTAATAGAGGTGTTAAGTATTCCGCGGGTATCGTTTAGTTTCTTCTTAATCGCCAGTGAATTCTCATATACCTGTATAGCTGCATCAAATTGTTCCGTCTTTCTATAGATCGAACCAAGATTATTATAAAGGCGGGAAAGTCTTCGTTCATCTCCACTAGATTTAAACATCTTCTCCACATTCAAATATTGATCTATGGCTGCAATATTATTGCCCTGCAATTGGGCCACTATGGCCAGTGAAAAACTTGCATTGGCAATACCCAGGGAATCTCGGTTGGCCTGGCTATTGATCAATGATTGCTGATAATAATAGATGGCAGAATCAAACTTGGAAAAGTAATCATAAGCCGTACCCTTGCGCAGGAAAGCCTTGGACGTTAATGCTGGCTCTTTTATTTGTTTGCTAATAGCTATTAATTTGTTAGCATAAGAGTTGGCAGAATCAAAATTAGACTCCGCCCATTGCGTAACCAACTCATCATAAATAGTAAACAGTTCACGCGGGTTCTTCTCACGATATGACACTTGTGTAAGACTATCGATGACCCTACTTACCTGTGCCTGCGCGCAGAAAGAAATACTAACAAATAATAGCATTAATGCTTTTTTCATCATCCGACTTTAGCCTTCTTCCATCAAGGAAGAATTTGGCGCAATAGAAATATAACACTATTCCGGATTAAATACCGTTACATGTCTCTTATGCTAAATAAAAAAGCCGGAGTTTATCCGGCCTATTTAATGAATTTAGTCTGATTAACTCAAAACTTCTTTCCAGGGAAGTAAGCAACATCTCCAAGCTCTTCTTCAATACGAATGAGCTGATTGTATTTCGCCATCCTGTCCGAACGTGATGCTGAACCAGTTTTGATTTGTCCTGTGTTCAATGCCACCGCTAAATCGGCAATGGTATTATCTTCTGTTTCTCCCGAGCGATGTGACATGATACTCTTATATGAATTTCTTCTCGCAAGATTTACCGCATCAATAGTTTCGGTCAATGATCCAATCTGATTTACTTTAATCAAGATCGCATTACCAACACCTTTATCAATTCCTTCCTGAAGACGTTTTACGTTGGTTACAAAAAGATCATCACCAACTAATTGTACTTTCTTACCGACATTATTTGTCAATGCTTTCCAACCAGCCCAATCATCTTCAGCTAAACCATCTTCAATTGAAATAATTGGATATTTCTTTGTCCAATTCGTCCAATATTCGGCCATCTCCAAAGGCTTCAGTTTCTTGCCGGAAGATTTTTTGAAATGATAGGTCTTTGTCTTGCTGTCAAAAAACTCTGAAGCCGCTGGATCTAATGCAATGAACACATCTGACCCCGGCTTATAGCCTGCTTGCTCAATTGCTTTTAACACAATTTCAATTGCCTCTTCATTTGATTTAATGTTGGGCGCAAAGCCACCTTCATCACCAACGTTGGTAGACAAGCCTTTGTCATGAAGAACTTTTTTAAGTGTATGAAAAATCTCAGCTCCCATTCGCAATGCTTCTGAAAACGTGTCGGCACCTACTGGCATTACCATAAATTCCTGAAAGTCGATGGAGTTATCTGCATGACTTCCTCCATTTAAAATATTCATCATGGGTACTGGCAATGTGTTAGCATTAACACCACCAATGTATCTGTATAGCGATTGACCCGATTCCATCGCTGCAGCTTTTGCAACAGCTAATGAAACTCCAAGAATTGCATTAGCACCAAGTTTTCCTTTGTTAGGTGTGCCATCCAACTCAATCATTATCCTGTCAATAAAGCTTTGCTCCATTACCGGAAGACCAACAATTTCCGAAGCAATTTTTGTGTTGACATTGGTAACAGCTTTCAACACACCTTTGCCCATGTATCTTTTCTTGTCGCCATCGCGCAATTCAACTGCTTCATGAGAACCTGTAGACGCACCAGATGGAACGGCAGCGCGACCAAATGCACCAGACTCCGTAAATACATCAACTTCCACAGTTGGATTGCCGCGACTATCTAAAATCTGACGTGCGTAAATGCTTTCAATTAAACTCATTTTGATTTGGGATTTAAGATATAAAAATTAAGATTCTAGAATTTTGATTTGAGGTTATCAATGGACAACCACTTTTTGATCCTCTTTAATCATTTGCAAAAACTGATCGAATAAGTATCGTGAATCATGAGGGCCCGGAGACGCTTCAGGATGATATTGTACTGAAAAAGCTTTTTTACTTTTCAGGCGAATTCCCATGATCGTGTTATCATTCAGGTGAAGATGAGTCACCTCCACATCAGGATTTTTCTCAATGTCTTTTTCACTAACCGCAAAACCGTGATTTTGCGAAGTCATTTCGCCCAATCCGGAAATTAAATTCTTGACCGGATGGTTTAACCCACGATGACCATGGTGCATTTTATAAGTTGAAAGACCTGCAGCCAAAGCGAGTAACTGATGTCCCAGACAAATTCCAAAAACTGGCATACCCGACTTTAGAATTTCTTTAACCGTTGTTATTGCATATTCCATGACAGACGGATCGCCCGGGCCGTTCGAAATAAAATAGCCACTAGGTTTCCACTTCTCCATCTCAGCAAAAGTTGTTTTTGCAGGAAACACTTGAACATAACAATCACGACTTGCTAGATTCTTTAAAATACTATTCTTAATACCAACATCAAGAGCAGCGATTTTAAACCGTGAGTTAGAATCGCCAATAAAATAAGGCTTTTTGGTGCTAACCAAGGAGGCAAGTTCGAGTCCATCCATAGATGGCACTTTATTTAGCTCTGATTTAAGTTGTTCCGGTGTTAAGGTAGAAGATATGATCGCATTCATTGCACCCTTACTGCGAAGGTGGCGAACCAACTTACGGGTATCAATGTCAGTAATACCTACGATGTTGTGCCTTACTAAATACTGCTGAAGACTTTCTTTGGCCGTTTTGCGACTAAACTCCTCAGAAAATTCGTTTACCACTAAACCACTTATTTTAGGAGCAGAGGATTCCTGCTCTTCATCTAATGTTCCATAATTACCAATATGAGCAGTTGTGTTAACAATGATCTGTCCATAATAAGAGGGATCGGTATAGATTTCCTGATAGCCGGTCATTCCGGTATTAAAACAAATCTCCCCACCGGTCGTCCCTTTTTTTCCGATGGCTTTGCCCTCGATTAGAAGGCCGTCTGCAAGTAAGAGGTAGGCTTTTTCGCTCAAGTGGTTTATTTATTGGTTTAACAAAAATAGGTTCTCAAACAGATTTTAAAGGTATTGTTCTCATTAAAATTTAAACAACCGATTTAACTGCCTCATTTAAAGACGTATTTAAGGTCTGGACAACAAAAAAGGGATTGAACACGTGTCCAATCCCTTTCTCTATCTCGTAAAATCTTCACTTACTCCGCTTTCTTTGAAGATTTCTTAGCTACTTTCTTTGGCTTCTCCTCTTTCACTTCAGCTACAGACGTTTCTGCTTCTGCCTCAGCTCCTTCAGCCTTTTTTCCTTTGCGGCTTCTGCGGGTTTTTGCTTTTTTCTCAGCTCCGTCTTTCTTGTAAATGTCATTGAAATCTACCAGTTCTAAAAGGCACATCTCAGCATTATCGCCCAAGCGAACATCACCCATTTTAATAATACGAGTGTAGCCACCTGGTCTATCAGAGGTGCGACCAGCCACTTCTCCAAACAAAGTCCGCACAGAATCCTTGTTTTGAAGATATGACATCACCGTCCTGCGAGAGTGTGTGCTGTCTGTCTTTGCCTTGGTAATCAAAGGCTCAACGTATTTCTTCAACGCCTTAGCTTTGGCAACTGTTGTCGTAATCCTTTTGTTGAGGATTAACGAAGAAGCCATATTTGAAAGCAACGCACTTCTGTGTGAAGCTGTGCGGCTAAGGTGATTAATTTTTTTACCGTGTCTCATTACTCTTCTTCCAGTTTATATTTGCCAAGATCCATTCCAAAAGTCAGGTTCTTCTCAGCTACCAATTGTTCTAATTCTGCGAGTGACTTCTTACCGAAGTTTCTGAACTTCATCATGTCAGAGATGTCTAATCTAACTAAGTCGCCCAATGTTTTAACATCAGCTGCTTTTAGGCAGTTGTAAGCGCGAACCGAAAGATCCAAGTCATGAAGGCCTGTCTTCAAAAGCTTACGCATATGAAGCATCTCCTCATCAACTTGTTCGATTTCACTGTCCTTACCAGTTTCCAGTTCAATTGATTTATCAGAGAACAAGCGGAAATGCTGGATCAAAATGTAAGCAGCACCCTCTAACGCTTCTTCCGGATGAATGGAACCATCCGTCTCGATATCAATCAAAAGCTTTTCGTAGTCAGTCTTCTGCTCTACGCGTGTATTCTCAACACTGTATTTTACATTCTTCACAGGAGTGAAGATAGCATCAATAGGAATGAATCCGAAAACTTGTTCAGTAGGCTTGTTTTCCTCTGCTGGCAAATAACCACGTCCTTTCTCGATAGTCAATTCAATCTCGAAATGAGCAGTCTCATCCAGGTTACAGATCACGTGCTCTGGGTTCAGGACTTCAAACGCAGTTGTAAATTTTGCAATATCACCAGCCTTGAATTGCTTCTGCTTCTTAATGTTTACAGTTACCTTAGTATCAAATCCTTCTGTGATTTTTCTGAAACGAGCTTGTTTCAGGTTAAGAATGATTTCAGCAACATCTTCCACTACACCTTCAATCGAAGAAAATTCGTGCAACACACCTGGAACTTTTATTCCAGTAATGGCATAACCTTCTAAGGATGAAAGAAGGATTCTTCTGAGTGCGTTTCCAACCGTAACACCATATCCTTTTTCCAGAGGCTTAAAAGTGAAAAGTCCATGAAAATCATCTGACTTCTCCATTACAACCTTCTCCGGCATTTGAAATGCTAATATTGACATAGTCGATTTATTTAGTTTGTAGGATTACTTAGAGTACAATTCAACAATCAATTGCTCATTGATATTTTCAGGGATATCCTGACGCATAGGCAAGTTGATAAACTTACCGATCATCTCACGACCATCCCACTCCAGCCAGTTATACTTTTTGGCTGACTGAATAGATAAGCTAGCTGTGATAGTCTCCAAAGACTTAGATTTTTCTCTAACCTCAATAGTGTCACCAGCACGAAGAGCGAAAGATGGAATATTCACTACGTCTTCATTTACGGTTATGTGCTTATGCACAACCAATTGACGAGCTGCTCTACGGGTTGGTGCGATACCAAGCCTGTAAACCACATTGTCCAAACGAGCCTCCAGCATTTGCAATAACACTTCTCCTGTTACACCTTTTTTACGGGTGGCTTTGTCGAAGGTATGCGCAAATTGTCTTTCGAGGACACCATACGTGTACTTTGCCTTCTGCTTTTCAGCTAACTGAATAGCATATTCAGATTGCTTGCGCTTCTTTCCTTTACCATGCATTCCGGGAGGATAGTTCTTCTTAAGAAGAGCCTTGGTCTCACCTAGAATAGGTTCGTTAAACTTTCTGTTAATTCTTGCCTTGGGGCCTGTATATCTTGCCATGACTTAGCGGTAAACTCTTTATATAAAATTAAACTCTTCTCTTTTTAGGAGGACGGCAACCATTGTGGGGTAGCGGAGTCACATCACGAATGATAGTAACTTCAATTCCTGAATTTTGGATGGTGCGGATAGCTGATTCCCTACCTGCTCCTGGACCCTTTACAAAAACCTCTACTTTGCGAAGGCCTTGCTCAAATGCTTTAGTGGAACACTCCTGAGCTGCCGTTTGAGCTGCGTAAGGAGTATTTTTCTTAGAGCCTTTGAAGCCCATCTTTCCAGCCGAAGCCCAGGAAATAACCTGGCCTGTCGTATTGGTCATAGAGATAATGATATTGTTGAAAGTTGCGCGGATGTGGGCATGTCCTACAGCCTCCACGTTTACAACGCGTTTCTTCGCTTTATCCTTTCTCTTTTCTACTGGTGCTGCCATATGAAAAGTCTTTATTTAATGATTAACCTTTAACTGCTTTCTTCTTGTTTGCTACTGTCTTACGCTTACCCTTACGAGTACGTGCATTGTTCTTAGTCTTTTGTCCACGCACAGGAAGGCCTCTGCGATGACGAAGGCCACGGTAGCATCCGATGTCCATTAAGCGCTTTATGCTCAATTGAACCTCTGATTTCAGTGCACCTTCAATTTTATACCGCTCGGAAATAAAAGCACGGATGGCATTCGATTCGTCATCGCTCCAGTCCTTCACTTTTTTGTCAAAGCTCACACCTGCATTTGTCAGAACCTTCTGAGCCGTTCTACGGCCAATGCCAAAAATGTAAGTAAGGCTAATTTCGCCTCTCTTGTTATCGGGAATATCAACGCCAGCAATACGTGCCATAATTATCCTTGTCTTTGTTTATATCTAGGGTTCTTTTTGTTGATCACATACAGCTTGCCCTTGCGCCTGATGATCTTGCAATCAGCGCTGCGTTTCTTTATGGATGCTCTTACTTTCATTTTACTTGTATCTAAATGTTATCCTGCCTTTTTTTAAATCGTAAGGTGACATTTCCAACCTTACTTTATCTCCTGGTAGGATTCGGATATAATGCATCCTCATCTTTCCTGAAATATGCGCCAACACTTCGTGACCGTTCTCTAATCTCACATGAAACATCGCATTTGACAATGCTTCTGTGATGGTTCCGTCCTGCTCTATCGACTTTTGTTTCGCCACTTAAAAGAATAATTTTCCTCTATATACTCGTGTGTTGTTAATACTTCTGTTCTATCCTCATAAATCGCCACCATGTGCTCAAAGTGAGCTGAGGGTTTGCGATCTGATGTCCGGATCGTCCAACCGTCCTTTTCCTGAATCACGTTCTTCGTTCCCATATTGATCATTGGTTCTATTGCGAAAACCATTCCTGGCATAATCTTCACTCCTTTTCCCCGCTTTCCATAATTTGGAACTTCAGGATCTTCGTGAAGGCTTTTGCCAACTCCATGACCTACTAACTCTCTCACCACACCGTATCCAAATCCTTCGACAAAACTTTGAATCGCAAAGCCAATGTCTCCAATCCGATTACCCGCCTTTGCCTGCTCTATTCCTAGAAAAAGAGAGTCATAGGTCCGGTTCAACAAGTCAAGAACTTCTTGGCTTGCCTTCTCCAGAGGATAAGTATAAGCCGAGTCGCTATGATATCCTTTGAACAACACCCCACAGTCTACGGAGATTACATCTGTCTCTTTCAACTCGTAGTTCCCCGGAAACCCGTGTACTACAGTTTCATTAACTGAGATACACAACGCAGCCGGAAAGCCGTGGTAATTCTTGAACGAAGGCGTGCCTCCATGGTCTCCAATAAACTCCTCCGCAATTCGATTCAACTCTTGGGTTTTAACACCTGGCTTTAAATGCCTGGCAACTTCCCCATGCGCTCTTCCTAAAATTTGAGCGCTTTCTTTAATCAGTTGAACTTCATTTGCGGATTTATAGTGGACCATGCCAACTCAAGCCGCAGCAAACTGAGAACGTCCTTTTACTCTTCCAGACTTCATCATTCCTTCATAATGCCTCATCAGTAAATAACTTTCAATCTGCTGAAGTGTGTCCAACACAACTCCAACTAAAATCAAAAGAGATGTACCTCCATAGAATTGGGCAAAATTTGGCGTTATACCAGCCAGTACTGCAAATGCAGGCATGATGGCAATAATCGCCAGGAAAATAGCACCTGGTAAAGTAATCTTTGATAAAATACTATCTATAAACTCGGCTGTCTGCTTTCCAGGCTTGATACCCGGAACAAAACCACCGTTTCTTTTCAAATTGTCTGCGATATCATTTGACGGAACCGTTATCGCTGTATAGAAGAATGTGAAGATCAAAATCAGAGAAGCAAACAATAAGTTATACTGCCATGAAGTGAAATCTGCGAAGGTAGAGCCAACATAAGCTCCGATATCGCTATCTCTCCAAATACCCGCCAACAAAGGAGGAATAAACATCAATGCTTGCGCGAAGATGATTGGCATAACACCTGCAGAGTTCAACTTCAATGGAATGAAGTCGCGCTTGCCGCCATAAAGCTTATTGCCAACAACTTGTTTTGCGTATTGCACCGGTATTCTACGGACAGCCTGTGTCAAAGCAATCACACCCACCACCACAAAGAATAGTGCTAATATTTCTATGATCGTTAAGATGGCACCGCCCATTCCCTTTCCCGTGATCTCTTGATAAAGAGCCGCAGGAAAGCGGGATACAATACCAATCATAATCAACATGCTGATACCATTTCCAATTCCTTTGTCTGTAATTCTCTCGCCAAGCCACATGCAAAATACTGTACCTGAAATAAGAATAATGATAGATGAGATCGTAAAGAAAGTTCCAGGATAAAGCATTGCCTCCGCATTGATTGTTGCGCGTAGGTAAGCATATGATTGAGCTGCTGTTATGGCAATTGTTAAAACTCTGGTGAATTGATTCAATTTTTTACGTCCGCTATCTCCTTCTTTCTGCATTTTAGTGAAATGAGGAACCGCTACGGTTAACAATTGAACAACGATCGAAGCTGAAATGTAGGGCATGATACCCAACGCAAAAATGGAAGCTCTGCTAAAAGAACCTCCTAAGAAAGTATTCAACAGATCAAAAACGCCACCTTGATTTCCAGAAAGAGCATTTGCATCAACACCTGGAAGTACAATGTAAGATCCTAATCTGAAAATGATTAGAAATCCAATCGTATTGAGGATCCTAATGCGAAGATCTTCGATCGAAAAAATGTTCTTTATGGTTGTAAAGAATCGTTTCATCTTAAATAGTTGTGGCTGTTCCGCCTACGTTTTCAATTGCCTTTGCTGCAGTAGCGGAAAAAGCATGAGCCTCTACACTTACTTTAGCTTTCAGCTCTCCTCTTCCTAAAATTTTTACCTGATCTTTTTTTCCAACAATACCATTATCAACCATTAGCTGGAAGCTCAATGAAGAAGCCTTTGTCTTTTGAGCGAGTTCCTCCAATGCGTCTAAGTTTATTCCTTTGAAATAGATCTTGTTGTTATTCTTGAAGCCGAACTTTGGAACACGTCTTTGAAGCGGCATCTGACCACCTTCAAAACCTATCTTCTTATGATAGCCTGAACGGGATTGTGCACCTTTGTGACCACGACCTGCCGTGCTACCGCCTGAACCCTGACCCCTTCCGAGGCGTTTGTTGTTTTTGGTGGAACCGTCTGCCGGTTTTAATGTATGCAGCTTCATTTTATAGTTCTTTTACGCTCACCAGATGACTTACTTTTCGTACCATGCCCTGAATCTGCGGTGTGTATTCCACTTCCACAGATTGGTCACGTTTTCCTAAACCCAGCGATTCGATGGTCCTTAACTGTGTCACCGGACGCTTGATGGTGCTACGAATCTGTGTGATTTTGACTTTGCCCATTTCCTTATCCGTTAAATACTTTTGATAATGCTACTCCG